>JAYPJE010000005.1:87588-113059 GCA_038128265.1 Gemmatimonadota bacterium
CTTCGGCGCGATACTTGGCTATCAGCTCGCGCAAACTGTCGGGCAGCGCACCGCCGGGACCGCCGCCACCGGGACCGCCGCCGCCGGGACCGCCACCGCCCTGCCAGCCACCGCCGGGACCACCGCCGCCCTCCTCACGCTGCTCGGCGACCACTTCTACGCCCTCCTCGCCAACGACGCGCACAGCAGAGCCATCCTTGAGGCCCTCGTGACCCACTGTTACCACCTGATCGCCCTCTTCCAGTCCGGAGACGATCTCCACCCGATCGCCCTCAACAAAACCAAGTTCGACATCAACTAGAGCGACCTTGCCCTCCCGAACGGCAAAAACATCGTCGGCATCGGTCTCGAGGACCAGCGCTTTCTTGGGCACAATCAGCGCATTGGGTCGACTGTCGGTAATAATGCGCACCGTGCAAAACATCCCCGGCTTTAACAGGCCGCTAGCCGGCACCTCAATAGTGACCTTAACCGTGCCGCTCTCCGGGTCTACCTTGGGGCTGATCATGCGGATTTTCCCCTTGAACGACCGATCGGGCAGCGCTTCCACCGACACGGTGGCGGCCTGTCCCGGTTTCAGCTGGTACATGCGCCGCTCCGGCACGAAGATGCGCACCAAGAGAGGGTCCATATCCGCAATAAAAAACAGTTCTTGGTTAGAGCGCACCAGCGTGCCCACTTCTACCATGCGCTCCATAATCACGCCGGAGATGGGTGCCTGCACGTCGGCATAGGCCAAGTTGAGCTTAGCCTCTTCGAGATCCACCTTGCTGTTCTCATAGCGCAGCTGCGTCGTCTCGTACTCCGCTTGGCTAACCATTTTGTTCTCGTGCAGAACCTTTATCCGCTCGTAGTTGGTTTGGGCTTCGTTATAACCAGCCTGCACCTGGCGCATGCGCAGCTCCAACTCCTCCTTGTCGAGCTTGGCCAAGACCTGCCCCTCTTTGACTCGGTCGCCCTCTTCGGCGCCCAGTTCTTGCAAAAAACCCGTCGCCCGGCCAAGGACGCTGATTTCTCGCTCCGCCTCGAGACGCGCATACGTTTCAACGTAGGAGTTCATCTCGCCGCGCACCGCATTCTCAGCCTTAACGGGAATCGCTGCAACGCCTCCGCGTCCACCGCCCCAATTGCCGCGTCCTCCCGGGCCGCCACCGGCCGATGCACTCTCTTCTTCCTCGCCACAGCCAGCCAAAGCAGTTGCGATCAGGGCCACAGAAGCACTCCATCTCAACAGCGTTTTACCGTTCATTTGCCTCCAACAATACGCGCTATACACATCGGGGATATATGCCGCACGGACTGCGCGACAAATCAGCCGAAAGAAAATAACAAAAAATTAGTGTTTTGCCTCTTGAATGTGGCGCCTGTGGCGCGCATAGGGCGTTTCCACCTCATATTGCCGACAAAGGCGGGCAAAATAGCGCAGAGAAATGCCCAGTGCGGCGCTGGCATCCTTGTTCTGCTTATACATGCGCGCTGCGCGCATTATCGATTCTCGACTCATCTTTTCCATCGCAACCGTCCTTCCGCTACCGATCTGACTGACCAGTCAGTCAGATCGGGATAAAGAAATGAAAAGCGCTCTGATTGTCAACCTTTTTCCATCGCAACCGTCCTTCCCCTCCGGTATGACTGACCAGTCAGTCATACCGGAGGGAGAAGTCAAGCCGCTCTATTTGTCAACACACTAAGGAACACACACCCCTTTAGACAGACCTCGTCGTCGATTTATTCCCCCCAAAAATAAAAAAATCCGATTCGCCCACCGATGATTTCCGCGCTATATTTCTCGCACACCCCACAGAGGAGTCGAAATATGCTGAACATAGGCTTTATTGGCTGCGGAGGCATCGCCCGCCATCACGCCGCGCGCATAAAAGACCTCAAGAATGCGCGCATTGTCGCCGCCAGCGATGTAGTAGAACACGCCGCACGGGCATTTGCCGACGACTACGGCGCAGAATACCACTTTGATGATTTTCGCAAATTATTGAAATTAAAAGAAATAGATGCAATTTGGGTATGCACTCCAACGTTTCAGCACGCCCAACCGGTCATCGCCGCTGCGCGGGCGGGCAAGCACGTGTTCTGCGAGAAACCCATGGCGCTAAAAGTCGCCGAGGCCGAACGCATGGCCGAAGCCTGTGAACGGGCCGGCATCCGCCTGACCATCGGCTTTGTGCGCCGCTTTGACACATTTTGGGGCAAATTCAAGCACATCGTCCAGTCGGGCGCCGTAGGACGCCCCGTGCTCTGGCGCTTTGCCGGCGGCGGCAAGCCTTCTCGGCCCTGGTTTCGCGATGTAAATAAGGGCGGGGGACCGCTCATCGACGGAGCGATACACAACTACGATTTTGCCCTGCAGGTCTTTGGTCCCGTTGCTTCCGTGCAATCGTCCTCCCTGCAGTTCGACTCGACGAGCGTGGGCGCCGATACGGCAACGGCTATTCTCAACTTTAAGAGCGGCGACCAGCACTCGCTGATCTGGTCGTGGGGCGTGGCAGCCGGCGCACAGGTAACGGGCTTGAACGACTTTATTGGTCCAAAGGGCAGCCTGCAATTTGGCATGACGGCCAAGGAGGCTCCCGCGTCTTTTAACCCCTCTACGCACGGTGCCTTTACCCTCAAAGGGGCCAACGGACGCGAAAAGGTCTATCCGTATCGCAAAAAAGACATGTTTCTCGAACAGGCAAAGCACGTCGTGCGCTGCTTTGAGCGCGACGAACAGCCCCTAGTCACTGCCGCTGATGGCATTGCCGCGCTGAAAATTGCCGATGCCGTGCTCAAGGCAGGGCGCAAACAGGCGACCATCAAATTGTAGCGCTGCGGCCCCAAAGCGCCCAACAGCCCATAAAAAAGCCGCTGTCGAACGCATCGGTTCGACAGCGGCTTGGCTGTACTTTACGAAATCGGACCACCTACAGATAACCGACCAACCCATCGCAGCCGTGTTGCACCTCGGCGGAACAGCCCATACCGCGCAAAATTTGCCGCGTTAGGTTGAGTTTGTTCTGGAGGAACTCATCCCCGTGTGACGGATCGTGGTGAATGACCATCCACCTCTTGGCCCCGCACACCTTGGCCAGAGTGCAGGCATTGGCCACCGACGTATGCCCCCATCCGACCTTGATCGGATACTCTTCCTGTGTATACTGGGCCTCGTGCAATAGCACATCCACGCCCGTGCAAAAATCGACGAGTTGGCCGTAGGTGGCCTCATTTTCACCCGTCAACTCCCGCAGCGGCTCCCCCATATAGCCCTTTAGAAACTCGTTGTCCGGCATATAGACCAGCTGCCTGTCGCCCACGGTCATTTTGTAGCCCACCGTCGCGCCGGGGTGGAACGTCGTCTCCCAGCTGATCTCTACGTCGCCGATGCGCACCGGTTCGTCTTTTATATAGTTGAACTCGAGGTGGGCCTGCATGTCTTCCATTTGCACGGGGAAGTAGGCGCGATCGAGCTGGCCGCGAAATATCGACTCTAAATCCTGTTCGACATTGGGCGCAGCATAGACCGAAATCTCATAGCCAGCGATGTACGCCGGTGCGAAAAACGGAAAGCCCTGAATGTGGTCCCAGTGCGTGTGGGTGATAAAGAGATGTATTCTGCGCGGGGGCGCCTTTAACAGGGACAGACCGACCTCGCGCAGACCAGAACCGGCATCAAAAATGATGCGCTCGCCGCCGTGTGCGAATTCCATGCACGATGTATTGCCTCCGTGGCGAACGTATTGTGGCCCCGACACCGGTATGGAACCGCGCGTTCCCCAGAGCCGGTACATTCCGTGCGTTGCGTCGATCTCTGGCTCGTATAATTCACTACCCATACAGCCCTCCTTTACTGCTACAAAACGGCGTTTTCACTCGGTTCGCGCGCAGGGGAAACGACAGCGCATTGGGGTGTGCCGTTTTTCGCGGGTCGAGCAATGCCCTTTACTTCGCGTCAAGATACTAAGTCAATTGCCTCCATCCAACAATTATTGCGCTGCGCACACCTTATCGACCCTTCCACTCGGGCGGACGCTTTTGTGAAAAAGCCAGCGGTCCTTCTATAAAATCGGCCGATTCGTAGAGCTTTTCCGCCTCGGGAAATACGCGACCCACCGCATCTGACAGCGGCATATCCAAACCGCGTAGCGCCGCCTCTTTGCTGGCGCGCAGCGATAGGGGAGCGCACTCCATAATGTGCGCAACCCAGCGCTCGGCCGCTGCACGCAGTTCCGCTGCCGGCACCACCTCGTTAATCAGGCCGATGCGCAGCGCTTCCGGTGCTTCGACAAATTGCCCGCTCAGCACCATAGCCATCGCTGCGGCGTAGGGGACGCGGCGCATTAGGCGGTGTATGCCCGCACCGTCGGCCATTAACCCCCGGCGCACTTCTGGCAGCCCAAAACGCGCATGCTCGGCCGCCACGACGATATCGCAGCCGAGCACCAGCTCAAAACCACCGCCTACGGCGTAGCCGTTGACCGCGGCCAGCAGCGGCTTCCAGCAGTCGCGCCCGCGCTGAAAGCCGAGCGCCTCGCCATCGGCCACCTCGCCGCGGTTGTGCGCGCGCGCGTCTTCGCCCTGTTCGCTGCGCCACTTCAGATCGGAGCCGGCGCTAAATGCGCGCTCGCCGCTGCCCGTCAGAACCCCCATCCATATCTCATCGTCGTCGCGCACGCGCTTCCAGGCATCGCGCAGTTCGGCCGCCATCGGCGGGTGCATGGCGTTGAGCACCTCCGGCCTGTTGAGCGTAATCCAAGCGACGCGCTCGCGCACCTCAAACACTATAAATTCGTAGTTGGCCATAACGCCTTCATGCCTTTTTTTGAACGGACCACTGCATATGAGTCGCCCTCCGACCACCAGCCCTGCCAAACCTCGCGCATCCACTCCACCGTGGGTCTTGTGCGCTTAGCCGGGCATAAAGTTTCCCCACAAGCCATTCAAGATATATAAAAACAATTACTTGTATAAAGAAAAAAATTCGCGTATATACACATTTACATCCGTTTGCACACGCCAGGATCGCACAATTAGCACAGCGCCGTTTGGTGGACTATTGGCAGCCCGCGCGTTATTTTTTACTTGGATTTGGTCGATGCCGTCGTGCGCTACTGGCGCCGACTCGTCCGTGATAAGCAGGAAGTGAGGCACCGCTTATGATAATCGATTCCCATACACACGCCTGGAAGCGGTGGCCCTATCAACCGCCCGTGCCCGATCCCAACAGCCGCGGCCTTGTCGAACAGCTGCTCTGGGAGATGGATCGCCACGGAGTGGACAGGGCGGTGCTGGTCTGCGCCCGCATTGAGCACAATCCCGACAACAACGACTATGTCGCCGAATGCGTGCGCCAATATCCGGAGCGCTTAATCCAATTTGCCGACGTCGACTGCTCTTGGAGCGATACGTATCACGTGCCGGGCGCCGCACAGCGGCTCGAGCAGGCCGCTTACCAGTACCAGCTAAAAGGGTTCACGCACTATCTGAAAGGCGATGTCGAATGGTTCGCCTCCGACGAGGGACTGGCCTTTTTCGAGAAGGCAGCCGAGCGTAAGCTCATCGCCTCACTGGCATTAGGCCCCCAGTGGCAGCCGGCGCTGCGCGAACTGGCCCGAACATTTCCCACCGTGCCTTTTCTCTGCCACCATATGGCCGGAGCGCGCATGGGGGAAGACAGCATGGAAGAAGTGCTGCGCTCGTCCGAAGTCGAAAATATCTACATTAAACTATCCGGCTTTCACTACATATCGAGCGTGTCCTGGGACTACCCGCACTCAGACACGCATGCCGGTGTGCGCGCCCTGTATGAGCACTTTGGCGGCGGCCGCCTGTGCTGGGGATCCGATTACCCCGTCGTGCGCTTCAATATGACCTATCAGCACGCGCTGGAGGCCTTTCGCACCCACTGCCCATTTATCGCACCGGCCGACCGGGAAAAAATTCTCGGCGTGACCCTGCATAACTTGCTTGAACAGGCGGGAACGTGAAGCGCAAAAAACTCGTATCGTGGAACGTCAACGGCATCCGCTCAGTGGCGCGCAAAGGCTTCCACGACTGGCTCATATCCGCCAAACCGGATGTGCTCGGCGTGCAGGAAACGCGAGCCTGGCCCGAACAGTTAGAAGACGACCTGCTGCACCCGCGGGGCTATAGGAGCTTTTTTTCCCGTGCAGAGAAAAAAGGCTATAGCGGCGTGGCGATCTATACAAGGGGAGAGCCGCTCGATGTGATTGAAGGTCTTGGTGACCCCGCCTTCGACCGCGAGGGGCGCACGCTGACGGCGCGCTTTGACGACTTCACCCTGATTAATGCCTATTTCCCCAACGGCCAGCGCGACCATGCGCGCGTCCCGTACAAAATGGAGTACTGCGCGGCCTTTTTAGCCTATTGTAACGCCCTTAGCGCGCGCGGCGAGCGCCTAGTGCTGTGCGGCGATTTTAACACCGCACACCATCCCATCGACTTGGCGCGCCCAAAGGCGAATGAAAACACAACGGGGTTTTTGCCGGTGGAAAGAGCCTGGATAGACGAGTTAATCGGCGCCGGATATGTCGATATTTTTCGGGCGATCCACGGGGATGCGGAGGGACATTACACCTGGTGGTCAAACCGCCAGGGCGTGCGCCAGCGCAATATTGGGTGGCGCATTGACTACCACTTTATAAGCGCGTGCCTGCAGCCGAGCGCCCACAAGGCCTATCACCTTCCCGAAGTGTTCGGCTCGGACCACTGCCCGCTCGCACTCGAAATAGCATAGATATGGAAACGGAACACACCGAGAGCACCGACTGGCAAACAGAGCTGCCAAGCAAGCTGCGCCTAGCGCTGTGGAAGCGCGTCGACCAACGCCTTCACCGCGGCGACGTGCTGATTACAGACGAACATTTTCTCGAGCTGATGCAGGAGGAGTTTAAGCGTTTAGTGGGCATGGAGGCTTCGCCCAAGATACGCACAGCCATGCTGGCTATGATCCGACGCGTCAATACCGAACATCCCAATAAGTACCTGGTTTTCGGCATAAAAAACGTGATGGTATCCTACACGCGCGCCCTATTAGACCGACTGGGCGACGATTCCGAGGAAGCCCTAAAAGAGGGTATTGAACGCATTAAAAACATGGTGCGCGAAGGGCGTACCGTGCTCTTTTTGGAAAGCATCGGAATCGACCTAGGAGGCAAGGGACTGCCGCGCAGCATCGAACAGACCATCGAGCGCGTCGTCAACAGCAAGCAGTTGGATATGCCGCTCGACGAACTGATAGCCCGCGAACAGGAAAAGCGACCGGCCAAAAAGCCGCCCCGCAAGGAGACCGCAGCACCTGCGGCAACTACGGTCCAATCAAAAGGCGAAGAGAAGGAAACAGAAGAGCTGTCGCCCTTGCAAAAGGCGCTTGCCGCCGACGAGGAAAACAGGCAGCATGAGAAATCGATGGTAGAGCGCGAACAGCAAATCCTATCGGAGGAAATGGGGCGCGCACGCAACTATGTCACAGCCTATCAGCAACAGGGCCTACTCGACGACGACGACGTGCAAGCGCTCGAGCAGCTCCACGCCATCGACGACGCACTCAGCGCCGGCAGGATCGACCAGCAAGAGGCCGAGGTCCGGCGCAATATGGTCGAGAATCGACAGGTAGCCGACGAAAAGCTGCAGCATGCCATGCTCTTTGGCGTGCATCACACGCACATTTTTGAGGGGCTACGCCGGCTGCCAGTCGAGCGCGATGGCGTCTTTCGCCTGCTGATTCAGCATAAAGAGATCGTCATGGCAAACCGAGAGGAAGAGTTCAAACCCATTTTGGATACGCTGGCAAACGACGAAACCCTGCTAGAAAATGCGATCCAAATCGTCAAACGACAGGATCATGAGGTGCGCATGCTGCTGGCCAATTTGACGCCCTACCGCCACGCGACATCCGTTGGCAAAGTCACGTTTTGGCGCATTAGAGAGAGCTTTGTCGACGATCTGCGCTCGTTGGAGAGCGAGGAACTGTCGGAGCAGCTCAATTCGGCCGACGAGTTAAAGCGCACGCGCGCGGCGACGTCAATGAGCTGCATGGTAGAGCTCATCAGACAGCTCGTCAAAGAAACGCCGCTGCACATGAGCGTCCTGCGCTTGCACATTCGCAAGACCGCAGAGCGACTCTATTCGTCCGTGCCGCAGGCTTCGGCCGGCAGGCAGAAGGTAAAGAGCTTTCTCACCCAGCGCGTGCCGCGCCTCTTTCCCGACCTAAACAGCCAAGAGCTGGATCGCATCAATAAAGAGTGCGACGAAGTCATGTATCAGATCGAGTCTGAACGGGAAGAGGATACCGACGATGGCTCGATGCGCGTCTTCCGCGTGTAGCTAACAGGGGATTCGTACAATGGTGAAAACTATGGCAGTGGCGCTCGCCGTCCTATTGCACGGCGCGCCCGCGCAGGCCCAACCGACCACCGACGCACCGATTGCGACCGATGCACCGGTCGACGCGGAAGCGGACTCCTCGCCGCAGCATCAGTGGGAGCAGCGACTGCAATCCGCGCTGGAACTGAGCGATGCGCAGCGTCCGCCGCTGCAGAATCTGCGCCAGGCCCTCATCGACCAACTGGCGACTATTCGCCGGCAGGTCGAAGAGGGCGAACTCGACGAGGAGGAGGCGCGCTGGCAAACCAAAATGGCACTAGCCAGCCACCGCCAGAGTCGCGCCGCGCTGCTGAGCGAAGAGCAGGTAGACCGCTTGCAAAGCGTCTATAACGCACAGGGAACGGGCAAACCGCAGACCGTTGCTCGCCTGCAGCTAAGTGGACTGCAGGAAGAGCAGGTGCGCATGCTGCTGTGGCAGCAGCGGGAAGAATGGCGTGCGCTGACGAGCAGCGGCGAGACTCCAACAGGCGAACGCCTACTGACACTGCGCCAAGCACATCGCCTCGCCTTTGAGCGCCTGCTCAATCCCGCACAGTTAGCGCAGCTACACGAGGCAAAAAATGCGCGGCGACGCCTGCACGGACTGGAAGAAGAACCCGTAGACGCCCCCATGCTACTGGATGACGCACCCGATGCATCGGCGGAGTAAGTCGCCATGGCCCTAGAAGCGTGGATGCGCATCGGCCAGCCGCTCGAGCCGGTTCTCGACGACTGTGATCGCTGTTTAGATGCCTGGGAAGCGGGGGGCGTGCGTGGACTCGTCGTCGGACGCTTGCTCTTTGCCGACGAGGAAGGTCAGTATACCATTCCCGCCTACGAAATTAAGGCCGAAGCGTACCGGCAACGCGGCATGGAAGTACGCGCCGTGCGCGCGACCGACGCAAAGCGCAGCGCACAGCTACAGCGCCTATTTGACGAAGCCAAAAAGCGCGGCTGGACGACGATGATTTTTTGTCCCGGACAGGGGACGACGCCCGCTCAGGGGCTGGCGGCACAGGACGACCCCTATGGCGCGCACTATATGGCGGCCGTGTGGGACGACGTCTTTTCCGCCTTTCCACAGGTCGACGGCGGTATTGTAGACGGCTGGACCGAATCGTCTTACGAACTGGTATTTCATCACGGCAACGCCGTGTTCCGTCCGCTGAGCGCGGCGGAGCTGGAAAAAGCCAACGTGCGCGGCTGGGACGGCGAACGGCTGCAGCGCGGTCTGGCCAAGCTAGAGGCGCGCTTTCGCTCGTTTACCCCTGCACAGGTCGACTATTACGGCCACTACGGCCTGTTACAGGGCCTGCAGCTATTCGACATCGATGAAGATGTCCTCTACTGGCTGCGCTGGCGGCGCACCGACGGGCTGGATGAGGCGCGTGCCGCACGCGCCGAGCTGGCCCAACTGCCGCGCCCGCTGCTGCTGGGTAACGGCCTGCGCTCAGCCGTATTTTCCGGCATGACAGGAATGGATTTTTGCGCTTGGAACGAGGTGCTCGATTTCTTGCTGGTCAAGCACTACTTCTGGCACCGCGGCTTTGATGGGCTCTACGGCACGCTGGCGCGCTGGGTTAAGCAGCTCAATGCATGGAATCCCGCGCTGAGCGAGGTGCAGTGCTTTGCGCTGGCCAAAGCCTGGCTGGGAATTGAATTGCCCGATGTGGAATCGCTAGCCGAAATGGACCTCGGCTTTCCCCAATCTTTTTTCGACAGAGTGGTACACACCGAAACGAGACGTGCCATCGCCGCCTCTTCACCGACGAAAGTCCTGCCCTGGGTAGATACCGGCCGGATGCCACACGGCGGCGACCCGATGACGGCGGGCGATCTGCACCGCATTCTTCAGGCGTCGCAGGCTGCGGGTTTAGAGCGCTTCCTATTTCACAATCACGGCCATCTGACGGCCTCCGAGTGGCAGGTTATTTCGCGCTTGTGCGGCACGCCTTGGAACGAAGACTCGACTGGCTACTGGCCACCCTCGACGCCCAAGCCCGAGACCTTTTAACTCGCCAATAAATGGGTCCAGCCGCTGCGCTCAGCCCGTATCTCGCAAAACAACTTGCCCAAAAAAATGAGTGCTCCAGCGAGAGTCACCGGAGCACTGGACACCTTGTATCGAGTCTGAAGAGAAGAGACTGACACTCTTTCTCCACACACACTAGAATATCTGAAGCAGATTTCGTTTCTATGCCCGTGCGGTCACAAATGGGTTACATTTATCGCCGCTTCACCAGTTCCTCTTTAGGAATCAGGCAAGTCCAATTTCTGCTCAGCCAACGCCTCCTCCAAAACGCGCTGCGACTGCAGAAAATAGTCCCTTTCTAACTCAAAACCGATGCAGCTAACGCCCAGCTGTGCGCAGGCGGCCGCCGTGTGTCCGATACCCATAAACGGATCGAGCACGCAGCGCGTCTGTTCGACGCCGTGCAGCTGAATACACATCTGAGGAATTTTGGTGGGGAAGGTAGCCGGGTGGGGGCGCTGTTTATCCCGGCTCTTAATCGTTTTGTAAGGCACAAACCACGTATTGCCGCGACAGCGCCGATCGGGGCGGTTGGCCGAGCCAAAGCGGTTGATATTGCTCTTGTCCTGGTACTCGACGCCGACGCCTAAACGGTCTAAGGCCACCCGTCCGTTCTTTGTCAGATGGAAGATATACTCGTGGCAGTCGTTTATATACCGCGGACTATTGATAGGCTTGTAGTGCCCAACGGACACATTGCCGCTAATGCCAGGATAGCGACCGACGTCCGCTTTTTGAATGGCGATCGACTTGATCCAGTGAATGGTATTTTGTAGCGCAAAGTGCTCGCGCAGCTGAAAGAGCACTTCGAAAGGGCCCCATGGATCGCTCGGTTTGCCGCCAATGTTTAGGAACAGCGATCCGTCATCGGCGAGCACATGGCAAACCGTCTGCGCCCATCGCCCCATCCACGCGACGTAGTCGGAGCGCCCCATACGGTCGTCGTAGCTCTTGTAGCTGGTCCCGAGATTGTAGGGCGGCGACGTAACAACGACGTCGACTGAACCGGGCTCCAGATGCTGCCGCATGCCCTCGATGCAGTCCATATTGTGGAGGGCGTAGTCGCGCCCACCGCAGTGCAAGTCGAATCGCTGATCGGCTGCCATCGACGACCTACCAGCCCAGCGCGTAACCGTCGCGCCGCGGGTCGGCTCCTCCCATAAAAGCGCCGCTGTCAGGGTCTACCATAATGCCCTGGCCGCCGCCTACCGCCGGCGAAAAATCACCCAGGTAGTCGAATTGGTGGCCGCGCTTTTCCAATTCGGCAAACACGGCTGGATCGATGCGCGTTTCGGCGTTGACGACATAGCCCGGCTGGCCCGTTTTGACGCGCGCCGCCTCGATGGCTGCCTGCACGTTCATGCCGTGATCGAGAACGTTCATAATCATCTGCGGCGTCGTCTGCAGAATGCCGTGACCGCCCGGCGTGCCAATGAGCAGGCGCAGGCCCTCGCCGTCCCAAACCTGAGCAGGCGAAAGACACATTTCGTTTTTCTTCGACGGACCAATGGCGTTGGGGCTGCTCGGTTCCAAATCAAACCAGCGCATAAAATTATTGAGCGCGATGCCCGTGCCCGGCACCACCATCGCCGAACCAAAACCCGACCCGAGGCTCTGCGTGCAGGCGACGGCATTGCCCTCGGCGTCGATCGCATCAAAATGGGTGGTGCACTCGTCTTTCATCCAACCGGGGGGTTGGCCAGCAAGCACTTCGCCGTCGGCTTTTTGCGCGGTGTAGCGCTCGCCGCCCGTGTACTGGGCCCCATCGCCAATCAGCGCGCGCCGCACCTCGGCGTACTCATCGGACAGCAGGCCCGCGGTCGGCGGGTCGGCAATAGCGGCATACTCGGCGCGATCGGCCATGCAGAGCTTGGTCGTCTCGATAAAGCGATGCAGCGTCTCGACCGTATTGTGACCCATATCGGCCACGTCAAAACCCTCCATGATCTTGAGCGTCTGCAGATACTGCACGGCCTGACAGGGCGGGGCGGGTGCAACAATGCGATAGCCGCGATAGGAAATCTCGACCGGGTCGAGCCAAACCGCCTCGAAGTTATGCATATCTTCGCGCGTCAGCACGCCGCCGCGCTCCTGCACGGAGCGCACAATGCGCTCGCCCAAAGCGCCGCGATAAAATACTTCGGCTCCTCCCTCGACGACTTGGCGAAAGGTATGGGCCAGATCGGCCTGCACGAGAATCTGTCCGGGAAACGACGGACCATCAGCGGGCAGATAGGTCTTGGCTCCCTCGCCGAAGCGGCGCAAATCGGCGTCATTGCCAGCGAAGAACTCGGCGTTTTTCACCGTCAGCGCAATGCCCCCTTCGGCATATTCAATCGCCGGGGCAAAGACTTCAGCGGGCGATAGGTTGCCATAGCGGGCAACGGCTTCCAACCAGCCGCCACAGGCGCCCGGAACCAGGTGGGACAGGGGACCGCGATCGCGCTTGTCCGCATCGTAGAGAGCGATATCGGTTGCCGCCGGCGTCAACCCGACGTAGTCGAGCACCTTATGCTCCCGTTCTCGAGCGCTGTAAATGTGCATATACCCTACGCCGCCAATGCCCGACATATAGGGTTCGACAACGTTGAGCGCGGCGGCCGTAGCCACGGCCGCGTCAATGGCGTTGCCCCCCTGCATGAGCACGCGCAAACCAGCGAGCGATGCCAGCGGATGGCCGGAGGCGACCATGCCGCGTCGCCCGGTAACGGTGGAGCGATGAACCTTGCCGTGAGAAGAAAAGGCCATTGGACGAGAACCCTCCATTCGCGTAATTTCCGAGATGCGAAATCATACGGCGGCAGCCGCCCAACGTCAAGCAGAGGAGAGACGATGAGCAGAGTCGACCTGCGCAGCGATACGCTGACGCTGCCCACAGAGGAAATGAAAGAAGCCATGTCGGCAGCTGAGGTAGGTGACGACGTATATGGCGAAGACCCCACGATCAATCGCCTCGAAGAATTGGCCGCAGAAAAAGTGGGCATGGAAGCCGCGCTATACGTGCCTTCAGGAACCATGGGCAATACGTGCGCTCTACTGACACACGCGCGCCACGGCGACGAAGTCATCTTTGAAGAACGCGCCCATATGTACGTGTGGGAATGCGGCGCCTTTGCCAATATTGCCGGTCTCGCTTCGCGAACGCTAACGGGTGAAAACGGCATCTTCAGCGCCGAGCAGCTGCGCACGGCACTGCGCGGACAAAACGTGCACTTTTCTCCAACCTCGCTGGTCTGCATAGAGAACACGCACAATAACTACGGCGGTTCAGCCTGGACACCAGACCAAGTGCGCGCCGTCGGAGACGTGTGCAAGGAGCATGGCTTAGCGCTGCATATGGACGGTGCTCGCCTGTTCAATGCCGCCGTTGCACACGGCGTCGATGCCGCCGAGTATACCGCCCACGTCGACTCTGTGATGTTTTGCGTATCCAAGGGACTGAGTGCCCCCGTTGGCTCGCTGCTGTGCGGCAGCCGCGCTTTTATCGACCAGGCCTATGCGATGCGCAAGCGCCTGGGTGGCGCCATGCGCCAGGCTGGTATCGTCGCAGCGGCCGGCATTGTGGCCATTGAGCACATGGTTGATCGACTCGCCGAAGACCACGCCAATGCGCGCCGCCTGATAGACGGACTGGGCGCTATTGAAGGCATCGAAATCGAAGCGCCTGAAATTGCGACCAATATCCTCAAAGTGGACGTAGCGCAGTGGGGATGGACGGCCGAGCAGCTAGTCGGCACGTGGAAAGAACGCGGTATTCTGTGCAATCCGCGGCCACCGCACGGAGCGCGACTAGTAACTCACCGGCACATCGGCGCCGACGATGTCGACTACGTACTCGAGACAACGCGCGAAATGGCTTCGAGCGCTCTATAGATGCCGCGCACGGCGACGCGAGAGGAGTAGACGTGCACATAGACGACCTGTGCGCCTGCGGCTTGGACCGCCAGCAGGCGACAGAACTGTGGCCGCAGATAGAGCAGGCCATGGCCCTGGCGCCCGCCGAGCGCTTTTTGCACCTGGCACGCCACGTGCTTTCCGCACAACATCCCTTTGCACTGCACCAGCTGCTCTACCGGGCGTGTAGCAGCGACGGCGTGGTATGGGCACCGGACGAACGCACGCTAGCGCGCGCGCACGCCGCGCAGCTGATGCGCGAGCGCGGCTTGGATTCCCACCGGGCGCTGCACGCGTGGTCGGTTGCGGAGCGTTCGTCTTTCTGGGAGTGCATCGTTGAAAAATTAGGCATTTGCTTTCGCAGAGCGAGCAACGGCACCCTCGACGTCGATGCCGGCGTGCACGAGGCGCGCTTTTTTGCCGACGCCGAGCTCAATATTGCCGAGAGCTGCTTTAGCGCCGCTCCCGGCGAAACCGCGATTGTCTTCCAGCACGAGGGCGGTCATCTGCAGCACATCCGTTACGGCGACCTCTTACGCACCACGCGCCAAGTCGCCGCCGGCCTGCGCGTCGCCGGCATCGAACCTGGAACGAGCGTAGCTATCGACATGCCCATGACGGCCGAATCAGTGGCCATTTACCTGGGTGTCGTATGGGCTGGGTGCTGCGTGGTCGCCATCGCCGATAGTTTCGCCCCCGAAGAGATCGCTACGCGCCTAGCGCTGGGCGGCGCTCAGCTCATCTTTACCCAAGACGTCATCGCGCGCGGCGGCAGGCTGCTGCCACTCTATCAGCGCGTAGTCGAAGCCAACGCGCCGCCCGCCATCGTCGTGCCTGGCACATCCGATGGTCTGAACACCGCGCTGCGCAGGGGCGACATCAGCTGGGATGAATTTCTCGGCAAAGAAGAAATCGACGCCGTTTCTTGCGCGCCACATACGCACAGCAATATGCTCTTTTCATCCGGCACTACGGGCACGCCCAAGGCCATTCCGTGGAATCACATAACGCCCATCAAGTGTGCAGCCGATGGCTTTCTGCATCACGATATACACCCCGGTGAAGTTGTGGCGTGGCCGACGAATCTAGGGTGGATGATGGGACCGTGGCTGATCTACGCCAGCCTGATTAACCGCGCAACCATCGCCCTGTACTACGGCGCGCCAACGGGTGCCGACTTCCTGCGTTTTGTGGACGATGCACGGGTCAATATGCTCGGCGTAGTGCCAAGCCTCGTGCGCACCTGGCGCAGCGCCGACGCGCTGCGCGACATCGACCTGAGCGCACTGCGCGCCTTCAGCTCAACGGGCGAGTGCTCCAACCCCGACGACATGCACTGGCTAATGGCACAAGCCCGTTATAAACCCGTCTTAGAATACTGCGGCGGCACGGAACTGGCCGGCGGCTATTTGGCCGGCTCAATGCTGCAGGCTGCCCGACCGGCCTGTTTTACGACCCCTGCACTAGGCATAGACATGGTGCTCATAGACGAAGAGGGAAACGCCTGCGACCACGGCGAGGCCTTTTTATCACCCCCCTCTGTCGGCATGTCGACCGAGCTAATGGGCGGCGACCATCGCGCCGTCTACTACGGTGGCACGCCTCAGTGGGAAGGCCAAGTCCTGCGCCGCCACGGAGACCGTGTCCAGCGCTTCGGAGAGGCCCACTACCGAGTCCATGGACGGGCCGATGACGCGATGAATCTGGGGGGTATCAAAGTGAGTTCGGCCGAGATCGAGCGCGTTCTCAACGCCGTTGACGGCATTGGCGAAACCGCCGCAATCGCCGTGGAACCGCCCGACGGCGGCCCGAGCCTGCTGGTGATTTACGCCGTGTTAGACAAGCCCGTTGAAAACCCGCAGCAGGTCCTACAACAGGCCCTGCGCAACCAGCTCAATCCGCTGTTCAAGATCGCCGACGTAGCCATCGTCGAGGCCCTGCCGCGCACGGCATCTAATAAGGTGATGCGCCGCGTGCTGCGCGCGCAGTACGCCGAATCGCACTAGGCAAGCTGGCCGTCCTCTCGCCGCGCGGCACGGCCGCGAATGACCCGTCATTTGCAGGCGCGTTTGCTCCCTTTAACTTTACCAGCATCCTACTATACCCAATAGAAAGGCGCTACTATGGGGCTTCTTGCGCGCTACGCGCACTGGCTACACGGACAGTGGCCGGCTGGGGAGGTCGAACCACTTCCCCAAGTGGACGAAAACGGTATGAGCAGCCTAGAAGGGCTCTACATCGTTGGCGATCTTACCGGCGTACCGTTGCTCAAATTCTCCGCCGATACGGGCGCGCGCGCCGTTCAGCACATAGCCGCCGACGCAGCGTTCCAGCGCGCGCGCCAGCAAGATCGTGCAAATACACTCGACCTTGCCATCGTGGGCGCGGGCGTGTCGGGCATGGCGGCAGCGCTGGAGGCGCGCCGGGCAGGCTTGTCCTATGCCATCCTCGAGGCCAACGAACCCCTTTCGACCCTGGTCAACTTTCCCAAGGGCAAACCCATTTATACCTATCCAACCGAAATGGAGCCAGCCGGTCAGCTGCGCTTTAGCGCAGAAGTGCGCGAACAACTCATAGAGGAGCTCAAAGAGCAAACGCTGGACAAGGGTATCCAACCGCTGCCGCTGCGCGTCGAGCGCATCCTGCGGCGCGAAGGCTTATTCGAGCTGCTTCCTGCACAGGGCGATCCCATCCGCGCGCACCGAGCAATCGTGGCCATTGGTCGTTCGGGCAACTTTCGCACACTCGACGTGCCCGGCGAACAGCTGGATAAGGTCTCCAATCGCCTGCACGATCCCCGCGACTACGCCGGGCAAAACACGCTGGTCGTCGGCGGCGGCGACAGCGCGCTAGAGACGGCCATCGCCATTGCCCAAAGCGGGGGGCGCGTCGCGCTATCCTACCGCGGGAGCGCATTCTCTCGCCCCAAGGCGGCCAACGTAGAAACGCTTCATGCGCTGGTCGAAGGCCCCTCGTCGACCACATTCCCCAGCGAAAATAACCTGCAGCAGCCCGGCACCGTGCGCCTATTTATGGGCAGTCAGCTGCTCCGCATAGAAGAAGAGACGGTAACCCTGCGCGACGGCGATGGATGTGAACAAACGCTGCAGAATGAAGCCGTATTCACCATGATTGGCCGCGAGGCGCCCCTGGATTTTTTTCGCCGCAGCGGCGCAGCCATCCGCGGAGAAATGACCGCACGCCAGTGGACGCTGGCCGGACTGTTCATGGCGTTTTGCTTTTTTCTCTACAACTGGAAGGCCGGCGGCGACCTTACCCGCGCATTCGAAGCGGCACAGCTATTCCCGTTTGATATACCTGCCGCGCTGGCCGCCGTCTGGCCACAGACCGCCGATCGGACAACGCTGGCAGGCATCCTCTCGTTTAACCTGGGGAAACCCGGGTTCTGGTATAGCCTGCTCTATTCGCTGCTCGTAATCGGCTTTGGCGCACGCCGCGTGCGGCGCAACCGGACGCCCTACGTCAAGTGGCAGACGCTTTCGCTGGTCGCTTTTCAGGTAGTGCCGCTGTTCCTGCTACCCTATATTGCCCTGCCCTATATGGGGCACAACGGCCTTTTTGACAGCGGATGGCTCAAAGACCTCGCCGATGCACTCTTTCCCGCCGTCGCGTATGACCACGGCCGCGAGTACTGGCGCGCTTTCGGCCTCGTCTTGGCCTGGCCTCTCTTTGTATGGAATGCCTTCAGCGGTGAACCTATGGGATGGTGGCTAGCCATTTCCTTTGCGCAGACGTTTATCGCCATTCCCGCCATCGTCTATTTCTGGGGCAAGGGAGCCTACTGTGGCTGGATTTGCTCATGCGGTGCACTGGCCGAAACGCTGGGCGATGCACATCGCCACAAAATGCCGCACGGCGCGGCGTGGAACCGAGCCAATATGCTCGGTCAGGTGATCCTACTGCTGTGCTTTATCATGCTACTGGGACGCATCGGTTCGTGGCTCATGCCACACAGCGCGCTGGGGGAGACCCTGCGCCAGCTCTATGAAGGCATGCTGTACGGCTGGCACATAGGGGGCGTACAGCTCAACTACCGCTGGAGTATTGACCTCATGCTAGCCGGCGTCGTTGGCTACGGAGCATACTTCTGGTACAGCGGACGCGTATGGTGTCGCTTTGCATGCCCACTGGCGGCCCTGATGCACATATACGCGCGCTTTAGCCGTTTTCGCATTTTCGCCCAAAAGGAGAAATGCATCTCGTGCAATATGTGCACCTCGGTGTGTCACCAAGGCATCGACGTAATGAGCTTTGCTAATAAGGGCCAGCCGATGGCCGACCCCGAGTGCGTGCGCTGCAGCGCCTGCGTGCACACCTGTCCTACCGGCGTGCTGTCTTTTGGTCAAATAGACACGCGCAGCAACAGCATGCTAAAAGAGGATGCTCTTCCGGCGTCACCGGTTCGCATGCGCGAGCGCTAGTCGGGCCCTCCGCATTGGCTTACTTCTTGCCGCCAGCGGCCTTTTCCCGCCCCTTGAGAGCAGATTCCAAAAAGTGGCACGCCGTGCGCAGCACTTTGATGCGCGCAAAGCGCTTGTCGTTTCCCTCAACCAGCGTCCAGGGAGCGACGCCGGTGCTGGTCCGGGAGACCATTTCGTCAACCGCTTCTTCGTACTGATCCCACTTCTCGCGGTTGCGCCAGTCTTCGTCTGTTATCTTCCAGCGCTTGTAGGGGGTATTCTCACGCGACTTGAAGCGGCGTAGCTGTTCGTCTTTGGTTATGTGAATCCAGAATTTGATCAGGACGGCACCGCCCTCCACCAGCTGCTCTTCAAAATCGTCAATTTCCGCGTAGGCGCGCTTCCATTCCGATTCGGTGGCAAAACCCTCCACGCGTTCAACGAGCACTCGGCCATACCAACTGCGGTCAAATAGGGTGACCCGGCCGGCGCGCGGCAGATGGCGCCAAAAACGCCATAGGTAGTGGCGCGCCTTTTCCTCATCGCTGGGCGCCGCAATGGGAATCACCTTATACTGATAGGCGTCAAGCGCCGAAACTAAACGGCGGATCGCGCCGCCCTTGCCAGCGGCATCAGCCCCTTCGAATACGAAAATCGTCGACAGCCTGCTGCGCCGGGCTTCTAGCGTTAACTGGTTGAGGCGCCCCTGGTATTTTTCCAACTGCACTTTGTAGTCTTTTTTCGCCAGCTTTTGGTCCATGTCCAAATGGTTCAGCACATTGACGGTGCCGATACCCGTACTAACGGACCTCACAGCGGGCCTGCGCTGGGTGGGGCGCACTGCATTCAGCTTGGCCTGCAGGGCTTCGCATACGACTCGAGCTACGGTTAGCGTGCGATAGTTATGGTCTTCCCCTTCGACCAGGCACCAGGCCGCTCCATCCGTATTGGTCTTGTGGATCAGTCGATCAGAAGCTACCTCAAACTGATCGTACATCCTCCAGTTTTCTTTTTCGTGCTCGGTAACGCGCCAGCGCGTTAGCGGATCTTTTGCCAGTGCATCCAACCGCTTTTTCTGCGCCCTCTTGCCCAGGTGCATCCAGAACTTGAGAATGAGCGTTCCGTCGTCGACCAGCCCCTTCTCAAAGGTGGCAATACGGTTGAGATCGCGATCGTAGTCAGCCAAGTTAGAGCGGCCGTAAACGCGATCAGATAGGGGGCGCGAGTACCAGGCGCTGAGATAGATCGCCACATCTCCTTTGGGCGGAAGCGTGCGCCAGTAGCGCCAGTATTCGGGGCGCTCGCGCTCATCTTCGGTGGGGCTGCCAAAAGCGTGCGTAGAAATTCCGCGCGGATCCATCCAGTCGTTGAGCGTATTGGCCGTCTCGCTCTTACCTGCTCCATCCACGCCGCCAAACACAATTATTACCTGAAAATGCCGCTCTCGGCGCAGCTCCTGCTGTACTTTTAGCAATTTGGTGCGCAGCACGGCGGACTGCTCCCTAAAATCCGCCCGCGCCACCTTGCGACCCAGCTCCGCTGTTTCAAACATATTCGCTTTCCCAAAAACTGTGGTCGGCGCCAACCGCGCCGATATATATAGATATTAAATTAATAGAGTTAGGTCTACACTGCGCACCCCTCAATAGGGCCCTATGCGTTTGCATAGCCCTGCCTGAGGACCTATCTTTTTTCATCTGAACGTTCTTGCTTTTCGTCGCCGATAGAAGAGAGCGCTCGCGTTCGATTTGGAGGTAACCTATGAAAGTTCTCGTAGTTGATGACTCGCCGACCATGCGCCGCATCGTAGTTCAGATGCTGAAGAGGCTGGGCTATGGCAAAATAGTGGAAGCGGATCACGGCAAAGATGCACTCAACCGACTGTTGACAGACGGCGATTTCGAATTGCTGTTGACCGATTGGAACATGCCGATTATGAACGGCCTCGAGCTGGTGCAGGCCGTCCGCTCCAACCCGAAAATTTCGAACATACCCATACTGATGGTCACCACGCGCAATATGAAACAGGACATCGTGGCAGCCATGCGCGCCGGTGTCAACAATTACGTGACGAAACCTTTTGATCCCAAAACGATCAAAGAGAAGATCGATAAAGTTCTCAGCGCGGTTTAGTGTTCGCACACTTAGCAACCGCCCGCGCGTTGTAGTATCTCCTGCCCCGGGATAGTATGGCGGACATTAAAGCCCATTTAGACAAACTAAGAAAACGCGTCACAGCACAGAACGGAACGGTCTTAGACAGCGTAGAAGGCATCGTCGAACTCAACGATCTCGACGAAGAAGGTGCACCGCGCAGAGGGCCGGTCCTCGTATTGCGCAGCATTGCAGCGGGCGCACAGCTTCAATTGGCTCACCCGCGCCCGGTAACGGTATTGGGTTCGCTCAGCGGCCAGGTATTCGGGGCCTATCGCATCAAAGCGGGCAACCTGCTCAGCGGCAGGATAGAAGGATGCCGACACGTCGAAATCGTCCACAATATGGGCAGTAAAGGTTCGACGAATGAGGACTCTTGGATCGTGTTTGAGGCGACGAGCGATCCCGGATTTTTCGAACAAGCCCGGCACAGCCTGAAGCGATTAGAAACGCTGGAGAGCAAACAGATCGCCCAGCGCGAGGCCACGGCCCGCAGCATTCTGATGCGCGGGCTAAAAGACTTTCCCTACCAGCCGCGCATCACCATTGGCAAAGGCAACAACCAAAAGACCGTCTTCGCCATTTCGCTACACAACCAAAAGGTGCAAATCGATCAGATGGCACTGCTGCGCCACCTCATAGCCAAAGCCGAGGGCATGCGCGATGAGCAAGAAGGAGCAGCAGACGAAGTCGATCGTTTTAAAAAGGCGCTGACCGATACCGTCACCGACGGTCTGCGAGCGTCCAATAGCGGCGGCATTGGCGCCAACCTGCGTCGAACGCGCGGAGAAGAATTCTACCTTCCACAGGCCGAACTGATCGTGGAGTATCTGCTGCCCAAACTGCTCAAACTGTGGCTAAAAGCCGGCGAGGCGTACGCTCAGCGCGTAGTCGACCGACTGGCCAACGCTCCCATGGTGCTCAAGGTAGACGGCCAATTGGCCCCGTTTTTTCAGGTCGAGTACCCGCGCTGGCAGTTCCACGTAACCGGCGGACGCATCCAATCGGAGAAAATAGCCGACTGCAATATCGCCTGCCAATTGGGCAGCGACCAAGAGCACACAATGAGCCTTACCTACACCTATGTGGGCGGTGAAGATTGGATAACGCAGACCAAAGAACTCGACCTAAGGGACGTCAAGGGGTGCAAGCTTATCTTACAGAACGGCAACGTATTTCTCAACGAAGCGAGCAACCACCTGTTTGGACCGGAGCTCAAAGAAGAGAGCGCCTGAGCCCAGTCGGCCCACGCGCTCACCGCCGCCGTGCGGCCGCCTGTTTTTTTTTACGACCTACGAACCGAATAGTGCATCGATATCGTCCTGCGACATATGGTCGTCATCGTCTTTGTTTGCGCTGGTCTCGGAGAGAATATTCTCGTTAAAGCTGGCCCGACTCACATTTAGGTCGGGCGCATTTCCGCCTTCGCCCAGCAAACAGTCAGACAGGTCTTGCAGAGCAGCGCGCAGAGCCTCCGACTTTTGCGCAATGCGGTCGCCGACCTGCAAAAAGAGCAGCACCTGCATAAACTGCTGGTCCATGGCCAGCAGCTGCTCGCGCAGCGCAGACGGCACGTTTGGATCGTCCTTGAGAGAGCTCAGCGAATCGGCCACCGCGCTGATAACCTCTATGGACTTGCTCAGCGATGCATCGATATCCAAGCTGATATCGCGCGTTCCGCGGTTTATAAACTGGACCAGAGATTCTAACTGCACCATCTGCTCGCGCGACACGGTTTTCTCCGTCATGGCGCGCACGGGCTTTCTATAGAAGCTGTAATAGGCATACTCATCACGTTCAAATGCATCACTTATATCTTTCCAATCGAATCATCCGGTTCTAGCACGAGATAGCCCCCAGGCCTCAGACTATTCCAAAGCGCGGCGGATATTTTCTCCTTAACGGCGCGGTCAAAATAGGATCAAGCACCGCGAAAAAATGCGAAATCGCAATCGCGATATTCCGCACCGTTTGGTTAAAAGAGCATTAGGCATTGATCATCAAACGGCTATGCACTCTTGCGCATTTCATTGCCTATGCGCTGGATAGCGGGTTTGATAAGACGGGCGATGTGTATGAGGGCATTGATATCGCCACCGCATGTTTTAAGCGTTACTTCGGGCAAGAAGTAGTGCACGGCCTGGTCTGGCTTCAGACTTGCAGCAGACGAATCAGCCCCATCTGAGGCATCTTTCTGCGCCTCCCCATCCGCTCCTTCGGCTTGTTGATTCTCTTCACTGAAATCCAATTCGATGGGCGGGGGCGCGCTCGAGCTGGCAGACATATTGGCTTCGCTGAGCATCTGCACCATGGGAAACTTGGCCTGTTTGGGGTGGACGAACACCGAGCCTCCGACAAAGTCGGCCAACGACATCATCTGCGCAAACAGGTTTGATTCCGAGGGGGTGTGATGGGTCTCGATCATCTCCGTTAAGCCCGAGCCGAGCTTCCACGATTCAGAGAGCACCCGCCCCACCAGGTTGTGGTTTGCCCCACCCGCCAGGATGGACTCGCCGACCCACGTGGGAATATTCCAATTTTGCTTCTGCAACTCCTCCACGATTAGGGGGAAGAGCCCCGGATAGCACTGGACGAGAGCTACTTTGCCAATGTCGTGCATCATGCCTCCGACAAAGGGATCTAGCGCCGCAGAATAGGTGAATTTCTCCCACAGCGCCGCCTCCTTGAGCGCGGCGACCGCTTCTTCGCTGAGCTGCAGCTCTTCAAAGTCTTTCTTGTGTTGCGGCGTCCACTTTGTTTCGTCGTACGTAAACGATAGTATGCGCGCTGCAAGAGCAACGCCGACGCTGTGCAGCCAGTACTCTTCAACGCTAAAACCCTGTTCCTGGATGCCCTCAAACGAGCGCTTTACCGCGCTGGCTACCACGATTTCCTTAACGGTATTTTTTCCCAGCAAGATCACCGCTTTGCTCAAGTCGTTGATCTCGCCCTTAAAACCGTAGAGCGGCGAGCGAGAGCGACGTATCACCTGTGCCTGACTCAGCGGGTCGGTCTCCACGGCCGCGACCCAATCGTGGATATCGCTCTCTTCGTCTTTGTCAAGCGACACGATTTGGTGGTATACCTGAGGAAGGACGGGCAAATCGACCATATTGCGCACGTCGTTTTCGATGCGCTTGCGAATCTCGGCAGGCGACGGCAGCTCAGCGGGACCGTCCTGATCTATCGCCGCTACGATTTTTTCTGTTACCAACTGCTCAAAGTTGTCGCGGAACATGTGGTGGCGCTCAAAGATCGAGACGTCCAGGCGCTCCAAGCCGAAGCGGTCTTTGGTCGACAGCTCGCTCAGGGTCTCACAGGCGACAAAAATGCTCATTCCACCGTGGTTGTTAATGCTGGCCAGACGCGCCAACGTAATGCCTCCACCCGGCAGCTGCGAGGAAATAACGACCATCTTGACTCGGCTCTTGCCAAGGTGCATGTGCTTGCTCAGCTGGCCGGTGCTGTCGGAAATGGTGTAGCCAATCTTAAAATCGTCCATGCGCGCATCTACGCGCCGCACGGCACTGGTAGCCGCCGCAAGAAAATCAGCCACATGCTTGTTTTCAGCCGCCATAAGCCGCTCAGGGCTGGCTACCGACTCGCCGAAGAGAATGAGCGGAAACGTGTCTTCGCGCTCAATGCTGACCACGTGCGTAAAAATTTGGCTGATGCTCATCCGCTCGCGACGGGAGAGCACGGACTTCATTTTTGCGCTCAGCTGCTGCGGAGTAAAGGGTTTGGTAACATAGGTATCAACGCCCGACTGCAGTGCGCGCAGCACGTCCTCGCGGTTTGCGCGCGCGGTGAACATGATGACGGGCAGATCGTCGTACTGGGCGGACTTGCGCAATTTCTCGACGAACTGCAGACCGTCTACCGACGGCATGTTCCAGTCGGTCAGGACCAGGTCGATTTCGTTGTTCTCGAGCTGTTCCCAAGCCTCGGAACCATCTACCGCCTCTACGATATCCTTGATGCCCATGCCCTGCAGCATAGTGCTTATCAGTTTGCGCATGCCTTGGGCATCTTCGGCTAACAGCACTTTCATAGCTCTATCACTTTCGACGTTGACGATTGCTACAGGCTATAACATAGGGCAAATACAGCCATTTATCCAAATACCTACGCTGCCAAAAAAAAAGTGCACCGGCCCGTCATAGGCCGATGCACTCTCGTTCGAATCGCCCTGCGCTATTCGCTGGCGGGGTAGTCGACGTACGACAGCGTGATCTCTGCGCCGTCGTCGCCGCCCAACTGAAAGTGGAAAATACCTGCACCGCTGATAACGAGGTCGCCGATATCATCGCCCGAATCCGAACTCCAAATAACGGGAGCAGGATCAGAAGGCGGATTCGTTTCCTCGATGATCTGCGCACTGGACTCGCCTCCGCTCACCTCGAAACACCCGGCGACGCGCCCTTCGGGAAGGCTAATTGCCACGGCATTGCTGCCCGAGCTAGCCACCAGCTGGCGGATGACGTGATTGCCTTCTGCACCGTTGCAGTCGGCCATCTCCCACTCCGGATCCGTGGGATGGTCACCCTGGTGTTCGCCGTGGTCGCCACCGTGGTCGCCACCGTGGTCGCCACCG
>JAYPJE010000005.1:113159-118090 GCA_038128265.1 Gemmatimonadota bacterium
CCGTGGTCGCCACCGTGGTCGCCACCGTGGTCGCCACCGCGATCACCACCGCGATCGCCGCGATGTTCTCTCATGTGTTCGAGCGCCGCCTTTATCTCTTCCTTGCTCAACACGCCGTCACCGTCGGTGTCGATCGCAGCAAAAGCCGCTTTCATAAACGCTTTGGGACCGTCTTCCGGCGCCGGCGGTTCAAACGGACCGTGCACGGGAATCACTAGCATCGGATGCCCGGGGCCATCGCCCTGGGCATGGGGCGGCGGACCGTGACCTCTATCGCCCCGAGCATGGGGCGGCGGGCCCTTATCGCCCTTATCACCCTTATCACCCTTATCGCCCTTATCGCCCTTATCGCCCTTATCGCCCTTATCGCCCTTATCGCCTTGGGCATGCGGCGGCGGGCCATGGCCATCCGGCATGGCCGCATCCATCGCAGCGCTTATCTCTTCACCGCTCAGTGCTTCGTCGCCGTCGGCATCGAGAAATTCGAGGGCGGCGCCGACAAAGGCCTCGGGACCATCTTCTGGCGGCGGCGGATCAAAGCCATCGGGGAGGGGTATAACGAGAGCCGGTAGGTGAGGGGGGCCACCGGCCGGCGGCATTGGTCTACCCTCTTTGTGACCATCGGCTGCGATGGGATGGGCGCTCCATGCGAGCGCGCACGCCACAAGCACTATTTTCTTTAGCATGCTCTCCTCCTTTTGGTGTGAGCTTCGCGTTCTCAACGACGCATTACTTGGGAAGATAACAATAACATTGCGCAAATAGTGTGAGTGAAATCACACTGCACTGGCATAAAATAAAAAAATCTACCCAACCATCCAACCGTTAATTTCTTTTATTATCAATAACATACGTCATATTGCTCACTATCGCCATATCGGATCTACGGGCAAGCAGTTAGCACATACCTCGCTTCTATCGCATTGATTCACCGCAGGGCAGATCGTACATTGTGAGCGCTAAAAAAGGAATCGCACATGGAAATTTTGGGAGGTCCGCTCTTTGGCGTGGTCGGTGCGGGAGAGTCGCATGGACCGGCTATAGCGACGACCGTGCTGGGTTGCCCCCAGGGCGTGTGGATAGAGCGCGCCCGCGTGCAGCACTACTTGGACCGCCGACGCCCCGGCGGCAATAAATTGGGAACCCCGCGCCGCGAAGACGACAAAGTCGTATTTCTTTCCGGTCTGTACTGCGAAGACCACGAACGCCTCCTTGCCGGCCCACAGCTAGCCCTGCGGGCCGACGATATCGCGCTAGACACCCAAGCCTACGAAGCCGGTTATACCACCGGAGAACCCGTTGCGGCGATCGTGCTTTCAGCGGCCAAGCGCTCGGCCGACTACGAGCAGTTCGCCGGCGAGCGGGGAGAAGTCCGCCCAGGACACACGGATCTGGTCAAACACTACCAGTCCGGTGGACACGTCGACGTGCGCGGTGGGGGGCGTTCAAGCTATCGATCGACGATTTCCGACGTCATTGGCGGCTCGATCGCGCGCACGGCCCTGCACCAGCACTTCGCCACCTACATCTTCTCCTCCATTTGCCAGGTGGGCCCGCTGCGGGCCACGGAGAGTCTGGCCGATCGAGTGGCCGCGCTGTGCACCCCCGACGGGCGCATGGACGAAGAACGGGCCAAAGCGCTGGAGAGCGAACTCGCACAGGCCGCCATATACTCAATCGACGGCCCCTTCGTCGAACAGGCCGCCGAACTCATAGCGCAGACGCGGAAGGCCAAAGACTCGCTCGGATCGGCTGTGGAAGTGGTTGCCGTCAACGTTCCCGCTCTGGTTGGGGCGCCGCTCTACGAAAGCCTCAAAGTGCGTCTTATGGGCAGTCTCGGCGGCCTGCACGCCGTGCAGTCGTGCGAAATCGGCGCCGGCGCGGGTGTAGCAGAGCGCTTGGGCAGTGAAAACAACGATCCCATTCGCCACAGCGGCTACACGAGCAACAACCACGGCGGTCTGCTCGGCGGCATAACCACCGGCAAACCGCTGGTGTGCCGCGTCAGCTTCAAACCGACTTCGACGATTGCGCTGACGCAGCAGTCCGTGCGCAAGGACTTTTCAGAAGTGGACTTCGAGCTGCGCAAGGGACGACACGATCCCTGTCTAGGCGTGCGCGCCGGCGTTACGCTGGAATCTCGCGTCGCCATCGAGCTACTCAATGCCGCAATGGTTCGCCAGGCCAACTTTATCGATCCCGATCAATTCAAGCTCTTCTGAGGACACCTATGAGTCAGATATTTGATTTTGCACAGGTTGGTCGCCTGCCGCTGCCGGGGGACAACGTCGCTATCGCCGTTCAGCGACTTGAAGCAGGTAGCCAGATACGCTTTGGCGATGGGCTATTCAGCTTGGACTACACCGTCATGGAAGGCCATCGCTTTGCGGTTGAAGCGATAGCGCGCGGCGAGAAGCTGCTGTCCTGGGGCCTGCCCTTTGGGCGCGCGCTGCTCGCCATCGAACCGGGCAACTACGTGTGCAATACGGGCATGCTGGAAGCGCTGCGCGGGCGGTCGATCGACTTTGCACTACCGGGCGCGGCCAATTTCGCCGACCACATAGAGCCGTATGTGCTCAATCCCAGCATATTTTCACCGGGTCAGGCCCTGACGCCACACGGAGACGAACGCACGTTCATGGGCTACAAACGCCCCGGCGGACGCGGGGTGGGAACGCGCAACTATATCGCCGTGCTGGGAACGTCTTCGCGCACGACCGGTTTCGCACGCCAACTGGCCGCGATGACGCATAAGGTGGCCGCTAGTCACGAACACATCGACGGCGTCGTGGCCGTCGCGCACACCGAGGGAGGCGGTCGCACCGAGCCCAACAACCGCGAGCTCCTACTGCGCACGCTGGCCGGCTTTATGGTGCATCCCAACATTGGTGCCGTTCTGGCCGTCGACTACGGCAGCGAAGCCATCAACAACGCGACCCTGCGCGCGTATATGGAGGAGAACGGCTACCCGTTAGACGCCGTTCCGCATCGTTTTATGCGCATCGAGCGCAATTTCGTCGATCAGCTGCAAACGGCCGAGGAACAGATACGCGCCTGGTTTCCCACCGTGGACGCCACCGTGCGCACCGCCGAATCGCTGGCCCACTTGCGCATCGCCCTGCAGTGCGGCGGCTCAGACGCCTTTTCCGGCGTATCCGGCAATCCGCTGGTCTCGTGGGTAGCCAAAGAAGTGATTCGCTACGGCGGCGGCGCCAATCTCGCCGAGACCGACGAGCTGATTGGCGCCGAGCCCTATGTCTTGCAAAACGTGCGCGACGCCGACACGGCACAGCGCTTCCTAAGCATGGTTGAGCGCTTTAAAGAGCGCGTGGCCTGGCACGGAGAGTCGGCCGAAGGCAATCCGTCTGGCGGCAACAAGTTTCGCGGCCTGTACAACATAGTCCTCAAATCAATCGGCGCCGCTATGAAGCGCCATCCGGACACGCGCCTCGACTACTGCATTGAATACGGCGAGCCCATGCGCGATTCGGGCTACTACTTCATGGACAGTCCCGGCAACGACCTCGAGAGCATCGCCGGACAGGTGGCCGCCGGCTGCAACGCCATCTTTTTCGTCACCGGCAACGGCTCCATTACGAATTTTCCCTTTGTGCCCACGCTCAAAGTCGTTACAACGACCCAACGCTTTGAGATGCTCGAACGCGATATGGACGTCAATGCCGGCGCCTATCAGGACGGCACCCCGATGGACGAGCTGGGCGCTTCCATGCTCGATCTGACGGTAGCCGTGGCCGGCGGGCAGCGCTCAAAAGGCGAGCAGGCCGGACACGCGCAGGTGCAGATTTGGCGCAACTGGCCGCAAAGGAACGGCGACGCGCTAGAAGCCCTGCGCAGCGCCCCTACGCCGGATGGCTACGGCATCCGGCCCGAAGTCGATGAAGTGCCCGAAGTCCATATTGACGCGCTGCGGCGCGACGGGTCGTGGACGAGCGACCGAGTGGGACTGATCCTGCCGACGAGCCTGTGCTCGGGTCAGGTTGCCCGCATGATTGCCGAACGCCTCAACGAGCGCGGCGTGGGCAGCGAGCGCGGCATTTCCCGCTTTGTCGCGCTGGTGCATACGGAGGGCTGCGGCGTGGCGGGTAGCACGGCAGAAGCCATGTTTGCCCGCTCGATGGTCAGCTATCTGCTGCATCCGCTCGTCGGACCAGCGCTGCTGCTAGAGCACGGCTGCGAGAAGACCCACAACGACTACATGCGCCAGCAGCTGCGCGCATTGGGCGTGGACGAAGGGCGCTTTGGCTGGGCCAGCGTACAAATGGACGGCGGCATTGACGCAGCCGTCCAGCGGGTGGAGGCCTACTTTGCCGACGAGTTGCAGCACTACGCACCGCTCGATACGGGCCGCGTGGGATTTGAAGGACTTAGCGTGGCACTGCTCAGTTCGGGCCCGCTGCCGCAGGGTGCAGCAGAGGCAATGGAAAAGCTAACGCGCTGGATTGCCGGCAGCGGCGGCCTCGTCGTCGCACCCGCTAGCGACGCGCTGCTGGCAGAGCCCGTCTTTGTCGATGGCGGTCTCGTCGGCATCGAGCCGCGCCCCTCGCTGTCCTACGGCGAGCGCGCACCGGGCCCGGGGCTGCACATTATGGAGACGCAGACCGAGCACTGGACGGAAACGCTAACCGGCCTAGCGGCAACCGGCGTCGAGCTGATGTTGGCCCACGCCGGCGAGCACCCGCTGCAGGGCCACCCGCTGGTGCCCTTGCTCCAGTTCTCGGCCGACGAACGCGTACGGGTGCATTTTGGCCAAGATATTGACCTAGTGCTGGACGGCGATCCAGACGGTTGGGCCGAGCAACTGCTCGACCTACTGGCGCGCGCGGCCTCGCGGCGCTACGAAGCCAAGGTGCGGCGCCAGGGCAACGCCGACTTCCAATTTTCGCGCGGTTTGCTCGGCGTTTCTATGTGAT
>JAYPJE010000006.1:0-9241 GCA_038128265.1 Gemmatimonadota bacterium
CTACGCCGCTACCCACCAATCGGGGACGCGGCGCACTCAGACCCTGCACGACGGGCAGATCCATCAGCTTGAACAGCCCCGGAGCCACCTGCATGCCGCAGTAGTTGAGGTCGCGCACGCCAAAGGTAGCCCACAGATCGCTGTAGCAGATAATCTCAGCCGCCTTGAAGCGCGCATCGCACAGCGCCATCCACAGCGTCATCGTGCCGCCGCCGCTCAGTCCCATCACGCCCAGCCTATCGCCGTCTACGCCCGGCAGTCTGCATACCACATCCGTTGCCGCCCGACCGTGTGCCACGTTAATGGAGATCGACGTCATGCCCAGCATGGTCGCGTGCAGGTAGTAGATATTGCACCAGTCGCGATTGCCCGCCGTCGAACGAAAATTGTGTTTCTGGCCCTCGTTGCGCTCGCCAAAGCCAATCCAGTCGATGGCGTAGGTAATAAAGCCCTGCTGGGCCATAATCTGGCCGTAGTTATACTGGTGCTGCACCATATTATCGCGCAGTGCCGGGCTGGAGTCGTTACCCATTACTGGCTCTTTGCCGTAGGGGCCGTGACCGTGGCAGCAGAGAATGGCCGGGCGCTTTTCGCCGCGTTTCATATCGGTCGGATAGTTGACCAATAGCGTGGCCGAGAGGTGCTTTTGCACGTCGATAATCCAGCGCTGGCGGCGCAGTCCCTTCTCTTCCCACTCGGCCAAGAGCTCGGGCTTAGGCGGCACGCCGTCGGGAAAATCGCCCAGCGTGGCCAGCACTTTGGGTTCGGCCCGGCGCTTCCAGCTGGTAAACTGCTTTTTGTTCTTGCCCTGAAAGCGATGCTCGGGCACGTGGTCTTCGGCCATGCGAATAAACATCTGCTGCGGGCTCAAATTGCGAACGGTCATGCAGTCGACTCCTGAGAAAGGGTGGATTACCGCGCGTTAGACAGACCAATGTAGGAAGGCGCACTGCGCAGAACAAAAAACGCGCGTTCCATACGCATAAAGCTCCCGCAGCCAGGTGCTCGGGAGCTTTATTTCCGTTGCAGCACAGACTGCGCGCAGAGGTCCTTTAATAGGCTACTGCAATCGTGCCCGTGCGCTCGTCGTCTCCCGCATCCGTGCCCAGCGAAATGCGATACACATAGGAACCCGGCGCCACCACGCTACCGGTCGCGTCGCCGCGGCCGTCCCAGCGCAGCTGCCACTGTCCACCTTCGCTCATACCCGTGCGCACGGCCAGGCGACGCCCCGCCAGATCGAAGATCTGCAGCACGGGCTCTACGCGGCTCGCCTTGTAAACGACAAAGCGCAGGTCGAGCGCATCGTGCACGCCGTCTCCGTTGGGCGTGACAATGGGAGAGGCCATCTCAACTTCGCCGATCAGTTCGTCCTGCCCCACCAAGTTGGGGAGCATTACGACATTGGAGCGGCGCACGGCCGGCTCGACCGACTGCCACAGCCCTGGTCGACTAGATAGCCCCAGATCGGCGCTGACAACGGTGGCGTTTTTTAATAGCTGTGTGTTAAAGGATACCTGCACCGAGTCGCGTGCTACGGCTTGACCAAGATCGACCAGCAGCGAATCGCCGACGAGATCGACCGCTGCGGGCTGTATATCGAAGCCGCCAACCTGCACGCCGACCTCGCCAATGTGCGGCGCTTCAGGCACAACCAGGCGCACCCGGTCAAATCCACTGTCCTCGCCGTCGCCGTCCGACAGCACCGTGTAGGCAAAGCGAGTCGGCTCGTTGACCTCGGCCTGCTGCGGCCAAATCCGGCCGCGCGCATCCTGTACGAGCGCCTGTTCGTATTCAATGGTGAGCGAATTGACCTGCGGCCCGACCTGCGGATCGTCGGTGCCCATAATCATCTCCAGCAGCACATAGCGGCGCGGGCTCTCCGACTGAAAGGCCTCGCCCGACGTCTGGTAGACATTGCTCCATCCACCCCAGTCGTCGCCGACGACTAGCGCCGTGTCAATGGGTCCACGCAGCACTTTCGGGGAACTGTTCCACTTTTCCTCGGTGACCTCATCGCCCTTGCGATCGTAAAATGTGTAGAGCGGGTTGAGCGTATTGCCCGAGCGCGAGCGCAGCTGCAGTTTGGCTCCAGGGGGCAGGTCGGCGTCCCAGTGCAGGCCCTTGATGACCTTGGGGCGCCCGTCGCCGGCTTCTGCACCCAAGTCAATAAAGGAAGACTGAAGCACGACTTCGGCTGGGTGGCCGGGCGAAAACAGCATAAACTCGCCCCATTTGACGATGCCCCAGCCGGTGTCGCGAATGCCGTGCCAAAAAAAGTAGCGCATCTTGCGCGGCTTAAATAGGTAGCGGATATAGAGCAGGCGGTCGCCATTGGGATTGATGTGCGTAAGCAATTCGCTGTAGTCAAAAGCATCCGGAACGGGCAGGCCCGACTGCAGCACCTGCGCCCCATCGGAATACAGCACCGTGTGCCCGGGCCCCGTGCCGTTAATGGAGTAGCCGACTAAGCCCTCGTCCGACTTAAACGAGTAGAGAAAGAACTCGTCGACGAAAAACGTCGCGCCCAGATCGACGCCAAACCATACGCCGCCCTCTTTCCAACCCAAGCTGCCATAGGACGAGCCAATCAGGTTATTGGTGTTCATATCTCCGTCAAACAGGTTCTGCGGATCTACAGAGTTAATGCCGTTTACAAAGCTGCCGCGCTGTGCAGCGCCGATACTGATATTGTCACCAACGGCGCGCACCGATACTTCGGCTAGGGCGGCATCCGGCGATTTCTCTTCTACCTCAATGCGAATGCGCTGGATGACGCGATAGCCGTTCTTGGCAACGGGATCGATGTCTATACCCTCGTCGAGAATCAGCGCGCTATCGCGCGAAGCATACGAGAGCGGAATGACGATTTCGGCCTGGTCATTTGGCCGCGTTGTGCGAAAAATGGGCTCCAGCATCACCAGATCTTCTTGCACCGAGATACGCGCCCCCGTGCTGGCGTAGACGGTGAACTGGCGAAAGGGACGCGCCCCTTCTCGATCGGGAAACTGCAGGCGAATCTCACGGGCCAGCACCGTGCGACCCAGATCAATCTCAATTGCCCAATCCTCTACCTCATCGGCCGGATCCGGGCGCCAGTAGGTGTTTGGATCGCCGTCGATGATGCGCTCTGCTTCAGGCGCATTGGAGGCGGCTTCCCAAATACCACCATTGACCACGCCCCTACCCTTGCTCTCGTAGCTAAAGCGATGGGCGTCGCGCACCGCATCGATATCCTTGCGGTACTTGACCAAGCGCAGCTGCCCTTCGTCGCCAATCTCAGTCATCCCAAAGGGAACCTGCCACTGCTGCCAGGTCTGAGCCCCCTTAAACACCAACTCCTCTGCGCGCGCGCTGCCAAGCGACAGAAGGCATACCAGCATCGTCCACGTGAATCGATTCATCGCATGCATGATCAGCACCTAGTACGCTACGCCAACGGGCCGCAGGCGCAGGCCGCTAGCCTCTTCTGACAGCACTGCGACGGCCACTAAATACACGCCCGGCGCTACCCGATGTCCGGCGGCGTCGCGCCCGTCCCAGCGCGCCGCATGCACTCCGGCCATCTGTTCGCCGACCGGCACGGCCGCAACGGCGCGACCGTCCAAGGCGTGTATCCTCAGTTCGACGGGCACGCTTTCCGGCAGACCATAGAGCGCATAGCGAACCTCCAACTCGTCGTGCACCCCATCGCCGTTCGGCGTCAGAACCGGCGTCGAGAACTCGACGTCCTGCAGCAGCGAGGGCGTGCTGTCCCTACCGCTAATAACCCGGAGGCTATTGGTTTCGACTTCGGCGTTGGCATCGCCGCCAACAATTGGCTGAGGCAGCACGTCCATCTGCGAATCGCTGACCTCTCCGAGAAACGTAGTCGCTAATTCAAAGACTTCGGCGGCAAAGACAATGCGCAAGGCAGCATTATCGGCTCGCGTGATCCGCCTCGGCAGCAGCACGCGCAGCCCCGACGCCTCTTCATCGACGCCCGCCGGATCGACACGCCTGTCGCCGATCCACAGCTCCTTAAACTCGGGCCGGGTATCCGTGCGGATAAGGACGGAGTCAAAGCCACGCTGATCTGCGGCAGTAAACTGAGCCCGCACGTCGTAGGTAAAGTCGACGCTGCGCCCGAGCTCGACCTCGGCCACCCCGCGCGCTGGTCGCTGCTCGTCAAGCAGGGCGATCTCACCCAATACGCGCTCGGCCAGCAGCGGTGCCGTCTCAATCCACAGCGAGTCGAGACGCACGAAATCGGCGAACGCCTCGCTGTTCAACGTAATGCGCAGCTGAACGTGCGACCCACTAGCCAAACCGAGTGGTGCGCCGGACTGCGCAATTGGAGACGACCAGTAGGTCCAGTTTTCGCTGTCGTAGAGTATGGTGGCGCGCATCCCCGGACGCGGTGCCCGCTGCACGTAGTCACACGATGCGCAGGTGCGTTCGAAGCCGGTCCGCAGCTCGTTTTCGTAGCGCTGGCGGCTAACTACTTTTTCTTTTCCAGTAACGGTGTACTCGCGGTAGATATTGGGGTCGTCGTCGCGCCCCGTGCGCACCTCGATCTGCACGCCTGCGCTGGCGTCGGGCACTTCTATCGCCGCTTCGCCTACGCGGCGCATCGGCGTGGCGGCAAAAAACAGCCGGCCGAAATTTTGCTCCGTTCCCAGGTCGATAATTTTCGTCTTGTAGAGCGCTCGGCGCGGCACGCCCTCCCCATAGACCTCAAACTCGCTAACCGTGCCTAGCAGCGCGCGCGCCTGGTTTCCCTGCCCGCCACCGCTGGCGCGGCGCAGCGCCTCTTCGTCAATAATGGAAAGCTTGCGAACCCAGCGAAAAAAACGGGCATATTGGTGGGGAAACTCGACGAGCACGTCGGGCGCTAAATTCTCCTGTCGATCGGCAATGATCTTTTCCAACGGCCAGCCGCCCTTAACGCCGAACAGGTCGCTGTTTTCCTGCTGCAGAGAAATCTGAAAGGCCGGCGTTGCGTCGGTGCGCAGCGCAGCCCCGTCGGAGCGATAGCCGCTCGAGGGGGTATGAAAACCAAAGGTGTGTGCAGGCACCGGCACGCCGAGGTCAATGGTGAAAAATACCTTGCTTACGTTCTCGGCTTTGGATGAGTTGTAGGTGGAACTATCGGCATCGATAAGCGCGACCCCATTTTCGGTAGGATCGCCGTTTCCCTCATTCCACTTCCAAATGCGCGGCCGCTCACCGTCTACGTAACCCAATTCCTTGGGCTGACGCAGAAAAGACCAATTTTCGAGCAGCGATATAATGTTTGTCTTGGGTTCGATGTAGACCGGTTGAATCGATCCAGGCACCGATTCGGCATCAAGCATGATGCGCACGGTATCCTGCTGCGACCACGGCAGGCCGCTGCCACCCAGTTTCCAACTACTCAGCTGGGCGTGGACCGGCGTCGCCTGCAGCAGCAGGGCACACAGGCCAACGAGCTGGATTAGCTTATTCAAATACCGCACTCCCAGATTGCGTTATCGGTTTGACACACCAAGGTATACAACAGCTTCTAACAGCGTCAAGCTGCCCGCTGCGCCGCCCGACGCCTACGAATCCTGCTCGTCTTCGCTTGGACGCGCGCGAAATGTGGCATTGCTGTCGAACGTGCCCTCTCGCACGGAAATGCGAAATAGGTCGGAGTCGGCATCGCCGCGACTCAGTTCGGTCAGATCGTCTGACAGCGCCGCCAGCAGCGCATTAATACCCTCTATTTGCTGGCTCGCAATATCCTGGAACTGGAGCGCGCTGAACAGGTGCTGAAGCCGCTCGCGCGCTTCGTTTAGATTTTTCCTGTTTTCCTCTGCAACCCCTTCGTCGCTGGCCACCTGCTCGAGCAGCGGGTCAACCCGATCGAATATGTCGAAGATCTGATTGGCAGCCTCCTCGGTCGAGCGACGCAGCTCCAGCAATAAATCGGACGCCTTTTTTAGGCCGAGTGCACCTTCGTCGGCTACATCGCCAACTTTGCCAATCGACGCAATCGTGCCGTGTGCATAGCGCACTAGGCGCTTTATCACCGGCAGGCCCTCACCGAAAACGAGCAGCTGTGCCCTAGCATAATTGCCCCCATCGTCAACGACCTTGGGCAAGTTCTCTTCGAATACGCCTATGTGGTACGCCGCTTTGCGAATCTGCTTTTTAATATCTGTCAGTTGCATAGTGGAAAAAAATCTCCCATCGGATAGAGCCCAATTTGACCTCTCGCCTACGTATTCTACGGTCGCCGAATCTACATACAAGCCCCATCAATCAGCGCGCGTCGGATAGGCATTTGGCGACACAGATAGGCTATATGTGCACTTTGGCGTGCAACAACGCCGCCTTGATGCACCCGTAGAATCACAGATAACTGTTTGTTATACAAGCAAAATTAACCATATTGGTTGTAGTGGCGCTATTTTTGCTAACGTTTGACATCCGCTTCTATGCCAAAAGCAATGCCATGAACTGGACCTTTGAAACCATAGCGATGTTTAGCGCGCTCTTTTTCATGTTCGCCTCGATCATAGCCAAAGTGCTAACGATACGGCTGATCATCCACATGAAACAGAGCGTCAAAGATGTGCAGATGGAAAAATCGCATTTGATGAACCAGCTGAAGAACGCCGCTGCCCAGCGGGCCGTCGGCGAACGCAACAAGATCGCGGCAGAGCGCAAGTTGGCTAAGCGCGAAAAGAAAATGCGCGACCTGCGACGCGAACTAAACAACCATCAAGAAGAGAGCCAGCGCCGCGAGACCAAGCGCGACGATGTGAAGAAACAGCTTATTCGCTAGCCCACATCCGGCGCCGCCGATGCGCGAGCGACAGCGACTAACCCTTCCCGCGCAGCAGCGACGAATCCGTCATCTGCGACGCCCTGTCCCACCCGACCTCCATCTGCAGGTTATCGCCGCGAAAAAAGCGCGCAAATTCATCGAGCATTGCCGCTAGGTAGTGCTCGTCGCGACCGCAGCCGGCGTTGTGCGGCGTGAGCACGACGTTGGGCATTGAGCGGTAGGGATGGTCGGCTGCCAGCGGCTCGTTTTCATATACATCCATGATAGCCGAAAAACGCTCTTCGCGCAGCGCACTAATGAGAGCGTCCTCGCGTATAAGCGGTGCGCGACCGCAGTTGATCAGCGTCGCACCGCTCTTTATCAGCGCCAATTCAGCAGCGCCAATACGCCCTTTGCTACGAGGCGTTAACCCCGTCAGGCAGTGGATCACGTCGGCGCGCGACAGCACGTCTTCTAGTGAGGTTTTCTCCACGCCCTGACGGGCTGCCTGCTCGACGCCCAGATATTCGTCGCACACCAAGAGAACGGGATCCAGCGGACGCAGGAGAGCAATTAACTCGCGTGCAACATCGCCGTACCCCCAGATGCCAATGGTCGCGTGCGCCGGCGGCGTATTGACCCGCGTGCCGGCCCAGTCGAGCGCTCTGCCCGAAGCGCCAAATTGCGCATAGCTGAGCAACTGGCGCAGCGCTATCATGCTCATCATAAGCCCCCACTCGGCGACCGTGCGCGCCATCAGTGCGTTGGCCGTGCAAACCCGCACGCCGCGCTCGTAAAGCGCCGAAGATACGATATTGGCCACCGAACCACCGACGTGTCCAACGATTTTCAGCGACGCACTCTTGGACAATACCTCTTCGTCTAGGCGCGGCGAACCCCACGTGGTTAGCAGGGCTTCAACGCCGACTAACTGCTCAGCCCAATCGCTCTTGGCCATGGCACTGACACATTCGTTGAGACGCACGCTATAGCCCAGTTCCTCAGCGCGACGACACGAGGCCCCGCGCCAAAACCAGTCTCGCGTAAAACCGGGTGGCGCCATGAAGAATATGTGTGGCGTGCCCACGTCAATACCTCTACTTCCCAATGGCGCATGAGCCATTGAATAAATTATCGCCTATAGCAAATTTATCACAAAATGCTGTTTATATGTAATTTATAGAAAAACTACTATGGGGCCTGCGGCTACCAGCAGCAGCGACGCACGCGTCACATACCCGAAAATAGAAGGAACGCAATGGGCCTTCCAAAAAAAAATGTGCCGCACAAGTATGCCAAGAAACTCAACTTATAAAATGGTGCCATTTTGTCGCTTGCGCGGGTGCGCTACAGGGCTTATTTCTTAAGTCCACAACGCGAAAAACGGTGTGCTTTTATACTATGAGACTCTGGAAATACTTGCTGTCTGCATTTGGCTTAGCGCGGCGCACGCGCCTGCGCCGCCGCACGGTGGAACGTCTGCGGCGCGGACCGTCTCACACGGCTTAAATACAAATCCCCACCCTCCATAGAACGGGCTATCCCAGTCCGACCGCTCTTCCCGTCCCCATCGACTCCTTTACCGCATCCAATACGCGCATTTGGTCAATGCTATGCTGCGGAGGAATTCTGTGCGCGCGGCCTTCGCGCAGGCATTCACACATGTGCTGCAGCTGCAGCGCAAACTGAAACGTCGGCGCAAACTCATGCACAACCTCGCCGCTGTGACCGCGCTGCAACAAACGCACCGCCTGATTTTCATTATTCCACGCCTGTTCGATATGGAGCGATCCCTCGTCGCCCACCAGCTCGGCATATTGCGCCGTCCAGGCATTGAAGCCAACGGAAATCTGCGCCGTGCGGCCACCGCTAAAGACCAGCGAGATAAAAGCGGCATCATCGACCTCTACGCCCGGTATCTGCGCGGCGAATACCCGTTCGGGCTCCTCGCCAAACGCGGCGCGCGCGTGGTGTATGTTATAACAGGCCAGATCGTAAATCGAGCCGCCTCCCTGCTGGCGATTAAAACGCCAGTTTAGCTCGGGACGACGACTCGCATCGGGCACGCTCGTGCAAAACGTGCTGCGCACATTGAGCAGGCGTCCGATGGCACCTACCTCGAGCAGCGCCTGTGCTTTTAAGTGCATGGGATGGTGGCGAAACTTAAATGCCTCGGCAATCAGCACGCCGTGTTCGGCCGCCGCGTCCACCAAACCGCGCGCCTCGTCGGCGCTCTGGGTAAAGGGCTTCTCGCATAGGATCGCCCGCACGCGCCCCGAGCGCGCTAGCTCGATGCCGACGGGCGCGTGAAAAACGCCCCATGTGCATATAACGGCAATATCCAACGCGTTCGCGTCGAGCATCGAAGCGACGTCGGCATAGCATGCGGCCACGCCAAATTCCGCGCCGAGGCGCTGGGCGCTTTCGGGCGAGACATCGGCAATAGCGACTAGTTCAACACCTTCTACC
>JAYPJE010000006.1:9251-60411 GCA_038128265.1 Gemmatimonadota bacterium
GGGCCGTGGGGCGCTTGCGGCCTCCCATGCGGAATTCGGTACTACTCAAACTCATACCCCTTGCGGCCAGGCGGGCGGGGGCCCACGCGCGATGCCACCGGCACCGACTAAACCCACTTTTATTATTTCGCTCATCGCCTTCCCCTGCGCGCTTGTTCAGCACGCCTATAAGTTAAGTGCCTATCACAATGCGGCGCTTAGGAACATCGATCCACCTCGCCGCCGATCAAAGCCTAGCGCGTCGAAAACGAATGCACTGTAACGGAGCGAAACGTCTCGCCTGGTCGCAGCACGACGGAGGGAAAACCCGGCTGGTTTATCGAATCCGGATAGTGCTGCGTCTCCATACACAGCCCGTGATAGCGATCGTATATGGCACCCGCCTTGCCCTTAACGCCGTCGAGATGAATGCCCGAGTAGACCTGCACGCCAGGTTCAGTCGTGTAGAGCGTCAGCACGCGGCCGCTCTCAGGTTCGTAGAGCTCTGCGGCTAAACCAGGTTCATCGCGACCGCCGTTATCCAGTGCGTAGTTGTGATCGTAGCCGCCTATGTCGACCTGACCTATACGGCCGCCTACCGATGACGGCTGCAAAAAATCCAGCGGCGTGCCGGCCACTGGTAGCAGGCGCCCGGTGGGTATGAGCGTATCATCTGGCTCGGCGTAATAGCGCGCGTGCAGCGTCAGAATGTGTCCGAGCACATCCCCGCTACCGGCCAAGTTAAAGTAGGAGTGATTTGTCAAATTGATGGGCGTTGCCCGATCTGTCGTCGCCTCGTATTCAATGCGCAGCGCCCCGTCATCCGTCAGCACGTAGGTTACGGTAACCGCCAGCGTACCCGGATAGCCCTCTTCGCCGTCTTGGCTCACGTAGCGCAGACGCAGTGCTTCTCCGTCGGCGCGCTCGGCGATCTCGGCATCCCAAACGACCTTATCAAATCCCTTTATGCCGCCGTGTAAATGGTTGGGACCGTTGTTTACCGCCACTTCATAGGTTTGCCCATCGAGCGTAAAGCGCCCATTGGCAATGCGATTGGCCACGCGCCCCGTGATGCAGCCAAAGTAGGGATTCTCCCGTTCGTACTGCGCTAGAGTATCAAATCCCAGAACGATGTCGCCCAGCTTTCCATCGCGGTCCGGAACCAGCAGTTCGGTAATAATTCCGCCGTAGGTTATTGCGCGCACCTGCATGCCGCGCTCGTTGCTCAACGTATAGCGTTCGACCGCACGGCCATCGTCGGTCACGCCAAAAGATTCTCGCTGCACTTTTGCCTCCACTCTACACATCGTTGCGGCGACCAGCACCAATACACACGCCAAAGCTCTCATCAAAGGAACTCCTCTCTCGCGCTTGCGCGCCCGTTCTGTGGGACGTAAAATAAGAAGCCCAATTGGTCGTACCAACCCCTTTTAAGGAGGTGCCATCCATGAAGAGCGCGCTGTCCTTCATACTGCTCGCTGTCCTGTGTGCTTGCGGCGGTGACTCGGCGGAAAAAAAGCCGCAGATCGGTTTTGTAACCAACGGCGTGGCCTCTTTCTGGGTTATTGCTTCAAAGGGCGTTGAAGCGGCCGAGAAAGAGTTTGACGTCGATGCCGAAGTGCACATGCCCGGCGATGGCGTCGCCGACCAAAAGCGCATCGTGCAAGCGCTGCTGACCCGCGGCGTCGACGGCATTGCCATCAGCCCAATTGACCCCGACAACCAGTTGGACCTCCTCAACGAGGCCGCAGCCAATACGCACCTGATTACGCACGACTCCGATGCGCCAGCGAGTAACCGCCTGTGCTTTGTCGGCATTGACAACTATTCGGCCGGGCGCGAGTGCGGCAAGCTCGTTAAAGAAGCGCTACCCGGTGGAGGCCAGATCATGATCTTCGTCGGGCGTCTCGAACAGCTCAACGCACGCCAGCGTCGCCAGGGACTCATCGACGAGTTGCTCAATCGCTCATACGATCCGACACGCCTCGACCCCAACAGCGGCCCCATTACTGCCGTGGATGAAAAATACGTAATCCTCGATACGCGCACCGACCAGTTCGACTATGCCAAAGCCAAGTCTCAGGTCGAAGATGCCATCGCCAAATATCCCGAACTAAATGCCGTTGTCGGACTCTTTGCCTACAATCCTCCCATGGCGCTGAGAGCCGTGCGCGAAGCGGGCAAGACGGGACAGATACAAATTATTGCCTTTGACGAAGACGACGAGACGCTGCAGGGCATTACCGATGGCGAGATCTACGGCACCGTCGTGCAAAACCCCTACCGCTACGGTTATGAATCCGTGCGCATTCTCGCATCGCTTGCGCGCGGCGACCGCTCGGCGCTGCCACCCAATAACTACCTCGACGTGCCGGCGCGACGCATCACCAAAGAAAACGTTAGTGCATTCTGGAGTGAACTGAAGCAGCTGACGGATACCGCCGACTAATGGCGCTATTGGAGGCGCGCGGCATCGCCAAGTCCTTCCCCGGCGTGCGCGCGCTACACCGCGTCGAGCTGCGCGTAGAAGCAGGTGAGGTGCTTGCGCTAATCGGCGAAAACGGAGCGGGCAAAAGCACACTGATGAAAATCCTCGCCGGCATTCAGCTCCCCGACGAAGGCGACATCCTCATCGAGGGCCATCCGGTCAATATCGACTCGCCGCGCCGCGCCGGCGAGTTGGGCATTGCGCTTATACACCAAGAGCTCAACCTATGCGACAACTTAAGCGTCAGCGCCAACATTTTTCTCGGCCGAGAGAAGCGCCGATATGGCTTGATTGATCGGCGCGCCTGCACCGAAGGCGCGCGCGCAGCGTTGGCGCAGATCGGCCTCGACATCGATCCTTCGACGCCGCTGGCCCAGCTGTCTATAGCTCATCAGCAAATGGTTGAAATAGCCAAGGCACTTTCGACGCAGGCCCGTATTCTCATCATGGACGAGCCTACTTCCAGCCTGACGGGCAACGAGGCCGCTGCGCTCTTCGCCGTTATAGACCAGCTGCGCACGCGCGGCGTTTCCATCATTTATATCTCGCACCGCCTGGGCGAAGTCTGCCACTTGGCCGATCGCGTCTGCGTCCTGCGCGACGGCGAAAATGCCGGAGAACTGCCCCGCGACCAAATTGATCACGACCGCATGGTCTCGCTTATGGTGGGCCGCGACATCGATCAGTACTACGCGCGCACCGCTCATCAGCCGGGCGAAGTAGCACTCCAAGTGGATAACCTCATTGTTCCTTCTCGGCCGCAGCATCCGCTCAGCTTCTCTCTGCGCTACGGCGAGATCGTCGGTCTGGCAGGCCTAGTCGGCGCTGGGCGCAGCGAATTGCTGCAGGTGCTGTTTGGCATCGTGCCAGCGCTCGAAGGCGACATGTGCATTGCCGGCAACGCCCTAGTGCCGCGCACGCCGCTCGACGCCATCGGTGCCGGCCTGGCCTTGCTGCCCGAAGATCGCAAGCAGCAGGGACTCGTGCTCGAAATGAGCATACGGCACAACATTGGCCTGCCCGGCCTGCGCGCCCACGCGCGCGGCGGTGCGTTTGTGAATTCGACGCGCGAAGCGGCCGACGGCGAGCAAGCCGTGCATCAACTGGCCATTCGCACGCCGCACCTCGACCAACCGGTGCGCCACCTATCCGGGGGCAACCAGCAAAAAGTCGTGCTCGGTAAGTGGCTATCCCTGCATCCAAAGGTGCTGCTACTAGACGAACCTACCCGCGGCGTCGACATCGGAGCCAAAGAGGAAATATATCAGCTCATGGAGGATTTAGCGGCGCGCGGCGTAGCCATTCTATTTGTATCGAGCGAAATGGAGGAAATTCTCGGCATGGCCGACCGCGCGCTGGTCATGCACGAGGGGCGCATCACGGGCCAGCTACAGCGGGCCGAACTGAGCGAAGAGGCCATCATGCATATGGCGACGGGAAAAGCGGCCTAATGAAAAAAATCCTAGGTATTGTTGGACTCCTCATCGCCGTATTTACCCTGACGTGGGCCATCGAGCCCAAATTTGCCAGCGCCTACAACCTGCAAAATATCGTTCGTTGGACCTCGCTCTTTGGCATCATAAGCATTGGCGCAGCCTTTGTTATTATCACCGGCGGCATCGACCTGTCGATCGGCTCGCTCATCGGCTTGGTCGGTTGCCTGCTGCCCATGCTCTTAGCGACGGGATACTCGGCGCCGCTTGCCCTGGTGATCGTGTGTGCGCTCTCCCTCTTCATTGGGCTACTGCACGGCCTGCTCATCACGCGCATCCAGCTGCAGCCCTTTGTCGTTACGCTGTGCGGCCTGCTGCTCTACCGCGGTCTGGGCCGCTGGATTACACACGATCAGGTGCAGGGATTTGGCTCCAACTACGAGTCCCTGCGCGCGCTGGCCATTGGCAAAGTGGCTCTCGTGGGCGATTTTTCGCTTCCCGTACCCTTCCTGATCCTAGTTGCACTAGGACTGGCAGCAGCTCTATTTCTCAACCGCACAATCTGGGGGCGCTATCTGCTAGCGCTCGGTCGCAATGAAGAGGCCGCGCGCTACAGCGGCGTAAACATCGAGCGAATGAAAGTCCTGGCCTACGTCATCTGCTCGGGCACGGCCGGCCTAGGCGGCATCCTATTTGCCCTCGACGTCAACTCCGTGCAACCCGCTGGCCAGGGCAACTTTTACGAGCTCTATGCCATTGCTGCCGCCGTTCTGGGCGGCTGCTCGCTGCGCGGTGGCGAAGGGTCGATTCTCGGCGTTATCATTGGAGCCGCCGTCATGCGCGTGCTCTACAATGCCATCAACGTGCTCGGCATTCCCACCCAGCTCGAATTCGCCATTATCGGCATTGTCATTCTCACCGGCGTTATTGCAGACGAGCTGATTCGGCGCATTGCCGCCCGCCGCAGCGCTTGAGTGCCAACGGCACCGACAAACTCCAGCGCAACGCATCTGCTGAGTGGGGTGCTGCCGGACGTGCATGGGTAGAACGTCTACCCTCTCTCATCAGGCGCTGTGCGCAGCGATGGGAGCTGGTCAAAGTAGGAACGCCTTACCCCGAAGCCCAGTTCAACTTTGTCGCTCCGGTACGGCGAGGCGATGGCCAGCTGGCTGTCTTAAAAATTGGCTGCCCCGACCCACCAAACGGCGAAATAACACGCGAAATTGCCGCCCTCACTCGCTACGGTGGGCTCGGCGCCGCGCGCCTTTTACAGGCCGATCGCAAGGATGCGGCCCTGCTGCTGCAGCGCGCAGAGCCCGGCACGCCGCTCGCCCACCTACGCAACGATGAGCAGGCAACGCGCATCGCCGGTCGCTCGATGAAAGCCCTGTGGCGCAGCCTCCCCACCCACCATAGCTTCCGCCCTGTTGACGCGTGGACAGCGCAGCGCCTAGCCCTCGAACTCTCGACTCTGCCCGCTGTGATCGCAGTGGAAACGGCCGGCCGCGCGCGCGCACTGCTGACCGCACAGCTGGCCCATCCGTACACACCCGTGCTGCTGCACGGAGACCTGCACCATTGGAATCTGCTGCGCGCCGAAGGCGATATATACTGGGCCATTGACCCAAAGGGCTATTGCGGCCATCCGCTCTACGATGTCATCGCTTGGCTGCGCAACTGGCCAGATGGGCTGAGAGATTCACCCCATGCACAGGAGGCCATGCGCTGCCGCGTGGCCGTGCTCTCTGAAGAGCTCGAGCATCCACCAGAGGACGTGGCCGCTTGGGCCTTTGCCGGCTTGGTCCTGGATGCCTGGTTCGACTTGGTGCGCAATCCCGACGACACATACCCCATGCACATGCTGCGCTGCGCCCATTTATTAGCCCCGTTAACGGCGTAGGAAGCTTCCCTGAAACGCATATCACTCTGCATAGCTCGCTGCTGTAGCGCGAACGTATATGGCCATAGACTCTGCTCTATACTATCCTTGTAGGGTATTCTATCTCTTGCGAAAGACCAATACCATGCAGCGTACTAGCAGCGTGCGCAGCGCATTTACCACCCCAGCGTTCGCGGCGCTCATAGTAGCCATTTGCTGGTCGGCACGGATCGCATCTGCGACCTCGGTACACTTCGCAGATGCCCAGCTAGAAGAACGCGTTCGCGCGGAAATCAACGGCGGGCCGGGGCCGCTCCGCGCCGAGGACTGCGCGCGCCTGCATTACCTGTCGGCGGAGCGCGCAGAAATCGAAAGTATCGCAGGCTTGGAGCACCTGCTCGATGTGCGCGTGCTGCAGCTGGGTCACAACGCCATCGCCGATGCAGAGCCGCTGCGCCACTTGGGCGCCCTGTGCGAGCTGCAGCTAGATCACAATCCCCTACAATCAATCGATGCTCTGCGCGGTCTAATGCTGCTACACACCCTCGATCTAGGCGCGACGCGCGTCCGCGACTTGGCGCCGCTCAGCGCGCTGCCCAACCTGCGCAGCCTCTCGCTAGGAGGCAACGAGGGTATCGACCTGCAGCCCCTCAGCGCAGTAGAACAGCTGAGTGAATTGTCTGCTTCGAACAGCGACATTGCCGACCTCGCTCCTCTATCATCGCTAGGCCAATTGCGCAGCCTCAGTCTGGCGGGCAACCGCATCAGCGACCTAACACCGCTGCGCTCACTGGCGCAGCTCCGCTCGCTCAACCTGTGGCATAATAGCATAGCCGACCTGCACCCCATCGCCAGCCTAGGCAAATTACAGCGTCTCAACCTATCGAATAACCGGGTACGCGACCTAGCTCCCCTTAGCAGTTTGCGCCACTTACAAATGCTGCGCCTCACCGACAACCAAATTGCCGATATCGATCCGCTGGCCCGTTTACACGCGCTGGAAGAGCTGCGTTTAGGCACAAACCAGATTGTAGATCTCACCGCGCTAGCGGCGCTAGACAGCCTAGAAGTGCTCGACCTCAACGACAACCGCGTTAACGACGTGAGTCCACTGCGCGGATTGCCGCGTCTCGAAGTGCTGCGCTTAGCGCAGAACGACGCGTCAGACATCGCGCCGCTGCTCGCACTGCCCGCCCTGCGCATTCTGGAAATATGGGGTAACCCGCTGTCCGACAGCGCGCTCGCGCACCTCGACACTCTGCGCGAGCGCGGCGTTGAGGTTCAGGATAAATAAGGAAATGGGTCCGATGCGGCCCGAAGGGAGCCGCCAGACAAGCAGGTGCTCAGCCGGGCTGCAGTGCGCTAAGCAGGCGCTGTCGCACACCTTCTAACACATCGTAATCTTCGACTTTTCCGCCGTTGGCATCCAATATGTAGAAGGCATCGGATGCGCGCGCTGCCACCGTATCGACCAGAGCCATGTGTATGTCGAGTTCGGCCTCGTCCAGCGCGTACGTCATTCTGTAGAGAAGGCCAACATCGTCTGGAGCGCTGACGTCAATAACGGTATACTGCGCGGAAACGGTGTTTTCAAATTCAACTTTGGGTTCCTGCACATAGTGGCTGCGGTTGCGTTGACCCCAGTGCGCGCTGTGGCGCTCAATAAGCTCACGCGCCTTGAGCCCGCGTTCCAATACGTCGCCCAGGCGCTGTAGAACGCGCTCTTTTTTCCAATCGTTCAGTGCCGACGTGCCGTCGACATCCTGCACCTGAAAAATATCCAACACGACTTGGTCAGCACGCGTATTGACGTCGGCGCGTAGAATATTGAGATCATTTACGGCCAGTGCTCCGCAGATCTTGGCCAGCACCTGGCGCTGATCGCGAGTGCAAATAACCACCTCTGTAAAGTCGGCACTCTTAACAAACGCCGCGACAAAGGCGCGCGATGGATCGAGCTCGCCGATCAAATCCAAATGGGCTTCAATTTGTTCGAGCTCATACGCCACCAGATACCGCGGCGGCAGCTGCTCGACGTGGGCTTGCAGTGCGGCAATTTTATTTGCGGGCCAGCGCCCCGTTACCGCGGCAATGTGCCCGTCGAGAATTTGACGCGCGCGCTGGCGGTCCTCTAGCGCTTTTATTCCAGACTGTAGCTGTTCAGCCGTCTTGTGATAGAGCTCCCACAGCAGGGCTCCCTGCCACTCGCTCCACGCATCAGGCGAAACGGCCGACACGTCGGCATAGGACAGCAAGTAGAGCGCGCTGAGCCACTGCATATTGGCGAAGTCGCTGGCAAACTCATTAATCATTTCGAAATCGTCTAAATCGCGGCGGCGCGATATCATCACCATGTCCTGGTGACGGCGCACCAGAAAGACCAGCAGACGCCGCTCGTCTTCGGGCAGTCCGAGGCGATCAACGAGCTCTTTGGTCATCTCGACCCCGCAAGAAATGTGCTCTTGGCGCTTCCATTTGCCCACGTCGTGCAGGAGAACAGAGAGGTAGAGCAAATCCTTGCGTTCGAACTCGGCAAAAACCTTACCCAGAAAAGCAGGCGCCTCGTCGCGCCCCAGCGATTCCACGTTGTCTAGGGCGACCAGCGTATGTTCGTCGACGGTGTAAATGTGGTAGATATCGTATTGGACAAGACCGTTTAGCCCGCCAAACTCCGGCAAGTAGGCTCCCAGCACGCCAAGCTCGTGCATGGAACGCAGCGTCTTGGCAACGCGCGCCTTGCGTCTGAGGATGCGCATAAAGGCCTCACAGGCGTCAGGCGATGTGCGCAGAGCATCGTCAACCAGATGCAAGCAGGTGCGTATCGTGCGCTTTACCTCTTCGCTCAGCCGCAGATTTTTAACCTGAGCTGTCAAAAAGATCGTCAGCAGGCGCACGGGATTCTCGGCAAAGTACTCCTCTCCGTCAGCTAGGAGTATTTCGCCATCGACCGAAATCATACCGCGTTCTAAATACATGCTACGCGCACTATGACGCGGTTTCCGCGTCAGGCGTTCAAAGGCCAACTCCACTAGGTGGAATACTGCGCGCGCGTGCAAATAATAGTCACGCATAAAGCGTTCGACACCCAGTTCCATATCGAGATCGCGATAGCCGAGCGATTGGGCAATGTGCATTTTGAGTTCCTGCTCGAGCACGTCGCGCTTGCGGCCGACGGCAAAGTGCATTTCATGGCGCACCTTCCACAAGAAAGCGCGGCTGCGCTCAATGGTCTCCACGTCGGTCGCCTCTAGATAGCGCGACCAAAGTGCCGATGCATCGGCCTGCTGCGCGCGCGCTTTCATCGCCCATTCCAGCGCCTGAATATCGCGCAGGCCGCCGGGGCTCTCTTTGACATTGGGCTCCAAGAGCTGCACGGAGTCCTTATTGTCGATGCGCGCCTGACGCCATTTATTGAGCTGCAAGGGCACGCTCTTGGGCACGCGCTTAAACAGCCGTGCGCCATATTCGGCAAATAAATCGGCATCGCCGACCAGCAGCCGACCGTCCATCATTGCCGTGCACGAATCGACGTCTTCGCGCGCCATCTTCACCACTTCGCCTACAGTGCGACTGCTGTGACCTACTTCAAAACCGAGATCCCACAGCGGATGCAGCACGCCGGCGATAAACTCCGGTGCCTTGTCTCGGTCGCGCTTAAAGAGAAAGAGCAGGTCAATATCGGAGTAGGGCGCCATCTCTCCGCGCCCAAAACCGCCCAAGGCAACCAGCGCATGGGGACCAACAGGCTGGCTGGCTGCTCGGCCATAGGCTGCCAATACAATGGCGTTGGTCAGCTCGGTCAACTGCTGCGCGATGGCCAATCCCTCCACCCCCTGGCGCTGCGCCGACTCGATTTCACGCATCGCCTCATCCCGGAACGTGCGCACGGCTTCTAGCCAGGCCTCGGGGGTCACGTCGCGCAGCAATGCTGCAAGTCGTTCTACCATTCCCATACGGGCTACTTTGCGCCTTTGCGCCGGATGCTCAGCGCAGTGCGCTTCGTTGGCGGTGAGCCTTTCGCTTTGCGCGCAGTCCGCGATGACACCCCTCCCTTTTTTGCCGCAGACTTGGACTTTGCCTTGGTCCGCTTTTTGGGGCCAAGCACGGCGCGCAGCACTTCGTCGATATGGTCGACCAGCACAAAGCGCAGCCGACGGCGAATTGTAGACGGCACTTCTTCTAAATCGACCTCGTTCTGCCGCGGCAACACGACGGTGCGTATGCCCGCTCGCTGGGCTGCCAGCACTTTGTCGCGAATGCCGCCAACGGGCAATACGCGCCCGCGCAGCGTAATTTCGCCGGTCATAGCTACCTGGGCGTCGACGACGCGGCCCGTAAAGAGGGAAACCAGAGCGGCCGTCAGCGCAATCCCAGCGGACGGGCCTTCTTTTGGCGTAGCCCCGGCCGGCACGTGCAGATGCACGTCCGATTCATCGATGAGACCGGCTGGAATCTTTAACGCATCGGCCTGGGCCCGCAGATAGCTCAGTGCCGCGCTCGCCGACTCTTTCATAACGTCACCCAACTGCCCGGTCAGCAACAGGTTCTTGCGACCGGGCATGCGCGTGGCTTCGATAAGCAAAATTTCGCCGCCTGCGGCAGTAGCCGCTAGACCCGTCACTACGCCAACGGCCGGCTCGCGACCGGCCATTTCGTGAAAAAAGGGCGCTGGCCCTAGTAATTTCTCCACGTCGTTGCGGCCTATATTGACGCGCCGCTTGCGCCCCTCGACAAACTGGCGTGCCACCTTGCGACTGAGTCCTCCCAACTGTCGTTCGAGATTGCGCAGACCGGCCTCCCGCGTGTAGTCGGCAATTAGGTGGTCGAGCGCCTCGTCTTGCAAACGCAGGTGCCGATCGCCAATGCCGTGCTCTTCGAGCTGGCGCGGCAGCAGGTGCCGGCGAGCGATCTCAGCCTTCTCCTCTGGGGTATAGCCGGGAATGGCAATTTCTTCCATTCGATCGCGCAGCGGCCCTGGCACGGGAGACAGCAAGTTGGCCGTCGTTATAAACATCACCTGTGACAGGTCAAACGGCACGTCCAAATAGTGGTCGACAAACGTGTCGTTTTGCTGGGGATCGAGCACCTCAAGCAGCGCGGCGGCCGGGTCGCCGCGAAAGTCTAAACCGAGCTTGTCGATCTCGTCGAGCATAAAGACTGGATTGTTGCTTCCAGCTTTGCGCAGGCCCTGGATCAGCCGCCCGGGCAGAGCACCGACATAGGTGCGGCGATGGCCGCGAATTTCCGATTCGTCGCGCACTCCTCCCAGCGAAATACGGGCAAATTGGCGTCCCAGCGCACGCGCAATCGAACGTCCCAACGACGTCTTGCCCACGCCCGGGGGACCGACAAAGCAGAGGATCGGCCCCTTCATATCGCTGCGCAGGGCACGCACGGCCAGATATTCGAGAACGCGCTCTTTAACTTTGTCCAAGCCGTAGTGGTCCTCGTCGAGAATGCGTTCGGCCATGGCTAGGTCGAGGCGATCCTCGGTAGACGTTGACCAGGGCAATTCGACGAGCCAATCGAGATAGGTCCGCACTACGGAGTACTCGGGCGAGCTCTGCTGCATTTGCTGCATGCGATCGAGCTCGCGCTTGGCTGCTTCCAAGGCGTCGGGCGATAGCCCTGCCGACTCGACTCTGCCGCGCAGTTCATCGACCTCTGCCATCATCGGGTCGGATCCGCTGAGTTCTTTCTGGATTTGGCGCAGCTGTTCGCGCAGAAAAAACTCGCGCTGGGACTTGCCTAGCTTTTCCTGCACCTGCGTCTGAATGCGATTGCCGACTTCCAAGATTTCCACCTCGCGCGCCAGCAATTCCGTCAGATACTGGAGCCGCTCTTCTACATTGAGTGCCTCCAGCAGATGCTGATGTTCTACCAGCTGCAAGTCCAGATTCGATGCAACAAAATCGCAGAGCCGGCCGGGGTGATCGATATTGACGACCATCACCTGCAGTTCGTCTGGCAGGTGCGGCATCATCTTGACGATGGCCTGAAACTGGTGGAGAATCGTGCGACTCATCGCCTGGACGGTCATGGACTGTTCGTCGCCCTCGTCGGCCAAGCTACGAACTGTAGCGCGCATGTAGGGCTCGTCGTGCATTACTTCGCCCAGCTCTGCGCGGTCGATGCCCTGCACAATCAGCCGCATGGAACCATCTGGCATCCGCCACACTTTGTGGATTTTAGCAATGGCACCAACGCCGTAGAGGTCGGTGCCAACTGGGCGCTCAACGTCTGGATCCCGCTGGGCAAATATGGCGATGAAATCGCCGTTGCCCGAAGCGGCTTCTACTGCCTGAATCGAATGGGCACGCGATGCCGTTAGCTGCTGCGGCATATAGGGATATACCACGCTATTGCGCAGCTGTAAAACGGCCAGAGACTCGGGTATAGAAGAGTCTAACTGACCGTGCTCAGATGCATCGATTTCGCTCACGTTGGCCCTCCTAAAGGCGGTATCCGATGCGACGGGGACGCAAAGGTGATCGTTGCAGAACGACAGCGCATCCACCTAGGGTAGACCCTCTCTAGGTACATGTCAAGATCCGGCGAATGTGCATTCTATACGCCTTAACCCACACTTTTTTGCAGCCCGTTTGCGCGTGCGCAGATATTGTCTACACTGCCCGCCTAGGCAGAGTCTAACAGAGCAATTTAGCGATGCATTCGCTACCAGGTGCCTGCGCTTTTTTCGACTGAACACCACCCGCTCACGCGCCAATTGACAATAGACCATGCGTTGTGTTTCGTATCTTGGTAGATACCGACACACGCTGCACCCGCAGCGTAGAAAGGCATATTTGGGAGCGCTTTCCACCGAAAAACACCGCGAACGCGCGCTGCTTGTAGGCGTCGCCTTACCCGACATACCGCTGTGGGATGCCGAAGATTCGCTGGACGAATTGAGCCGACTTACCGATACGGCGCACCTGATCGAAGCCGGCCGCGTGCTGCAGGCGCGCGACCGCATCGATCCGACGTGCTACATAGGGAAGGGCAAAGTCGAGGAAGTAAAGGAGCTGGCCCGCGACCTACAGGCCGACATGCTCGTCTTTGACAACGAGCTATCACCGGCGCAAATGCGCAACCTGGAGAAGCGCACCGATATGCGCATTCTCGACCGCAGTGCGGTCATTCTCGACATCTTCGCCCGACACGCGCGCACGCGCACGGCGCAGGTTCAAGTCGAACTAGCGCAGCTCAACTACCTGCTTCCGCGCCTGACCCGCATGTGGACTCACCTTTCGCGCCAGGCCGGCGGCGGCGCCATACGCGGTATGGGTTCGGCCGGCGTGCGCGGCCCGGGTGAAACGCAGCTGGAAACAGATCGGCGCATGATCCGCCGGCAAATCAACGCGCTGCACGCCAAGCTAGAACGCATTGGCAAACAGATGGAAACCAGCCGTAAAGGGCGTTCGGATATGTTTAAAGTCGCTCTAGTAGGCTATACCAACGCCGGCAAATCAACCCTCATGCGCGCCCTGTCTGGCTCGGACGTGCTGGTGCAGGACCAGCTCTTCGCCACGCTCGACTCGACGACGCGCGCAGTGCAGATTGACGCGCGCCACAAAGTGCTTCTGACCGATACCGTCGGCTTTATCAAGCGTCTCCCGCACCACCTCTTTGCCTCGTTCCGCGCCACGCTCGAAGAAGCAGTCGAAGCCGACCTGCTCCTACACGTAATCGACCTGAGCTTTCCGCACTACGAGTCGCAAATGCACACGGTCGACGGCGTGCTGCGCGACCTCAAGCTCGAGGACCGACCAACGCTAAAAGTCTTCAACAAGATTGATCAGATTGCTCCCGGCGAAGAGGGCGATATCCTGCGCGCGCATGCCGACCGCGAAGACGCCGTGGCTATATCGGCCGCGCAGGGACTTGGGCTCGAGGCGCTGCGCGAGCGCATTCTTTCCCACGGGCGCGTCCACTCCGTCGAACTCGACTTACAGGTGCCGCAGGCCGAAGGCCGACTGCTGGCCCAACTGCACAGCGAGGGGGAAATCATAGAGGAGCGCTACGAGGCCAACGACGTGCTGCTAAAGATCCGCCTGCAAAGAACGCAGGCCGAACGCTGGCAGTTGGAGCGCTTTGCCACAACCTAATAGCACGTTCTGCCCGCCTTATTTTTTGGATTTTACTCCCATTGCGCTATGCCACTGTAGCGCGGAGCACTGCAGGACTCAAGTCGCCTATGGCGAATTTGTGCGGTTATGCATCGAGATATCCGCGCACCACGGCTTCATCAATTAGCTTCTGTGCATAATCCCACAGCGCGGGGGCGCCGTCGCCAATATGCTCATTGCGCGCAATGACCTGTGCCTTTTTTACCCCATGCTTGCGCCAGGCGGCACCCTCCGTGTGAAAGTTGAGCAGCAGCGGCTGAAAGCGGTCGAGTGCGGCCGCATAGCGCGCCTCTGGCGTCTGCCGCGCCTCAAACTCGTCCCACAGCGCGCGCATGTCGACGTTCTGCGGATTGGGCAATAGGTTAAAGAGGCGATCGGCTGCGACCTGTTCGCGCTGCTCTTTGTCCGCGTTGGCCGCTTCGTCGTAGGCAAAGGTATCGCCGGCGTCGATCTCGACCATATCGTGGATTAGCAGCATCTTCAGCACGCGCAGCAGATCCAGCGACGGGTCGCATGCATGTTCGCATAGCAGCACGGCCATCAAACTCAAATGCCACGAATGCTCGGCGTCGTTTTCCGCTCGATAGTCACCCGGCAACAAGGTTTGGCGGAAAATCTGTTTTAGCCCTTCTGCTTCCAGTATAAATGCGAGCTGTTGGTCGAGATGTGCAGCCGCCATACGAGCTCCTCGTCGAGTAATAAACTAAACTGCTGGCTCTTCGCCGCAGCCTATTTGACTAAGGTCATCTTGCCTACCTGTGCCATTTGCCCAACGCGCACGCGGTAGAAGTAAAGGCCCGATCCAACGGCACTTCCATGGCCGTCGCGCCCGTCCCACTCCACGCGATGATAGCCGGGCTTAATGGGCCCATCGACCAGCATGCGCACGCGCTGGCCCAGCGCATTAAATATCTCGACCGATGTAGGCACTGCTCTGCCGCCCGAGACAAAAGGCACGGCGAAGGGAATCATCGTCGATGGATTAAACGGGTTGGGATAGTTCTGTTGCAAGCTAAACTCCTCGGGTACGGCCAGGAGCATGGGATCTCCCAGCAGTTTGAGATGCACGCTCTCATAGGCCGCACTGACCAAGCGCCCGGCGCGCAATCGCAGCGATTGGGGAAAGCCATCTTCCTGCAGGCGCACGCTCAGGCGCAGTAATTCGCCCTCTCCGCTGGCGGCCCAGCGCTGACCATAGCGCGATTGCGCCACCGCGATGCGGCCGTCTTCCACATCTACTCGCGCAAAGGCACCGCGCGGGTTGTCGCGAAATACGCTGCCCACCCGCGGCTCACCGACGAGCTGTAGGCTATTTTCATCGTAGCTCCACTCCATTTCAAAGGCACTCAAATCGACCAAGTTGCGGGCGACAAAAACCAGTTCAACCTCGTCGCCAAAGCGCCACTGCCCCGCGTAGTTAGGCGTCCGTATTTCCACGCCGGCCTGCGCTAGCGACCCGACGGCTCGTTTGAAAACGGGCGGCGCGCCAAAGCCCGTGCTGTTGCTGATATTCGACGTGGCCAGCGCCAAATCTTCTACGCCGACGCGGCTGTCGTTATTCATATCGGCCTGTTTGAAGTATGCTACAGCGCTGTTGGTTCCCCAGGCCGCATCAATGGCATTGACGTCGTCTTCGTCGACTTCGTTGTCGCCGGTAACGTCCCCACCTTTGAGCATGCGACCATTTTGCGCGAGTAAGAACGACCGGTCACCGCGCACGTCGGATGCGTAGAACCCCAGGCTGGAACCCATCGTCAGCACTTCACCGCTGCGAATGAGCAGCGTATCCGACCGGCCGCTCAAATGACTGGTATCCTTTACGGTCAGCACATAGCGGCCAGATGGGATATGGGTGAGTGAAAAATCGCCGGTTGAAGCAGTCTGTACTTCGACGGTATCGGCACTGGTTGCATCGGCGTCGTTGGCGGCGCGAAATGTAGCATCCGCTATATCGACGGTGCTGCCCGGCCTGCGTAGATGAACGTCGAGCAATGTCGCGTGATTTCCATCGCCCAGCGCACGCCCCTCTAGCATGACGGTGGCACGCAGCGTACCGCGCGCTACGGAGCGGATCTGCGCACTCTGCACCGATAGCCCACTGCTCTGCTTGATAGCAGCCGATGCCCCGCTGACGCTGAGCGCCGCTTCCGCACCAAAAGGCAGCATATGCGTATTGCTGAAGTCGCTCTTCAACACGACCTGAAAGCGCGCTAGCGGCTTTTGCGTCTGCGTCGAGCCGACGATTTCACCGCCCGCTTTGTTTTTTGTAAAGCGCAGCTTGCCGCTCGAAAACGCGTTCTCCGCAATCGTGCCGCCGACAAAAATTTCACCTCGGTCGGTAAAGGGCGTACCGCTATTTAGTACGGTGTAGAGGCTGGCATCGACATCAATCACGGCGCTAATCGACTCAACCGACTCGCCGCTGGACTGTACGACCACATCAAACGTCAGCGTATCGCCCGCTGCCGCTACCACTTTGTTGGGGCTAAGCGAAAGCTGCGGCGTCGTGCCGCTGCTCACGCCGACCACCAGTGGATTAGACGACTTGCTCAGGCGCCCTACCGCATTGTTGGCAAAGGTCGGATCGGCGCTTATGCCGGCGTAGATGGAAAACGAACCCTCTGCCATGGAAAAGCTGGCCGTGTTCGTATCCCAGTTGAACGCATCGTCCGTGCTTTCGCGCAGATTGGTTATCGTGCCACCCGCCGTGCCGTCGGAGCTGTTGATAATAAAGACGTCATTGCCCCCGTTAACTAGATCACTCTCGATTTCCTGTAGCGTAGTGTGGGTCGAATTAGAAGCGGCATAGAGGCGTATATAGGCGTCGTCCGTGCCCGAACCATCGTCGACCAAATAGTCTTCCCACTCGAGGCGCACGATATCGCCGCGACTGATATCGGGCAAGCGCGTTTTGAGCAAAACAAAGGGGTTGTGCGTCCAGATCAGCGAACCACCGCGAGTAACCGTCGTATTGGTGCCATCGCTAATCTGCGCATAGATCCACACGCGCTGGCCGCTCTTGGGCAGCGCATTGGGTGGATTGCGCAAATCCCACACATACATATCGGCCGGGCCATCGCTGTCTTCGGTCAACCCGCTGACAATCAGCTTAGTATCGCCGTCGCTCGTTAACGATGTTGGCGACGCACCCGAGGCCGTTGCGTGGTCGGTAACGGCCGGATCGTCTGTCGTGAAGTAGAGCGCGATCGAGGCGTTGTTATCCAGGTCGTTGTCACCCGGTCCCTTTTGCCATTGGATGGTGTAGATCGGCTGCGATCCCGAATCGATGCTGCGCTGCGTATCAACCGCTGGTTCGTAAAAGGTGAACGAAGGCGAGTGGCGCACAACCAGTGGAACGCTGCTCTGACCCACGGTCGTCGTAATCGAATCCGTGGCGACGGCATAGATATAGTAGGCTCCCTGCGCCACGAGCGGCGATGTGATATCCCAGCGAAACTCCTTCTCGTGCGCCGTCAGCGTAGTTGAAGCCGTGATGGCCGTGGCACGCGTGCCGGCAATGCTCTTGCCCAGCACAAAGGTGTTGTTGGGATAGTTTCCCCGCACCGAAACCGAGGCCAACCCGCTGGCCGAAGAGTAAAATAGCTGTACGCGTGCTTCGCTGTCGTAGTCGACTACGCTCAGATCGAGGTCGTAGGGATTCGCTTTCAAACCCGTGCGCACGCCGGTGTCTACCGTATCGGCTGCCACCGGATCGACCTGCTGAACGATCGGACCGTGACGCACGGTGAGCGGACCAGGGCTGACGGCGTAAACCGGCGGATTGCGCTGGTCGTCCACTACGGCGTAGATATAGTATGGGCCGCTCGGCACGCGGAGAATCGAGGCAAAGAGCGCCGAGCTTTTGAGCGCCTGGGGCGGATCGTCCCAGGTATAGGTCTCGCTGGCCCCTTCTGCCAGGTCGCCCGTGCCATTGGCGTTGACGCCGACGTGATCGTTCTCGTCGGCGATTAGCGTGGCGAAGATGCGTATATCCTGCACGCTGCGCAGACCGCCCGTCGGGTAGGCATAGAGGGCTATTTTTAAATTGCCGCCTAAATCGTCGTCGGCATCGGTGGCGCTATACTGAATGGCGTACGACGTATTAGCCGTATCGCCGCTGCCGTCGGGCTGCGCAATGGACACGCTTGGCCCCGAGTTGCTGGCGACAATGTCTATATTGGCACCGAGCATAAAAAACGAACCAACGCCCGCCACAGCCGATGGGTCTGCAGCCACGCGCACCGAGCGCGCACCTAGGCCCGTGCCGCCGGCGCTGGCCGTGCTGTTGGTTATGACTTGTACATTGACCGGCGAATCGCTGCCCAGCATGTTGAACTTGACGAGCAGGCCGATCTTGTCGTCGTCGTCTCCCCACTCGTTGGAACCGGCGCTGTCCTCGTTTATTCGTCCCTCGTAGTATTTGTCGTCGTCGCTCGAACGCACGCCAACCGACTCCCAGTCGCCGGCCAAAAACCCGTCGGACGAATCGGCGCGCGCGCCCAATCCCGAACCGTCTCGCGCATCGGCCACGTGCACGTAGACGATATTGTCCTCCACCTGCGAAGCCACTGTCTGCGCGTTAATCGGTTTGTAGGACAGCGTGTATTGGTGGGCCCCCACCGGCACCGAGTCGTCTTCCCATGTCGCGTCGCGCCCTAATACCTTGAAATAGGCGTGGTGATTTACGTTCGTCACGTGCCCTAGGCCAAAGCCTTCGCCGGCACCGCCGGCAAAAGCCATGTATACGTTGAGAGAATCGGGATGCATGGCCAGCGCCGGACTCAGCTGAAATACATCGGCCGCCGCAATGCCGTCTTCCGTGCCGCTGTCCGAATCGTCGTCGGCGACTTTTTCCGGCAGCGTCCAAGAGGTTCCGTTGTAGCGCGCGTAGTAGATATCGTGCTCGCCGCCGCCGCTGTAGCCGGCGCTAAAGGCGATGTGGAGATCGCCCCTATCCGCTAGGCGATCGTCAACTACAGCCGCTACGCGCTCCGTTATTTCCCAGTCGAGTTCAACGTTGTAGGCATTGGCCCCGTCGCTAAAAAGCGCCGGTGAGGCGGTATTCCATAGCGAGGCCGCTGTGCCCCAAGCGGCACTGCCTCCCAGTGCACCAACGTCGCGGTACGAGTTAAAATAGATGCCTTCTACGGGCGTATTGTCGGCATATTTAAACAGCGAGTAGACTCGGTCGGGCAGCGCTGTGCGGTCGACGACTACGCTGGGAAAATAGTAGGTCGCATCCGTTTCGATGCCCGCATTGGACGCCGCTTCGTCGACAAACGACGAAAGCGCGGCACCCGCCGTACTCTGGTTCCAACCCGTCGCACTTACGTCGACCCACGTCGTATCGGTGGCGAGGCGTTTGTGCTCTATGCGATTGTTGGTATCGCTGAAATACACTACGTGGAGCGCATCGTCGTCGCCCAGCGCCAAATCGGGCCCCGTGCTGCGATCGCCGTCGGGCGTCAGGCGAATACCACCCGTTCCAGTTGCTCCAGTTTCGCCAATGGGAAGAATGGAAAAAGGCGAAGAAAAGCGATTGACCTTGGCCATCATTATGTCGTCGCTGCCCGCCCCCGTGCTGGCCCCGCGCACGTAGCTGATAAACACATTGTCGCGATCGTCTACGACCATGCGCGGGAAGGCCGTATTGCGACTCTCCGTCGCGCCCACTTTAGTATCGTTGACGACAATGGGAGTTTGCCAGGATCCACCACCGTCTTGCGAATAGGCAAAGTAGACGTTTTTCTTGCGCTCGTGATCGGCCGTCGAGACAAAGGCGTAGGCCACGCGCGGCTGCCCGCCGCTGTCCACTTCCAAGTCGAGCGTCGAAAATGAGCTGCCGTTGCCGTTGGTTGTCAGCGGGTGGTAGGTGACTGGGCCGCTAACGGCAACCGGCGAGGAAAAACTCGCGCCGCCGTCGGTGCTGCGCGCATACATAACGCGGTAGAGCGGCGTGCTGCCCCCCGTATAGGGAAAGCTCGGGCGGGGCACGGATGTCGTCTGCTCAATCCACGCCATGTGAATCGACGGATGCACAGCCGTGCTAGTGAGCCCCAAAGCCGGCCCTTCGGCGCGCACGCCAAAAGGCGCGAGGTCGACCATGGCGATATCGACCTGCATGCCGTCGGTATCGACCGATCCCAACTGCACGCTCTTTTCCAGATTGTGAAAATGGCCTATAACCGGATAGTCGTAGGTAGCCGCGCGGTCCAAATCGACACGCACGCTGACGGTAGATCCCGCCGTAAAGTCTTCGACGACGGTGCTGTCCTGCGGCGAAAAACCCACCGGCGTGGCGTTTTCGAATACTGGTTTAGCAGCCTGTGCTGCGGTTGCCCAGAGCGCTGCACACGCCATGTAGATTGCCGAGCGCAGCATCACTTCACCAAGGTCATCTTGCGCGTCTGACGAAACTGATCGGCCTCCAGCAGATAGAAATACGTGCCTGCGGCCGCCTGTTGCCCCGCTTCGTCGCGGCCGTTCCACACCATAGTGTGATGACCGGCTTCCATCGGCCCGTCGATCAGCGTGCGCACCTTCTGACCAAGCACGTTAAAGACAGCCAGACGCACCTGCGTGCGCTGGGGCAAGGCCAGCGGAATACTAGTGCTCGGATTAAAGGGGTTGGGGAAGTTTTGCGCTAAATCTGGCACCTGCGGCAGGATCCAGTCGAGCAGCGAACTACCCCAGCGGACCGACTGCTGGTCGTATAGCGTGCTCAACAGCGTGCCCCCGCCCAGCTGCAGCGTGTGCAGCGCGTCTTCGCGCAGCACTTCAAAGCGCAACCTGGCCAGCTGGCCATCGCCCTGTGCTGACCACTCCTTGCCGTAGCGCGAAGCCATGACGCGCAGACTACCGTCATCGGCGACGCGCGCGTCGAATACCGACCCGCGCGGATTGCCGGCAAAGACGTCGCCGGACTGCCCACCGCCCGGCAGCAGGCGCAGGGCACGCGGATCGAATTGAAGATCGAACTCGTAGCCCGCCAGGTCGTCTAAATCGCGCGCCTGCACCACTACGTCGATGCGCTGACCGACAAAGGGCGCCGAGCGGCGCTCAAAGATCGGCACAACATCAATGGATGCACTCGCATTATTACCTGCCGAAGCGCGCTTGTATACAGGCGGCGCGCCAAAGCCCTCGCTATTGCCAAAATTGGATGTGGTCGCCGTCAGATCGGCCGCGCCAACTTGGTTGTCGTTATTGAGGTCGGCCTGGCGAAAGTTAGCCACCGCGCTATTCGAACCCCAAGCAGCGATGATAATATTGACGTCGTCTTCGTTGATCTCGTTGTCTTCGCTGGCATCGCCGGCAATCAAGCGCCTGCCCGAATTGGCCAGTGTCGTCGTTGGATCACCGCGCAAGTCCGAGCCAAAAAAGCCAGCGATGTCGCTGCCAACGGCCACCGTCTGCCCGTTGCTCACAGTAAACGTATCCGTGCGTGCGCTAACGTGGCTGGTATCCTTGACGGTCAGCACGTAGCGACCGGCCGGCACGTTGGTAAGCGTCAGCGCACCGTTGGCGGCACTCTGTTTTTCGAGCGTATCCGTCGTAGAGACGTTGGCATCGTTAGCGCTGAGAAAAACCGCATCTGCAATATCAATTGTGCTGCCTGGGTGGCGCAGGTGTATATCCAATAGAGAGGAGAAATCCCCCGATCCCAGCGTGCGCCCTTCCAACTCGACTACGGCCGTAATGCTGCCGCGCTCGACGCGCTTGAAGTTGGGGTTCAGCAGGGATAGGCCCTCTCCGTTGTCGAGTGGGTCGGTTTTGCCCACTACGCCCAACACCGTGCCCGTTTCCCCGGTCTCAAATGTGACCGACGGCGTCGCCGCTAGGCTGGAGGTTGGCACCAGCTGAAAACGCGCCAGGCGAGCTGGCTGCGTAGCCGAACCGACTAGCTCACCTTGGAACGTCGACTTGGCAAAGCGCAGTTTGGAAGCAGACGCATCATAGGCATTCTCGATCGGCGTGGCACCAGCAAAGACCTGATTTAGATCGATAAAGGGCTGCAGTCCAGCGTCCGTGCTCTGGTCGACAATCGAGAAGCTTGAATCGCCAAAGTTGAGCACGACCTGCACAAAGTTGATCGCACTGCTGTGCTGCACCATAACGTCTAGCGTAACCGTATCACTGACCGCCACGGTCTGGTCCGTTGGGCTCAGACTTATATTTGGCGTGGCGCTGCCCGCACCGATCGTCAGCGCCGTAGCACTGCGGCTAAACGTCGTCGCGGCATTGTTGCTAAACGTCGCATCCTTGCTGATTGCCGCATACACATAGTAGTTGACCGCGGCCCCAAACAGCTTGGTATTCCAGTCGAAAAAGTTGGCGCTGTCCTCGCGCACGCTGGCAATTGTGCCCGTAGTCAATCCGTTAGAGCTGTTAATTAGGAAGCCATTGGCGCCCACGTCCGCTTCCAAGGCCGATAGCGAAGTCAGGTTAGACTGCGTCGATGCATAGAGACGGATATAGGCATCGTCCGTGCCGATACCGTCGTCGACCATATAGTCGTCCCAGGTTAGGCGCAGCACGTCGTTTTTTACGAATGCGTCGTAGTCGTCGAGCTTGGAACTGAGCAGGTCGATATGCGGATCGTGCGTCATCGTTAGCGCGCCGCCCAGCGCCGTAGTGCTATTGCCGCGCTCGTCGCTGATAAGGGCATACAGCCAGACCTTCTGACCGCTGATCGGCGTGTCGTTGGGCGGATTGCGCAAATCCCAGACATACATATCTGACGCGCCTTCGGCGTCTTCGCGCAGTCCTTTGACGATCACGCGCGTATCGCCGTCCTTGAGCAGCGAGTCGGCGTAGTCCTCGTAGTTGACGACGGCGGGGCTGTCCGTTGTGAAGTAGAGGTCGATCGTCGCATCGTCGTCAAAATCGAGATCGCTGCGCCCTTTCTGCCACTGCACGGTAAAAATGGGCTGCGATCCCGTATTGATGCGGCGATGCGTGTCGCGCGGCGGCTCGTAAAAAGTAAACGAAGGCGAATGCTTAACCGTCAGCATGGCTTCGCTCTGCCCGACGGTAGTCGAGATGGAGTCGCTGGCGACCAGGTAAATAAAGTAGCTGCCCTCAGCCACCGTCTGCGAGTCGATTCCCGCTCCGACGCGCACGGCGACGGAGTCTCTGATATCCCACGAGAATTCCACATAGCTGCTTGTCAGCGTATCCGTATGCGCAATGGGGATAGCGCGCACGCCGGAGACGCTTTTGCCAAGCGTGAATTTCTGATTGGGAAACGTGCCGATAGTCGAAACCGACTGCAGTCCGCTAACCGACGAGTAAAATAGCTGTATTTCCGCGGCCCCCTGCAGATCAAAATCGCGCACGCTAAAATCGAGGTCGTAGGGGTTGGCCGTAGCGCCCGAGCGCACGCCGGTATCGACCGTATCGGCTATTGCCGGATCTACATAGGCAATAATTGGCACGTGCTTGATGGTCAGCGCGCCGGGACTGCGCGCAAAGACCGGCGGGTTTTTCTGATCGTCAGCGACCAAGTATATGTAATACTGGCCGCTTATAACCTGATTGATACTGGCAAAGAGCTTGGCCTTTAGCGCCGCGGGCGGATCGTCCCAGGTATAGCTCTCGCTCAGCCCTTCAGACAGGTCGTTGGTACCGCTGGCAAAGACGCTCGTCTGGTCGTTTTCGTCGGCTATCAGCGTGGCAAAAATGCGGATATCCTGCACGGAAGCCAGCGAGGAATCGGGCGAGAAATACAGCGCGGCCTTCAGCCCGCCGCTGCCCATTTGGTCGTCGGTATCGCTGAGATTGTATAGTATGGGATACGATGTATTGGCCTCGTCACCCACGCCGTCGGGCTGCAGCACCTGCACCCTAGGCGCGGTATTCGAATCGACGATATCGATGTCTGCGCCTAGCATAAAAAACGAACCAACTCCTGCCACAGCCGACGGGTCTGCGGCCACGCGCACCGAGCGCGCACCCAATCCCGTTCCACCAGCGCTGGCCGTGCTGTTGGTTATGACCTGCACATTGACCGGTGAATCGCCTCCCAGCACGTTGAACTTGACGAGCAGGCCGATTTTGTCGTCGTCGTCTCCCCACTCCTGCCCGGAACTGGCATCTTCGTTGAAGCGGCCTTCAAAATACTTATCGTCGTCGCTCGAGCGCACGCCGATCGATTCCCAGTCGCCGGCCAGAAAGCCGTCCGTCTGGCGCTTGCCCGTCGCACCCAACCCCGAGCCATCGGCATTGTCGGCCACGTGCACGTAGATCAGATTGTCATCGATTGCGCTGCTGAGATTCTGCGGATTGACCGGCGTATAGCTGAGGTTATAGGCAAAAGCGCCTACGGGAACCGACTCATCTTCCGAGCTGATGGATCGCCCCAGTACCTTAAAGTACGCATGCGCGTTGACGTCGCTGACGCCGTTAATACCCAAGCCCTCACCCACGCCACCGGAAAAGGCCATAAATAGGTTCGACTGCCCCGCCGCCTTGGCCAGCGCGGGCGATGCGAGGAATACGTCGGTGGCGGCGATGCCGTCTTCAATACCGGTATCCGAATCGTCGTCGGCGACTTTTTCTGGCAACGTCCACGATGCGCCGTTGTAGTATCCATAGTAAATGTCGTGCTCGCCGCTGCTGGAATAGCCGGCGCTAAAGGCAATATGCACCTCGCCGCGATCGGGCAGGCGATCGTCTACGAGCACGGCTACGCGCTCGGTATGCGTCCATTCCAACTCGATGTTATACGCGGCGTTACCGTCGGCAAAAACCGGCGACGTTGCCGTGCTCCACACCGGCATAGCCGAGGCCGTGCTCCAGCCCGCGCTGCCGCCGACGGCATTGTCATAGGTATAGCGGTTAAACGCCACCGTCTCAAAAGTCGCATCGCCAAATTTGTACACGGCATAGACCTGGTCGGGCGAACTCTGCTTATCAACGGCTATGCTGGGAAAAAAGAAGTCGGCATCGGATTCAATGGCCGCGACCGTCGCCTCATCGACAAAGTCATCTACGTCGGCGCCGTCCGCTGATTGATTCCAGCCAGTGCCGCCTACTGCGCTCCACGAGTCGGCCAGCAGCGTCTTGTGCTCAATATCGTTGCCGGCATCGTTGAAATAGATCAGGTGCAGCACGTCGCCGGTCCCCACGGCTACGTCCGGCCCGCTGTGGCGCCCGGCCTCTGGCGATATCCGAACCCCGCCGCTGCTGCCCGCCCCACCGAGCGAGCCGATGCGTTCCATATCAAAGGGGGTCGTCGAGCGATCGACTTTGGCCAGCATAATGTCGTCATTGCCCGATCCCTGACTAGAACCGCGCACGTAGCTGATGAATACGTTGTCGCGCTGGTCGACGGCCAGGCGCGGAAACGCGCTGGCGCGGCCCTGCAAATTGCCGACCGTGACGGTGTCGTTGACGACGATAGCGCGATCGGCCGGCAACCACGAGGCACCGCCATTCTGCGAGTAGTTGAAATAGACGTTGTCGGCGTCGCCGCTGCCGGTAAACTTCGCGGTGTGGCCGTCGGGCGAGTGATTCATCGCGTAGGCGATGCGCGGGTTCCCGCGACTGTCCACTTCTAGATCGAGCGTCGAAAACCCACTGCTGTTGGCGGCTGTATTGACGGTCAATAGATCAAAGCGCAAGCTGCCCGACACGCTGACCGGCGTCGAAAAAGTGCGGCCGCTATCTTCGCTGCGCGCATAGCGCACGTAGTAGACCGGCGTCGAGACCGGGCTGACGACCTCCTGCGCAATCCAGGCCATATGCACCGTGCCGTCGCCATCAACGGCGATATCGGTCTGCAGACCGTCGACATCGCTGCCTTCGACCTGCACGCTGCGCTCTATGGTGTGAAAATGCCCTATAACGGGGTAGGTCGGCGTCGCCGCCTGATTGAGATCGGCGCGCACCGTAATCTCGCCGCCCAGCACGAAATCCTGCTGCGTCGTGCTATCGGCAGGGGAAAAACCCACCGGCGTGCGGTTCTCAAAAATGGGCGCAGCACCGTACACGCGGGGAGCCAGCCACAGCAGTAGCAGCAGGCCCGCAGTGATCCACGGTATGGAGTAGCGCGTCGACCGCTGCCAATAGGGCTGGCGCGCGCATAATGTACTCTGAGCAGAGAAGGACTTCACCATTCCATTCCTTAGAATGCCGCCGTCTCGGCGACAGTCGATTCCCTTCAACGCCTGCTCTTGAGCAAGATCAATGCCATACTACTTGTAGGGGTAAAACCCTCTCCTTACCCCATGCACAGGGGCAATCCCGCCGCTGTAGGACGGAATATTCTTCCTATCTATGGCAGAAAATTCCACCGCATTGGACGCTTTTACCCACTCATACTCGCTCTGTGCGCACTGGCATAGCTTTTGCCAACGAATGCCCTTACACGTTCCCTCCAGGGAGGATGGAGCCCCATGAAACAACGGATTGCCCTCGTATTTTTCCTTATTTTCGTCGTTTTCACCCCGCCCACATCGCTTATGGCGGCACGCCTCGAGCTGCGCCCGGCTGGTTCCAATACCAGCACGGCTTCCGTGATGGTCGGCGATGAGATCGAAGTGGAAGTGTGGATCGACTCGGAAAACGAACCGCTGTCCGGCGCCGCCGTCTTCCTAACCGTCGACTCGGCCCACCTGGAGATTGTCGAAGAAGACCGCGCAACCCAGACGGGCTTTCAACCCTTTGCCCCGGGCGCCTTCCTCGCCAATGGAGAAATTTTCCGCAACTACCTGCTAGACGAAGAAGACCCCGCCGCCAGCGCGCCTGGTATCCAGCTCGACTATAGCGTCGTGCGCGCCGCCGATCAGGGGTCTGGACCCATTGCCTCATTTCGCCTGCGCGCCCTCGCGCCGGCTGCAGAAATGCAGGTGCACATCGACGAGAGCGGCGCGCGCGAAACGCGCTTTTTTCGCCCCGACGGCGACCAGCACTCGTTTCGCTTTATCCACCCACTACGCCTCACGGTCCAGGGCATCACGATCAGCGGCCTGCCCGAACGCCTGGTGCTGCCCCGCGGCGGCACATACCAATTCGACCTCAATGAACACGTCTTTGATCCAATGTATGAGCTGGAGGACATCACCTGGTCCATTTCTCCCATAGGTGGCCTACAGAGTAGGCATGACGCCGAGGGCAACGCGCTCCTACTGCAGGCGCCGAGCGACGCTTCGCCCTGGGAACAGCTCGTGCTGACAGCGCGCAATCCCGCTGGCCAGACCACGTCCGATACGCTGGAAATATTCGTCAACGCCGCTCCGACCTTTGCCCCCATTGGCACACTTGGCCTGGGCGAAGACCAATCCTATGCGCTGGCCTTAGACGCGCTTATATCCGATAGCGACACGCCCTTCGAGCAGTTGGAGTGGAGCGTTGACGCGCCCCCAGAAGTAGCCATTGCAATCGATCCAACAGCGCGCTCGGCGCGTATCACACCCCAGGTCAACTGGCACGGCCAGACTCGTGCTGTGCTGATCGCCCGCGATCCCTTTGACTTTTCCGATTCGCTGCAAATAGATATCGAAGTGACTGCTGTGAACGATCCCCCCCAGCTCTTGGCCGCGCCCAACCTGCGCCTGACGCGCGGGCGCAGCGACAACAGCCTGCTCTTGAGCGAGCTGCTGTCCGATGTGGAGGACCCCAGCGAGGATTTGCGACTTTCCTGGGTTGGCAACGAGCACGTTCAGCTCGAAGTAATCGAAGGGCGTCTGGTCGTCTCGGCTGTCGAGGGATGGACTGGCAGCGAAGAAATCACGCTCGTCGTCGAAGACTCGGGCCTCCTCACAGCCAGCGGCCCCCTCGTCGTCACCGTCGTCCCCTCGCTGGCCCCAGCGCTGGTATCCCAACCTCAGCGCCTCAGCCTAGCGTCTGGCGACAGCTATGTACTAGGACTCGACGATCTAGTCGTCGACCCGGACGATGCCGACGAGACGTTGACGTGGGAGGTAACTGGTTCGGAACACCTAAGCGTGCAGCTGAGCAGCGGTCGCATGGCGCGCATTTCTGCTCCTAGCAGCTTTGTCGGCGTCGAAACACTGCGCTTTACCGTGTCAGACCCCACCGGCGAACAAATGGCTTTTTCCGTCGATGTCTACTCCCTGCCGGCCAGCGGTGAGCCGCTCTTTGCCGAGTTGCCCGACGTGCGCGTTCCCGTAGACGGCGTCGATGCGTCGCTCGACCTCGACCTGTTCGTATTCGACCTCGACCATCCGACAAGCGAAATGGATTTCTTTCTGCCGCAGCGCGACGATATCGCCCTGCGCGTCGATGCCCAGAGCCACGTGCTCGTTATCGACCCACGCGAAAACGCCGTTCCTTCTGTAGTGGAAATCGAAGTGCGCGTCGTCGACCCCGACGGGCACGAGGCCGTGCAAACGCTGCGCCTGCACCTATTAGACGCCGAGGGCCAGAGCGGCCCCTTCCTGGCGCTATCTCCCCTGCCCGACGTCGAGCTGGCAGCCGGTCAGGTATACAGTTTTTCCCTAGATAGCTATGTGGGAGGCGACGTAGCGCCAGGCGATATTAGCTGGCACATCGAGGGCGATGAAAACATCGTCGTCGACATCGACCCGCTCAGCCGCGAAGTCACGCTGCGCGCGGCCAGCGGATGGCACGGCGAAACGACGATCTACTTTGTCGCCAGCGCAAACGACCTGCCCGAGCAGCGCCTGAGCGCGCGCATTGTCGCCCAGGCACCGGACGAGACGGCCCTGCCGCCCGAGCTGGCAGCACTGCCCGATATCAGCCTGGATGCCGGCGCATTTGACCAGAGCATTGACCTCGATCAATTTGTTTTGAATGCCGGTGCCGAAGAGTTCGCCTGGAGCATCAGCGGCGGTCAGAACGCGCGCGTGCTCATAGACGCCGAAACCCATCGGCTCATTGTCTTTGCCGGCGAGGACTGGCACGGCGAAGAGCTCTTTACGCTGGTGGGCGTGCGCGACGACGGCACGCGTCTGGAAGCGATACTGCGCATCGCCGTAGTCCTCCCGCGCGCCCTGCTAGAGCTGACAGAGCAGACCACCGTTGGACTCTTTGCCGGCACGGAAGCAATACGCCTACCGCTGAGCGAATTGGTATCGGGCGATATCGATCCAGCCACCGTGCAGTGGGCGGCCCAGGGCCTGCAGCCGATCGACGTTCAGCTGGACGCAGAAGCAGGCGAATTGGTCTTGACGCGCACCTCGCCCTGGCTGGGCAGCGACATCATCGAGCTGCGCGCCACGCTGCCCGACGGCATGGTAGTTACGGGCCTTGTCATGGCCCAGGTATATCCGACCGACGGCAGCATGGGCACAGAGAGCGAAGATTTTGTACTCGTGCCGCTACCCAACGCGCTACAGCCAGAATTTATCGACCTGTTCCTAATAGACCGCATGGCAGCCGATGCGCCGCCGCAGCTGCGCCTCAACGACGGCGTTTGGTCCGATTTGGCGCTGAGCGAAGGCCCTGAGGGCATCTGGCAGAGCAGCCACGTGCTGACGCCAGGCCAGGAGGGCAGCGTATCGATTTTGGCCCTGTCCATTGCCGACGGCCAGCTTTTTAGGTCTTCCTACGATTTTGAAGTGGGCACCGTGCGCGCCGGACGCGGCAAGGTCATTGCCCACGCCGATATGCGCATCGAGATCGCCGAAGGTGCGTTTGCCGACGACGCCGTTATCGCTCTCTTACCGAGCCGCGTCGACCATCCCGGCCCCGAACTGACTCCCCTCTCCCCCGCCTATACGGCCCACTCGCCCCAATCCTACGCGGGTCGCGGCAGCCGGCTGCGCGCCGTACTGCCCAATGGGTCGTCCGAACGGGCGGGTATCTACCGCTATGCAGAAGGCCGCTGGCAGTGGGTGGAATCGACCCATCACAGCGGATCGCTGCAGGTGGAATTGGGCCAGTTGGGTCGCTATGCGCTGATGGAAGACCGCACGCCGCCGCGCATAGTCACACGCGACGAATACGCTCTTACCATCGCCGATGCGGGCAGCGGGCTAGCGCAGGTCGAGGTCTTTATGGCAGAAGTCCCTCTATCGCCCTCGGCTTACGAATGGGACGGCGAAACGCTAACACTCGATCCGTCCTACATACCAGCGGCAAACAGCGCGCTGCGCGTGCAGGCAACCGACAGGTCGGGCAACGTCGGCAACCTGGCATTTTCGGCACGGGGCCACGCAACGCCGCAAACCTTTGGCTTGCTGCAGAACTTCCCCAACCCCTTCAATCCATCGACGGCTATTCCCTTTGATATCTATGCTACGCAGCCCGTGCAACTGACCGTATACAATAGCGCTGGACAGCGCGTGCGCCTGCTGGCCGATCGGCCCTTTTCACCTGGGCGGCACGTGATACAATGGGATGCGCGCGACGACAGCGGTGCTCCCGTTTCTTCTGGCATATATCTATACCGCATCGACGTCGACGGTCAGGTACAAATGCGCAAGATGACGCTCCTGCGCTGACCTTCGACTGCCTGCGCATTGACCAATAGGGATCGACGCGCTCTATATGGAAAACCGATTCCACTTACGCGCACTGTGGGGCCATCGCGCCGTCTAAAATTCGCTCAGCGTCGCATTGGCCTTCTCGTCGAGAGCCGCCAGTTCGGCCGCTATATCGCCGCCTTCCAGCACGCTGACCATCATCTGTGCCACCAACCGACGCACCCGTTCGTAGCCCATCACACCCGGTTCGGCCTGCGCATTATCTAGCCATTCGTACGCTCTGGCATACTCCGGATTAGCCTGCATATAGGCGCCGAGTGACTCGGCCGTGCTGCGACGCACGGGAAAGTAGCCGCTAACTTCTACCCAGCGCGCCTGCTGCTGCGGTTCGGTGAACCACTTGAGAAAAAGCCACGACGCCAGCTGGCGCTCCGGCGTCGATTTGGCTAGGGCGATACTGGCTCCATAGATATTGACGACCGGCTCGGCTACCGTGCGCGGCGGCGGGGCCAGCATCCATGCAAAGCGCGCACCGGCATCGACGGCGTTCTTCACATAGGGTATGCCGGTCGAGGAGGCGAGAAAGCACAGCACGTTGCCAGTGGCAAAACCGGCTATATCTGCGCCGTCGTCGATCTTTAAATCAGCGGCTCCCTCGCGCTTGAGTTGGCGCATTAAATCAAGCGATTCTCGCACCGCGCTCGCGTCAAAGCGGTAGGCCAAACGCGCTTCGTCCATAAAATGCCCGCCGCGACTAAATACCAGCGAAGCGAGCTGGCTAGCATCGTCATCGAGCATAAATCCCGTGCTGGAGCCCTCGGCGATTCTCCTGCTGAAGGGCTGATCGCGCGCACGACGGCACATCTCGGCAAAGTCCTCCCAGCGCTCTGGGGGCTGTGCATAGCCCATTTCGCGCAGCCAGTCCGCGTTGTAGTACATCACTTCTAACGAGCGGTTGGGCGTCAGGGCGACCTGAGCGCCGTCAAAATTGTCCTCGCGCAAAAAAGACGAGAAATAATCGGCGCGAGCGGGCGCACTCAGCCCCCACTGGGGCGAATCCATATAGGGTGCCAAGTCAATGGCGCCCCCATTGCTGTAGTAGGTATAGGCCTGATTGTTGTAGGCGACGACGAGGTCGGGCAGCACCCCCCCCTGCATCCCAACGAGCATTTTATTGAAGATGTCTCGGTAGTTGCCTGCATACTCGCCGCGCACGTTGATCCCGTGCGGATTCGTAGCGGCGTATTCGGCTAGCATCTGCTTGAGCAATTCTTCGCGCTGGAGCGTATGCTGGTACCAGAACGTCACTTGCTGACCTGTCGGGTCGACCTGCTCTAGGTCAACGGTGCGCACATCGGGTGTATCGGTCCCGCCGCAGGCCAGCAGGAGCAGCGCATAAATGGCGATGCCGTACTTCATCTCTATTCCTCTGTGTTACCGCACGCCGACGCGCGGCCTGATAGGATCGTACACGGAGCGTATACGCATAATGAATATCAACGCGCTTCCGGCTTTTGCAAAGAGCGCTGAATACTCGACGGCATTTGCCGAAGCAGCTGATAATGGCGAAGTTTTTCCCGCATCGTTCCTCTCTTTTCAGTCACTCCAAAGACGCTATGTCTCTGCCCCACACACCCACTTTAGCCGTTACCTGCAGTGCGCGTGCCGATGAAGCGCTGCGCCAGCAGGCTAGGGCGATTGCCGAAGAAATGTCCTGCCCCTATTGGCCCCGCCCCGACGGCCGCCTGGAAGACGCCGCGCAGGCGCAGCACGTCGATGCGCTCATCGTAGTCGGTCGACAGCGACTCTTCGTGCACGTCGGCCAGACGCGGCTAGTGCACCATCCCAATGCAGCCGTGCTGCGCGTCGTCAACCTACTGCGAGGCCGTCGCGATACGCTCGTCGACCTTGCCGGACTGGCACCGGGTGACCGCCTGCTCGACTGCACCTGTGGACTGGGTTCCGATGCCATTGCCGCCGCTCATGCCGTTGGTCCCGAAGGCGAAGTGCACGCCCTCGAAGCGTCGCCGCTGCTGGCCCTGCTAGCGCGCCACGGCATGCAGACCTACACGCACCCGGTGCATCCAGCCGTTACCAACGCGATGCGTCGCGTGCGAATTGTTAGCGCCCGTTACCAGGAAGTGCTGCCGACCTGCACCGATGCCTCTTTTGACGTCGTCTATTTCGACCCTATGTTCTGCCAAACCGTTGCCGCATCCAACGGGCTCGATCTAGTGCGCACCTTTGCCGAAGCGGGCGTGCCGCAACAGAGCGACGTCGACCAGGCGGTGCGCGTGGCGCGCCGTGCCGTGCTGATGAAAGACGCCATGCCCGGACGCGCGCTTGAAACGCTCGGCTTTGCCATCGTCAAAAAGACCCGGCGCTTTTGCTTTGGACGCATCGACTGCGCCCCGTAGAAAGGTCTACCATGGATATTTCCTGCTGTGTCTGGGCCCTATCCACTCCAGAAGAAAATGCCCTGCAGCACCTCGCTGACCTAGGTTTTGCCCACATCGACGTGCAGGCGCTGACGTATACCACCCCTTCGATCCAAGCGCAGATCGACGCGCTCGGTATGCGCATGCGCTGCGTCGGCCTATCGTTCAATATGGAGGAAGGCGCCGCGCTCGACAGCGCCGATGCCACCGCGCGCCGACGTGCCGTCGAGCACGTAGAGCGCGGCCTAGACCAGGCTGCGAGCAGTCACATCGATACGGCTTACGTCGTGCCGGGCGACGAGGACGATCTACTCGGCTATTTTAGCGAAAGCCTGATCGCCATCGCCGATATGGCCGCCGCGCGCCAGATCGCGCTCGGCGTAGAGCACTTTCCCGGCAAAGCGCTGCCAACGGCAGCCGGCACGCTCGCCTATTTGGAAGATCTCGCCCATGACAACCTCTACCTGCTGCTGGACAGCGGCCACCTGCAGATATCCGGCGAAGATCCCGCTGCCGTCATCGCGCAGGCAGGCAGCCGGCTCGGCTACGCACATCTCGACGACAACGACGGCCGCAGCGACCTGCACTGGGCACTGTGCGACGGCGTGCTGACCCGAACGGCACTGCGCGACCTGCTGGTGGCCCTTAACGGCAGCGCCTATGCCGGCCCCGTCAGTCTGGAACTCCACCCTACCCTACCCGATCCGGTCGCTGCCCTCAGAGAAAGCGTAGCGATCGTGCGCGATATTTTGGGAGAAACACAATGAGTGCAGTGACGACCGAACTGACCCAAGTTCAAATCGAACAATTCCACCGCGATGGCTTTCTCGCGCTGGACGCCCTCATCGCCAGCGAAGAAGTCGAGCAGCTGCGCCTTATCTACGACCGTCTATTTGAAGACCGAACGGGTTGGGACAGGGGCGATCAGTTTGATCTGGCCGGCACCGACGAGGGCGCTGCCGCGCTGCCGCAGCTGCTGGGACCGAGTCGCTACGCACCGGAACTGCGCGAGACGCAGTACGTCCGCAGCGCACGCACCATTGCCCGCCAGTTGCTAGGACCCGATATGCTAGAGGGAAACGGCGAACACATGATCTACAAACCGGCGGGCCGCGGCGCGGCGACGCCGTGGCATCAGGACCAGGCCTATCACGACCCGACTACGCGTCAGCGCGGCGTCAATTTCTGGCTGCCCCTCGACGACGCCACCGTGGACTCGGGCTGCCTGCACTTCGTGCCGGGCTCACACGAGCTCGACGTGCTGCCACACCATCCGATCAACAACGACCCGCGCATTCACGGGCTAGAGGTCGACGAACCCGAGCGCTGGTCCGCAGACAGCGTCGCCTGTCCCATACCGGCCGGCGGCGCCACCCTGCACGCCAGCTATATGCTGCACTACGCAGAGGCCAATACCAGCGGGCGACCGCGCCGCGCATACACACTCACCTTCCGCCTGCCGGCTCAGCAGCGCGATGCGCCGATCGACAACTACTGGAGGCGCGAACAAAACACGGCTCGTCAAGCGCGCGCACAGCGCAGTGCCTCCCGTTAATCGGACGCGGAGCGCTCTTTGCCCAAGTCGTTTTCAATGGGTTTGAGCGATTGCAAATACGTGGCCACGGCATCCAGATCGTCTTCGCTGAGGTGCTGATAGCCCTGTTCAATGACTTCCCACATCAGCCCCTGCGCCGAATCGCCGTCCGGCTCCAGGCCGGTCTGCAGATACCAGGTCATATCGGGCTTGCTCCACGTCCCCACACCCGTTGTGCTATCCGGCGTGATATTCGGCGCCCATTCGCCCTCCGGCCCTTCGACCGACCCGGCAAAAGCCATATCGCCTAGTAGCCCCCCCGTTGCCGTTCGCGGCGTGTGGCACTCTGCACAGTGAGCTAGCGCCTCAACTACGTAGGCTCCGCGATTCCACTGTGCCGACCGGCTGGTGTCGATCTGCTGCTCGCCTTCGGAAAAATGCAGTATTTTCCACAGCGAGAGCGTAAAGCGCCAGCTAAAAGGCGGCGGCAATTCGTTGGTTGGATTCTCTTTTCTGACGGCCGGCAGGCTAAACAGGTAGGCCTTCAGGTCGAGGATATCGCGTTCACGCATGCGCGCAAAGGACGTGTAGGGAAAGACCGGGTAGTAGTGCGAACCGTCCGGCGCAATGCCCTCGCGCATGGCGCGCACGAAGTCAGCATCGCTCCAGCGGCCGATGCCGGTCTCGACGTCCGGCGTAATATTAGTCGCGTAAATGGAGCCAAACGGCGTCTCAATCGCCCGCCCGCCGGCCATGAACGCACCGCCATTGGCCAAGTCGGTATGGCAGCTGCAGCCGCCGCTAGCGCGGAACAGGTACTCGCCGCGCTCGACTGGTGACTGGGCCTGAGCTACCGCAACCCAAAGTGCCCAGAGCCCCCAGAGAGCCACACAGCATAGTTGCTTCATATATGCAAAAGCGCAGGGCCATATAGAATGTGCCCCGCGCTCCTCATGCTGTTTGTCCACGCGCTATTTGAAGCGTATGAACTAGTGATCGTGCTTGTTGCGAAACGGCCTATGGCAATTGCCACAGGACCCACCGACAGCGCGCATGGCTGCGCCAACGGCCTTCATATCGCCCGCCTCGGCAGCAACGACCAATTCGTCGGTTGCATCCTCCAATACCTTGGACGCCGCGACGTATTCCTCCCACTTCTCCCATATTTCTGCGCGGGCACCGCCCCCGTCTTTCATCGCCTTGACCTTGAACGAAGGCACCACCAGTTTGCTGGCGGCCTGCAGGCCCTTGGCGTGCACGAGAATATCGGCACCGTGCGGCAGCTTGTATTTGAGGATATCGCCGACAGCACCCGACTGAGCGGCTAGCACTTTCATTACTTTTTCACGATACTCGATGCGTCCTTCGCCGCTGTGCTCGTCTTCTGCCCAAGCCGCAGCACCTGACAGCAGCGCGCAGCAGAGCAGGGACCGCACTGCAATTCGTATACTCATAACAGGTTTCCTCCTGCCTTATCTTATCGGACCCAACGCAAAAAAATAAACAAGAAAAAATGACCGAGTTCGGTACAGTAGAGCCAACCTCTCAGCGAAGCCGGCTCATAAAACAGCAGGCGTACCCTTATTTGATAGCCACTTCCTTGCCCTTAGCGGCCGATTCGTAGATGCCATCCAGCATCTTCTGCACCATCAGACCGTGCTCGCCCGGAGCCATCGTCGGCTGGTTATACAGCACGTGATCGACAAAGTTACGCATCTTGGCACCAAAGGCGTCGGTATTGGGCAACCAGTTGGGTTCCGTATTGACCATGTAGTTATTCTCATCGCTGAACAGACCGGGCGGATCCCACGAAGCGCCCCCCTTCTCACCCATGATGGTGAAATTCCAGGCATTCTTCTCGATATGCGCGGCAAAGCTAGCTTCTAGGTGCAGCGTCGCACCGTTGTCGAAACGGATCAAACCGACGGCTAGGTCCTCGACGGTGTAGGTCTTGTAATCCCAGTTGGGCCACTGCGACACCACGTCGGACTTCTTGTCACCCAGATAGGTGTAGGTACTGCCGCAGGCGGCCACCGGCTTGGGTGAGCCCATGACAAAGTGCGTCATTTCCAGCGCGTGCACGCCGATGTCGATCATTGGTCCACCGCCCTGCAGGTCTTTGCGGCCAAAAACGCCCCAGTTGGGAATGCCGCGGCGGCGCAGCGCGTGCACGCGAGCGTATACCACTTTACCCATTTGCCCCCTGTCGACGGCATTTTTGACAAAGGCCGTTTTGGAATCAAAGCGATACTGGAAGCCGATAACAAGCTTGCGGCGATTTTTCTTGGCCGCATCGAGCATTTTCTGTCCTTCGCGCGCATTCATAGCCAGCGGCTTCTCGACGATGACGTGGGCGCCAGCATTGAGCGCGGCAATGGAACAGGGTGCGTGTAGACCGTTGGGCGTGCAAACGCTGACGGCGTCCGGCTGCACGGTCTTCAACATCTTCTTGTAGTCGGTAAACGCCTCACCGATGCCAAATTCCTCGCAGCGCCGCTGCACGCTATCGGCGACCACGTCGGAGGCAGCTACCATTTCGACGTCGTCCATATCTTTGAGGTAGCGCATGTGCGCCCCGGCAATTCCGCCGGCACCGATAAAGGCAACGCGCAGTTTTTTCTTACCCATTTTTTTCCTTTTTTCGAACTAGTTGCTGAAGCAGCTAAGTATGTGGTGTGAGATCACTGTTGCAGATAAGTTAATGGGCTTTGTGCTGACGGCAAGAGAGGCACAGCACATACGACGAGGGCGCGCAGCCACCCAGCTGCGCGCCCTCTGCAATCTTCGCGATAACTCTATTGCTGAAATGCTGCGATGTGCTCTCTGACCGCGGCGTGCCCGTCGACACCGCGCCCCGGATGCACGATATGGCGAAAGCGAAAGACGCGCTGCTCCCCACCGGGAATGGTCCAGCTGGCATCAATGCTCTCGTCCCCTTTGAAATCGTGCACGCCAAAAGGATTGGCGGTAAACAGGCCGTAGCCGCGCACGTGCCAGTAGGTCGGAAAGAGCGGATTGTCCTTGTGGTCAACGACGGTGTGCCCCCACTCCTGTCCGCTGGCCAGCGGGCCCGAATAGTCGACCCACGCCGCCTGCACGCCCCACGTCTCCTCTGTGCCCTCGCCGTTTTCAAACACCTGCCCTTCGGAGTTTTCGATCCGCCCGTGGTCTTTGGCATCCATTGAGGTCGGCACGCGAATAGAGTAGAGCCCCCCCTCTTTTGTATCGCCAAAGGTCACGTCGCCGTGGACGGCGCGAAACTCGCTGCGCTGGTCGATTATGCGCAGTTCGCCTTCAACGCGAATGGAGATACTGCGCCGCTCCTCCAGCAGTTTCTGCCCTTCGGGACCGTACCAGTCGACGATGCCGTCAATCTGCGCTGCGCCGTCGACGACGCCGACTACGGGCTGGCCGCGCTGCAGCATGGCACCGTGGTCTGTGCTTTCGTCCCACAGATTGTATCCATTGACCAAACCGTGCGCCGTATAGACGCTTCGGTGGTGGTAGTGATCCTGCTTTTCGCCTTCGACGTCTTCCATCGGGTAAGCGCGGGTTAGCCCCTGACCATCCGGCGTGTTAAACGGATAAAAATAGGGCCGGCACGCATAGTGGCCGTAGCGATACTCCGTAAAAAGCGTGCCGTCAATTGTTACAACGGCTTTGTTTTCATCGGGTTGCAACTGGATATTGATCATCTGCCCACTCCCATTCAAATCGTTCTGGGGCCCGTCGGGCCGGGTTATACGAGGCTCGGCTCAAGCCGCCTTGCCACAGCACCTCTTGTACTTATTGCCGCTGCCACATGGACACGGATCGTTGCGCCCTGGATCGACGCGCTGCCGCGCGGCTTCTCTTTGCGCATCCATCTGCCGCGCCCACTCCATAACGTTGGCCGCTGGTCGCCCGCGCCCCACTTCGTTGGCCATAAAGCGCATATAGGGGTCGGCGTGCGAGAAGAACATCTTGTAGCCCTTGCACAGGTAGTTTAAACCGGCCTCTCCCTGTGGCGTGCGCGTAAAGCGCTGTTTGGGACAGCCGCCGTTGCAGGCAAAGCGGTAGTCGCACTCGACGCAGTACTGTGGCAGGGTGTCTTCTTTGTCGTTGCCAAACTTTTCCTGCTGCGGGCTGGCCACCATATCGCGTATGGATTCCTCGTGCACATTGCCCAGTCGATAGTCGGGGTAGACAAAGTGATCGCAGGAATAGAGGTCGCCATTGTGTTCGATAATCAGCGCCTTACCGCAGGTGCGGGCAAAGATGCAGAGGCTGGGGTCCTGCCCCATCCAAGCACCCAGCGCCGTGTCGTACATTTGTATGAATACGCGACCGACGTCGTTGCGCACCCACTCGTCGAAGATCCGACACAAGAAGCGTCCGTATTGGGTCGGCCCCACGGACCAGCGCGTCACCAGCGCCTTGCCTTCGAATGTTGGGTCGACCAGTTCCAACCCATCGTCTTCTGGCTGATCTGCCGAGCGCTCGACGATGGGGATAAACTGCATAAAGCCGCTGCCCTCGTCGCGCAGAAAGCGGTAGATTTCCAGCGGGTGATCGGCGTTGTGATTCTGCAGAACGGTCAGCGTATTAAATTCGACCTCGTGGCGCTTAAGCGTCTGCAGACCGGCATAGACGCGATCAAACGTCGGCTTTTGCCCCTTGTCGACGCGGTAGCGATCGTGGAACTCGCGCGGTCCGTCTATCGAAAGCCCAACGAGAAACTTCTGCTCGTGAAGGAAAGCTCCCCACTCATCGTCGAGCAGGATGCCGTTGGTCTGAAAGGCATTGGTAATGGCCTTGCCGTTAGCGTAGCGCTGCTGCAGTTCAACGGCGCGACGAAAGAAGTCCAAGCCCATCAGCGTCGGCTCGCCGCCCTGCCACGCGAAGTTGACGACCGGCACGTCCTGCGCCTCTATGTACTGTTTGACATAGAGCTCAAGCGTTTCGTCCTCCATGCGCCAGCTCTTGCGCGCATCCGGATAGAGTTTCTCTTTCTCCAGATAGAAACAATATTTGCAGTCGATATTGCACACCGAGCCCGACGGCTTGGCCATCACGTGACAGGATGCGGGCTCTGTTTGGACTTGGGGTTGTGGTGCGGCAGTTTCACTCATAAGACTCGCTCTACACAGCTTTCGTATGTGGGGCTTATGATAGCCTTTTCACTGCTCCGATGCAATACCAACTAAGGGACACGCGATGCGCACGCTCATCGTCGGCGATGTACACGGATGTGCTGAGGAACTCGGCGAATTGCTATCTGCAGTCCACTTTGTCGTGGGGCGAGACCGCCTGCTGCTAACCGGCGATGCCTTCGCGCGCGGCCCCGACCCGCTTGGCGTCTGGCAGCGCATCTGCGAGTGCAGGGCGGAGATGGTGCTGGGCAATCACGACGTGCGCCTGCGCCAGCAGTTGGGCGACCTGCTGCAGGGGAACGATCCGGGGCGCACCAAACCCGACCAGCGCTACGCGCTGCGCCAGCTCGAACCGGTGCAGGATGCACTGCATGCCTGGCTAGAGGCCCTGCCGCTGTACATCGACAACACCGCTTTTCTACTGGTCCACGCTGGCATCAACCCCGAGCGCGGCTTGACCGGCACCAGCGCCGATGAGTTCGTCGCCATCCGCACCTGGCCGCCCGTCAAAGACAGCATTGAAGGTCCGCGCTGGCACGATTTTTATGCGCCGTCTGACCATCCCCTGCTGGTCTTTGGCCACGACGCACCGGGCGGTCTCGTCGTCAAGCGGCACAAGCGGCGCGTGTATCTTTTGGGCCTGGATACCGGCTGCGTCTACGGGGGCGCCCTCACCGGCTATGTGCTTGAAGAACATCGCCTCGTGCGGGTAGCGAGCCGACAGACACCCAACGCGTGGCAGCAGCGCGACGCCTAGCCGCGCTGGCTGGCCCGCTCTACCAGATGCTCAAACAGGCGGTCCCACGCCGAGCCCGGCATCGCCTCCGGATGGAACTGCACCCCCACCAGCCGCCCCTCTTCGCCTTCAATCGCCTCGATCAGACCGTCGTCAGAATGCGCGCTAACCTGCAGCCCCTGACCCACCTGCTCGACGGCCTGTAGGTGAAAGCTGTTGGCTGCAACGCGGGTCTGCCCGACGATCGCGGCCAGCGCAGACCCATCGCTGAGCGCAATATCGTGCATTATATCGCGCCCCCTCGTCCGCTTGGGCGAGTGGGGCACGACACCCAATTGGCCCTGCACGTCGGCGTAGAGCGTGCCGCCCAGACGCGCATTGATAAACTGCATGCCATAGCAGATACCCAGCATCGGACGATGCCGTTCCTGCAGCGCTTCAAAAGCGGCACAGTCGGACTGCCAGCGGTGCATATCTACGGCGGGCAAATCGTCCGGTAGCTCGCCGACGAGGCCCTGCGTAATACCGGGGCCACCCGTAATGACTAGCCCATCAAGCATATCGAGCAGCGGGCGCTGCGCTTGGGGCGCGGCCGTCTGGGCAACGATAACCGGCACACCTCCGGCTCGCTCGACCGCATCGACGTAGCGCCGCTGCAGCACCTGAGCTGTTTCCGTCAGGCTCGTCGTAATGCCAATGAGCGGACGCCCCATCATACGCCGGCCTTCATACGCGCGAAGAATACGCTGTCGTCGAGCGCTGTCATCGCCGCAAAGCAGCATACGTCCTGACGCCGCGGATCGAGGGCGCCAACCACTTTGCGCACAGCGGCCCACTGGTGGTCGCCGCGCGGCGACGCCGTCCACAGCGATTGGTTGAACTCCGCCTTTTCCTCATCGCTCTTATCGCTGGCCCGTGCGCCCAGCCAGGCGAGCACGGCTTCGTCGTCGACGCATGCGTTCATTGCCTCGGCAAATTCAACTGCTGTAGTGCCGACCAATTCGAGCACCGCGCGGTCAAAGCCGGAGTCATCGCCGAACCAGTAGGATCCCAGCATCCGACAGTTATAGGCGCGGGCCTTATCGATGGCACGGGCCAGCCCGGCGATACCGGCCACGCTCGCATCGTAAATGCTGCGCGGCGCATGTCGGCGCAGGTCGACCACGCCAAAGCTCAGCTCATCGTCGACATCCATCAGATCAAAGTAGGTATCTACATCGCTGCGATCGCACCCCACTTCTTCTCGACGGCGCAAAAAGGCGGCGCGCACCTCGCCAAAGCGCCCAAACTGAGCGCGCAGCGCGTTGAAGGTGCACTTTTCCGGCGGCGTTTTTTCGACGCGCTGGCCAATCCATTCCGACAGCTCGGTATCGTTGGGGTTGGCATAGGCTGCCTCCATAAAATCCGCGGCGCTGATGCCTAAAAATTCGAGAATGGCCTTATCTAGCCCCGAGTCATCGCCATAGCGATAGGCGCCTAACTTACCCGCGCGGGCTGCGCGCGCCTTATCGGCCATGCGCGCCGCACCCATTACGCCGAACACGCTGCGCAAATAAGGGGTCCGCGGCGGCTGCACCGTCAGATCCATCTCGCGGAACTGACCCCAATCATCCAGTTCGAGCGAAGCAAAAATCGTCTTTATGTCCGTGCGACCGGGCGCGTACTTCTCCAGGCGTTCTGCCAGCAGCGCGCGGTGGCGCTCGTCGTGCGGCTCGCGTTCGAGGCGTTCGCTGTTAAACGCGTCTATCTCGTCCTGCGTGCGCCCAATCTGCTCGATGGACTCGCGCACGCGGACCACGAGCTCTTCGTCGCTCAGCGCGTCGGCCGCATCGGCAAAATCCTCTGCACTCATACCAATGAGACCCAGCACTTCCGTATCGAGATTGGAATCGCTACCGTACAAATACGGCTCTACCGTTTCGCTATTATGCGCGCGCGCCTTGTCCGTCATGCGGGCCAGGCCAACGATACCAGCCATATTCACATTGGAGGGGCGGCGCGGCGGCTGTCTGGTTAAATCCATGTATCTACACTCCTTTTGCGTGTGCCCATACAAAATACGACAGCGCGCAGAAGCAGCAATATTGACGCCGTATGCCCCCCCGCATATACTCCTTCGCATGCCCGAACTACCCGAAGTAGAAACCGTGCGCCGCGCAATGCAAGAAGCCCTGCCCGGACGTGCAATTCGCCGCGTAGAGACGTCCGACAAACGCCTGCGAGAGCAGCTCGACCGGCCGCGCCTGCAGAGTCTGCACGGCGAGCGCTTTACCGGTGCGCGGCGCCGGGCCAAGTACCTCTTGCTCGACCTAGACTCCGGCGCAACGCTGCTGGTCCACTTGGGCATGAGCGGCAACTTGCTCTTGCGCGACCCCGGCGCCAAACACGACCACGTCGTTTTTCACCTCGACGGTGAACGACCGCTCGTCTTTAACGATCCTCGGCGTTTCGGCATGGTGCTCGTGCTCGAAGAGGGCGAGGAAGAACAGTGTCGCTACTTGAACAATCTCGGCGCAGAGCCGCTTACGGCATCGTTTAATACGCGCTATCTAGCCGCCGCTTGCCGCGAGCGTGGCACCCCAATAAAAAATCTTATTATGGATGGCCATATCGTCGTTGGCGTCGGCAATATATACGCCAGCGAATCGCTCTATTATGCCGGCATCAATCCGCAAACGCCAGCGGGCGCGATTGCCGAAGAGGCGCTGGCCGAACTGGTCCGTTCGATCAAGCGCGTATTGCGCAACGCCGTGCGCAAAGGCGGCACGACGATAAGCGATTATCTGGGTTCGGGGGAAGGGGGGCGCTTTCAACAGCGACTCGCCGTCTATGGACGGGCCGGACAGCCTTGTCGTCGCTGCAAAGGCGCGCTGCAAAGTACCGTCATGGGCGGGCGCAACACGTTTTTCTGCCCGCGCTGTCAGCAATAAAAAAGCGCCGAACCCCAGACGGGGAATCGGCGCTTTTCGTCACATAGGACGATTTTTTAGCTCTTAACCTGGCCGTTGGGCATTGGTTCGGTCGTGGTAATTACATCGTCTATAATGCCGTAGTCCTTGGCCTCTGCCGCCGACATAAAAAAGTCGCGATCCGTGTCTTTGGCAATTTTCTCCACGTCCTGACCGGTGTGCTCGGCGTAGAGTTGGTTCAGCTCTTCGCGCAGGCGAATGGTCTCGCGCGCGCGGATGTCCAGGTCGGTCGCCGTGCCCGTCACCGTGCCCATAATCAGCGGCTGGTGAATCATAATCCGTGCGTGCGGCCATGCGAAGCGGCGGCCGGGTTCGCCGGCTGAAAGCAGGAACGAGCCCATGCTCATAGCCATGCCAATGCAGACGGTGGAAACCGGCGCTTTGATGGCACGCATAGCGTCGTAAATGGCCATACCGTCGTGCACGGAGCCGCCCGGACTGTTGATATAGAGCACGATTTCCTTTTCCGGATCTTCTGTATCAAGCGATAGCAGACGCGTGACGACGCCCCGTGCCGACTCGTCGTTGACGTCGGACCACAGAAATATTTTGCGCGCTTTATACAGGCTCAATTCCAGGTTTTTTTCCTGGAGGTTTTTGAGCAGATCTTCGTTCTCTTCAGCCATTTAACAATCTCCAAAATGATATCTAATACCGCATCTGGCAGCGATCAGAATATAAAGGGGACCCCATACCGAGTCAATGCGACTTGGGCGCTGGCACTGGCCCTGTATACCGGCGCCAAAGGCTGGCTGACCTATGGCGTCGAGTTGGGCAAAGACGAAGCCGTCTACTGGTATTGGAGCCAGCATCTCGACGCCAGCTACGCTCTGATTCCCTTTTCGCTTATCGCCCTAGCCGAAGCGCTCGCTCCGCACGGCGAGCACTTTTTGCGCACGCCGTCGCTCCTACTTGGCACGCTGTCGGTCTACTGGCTCTATCGCTTGTGCTGCGACTGCGGCCTAACGGAAGCGCGCGCGCGCTGGGCGGCAGCGGCCTTTGCCTGCAGCCACTGGTCCTGGCATACGAGTTCGTACCTCCACCCCGATGTCTCCTTGACCGCCTGCTGGCTGCTAGCCCTACGCGCCGCAGTGCGCACCAGTAGCCAGCCTCGCTTGGCAAACTATCTGTATATGGGCGCGGCCTGCGGGCTGGCCGTACTGTGCAAATACTCCGGTGCCTTTCTAACTGCAGGGCTGGGCCTATTTCTGCTTATTTCTCATCCTACCAAACAGCGCACGACCGCCATCGCTGCATTCACAGCGGCGGCACTGTGCGTGGCCTCCCCCCTCGTTTACGCCCAGCTGAGCACGGCATTTTACCTGCCGCAAACCCTCAGCACGCTGTCGAAGATAGAGGCACTCGGCAGCCCGTTTACCCGTATCCTGTTCTTTGCCCTCAACCCGCTCCTATTCGCCTCACCCCTATTGCTCTACCTGCTGTATCGCGCGCTGTGGAACGCACTGAGCACCGTTCGGCGTACGTGGAACCCAGACCTAGCGCTGGCCATCTTGCCGGCTCTATGCACGCTCGGCGCCTTCCTCTTTTTCGCGCTGTACAGGGGACAAATAAAGGGAAATTGGATGCTCGTCGGCTTGCTCAGCCTGTGGCCGCTGGCATTCCACTTACCCGTGCGGCGCTGGCTCTATCCGGCGCTGGTGCTCAGCGGCCTGCTGCAGGCCGTGAGCATCGGATGGGCACTCAAATATCCGGGCGCCGTCCGCACGTGGTTTGATCGCAGCCAACTCGACGAGAGCTACGTCGGCCTTGTTTCGCGCGCCGACCGCGCGCGCGAGCCTTCCTATTCATGGCACGAGAGAGTGTGTGAATACGGCGGCTGGAGCGCCTTTAGCCGCAGCGTGGATGTGCTCTTAGCGCAGCGCGGCATCGCCGCACAGACACCGCTGGTGAGCAGTCAGTACAGCATTCCCTTTGGCCTGGCCTACTATGCGGAGACGCCGCGCAGATACTACACAGTGGACGATCCGCGTTTCCGCGATTTGACCGATATCGAAAAGCATCTGGAGTCGGCTGCACCGGTGCTTTTTGTGGCGCGGCAAGATACGCCTATTCCGCGCCCATTGGACGATCGCTCAAGCCAATTTATCGGCAGAGCGCTGCGCCAGGCGCCGGGCTGCGCGGCCGTGCGCTACGATCTCTACCTCCTGCGCGGTGCTACCCGGCCGTTTCAGCGGCGTCCTTAGATTCTCGACGCACAAAGGCCGATGCCATGACGTTTTGCACCAGCGTGCGAAAGTCGTCGAAAAACGTGTAGAATAGCGGCACCAGCACCAGCGTAAGCACCATCGAGGCCAGCAGGCCGCCCATCATCGTGCGCCCCAGCGGAGCGTAGGCTAATCCCACCAACTTGGAGTTGCCAACGGCCATCGGGATCAGGCCAAAAGCCGTGGTGAACGTCGTCATTAAAATGGGGCGAAAGCGATGCCTGCCCGCCTCCATCAGCGCTTCCGTGCGCTCCATCCCCCCGTCGCGCAGCCTATTGGCCAGGTCGATTAGCACGATGGCGTTATTAACGACGACGCCAATAAGAATGACCATGCCGATAACCGACATAATGTCCTGCGGCGTATCCGTCAGATAGAGCGTCCAATAGACGCCGAGAAAGGAAAAGGGAATCGATATGATAACGGAGAGCGGCAGCACAAATGACTCAAAGAGAACGCCCATGAGCAAAAAGACAAACGTCACCGACATAATGACGGCAAACTTCATCGAGCTATCCTGCTCTTCCAGTCGCACATAGCGATCGCCTTTATCCCAGCGATAGCCGCGCGGCATCTCAAACCCCCGCATCGCCGCGTCGACCTGGCCAAAGAGTTCCTCGGCGTTGTCCTTGTTGGCGCGCGCGACGACGTTGAGCACCGTCTGGCGATCGTCGCGGCGTATGCCACCCAGCGTGCGCTCGACGTAGATATCGGCCAGCGATTCGAGCGGCACTTCGCGGCCGTCCTCGGTCGGAAAGGTAATGGCGCGCAGATCCTGCATGTTCTTGCGATCGAATTCTTCTAGCTGAACCTGAATATCTACTTCGCGTCCATCTTCCGTGTGAAACTTGTTGATATTGTGTCCGCGCAGGGCATAGGCGATGTTGCCCGATACCATCTGGGCGCTAACGCCCAATCGCTGCAGTTGACCGCGGTCGAGCCGCAGCTGCAGCTCAGTGCCACCGCGGTCCATGTCCGTATCAACCGATAGCAGGCCGGGGATATTTTCCAAGCGCCGCTCAACTTCGAGCGCTAGCCCCATCAGCACGTGCGTATCCTCTCCATAGAGCGTGACATTTACGGCAGCGTCCTGCTGAGCGTTTTCCCAGTTGATGCGCAGCGACGTGCCGGCGGGCACCCGCAGACGCTTGCGAATATCCTCTTCCATCTCCTTGTAGTTGAGATGCGTTTGCTCGCGCAGACCGACGCTTTTCAGCAGATCGTCCCAAGCCACTGCATACCAGTCGAGATCTTTCTCTTCCTTGAGAAAGATCGATATGCGCCCCTGATTGGCCCGCACATTCGTGCGCACGTTTTCGATATTGTACTGCTCTGCGTGCGCCACCAGCGTATCTTCGACGGCGATCATAAAGGCTTCGGCCTGCTCCAAGCTCTGTCCTGAAGGCATTTCAAAAGCCAGATCCATGCGCGTCTCATCGCGTTCGTTCTGGTCGGTCTTCATCAGGCCATCCATGGGGATTTTCATACTGGCAACGGCCAGAGATACCAGAATAAATGCATCGAGGCGATGGGTTAGAACCCAGCGCAGCGCGCCTTCATAGCGGCGGCGCATCCACACGATGGCCGCTAGGTCACCGCGCTCCTTGGCAGCGCCTATTTTCAGCGCCGCCAGCGGTATGATCAGCAGCGCGATCAGCAGCGATGCGACGAGTCCGACGATAACCGGCATGCCAATGCGCAGCATCCAGAAAGCCATATTGTCGTCGGAACCCATCAGAATCAGCGGCAGGAATACCACCACCGTCGTCAGCGTGGCCATGGTGACGGCGAGACCGACCTCACCGGCGCCCTCAATAGAGGCCCGGCGCGGATCGACGCCGTTTTGGCGCATGCGGAAGATATTTTCGACGATGACGATGGCATTGTCGACGACCAGGCCCAGGCTCAGCATCAACCCCATCATCGTTGCCATATTGAGCGACCAGCCGGCAAAGTACAGCGCTGTGATCGTAACGAGAATGCATAGCGGGATAGCCAGCGTGATAATCAGCGTCATGCGCACGGCGCGCAGGAAGAAAAAGAGCACCAGCGCAGCAAACAATCCACCCCACAACCCTGAGTTTTGCAGGTTGTAGACCGACGATGTGACGTGATCGCCCTGATCCCAAAAAACGACGTACTCGATGCCCTGCAGCTGCGGATGCTGCTCCAGCTCTTTAAGCGTCGCTTCGACTTCGCGCGAGATGTGCACAATATTGGCTTCGGCAGCGCGAATGATTTCAAACCCCATCGACTCTTGGCCGTTAATGCGATTGGCCCAGTCTTTGCGCGGCGGCTTGTACGACACCGAGGCAATATCGCCCAAGCTGAGCTGGTGCTGAGGGTCAATGACCGTTTCGCGCAGCTCGTCTATCGTGCTATAACGACCCATTGAGCGCAGGTATATTTTTTTGCCGCCTTCGATAATCCAACCGCCGGGCACCGTCAAATTCTGGCTGCGCAGGTCGTTGACCGTTTGGAACATATTGATCCCATGGCTGCGCAGCTTGTCCTGATCGACTTCGACGAGTACCTGCTTGCTCGGCGTGCCCCACTGTTCGACGTTGCCAACGCCCTCGATGCGGCGCAAAGCGGGTTCTATGTAGGTGTCGAGCAAAAAGCGCGGGTCGGCCGTTCCAGGTGGAAAGGCAATGGCACCAGCGAGAATGGGGATATCACTCTGATCCCAGCGCCGCACCCACATCTGCTCGATTTCGTCGGGCAGTTCCGGCATGACGCGATCGAGGCGATCTTTCATCTCGGCAAAAGCCACCTGCAAATCCGTGCCCTTCTGGAATTCGACGTTGACGTAGCCGTTGCCCCTGCTCGCCCCAGACTGTATGCGCTTGACGCTGCTTACCTGCGCCACGGCTTCTTCCATCAGGCGCACCACCTTTTTTTCTACCTCGATAGCGCCGGCGTTGGGATAGGGCGCCCAGGCAAATAGGCGCGGATACTCCATGCCTTCGGGAAAGAGAGTCAGGGGAATGCGCGTGTAGGCAATGGCGCCAACGACAAGCAGAGCCACCAATATCATGGCGACGGTGACCGGCCGGTTGACCGAAAAGCGCGGCAGCGGATAGCGACGCTCGTTGTTCATTGCCTATCTCCTATTCCCCGCGATCGACCAGTGCGTAAACGGTGGGGATGACGATCAGCGTGAGCACGGTGGAACTGGTCAAGCCGGCAATTACCGTCAGCGCCATTGGCGTGCGGATCTCAGCCCCCTCGCCCAACCCCAATGCCATGGGCAGCAGACCGAGCACCGTCGTTGAAGTCGTCATCAGAATGGGGCGTAACCGCACGCTGCCGGCGCGCACGATCGCCTCCATTTTTTCCATGCCAGCGCGACGCAGCGTGTTGATGTAATCGACGAGAACGATGGCGTTATTGACAACGATACCGGCCAGCATGATAAGCCCGATAAACACCACGATGCTCAGCGGCACCTGCGCGAGGTAGAGCGCCGTCAGCACGCCGATGAGCGCCAGCGGCACCGTGAACATGATCACGAATGGGTGCACCAGCGATTCGAACTGCGAGGCCATAACGATGTAGACGAGAAAAATAGCCAGCGCCAGCGCAAAGTAGAGGCTGTTGAGCGAGGTCTCCATTTCCTCGTTCTGACCGCTGATCAGGAAGTCGAACCCCGTTGGAAATTGCATCTGGCGCAGCGCCGCGTAGATGCGCCCAGACGCCGTGCCCAAATCCGTGTTCTGAATATTGGCCGTAACCAGTGCTGCGCGCTGCTGATCGATGCGGCGAATTTCACTCGGCCCCTCGTCGATGCGAATATCGGCCACCGCCGACAGGGGAATGGGCACGGCCGCGCCTGGATTGACGACGATGCGCTCGAGCTCGGCTAGGCCGAGCCGATCTTCCTCGCGCAGGCGCACCAGCACGTCGATCTGCCGTTCCTCCTCGCGAAAATCGGTCGCCACGCGCCCCTGCACTTTGTTGCGCACCAATTCGGCCACATCGCGCAGGCGCAGGCCGTAGTTGGCCAAGCGATCGCGCCTGTAGTTGATCTGTAGCTCCGGATTACCTACCTGCAGCGAGGAGCGCACGTCGACTAGCCCCTCGACCTGAGCGAGACGCGCCTCGACATCTTTGCTGATTCGGCGCAGCCCGCGTAGGTCGTTGCCACGCACCTCAACCTCGATGGGCGTTTTGAAGCTGAATAGCGATGGGTGCGATATCTCCAATTCGACTTCTGGAATATCGGACAGCAGGTCGCGCAAACGCTCGATGAGCACATCTTCCTGACCTGCCGTCGATCCCTCCACCAGCTTGAGCGTTATCTTGGCCGTGTGCTCGCCCTCATCAGATGCGCTATTAGCCGACTGGTCGGTGCCAATCGTGGAGGCCATACGCTCAACCTCGGGCTGGCCTGAAGCGACCGCCTCCATGCGCCCGATGACGGACGCGGTCTTTTCCAACGGCGTGCCAACCGGCAGAGCTACTTCTAGGTTGAACTCGCCCTGATGCACCTGCGGTATGAGTTCCTGACCCAGCCGAGGGAGCAGATATTGCCAGCATAAGGCGAGCGCACCGAGTGCTACAGCAACGACGACCGCGCTGTTGCGCAACGCCACACTCAGCAGTCTTGGATAAACGGCCTGCACCAGACTGAAGCTCTTTTCAAACGCGAAGAGCACGGGCGCAAAAAGCGGCATGAGTAGGAGACCCAACAAAAAGAGCAGGACGACGACCAGCAGGCCGATCAGCATAATGGCCACGTGCAGCACAATGCCCACCAGGCGTAGGACCGTAGCCAGGACAAAGCGCACCACCAGATAGATTAGCACTAGGGGAGCAAGAATGCCTTTGAACCCCTTCGCCACCGCACCGGTCGAACGCATTACCCACTGAGCGTAGAGCGCCACGCTAGCACATAGGTTCTGCGGAGCGCCGTAGGCGAGTATTCCCGGCCACAGGCGCTCAAAAAAATCCATGCGACCAACGCGGCTCGACGCAGACCAGGCGCGCACTGCCTGCTCAAAGGGACGCCCAGGCCGGATCCACAGTTCGGCCAAATACACCAGCGGACAGAGCAAGTAGAACAGCAGCAGGCCAACGGCCTTTAGCGCAGCAGCCACCAACACAGCGGCGGCCAGGCCGACGCGCAGCAGCGTTTCAAAAACCAAATAGGGCAGCGCAAACGCACCGCGCAGCAGGCGAACGGGTGCCGATTGATCGCCTGCATTGAGCGCAGCGCGTGCGCGCCGAATAGCTTCTATGCGAAGAAAATCGCTGCGAATAAGCTGCATTAGCGCGCCGTCACCGTCGCTCTGCACCTGGCGAGAGGCCAGCATTGGAATAAAAAAGAGCGCAACGCCAAGCGACGCGAGCAGCGAGAACACCACCGTGAGGCCCATATCGCCAAAAACCTGACCGGCGACGCCCTCGACAAATACGATGGGGAAGAATACCGTGATTGTCGTCAGCGTCGAAGCAAAGACGGCCGTGCCCACCTCAGCAGTGCCGCGCACAGTGGCGCGCACGATATCGTCGCCTTCTTCTCGGCAGCGAAATATGCTCTCGAGAACGACAATCGAGTTGTCGACTAACATGCCGACTCCCAGAGCCAAGCCACCGAGCGACATGATGTTCATGGATACGTCAAATATGAACATCGGCGCAAACGTGGCGACGATCGACACCGGAATAGTCAGGCCGATGATGAGCGTATGAACGGCGTTGCGCAAAAACACAAAGAGGATTAGAACGGCAAATCCTCCCCCGATCAGCGCGCTGTTTTGCACCTCATCAATCGAGTTCTTAATAAATGTCGATTGGTCTGAGA
>JAYPJE010000006.1:60421-75274 GCA_038128265.1 Gemmatimonadota bacterium
GAGAATGTCTAACTGCGCTCCCAGCGGCAGGCGATAGCTGATAAAGTCCGTCATCATCAGGTGATTCATCGCCTTCTGTGCAGCCTCCATGCGACGGCGCTCAAACGCCTCCTCGCCCCCGCTTTCGTCTTTTTCCTCTCCCTCTTTGTCCGCCCCCTCTTCTTCGGGCTGTTCCTCTCCCTTTGCCAACTTCTCGACATAGGCCTGCTGCACGGGCAAACCATAGAGCACGGCGCGCACGCGCTCTGCCACCGCAACAATATTGGCATCGGCTTCTTTGTATATTTCGATCTCAACGCTTTCGCCGCCGTTGACCCGAGTTATGATCTCGCGGTCTTTGTGCGAGCGATAAACGCGGGCAATATCGCGTAAATAGACGTCGGCGTCGGCCTGGCGCGCCACGACCAGCTCGCCAATCTCTTCTACCGAACGAAATTCGTTGAGAGTCCGCACCAAGTATTCAACCTGGCCTTCGCGCAGATTGCCGCCGGGCAGGTTGACATTGTTCTGCGCAAGGCGACTGTTGATCTGGGCAATGTCTAACCCCATGATGGCGATTTGGCGCTCGTTGAGTTCGACGTGGATTTCTTCCTCAAGTCCGCCCTTGATCTTAACGGCTGCCACCCCCGTCAGCGCTTCTAACTCGCGCTTTATCTCGTGCTCGGCTACATGGCGCAGCACGTAGAGGTCCTGCGGACCGTGCAGTCCCACGCGCAGTATGGGATCGAGAGAGGGATCGTAGCGCAGCAGGAGCGGCTTCTCCGCTCCTTGGGGCAAGAACACGCGATCGACTTTCTCGCGCACGTCCTGAGAGATCACGTTCATATCGGTATCCCACTCAAACTCGAGTATGATATCCGACTGACCGGCTTTGGAAATGGAGCTCATATTGACCAAGTGCGGCACAATACCCACTTCCTGCTCCAGCGGGCGCGAGAGCAGCATCTCCACTTCTTCCGGCGCCGTGCCCGGATACTCCGTGCGCACGGTCAGCGTCGGATAGGAGATATCCGGCATTAAGTTGAGCGAAAGGCGCTGGTAGGAAACCCAACCAAAAACGCAAACGGCCATGACCACCATGAGAATGGCCACGGGCCGGCGCGTCGTTATGGCAAATCTAGATTGGGGCGATTGGCTGGAATCGACCGATGGTTCCATTGTGCGCGCCTAGTCCCGACGAATATCAGCGCTGTCGGAGCGCGCCGCTGTGGGCAGGTTGGCATCTGTTTCATCGGTTTCAACAACGCGCACGCGCGCTCCATCTTTCAGCCCGTTCTGGCCGACGGTAATAATGCGTTCACCGGCCTCTATTCCGGACAGCGCTTCTACGCTAGCTATGTTTTCGTAGCCGGGCTCTAAGAGAATGCGCTGGGCAACGGTATCGCGCACGGCAAATAGGTACTGCTCGCCGCCGTCGTAGACAATGGCTTCCTTGGGCACGAGTACCGCCTGCTCGTGCGTGTCCGTAACGATGCGCACGCTGACGAAGATGCCCGGTCGCAGCGCCTCGAAGCGGTCGCGCACGCCCACCGTGACTTTAAAAGTGCCGCTCCTCGGGTCGACGACCGGACTGATGCGCTTAACCCACCCACTGAATTCTTGGTCGGGCAAGAAGTCAGAGTTTATAGCAGCTACTTGATTTCTCCTCACGCTCATCAGGTACTGGCCGGGCACGAATACGCGAGCTATCATGTCGTCCAGCTTTATCAGGTCGTAGAGCTGCGTGCCCGAACTGACGCGCGCACCAACCTGCACGTGGCGCTCTGTGATTACGCCAGAAAAAGGCGCGACGACGATGGAATGCTCTAGCTCGAGGCGCGCGCGGTCGTAGCGCAACCGCGCCTGCTCCAATTCAAAGCGCTTTGTCTCATAGTCTTGGTCGCTGAGCAGCTTGCGCTCAAACATCGCTTCGTTGCGGCGAAAATTGCCCTCTTGAAATTCGAAGTTGACCTTTGCTTCTTGGAAGGCGATGCGCAGCTGATCGTCTTCGATGTAGAGCAGCGTATCACCGGCCTGCACTCGATCGCCCTCCTCGGCAGCCACGCGCTCGACCAGTCCACTGATCTGCGGGAAGACCTGTACCGCCTCTTCCGTCTCGATTGTAGAATTGAATAGCAAGTACGACGATATCGACCCCAGACGCGCGCGCGCGACCTCCACGGGAATGGCATCCATACCCTTTTCCGCAGACGCACTGTCGACCGCCGCGCTATCGGCCGCAGAACCCTCTGCTACACCGTCGCCTTTCTCCCCATCAACGGGCTCTTCGCTCTGGCAGGACCACAGTGCCAACACTGCAAAAATCAGTGCAACGCGCAGCCAACCAGTCGAGCACATACATCCCATCGCATACCCTATTCGCTTTACACTAATCATGCGCTTTCCATATTATTGTACCACGTCCAGGCGATTGATTATCACATAGACGAAAAGAGTCCTACTCACTGCGCACTGTCAAGTGGAACCACTGCTCTACATACTAACGGCCAACGTGGCGTTCGCGGCCTTTGGGAGCCGTTTTATACGGCGCGCTCCCATAATGGCCAGCCTGCGCAGCAGCGTAGAGAAACGCTCGGCTCTTCTGCATCAGCTTATCAGCTGCCCGCACTGCCTGTGCTTCTGGTTTGCCCTCGTCGGCAGTGCGTTGCTCAGCCACACGCTGCTACAGGCCGGCTGTGCGCTCCTACTCGGCTGGCGCGGTGGCTATTATTTAAATCGACTGCTCGACAACGTATCCAGCGACCAGACGATTCCCAAAGCACAGCGGCAATGCCACGTCTGTGCCCAGCCCTATAAACGCGACTTTCTCGAGCGACAAGGGCGCTATTTTTGTTCATATAACTGCTGGTTCGACCACCTCAAAGACCAACGGCGCAGCGAGCGCCCTGTATTTGACCCAAATGGCATGTTTATCCGACAGGAGGTATACCCGATGAGCGTACAAGTCATTAACCCTACCCAAGCCAAGGACCTATTGGACAGCGACGACGGCTACGTCTATATCGACGTGCGTTCCATGCCCGAGTACGAAGACGCGCATCCAGCTGGCTCCCTAAATATACCCATCATGCACAAAGAAGCGATGGGAATGGTCCCCAACAACGACTTTGTGCGCACGGTCGAAAAACACTTTGCCCACGATGCTAAACTGCTGCTTGGATGCCAGATGGGCGGCCGTTCACAGCGGGCGGCCGAAGCGCTGGTAGCCGCTGGTTTTACCGACGTGTCCAACGTAATGGGTGGCTTCGGCGGCGCGCGCGATCAGAGTGGACAGGTAGTGGAAAAGGGATGGGCCGAACTGGGCCTGCCCGTAGAGACGGGCGCCGGCGAGGGCACCGACTACCCGTCACTGTCCAAAGGACTATAATGGCGGCGATTGGGTGTGCCGTAGTTGCCGTCGGCGGCGACCGCGACGAACGCGCCGTCGGCAACGCCGAGCGCATTGTCGAATTCTTGACAGCCGCCGGCCACACCTGCAGCGAGCCGCGCAAGATCCGCAGCGACTCACTGCAGATTAAAGGTGAAATGGCCATGCTCGCACAGGCCCGTTCCGTGCGCGCCATTTTCCTGACTAGCGGCGGTGGCATCGGCCTGCGCGACACAACCAGCGATGCGGCCGAAAAGCTTTTCGATCGCCGCTTAGACGGCTTTGGCGAGCTGCTGCGCAGCCTGCTCTTTCCCGCCATTGGGCCGCGCGCCATGCTGGCGCGCGCGGCGGCCGGCGTCCAGCAGCGCCGCCTAGTTTTTGTCTTGCCGGCGGACGTTCAGGCCATAGAAATAGCTCTGGAAAAGCTCGTGCTACCCCAATTATCCGACTTAGTAGCTCAACTGGGCCACGGCCAGTGAAAATCAATCCGCTCTTTCAGGTCGGCCTCGACGTCATGGACCGCCAGTGCCTCGTCTTGGGCGGCGGAAGCGAGGCCGAAGAAAAGTCCGGACGCCTGCTTGACGCCGGTGCGCACATTGTGTTGCTGGCCGACCAATTGACTCCGCAGCTGGGCACATGGGCCGAGGAAAAGCGCCTCTCCCATTGCGCGCGGCCCTTTACCGAGGCCGATTTGGACGGCGTATTTCTCGTCATCAATACCGTAGCCGACGACCCAGACCTCACGCAGCGCGTGTGGGCATGTGCCTCGGCGCGCAATATACTGGTCAATTCCTACGACCAACCCGAATACTGCACCTTCGGCATGGTCGCACTGGTCCATCCCGGCCATTTGCGCCTGAGCATTAGCACCAGCAATACCAGTCCCTCGCTGGCCAGTCGCCTGCGCCAAGATCTAACCGAGCTGTTTGACGGAGATTTCGCCACCTACTTGGACGGTTTGGCCGAAGCACGTCGGCGCGTGCGCGAACGAGTGGCCGACCGCAAGACGCGCTTCGCCCTACTGCGCGCGCTCGTCCGCGACTTTCACGTGGAGGGCTCTCTACACTACCCACCGCACTGGCAGCGCCAGGTAGACGCGCTGCTGCGCTGCGATCTAGCGCACTGCGCCGATGGCACGCATCGCTGCGCTGACTGCCCGCTCAGCGACGATTAAGACGGCGCGGCACGCAGCGGCGTGACTCAGCTTTTGACGGTCGCGTTTTGCGCTAGCGCACGACGGCTACTCTATCTCTACGCAATAGCGCACCGTCGGCGTCGTAGATAGTGTAAACGTAGACGCCGCTGCCTACTAACGGTGCACCAAGATCGCTGCTGGCACTGCCATTGACACCAAGCCAGAGCACTTCGTTGGCACGCGCACCCAAACGCCGCTGACGACTGTCGTCTTCGCGCGCGCGCCATACCAGCTCGCCCGTTGGCGCATAAATCCGCACTTCCGCGTTAAACGGCACCCCGCTAAAGCGCAGCGCCGACTGCTGCAGCGGCTGGAATGGGTTGGGAAATACGACAATGTCCCGTTGGGGTATCAGGCTCACGCGCTGGAACAGCCGGTTGTCTTGCACTGTTACTTCCGACTCACCCGCCTCCACTTCGACGAGAAAGAGCTGTTCGCCAAAGCGGCTCCACTCAAAGCGCACTTCGGCGTTGCCGCCCGGCACCATTCCCCCCGCTACGCTCGCCTGGTGGACAAGCTCACAGCCGCTTGAGTCGAGCTGGCACTGAGACACGCGCAGATCAAAGTCTGCCGACAGTGGCCCGAAGCCAATATTGCTGACGCGCACGCGCAGATGATCTTCGTCATCGCCGCGCAAATCACCGTTAAAAACGGCCAGATTGGGCAACCCTTGGCCGACGCCGTACTCGGCCAGCGTGCCCACGGCTAGCTGCGTAACGCGGCGCATAAGGCCGTAGTTGAGGCTGTCTGGCAGGTCGATCATCGAGTGATACTGCGAGTTTATTCGGTATTGGCCGCGGCGCACCCCCACCGTTGTCGTGTCGGTCGGCAGGTAGTTCTCAATGCCGAGGACCGCATCGTAGCCGCGCGCCCAGAACGGCGCGTGGTCGCTCAGGCCTGCCCCTGCGTCTTCGAGCAGGTCCACCTGCAGACCAATTCCGTAGCGCTCGTTGACCTGGCGCATGGCATCGACCAGCCACAGCGAACCGGGATTGCTCACCAACTCCAAGCGCTCGGCCAGGTCGTTAAAGCCAATCATATCGAAGTTGAGCACGCCGAGAACGCGCTCGTCATTTAGCAGGGCCGCCTCGGCATACTCGCGGCTGCCCAACAGACCGAGTTCTTCGCCGGAGAAGGCGATGAATTTAATGGTCCAGGGAAATGTTTGGCCGGCCAGCACGCGTGCGCTCTCCAGCACGAGCGCCGTGCCGCTGGCATTGTCGTCTGCGCCCGGCGCTGGATCCCGGCGCCAATCCCAGCCGCTCGAACGCACAGCCGTTGCGTCGTAGTGCGCGCATATGATGTAGTAACCCGCCGCCGGATCGGAGCCAGGCAGCGTTGCCACCACGTTAAATGCCGTGCTATCGACCTGATCGATGCCCTCTTTGTTCTCCCGGACGCGCGAGCGCGCCGTGCTGCGACTAATGGGGAAAGCCTGCCGTTCGACGGCCGTTTCGCCCAGCGCATCGGCCAGCTGGGAGCGAATGTACTCCGTTGCTTCAAGCATATCTGGATGCAGAACAAAGCGGCTGCGAAAGTTGCCTTCTGTGCTGCCGGCCAGCGGGTCGATCAGCGACAGCGCCTCGACGTCGCGGCGCATGCGGTCGGCATCGACCTGACCCAGCAGCTGCTGCACGATCGCGGCCGGTTCGCGCTGCGCTAGCTTGGCACCGGGCCTAGGCTGTAGCCAGGTACGCGTATTGTAGCGCATGGGCAGCGGCCAGAGAAAGTGCCCTCCCTCTATGCGCAGCCGGTCTGCGCGCTGCGGTTGCATGCGCACCAGCGCCCAGCCTCGCACGCCGCCGCGCGCATGCACCAAATGCACCCCTTCAAGCGGCAGGGCATCGAGGTGGTCGGCCACGTAATAGCGTTCATCTGGCCCGCGCACGTCGACAAAAATGGCATCGCCTTCCGCATCGGCAGCCCCACCATCTACCAGAACGATGCCGCGATCGACATAGCGCACCTGCAGACCGCTCTCCTGCAAACCGCGCAGCTGAGCGGCATTGGTCCAAGGCAAACCGACTAGCTGCTCGGCGTCGACAGCGACTAACGAGCACAGTAAAAAAAAGAGAGGGGCATAGAGCCCCCCTCTCGCACAATTGTTCACAGCGCCCAATGACCTTTTATTGATTGTCGGAGTTCGATTCGCCCAGCGAGGTTGACGGCGCAACAGCTGTCGGCACGGGGTCCGCTTCGCGCACCTCATGCAGGGCATCTTTGAGCAGACGACCTGGCTTAAAATGGGTCTTGCGACGCGCCGGAACGTAGATGATCTCGCCCGTGCGCGGATTGCGAGCAGCGGGTTTGGGCCGCGTATCTTTGACCTGAAAAACGCCAAAGCCGCGAATCTCGATGCGATTGCCCTCAATAAGGCTATCGCGCATGGCATTGAATAGGCTGTCGACCATTTCGGCTGCTACGTTTTTCTTGCAGCCCGCGCTTTCGCTCACGAGGAGCGCTAGCTCCTTTTTTGTCACTGTAGACAAGACGTATCTCCTGACTGGTAGACCGCCGCAAGGCACCTGGAGAAAGAGGCCTTTTGGGGAGAGTTAAACCATTCCTTACTTATTGGGAATAATGATGTTATGGGAACATAAATCGCGCGTAATACACTGTCAAGAAAAATTTAGAGAAATACTTTTTTTCCAAGCAGTTAGGCCTATTTTTTCGCATTTTTTAGCGCGTGCGACTACCGGCGCGTAATTTCGCATTTTATCGGCGTAATTTTGTGCAGACACTCATCGCACTCATCGATCTTTCACGGCCGCTCAACGGCCTGATTACGGCGCTCTCCGTCGCCGCTGGAGCCCTGTGCACAGACGGTTCCATACCTCCGAAAGCGCTGATCGCCGCAGCGCTTTCAGCCGCGCTCGTCAACGCGGCTGGGAACGCATTCAACGATCTATTAGACGTCGATATCGATCGGGTTAATCGCCCCGAACGACCGCTGCCCTCCCAGCGCATCGCGCCGCGTACAGCCGGCATCTACGCCGCCGCGATGGCCGTTTTGGGCATTGTCATCGCCCTGTCGATCAGTCCTCTCCACGCCCTGCTAGCAGCGGCCATCAGCGCCCTCCTCATCGTCTACAGCGCTTATCTAAAGACCAGCGTGCTGTGGGGCAACGCGCTGGTCGGCCTGCTGGCCGCCGCCGCCTTCCCCTACGGTGCCCTAGTCAGCGGCGCGCTGGACCGCGCGTGGATTCCCGCCACATTTGCCCTCCTATTCCACGTGGTCCGCGAAATCGTTAAAGACGTCGAGGACATGGCCGGAGACCGCCTGCGCGGCGATCGCACGCTGCCCCTGCGCTGGGGCACGCGCACCGCTGTCGGCCTGGCCACGTCAATCTACGCCGTGCTAGTCTGCCTTACGCTAATGCCTTTCGTGCTGGATATCTACGGCCGCGTCTATCTGGCGTGCGTCGCCGCCGTAGACCTGCTCGTCTTCTACGTCGTTTATCGGCTCCAGCGCGAACCGACCCAACTCGCTCACGGCGACCTCGGCCGCCTGCTCAAAGCCGGCATGCTGATCGGCCTCATCGCCATTGCCCTCGGCGAGTGGACGCGCCGCTTTTGAGTTTTTGGGCGCTGGACCTGATATTATTCTCCTAGCAAAGGAGCCGCCCCATGAAAATTACCGACGTCAAGACCTATCCCGTCTATCACGGCCATCGCAACTACACCTTTGTCAAAGTGGAAACAGACGAGGGCATCTACGGCCTCGGCGAATTCGGTATCACCTGGAGAGAACAGGCCGGGCTAGGCGCTATAGAGCACATGAAACGCCATATCATCGGCCTCGATCCGCTCAATATAGAATGGATCTGGCAGCTGCTTTTTCGCGGCGACTTCTTTCCCGGTGGCCGCATCAATAGCGCGGCGATATCCGCCATCGACATCGCGCTATGGGACATCAAAGGCAAGGCACTCAACCAGCCCGTCTACATGCTGCTGGGTGGCCGCATGCGCGATAAGGTGGTCTGCTATAAGGGAATCGGCGGCCGCACGCCGGCCGATGCGGCTCGCTCCGCACGCCAGCGCGTCGATGAGGGCTGGCAGTATCTGCGCCTCTCCGTCATGGACCGCGACGGCATCCTCGAACCGCGGGTCGCCGTGCGCGACAGCGTTGCCCATTTCGCAGCCGTGCGCGAAGAGGTAGGACCCGATATCGAGATCGTCATCGACTACCACACGCGCCTCGATCCACCCGACGCCATTCGCCTCGGACGCGAGTTGGAGCCCTACGACCCGTTTTTTCTCGAAGATCCGCTGCGCTGCGAAAACCCGCAGAGCTATCGACAGGTGCGCCAGCACGTCGCCACGCCGCTGGCCGTTGGCGAGCACTACGCCACCAAGTGGGAATTTCGCCAGATGATCGAAGAGGAGTTGCTCGACTACGCGCGCATTGACCTGTGCATCGTCGGCGGTCTAACCGAAGCGCGCAAGGTCGCCAACTGGTGTGAAACACACTATATCAAAATCGTCCCGCACAATCCGCTAGGCCCCGTTTCGGCCGCCGCATGTCTGCACCTAGATCTGGCCTGCGACAACTTTGCCGTTCAGGAAGCCGGCCTCGTGGGCGACCCGGTCATGGAGGATCTCTTTCCCCTGCAGGTGCCCTATGAAAATGGCTACCTGCTACCGCCACAGGCGCCCGGCTTAGGCCTCGAGTTCGACGAGGAAGTGGCCCGTGCCAGCTACGGCTTTGAATGGCAGAATGGGCCGCAGCTGCGCCGCAAAGACGGCTCTTTCACGAATTGGTAGCGAGGCAATCATCTGCACACTAACAACCAGAGCTGCATTCTATGTCCGATAAAAAAAACCTGATTCAACCGCGCACTCTCAAGGGGTTCCGCGACTTTCCACCAGCCCTAGCCATGCCGCGCGAACAAATGATCGATGCAGCCAAGGGCGTTTTTCGCTCGTACGGATTTGCGCCCATCGATACGCCAGCGCTGGAGTACAGCGAAATCCTCACCGGCAAAGGCGGCGAAGAGAGCGACAAGCAGATGTATCGCTTTACCGACCACGGCGGCCGCGACGTGGCGCTGCGCTTTGATCTGACGGTGCCCTTTGCGCGCTTTGCCGCCCAGCACGCCCAGCAGCTCGGCCTGCCTTTTAAGCGTTACCACGTCGGACCGGTCTGGCGCGGCGAAAACACGCAGCAGGGCCGCTACCGCGAGTTCTACCAGTGCGATTTTGATACGATCGGCACCGATTCAAATACCTCCGACATCGAAACGGCGTTGATCATACACGATATTCTAACGGCGCTGGGCTTCGAGCGCTTTCAAATTCACGTCAACAACCGCAACATACTCAGCGGCCTGTTGGAAACGCTCGGCCTAAGCGAACACGCAACCGCCGTGCTCCGCGCCCTCGACAAACTCGCTAAAATTGGCGCCGACAAAGTGGCAGAAGAGATGGCTTCTGCCGGACTATCGGGCCAACAGGCAGCACAGATCCTAAGCGCCGTGCAGCTAGAAGGGGACAACGGCGAATTGCTCCAGCAGCTCGGCCAGCAGCTCGCTGCAAGCGAACGGGCCCTACAGGGTGTCGATGACCTGAAACAGCTGGTCGATGCGTTTTCTGCGGCCGGAATCCCAGAAAGCCGCCTGCGCATAGACGTCTCCATCGCTCGGGGTCTCGACTACTACACTGGCACCGTCTACGAAACGCTGCTCGACGATCTGCCCGGCATCGGCTCGATTTGTAGCGGCGGGCGCTACGACAACCTGGCCGAGCTCTACACCAAACAGCACCTGCCCGGCGTTGGCGCATCGCTTGGACTCGACCGCCTACTGGCCGCCATGGAAGAGCTGCGTCTGCTGTCCGACGCCAGCACGCCCGCTCAGGTATTTATCGTGCAGTTCGCGCCCGACGCGCTGGGTTCGTATATCGCCCTGTCGCGCCGTCTGCGCGCGGCCGGCCTAGCCACAGAGGTTTCTCCCGATGCCAAAGGCATGGGCAAACAGCTCAAATACGCCGATCGCAAGGGCTTTCGCTACGCCATTATTGGCGGTCCCGATGAGCTCGAGCGCGGCGCGTGGCAGGTCAAAGATCTGCGCGAGGGCAGCAGCACGGAAATAGCCGACGGCGAAATAGTGGCACACCTGAGGGCACAGCTCTAAGCACGGCGTGCGGCGCAGCAACGCCCGGTGACCCATTCCCCGCATCTTCGCGCCCGTGCGCAGAAAGGCACTCATGGCCCTGGTCCACTGGAATTTTTACTCACATGCTCTCGGCATATCGACGGGCGCCAACGTCATCCTTCCGCAGGACGCCGTCGAAGGGGGTAGAAAGCTGCCCGTTCTCTACCTGCTACACGGGCTGAGCGACGACTACACTATCTGGCAGCGGCGCACTTCCATCGAGCGCTACGCCGAACCCCTTGGCCTAGCCGTCGTCATGCCCGCCGTCAACCGCAGTTTCTACGCCAATATGGTGCACGGAGCGCGCTATTGGGATTTTATCAGCGAGGAGCTGCCGCGCCTAGCGCGCGCCTTTTTCCCGCTTTCTGACAAACGCGCAGACACCTTTGTCGCCGGCCTGTCCATGGGTGGCTACGGCGCGTTTAAAATGGCGCTGAGCCACCCTGGCCGCTTTGCGGCAGCGGCCAGTCTTTCGGGCGCCGTGGATATCGTCGATCGCACGGCCAGTGCACGCAATGATCCCATAAGGCATAGGGAATTGGAAGACACATTTGGCCCATTTGAAACAATACCCGGCAGCGACAACGATCTGATGCACCTGATCGATAAACTGGCCCCACGCAAGCGACGCCCCATGCTCTACCAGTGGTGCGGCACGGAGGATTCCCTCTTCCAACAGAATAAAGATCTCTATAAACGAGCCAAGCAGCGCGGGGTCCACATCGACTATAGCACGGGACCGGGTGACCATACTTGGGACAAGTGGGATGAGCAAATAGCCAACGTGCTGGCTTGGTTACCGCTCAAAGGGCGCACGTGAAGCACGCAGACACACACCGACTTCTATCCCACCACGCCCGCCATCCAATCGAGGAGAATCGCCATGCCTACATTTGATTTTGGCAGCGGCCGCACCGACCCCCTTTCCTTTCCAACAGAAGCTTTCGCCGAAGCCGCGCGCGAAGCGGTGCTCGATATGGGCCCCGAGCTCGTGCGCTATCCCGGCGACTACGGCCGCCTCGACCTGCGCGAGCTGATGGCCGCGCGCGAGGCCAAGCGCGAGGGCGTGTCCGTCGATCCGAACCACATCGCCCTCATGAGCGGGTCGATGCAGGCAGTGACCCTGTGCGCCGAAGCACTCATGCGCCACCCCGGCGATATTATCGTCTGCGAAGAGTTGACCTATTCGGGCACCATTGGCGCCTACGCAGGACTGGGTGCCACGCTGGTCGGCGTGCCCGTCGATGAGCACGGCATGTGCATGGACGCGCTGGCCGAGACAATGGCAGACCTACACGCCAAGGCAACGCCACCGGCTTTTATTTACACGCTGACGACCTATCAGAATCCCACGGGCTCTATTATGCCGCTAGAGCGGCGCAAAAGGCTACTCGAGATCGCCGCACACTACGGGTGCATCGTCGTTGAGGACAACTGCTACGGCGACGTGCATTTCGAAGGCGAGGTGCCGCCTTCACTCTACGCTTTAGACGACAGCGAGCGCATTATTTATATCTGCTCTCTATCGAAAATCCTCGGCCCCGGCGTGCGCGAGGGCTACGTGCTGGCGCGACCGACCATGCTCAAACGCCTGCTGGACCGGCGCTTTGATGGCGGTCACAGCGCGCTGACGGCTGCCATTTGCGCGACGTTTTTTCGCGACCGACTCTGGCAGCACGTCGCCTACTGCAACGACCTGCTGCGCACCAAGCGCGATGCCGTTTTTGCCGGCCTTGAGGAAAGCGTCGGCGATATCTGCTCCTGGAGCCGGCCAGCCGGTGGCATGTTCATCTGGGTGCGTTTTCCCGACGACGTCGACCGCAGCCAGCTCCAGGCTTTGGCCGATGAACGCGGCATTATCTACGCCCGCGGCAGCAATTTCCATATTCGCCGCCAGGACATTCCCTATCTGCGGCTCGCCTTCGGCTTTGCTTCGCTGGATTCCATCCTCGAAGGCGTGCAACTACTCGGTGAATGCATCCATCAAGCACGCGTAGGCACCGCCGTCACGGCCTGAACTATGCCGCAATCCAACCTGCCAAAAATCGCCTTAGTGCAGATGGACGTAAAGCCGGGCCGCCCCGACCTCAACGTCGCCCATATGATCGAACAGCTGGCGCGCGTGCGCAGCGACGGGGGCGAAATAGCCGTCTTTTCCGAGCTCTGCATAAGCGGCTACATTCTCGGCGACCTGTGGGAAGTGAACGCCTACGTCGAGGACTTTGCCTCATACAGCGAAGATATTCGCGCGGCCAGCAGCGGCCTGACCGTAGTTTTTGGCAACGTTGCCACAGACCCACAACACATCGGACAGGACGGTAGGCCACGCAAGTACAACGCCGTCTACGTATGCTGCGACGGCGAGTACGTGCAGCGCGCAGACGTCCCCGCTGGCCTGCCACACGGCATCCATCCCAAAACGCTGCATCCCAACTATCGCTTCTTCGACGACGATCGCCATTTTTTCTCGCTGCGCCAGCTGGCCGAAGCCGAGGGGCGCTCGCCCTTCGACTGGATTCACCCCTATGCAGTCCCTCTGCGCGACGGACGCACGTTCCGCTTCGGCGTGCAGCTATGTGAAGATATGTGGTGTCAGGACTACTGTTATAGCGGCGACGCGCTCGATACGCTGAAATTCTACAAAGAGCGTGATGCACAGGCCGTATTCAATCTATCCGCCTCGCCGTGGACGTGGCAAAAAAACGACAAACGCAACCGCGTAGTGCGTGAAATTCTATCGTCTTCACCGCTACCCTTCTTCTACGTCAACCAGGTAGGCGCGCAAAACAACGGTAAAAATATTTTGGTATTTGATGGCGACAGCACGGGCTACGCCAGCGACGGTTCGACAACTCAGCGCACGAGCCCCTGGCAGCAAGATGTCGTCTACAGCACGGACCGTGCCGCCGCACGCCCTCAACTGGGCGAAGAAGACGCCATCTTCCATGCCATCTGCACCGGTCTGCGCCATCTCGATCACATTCGCGGTGCACAAAATAAATTTCTCGTTGCCGCCAGCGGGGGCATCGACTCCAGCGTCGTCCTCTGCCTGCTCGAACGCGCTTTTGGCGCAGAGCGCGTATGCGCAGTTAATATGCCCACCCGCTTCAACTCACAGATCACTCAAGACAATGCGCGCCACGTCTGCACTGCGCTGGGCATCGACTATCTGAGCCGTCCTATCGGCGAATTGTACGATGCCGTATCTACCACGATCCAGCAAATGGAATTTGACCATCATGCGGGCGAATACACGCAACTAGTCGACGAGAATATTCAGGCGCGCATCCGCTTCGCAGACGTCCTATCGGGCGTCGGGGCCAAATACGGGATGCTCTTCACCAATAACGGCAACAAGACCGAAGTGGCGCTGGGCTATGCCACACTCTACGGAGACGTGAGCGGAGCAGTCGCCCCCATTGCTGATCTCTACAAAGTTCAGGTATTTGCTCTCGCGCGCTATCTGAACGAATCCGTCTACGGAAGCGAAGTCATCCCCGACAATATTATCAACGGACAAATCGTGCCCAGCGCCGAGCTTTCTGCCGCGCAGGACGTGACCAAAGGCCTAGGCGATCCGATTAAGTATGGGTATCACGATGCGCTGCTGCGCCAGATTATCGAATACCGCTATTCGGCATGCGACTTTATACAGTGGCACTTGGACGGCGTTTTTTTCGCGCGGCTTGGATGGGATGATTGCACACAGTTCAAACACTACTTCCCCGACGCACGGTCTTGGATAGACGACCTGCAGTGGGTAGAACGCCAAGTGCGTATCAACTTTTTCAAACGCATTCAAGCGCCTCCCATCATCGTGCTCAGCAAGCGCGCTTTTGGATTTGATCTGCGCGAAACACAGCGGCCTGCATACGCACCGCGTCAGTTATCAAACCTGATAGCACAGCTATTGGAGAATACCTGGCAATAAAAAACGCCCGCTCATACGAGCGGGCGTTTTTTAAATGACAATTGCTAAGTAAAAATTTACTTCTTCTTAGCAGCGGCCTTCTTCTTGGCCGGTGCCTTCTTAGCAGCGGCCTTCTTCTTAGCCGGTGCCTTCTTAGCAGCGGCCTTCTTCTTAGCCGGTGCCTTCTTAGCAGCGGCCTTCTTCTTAGCCGGTGCCTTCTTAGCAGCGG
>JAYPJE010000006.1:75374-114567 GCA_038128265.1 Gemmatimonadota bacterium
GCCGGTGCCTTCTTAGCTTTCGCTTTCGCTTTCGCCATGGAAACTACCTCCCTTGAGTGACGATACACTACGAAGCTCTGATCGTTTTACAGCTCAATTCTGAGTGCAAAAATAACCAATATGCATTTATAGAGCAAGCTGATTTATTGCGTTATTGACCCTGTAGATTGCTCTCTCGCTATGAGTTATATTAACGCCGCACGATGATTTCAATCGAATCGTTACAGCGGAGACAACCGATGAAAATTTGCGTTGCTGGCGAAGGAGCTCAAGGACTCACTCACCTACAAGCGCTGCGGTCATTAGAAGGTGTAGAAGTGGCATCGCTTGCGGGTGGCATCGCCGCCGATGCCGAAGCATTTGCCGAGGAATGGAACATTCCACATTGGTCGCTCGACTTTTCTGAATGCTTGGAGCGCGCAGACATAGAGGCCGTTATTCTATGCTCTCCGAATCAGGTCCACTGCGAACAGGCAATCGCGGCTATGGAAGCAGGCAAACACGTGCTCATCGAGATACCCATGGGCCTTACCTTAGAGGAATCGCAGCGCGTCGTCGAAGCAGAACAGCGAACGGGCAACGTGTGCATGGTCTGCCACACACAGCGTTACAGCGGCGTATTTCGCGAGCTGAAAAACCGCATTGAATCCGGCCAATTAACACCGCTGCATATCGTGCAGCAAACCTACTTTTTTCGCAGAAAAAACGAAAATCGATTTGGCAAACCGCGCACTTGGGTCGACGATCTACTATGGCACCAAGCCTGTCATATGGTAGACATGGCACACTGGCTGTTGGGGGATTTAACGGCGGAGACGTGGGGACAGGTGGGCCCCATGCACCCCGAGCTAGATATTCCCATGGACCTCTCGATCGCCATGCGATCGCAGCGCGGAGCGCTCGTCACTTCAGCGCATTCCTTCAACCACCATGGGCCCATTCAAAGCCACTATCGCATTATTTGCCAGGAGACTACGCTCATCGTAGAAAAGGGCAAACTCATCGATTTTGAGGGAGGGGAAATACCCGTTGCAGATAGCGGCGGAGTCGAGGCGCAGGACGGCGAATTTTTTGCCGCAATCAGAGATGGCCGCAAGGCGCTAACCAGCTGCAGCGCCTGCCTGCCGGTGATGGAGGCACTTGACCGCATACAGCGCGCGATCGGCGCGCACTAAACAGACGCGGCACCTGCTCAGAGGGCGATGTCTAATAGGCGCGATTCCTCTGCGTCTTTAAACTGGTACCCCTCGCGCAGCAGGTCGCGCAATGTGAGCTGTTGCAACACCTCGTCAACGGCATCCTGCAGACGGCTCCACAGCGCGCGCACGGAGCAGGCACTGAGCGTATGCGCGCAGTTTTCTTCGGCCCCGCTGTGCTGATCGCAAAAATTCGAATCAAAGAGGCGCCCGCCCAGGGCGTTTAGCACATCGGCAACAACGACCCGTTCAGGTGCGCGGGCCAGCGCATAGCCGCCGTGCTGGCCGCGCACGCTCTCGACAAAGCCGCTCTGGCGCAGGATGCGCAGCATCTTGCCGACGTTGTGATGCGAAATGCCTTCAGCTTGGCTGATTTCTGGAATCGTCAGGCTCGTGCCGTATTCCTGGCGCGCCAGGTGGAGCAGGCAGCGCAGTCCATATTCTTCTTGTGAACTCAGTTTCATAGCCTGCCCTCTACATCATGCCCAGTTCCAGCTTGGCGCCTTCTGACATCATATCGACCGACCACGGCGGGTCCCAAACAATATCGACCGATACGCCACTTAGCCCTTCGACCTCATCCTTGATCTTCTGCTGGACTTCCGGCGGCAGCGTGCCGGCAACGGGGCAGGCGGGCGACGTGAGCGTCATGGTGACCTGCGCAAAGTCTTCCTCATTTATTTGCACGTCGTAAATCAAACCCAGTTCATAAATATCAACCGGAATTTCCGGATCATAGCAGGTCTTGAGCACTTCGACGATGCGCGCCTCGGTGCTGCCCTCTGCAAAAGTCTTTTCATGCAGCGCGGTCATACAATGCGTCCTCCTACTCCGTTGAAATGGGTGCGTCGTCACCAGACAGCGCCGACTTCATCGCATGCCAGGCGAGCGTGGCACATTTAACGCGCATGGGGAACTCGCGCACGCCGGCAAAAATAGCCATCTTGCCCAGCTTCGCCTCGTCTATCGGATCGGCTACATCGGCCATGACCATCGCGTGAAAATCTTCAAAAAGCTGCTCGGCCTCGGCGGTTCCCTTGCCCTTCAGCGCAGCCGTCATCAGCGAGGCGGATGCCTTGGATATGGCGCAGCCCGATCCTTCAAAACTAATGCCTTCAATGCGATCTTCTGCCACCTGCAGATAGATATGCAGGTGATCTCCGCACAGAGGATTGTAGCCCTCCTGAGCGCGATTAGCACTTTCGAGCTTACCAAAGTTGCGCGGGTTTTTATTGTGGTCGAGTATGATTTCTTGGTACAGCTCACGGAGTTCGCTCATCAGTTAAACACCTCTTGTACTTTGCGAATACCCGCCGCCAGGGCATCCATTTCTGCATGCGTATTGTAAAATGCCAACGAAGCGCGCACCGTGGCCGGCACGCCATAAAACTGCATTAGCGGCTGGGTACAGTGATGGCCCGCGCGCACGGCAATGCCCTCTGCATCCAGAATCGTGCCAATATCGTGTGGATGCGCCGAATCCATTACAAACGACACCACACCCACTTTTTCGCGTGCAGTGCCGATAATGCGGACGCCGTCAATCTCGCCAATCACTTCGGTAGCGTAGCGCAGCAGGTCGTCCTCATACTGGGCAATGGCAGCGCGACCTACCGAGTTGACGTAGTCGATGGCGGCAGCCAGGCCAATGCCACCGGCAATATGCGGCGTGCCCGCCTCAAAGCGCACCGGCACGTCGGCATAGGTCGTGCCCTGTTCAAAACTAACCCGCTGTATCATGCCACCGCCGGTCTCCCACGGCGGCATCTGCTCGAGGAGGTGCTTCTTGCCGTACAGCGCACCCGACCCGGTAGGAGCAAATAGCTTGTGACCGGAAAAAACGTAGAAATCGCAGTCAATGGCGCGCACATCAACCGGCATATGCGGCACGCCCTGAGCGCCGTCAACCAGCACGACGGCACCCTGCGCATGCGCCATATCTGCAATTTGTCCGACTGGATTTATCGTTCCCAACGCATTTGAAGCGTGCGATATCGCTACGATCTTTGTGCGTTCGCTAAGCAGTTTCTCGTACTCGTCGAGAAGCAACTCGCCATCCTCATTGATCGGAGCGACCCTGAGCACGGCGCCCTTTTCCTCGCACAGCACTTGCCACGGAACAATGTTGGAATGGTGCTCCATTTGCGAGACGATAATCTCATCGCCGGCCTCAACTACGCTTCGACCGTAGCTGTGCGCGACCAAGTTGATGCCCTCCGTCGCACCGCGCACAAAGACGACTTCGCTCGGTTCAGCCGCGTTGAGAAACTGGCCGACTCGCCCACGCGCGCGTTCGTAGGCAAACGTTGCCTGCTGGCTCAGCAGGTGAACACCGCGATGTATATTGGCGTTCTCCGTGGCGTAGTAGTGCTGTAGCGCATAGATCACCGTCAGCGGCTTTTGCGTCGTCGCTGCATTGTCTAAATAGACCAGTTCCTTACCGCGAATGCGCTCTTGCAGCACGGGAAAATCGCGGCGGATTCGCTCGACGTCGAGCGGCGATACGGATGCGGTATCTTTTGCCAAGGTGCTCATGAAAACTACTCCAACCGGGCGGTAGCCCGTTCCAATCGCTGGCCGACCCACTCTTCCAACTGCGCGCGCAGCGGCTCGATGCGCACGCGTTCAATCACCTCACCGGCAAAGGCGCGCGTCAACACGCGCCGCGCCGCCGCACGTCCTATTCCGCGCGAGCGCAGGTAGAATATGGCATCCTCGTCCAGCTGGCCGATGGTCGCCCCGTGCGAGCACTTGACGTCGTCGGCGTAGATCTCCAGCTGCGGCTTGGTATTGATTTCGGCGCGATCGGAGAGCAGCAAGTTGCGATTTGCCTGATAGGCGTCCGTCTTTTGGGCTGCCTGGTGGACGAGAATCTGTCCGCGAAAAACCCCGGTCGCATCGTCGGCCAGAATTCCCTTGTAAAACTCGTGGCTCTGGCAGTGTGGTTGGGCATGCTCGATCAGCGTGTGATTGTCGACGTGCTGGTGGCCTTCGACCACGTACAGACCGTTGAGCGTCGAATCGACACCTTCGCCTTGCAGCTGGGTGTGCACGTGGTTGCGAGTCAGCGCACCGCCCACCGTGCAGCAGGTCGAGCGAAACGTGCTGCTGCGCTCTTCGCGCACGTGGAGAGCGGATACGTGCAGCGCAGCATCGCTTTCCGACTGCACGCGATAGTGGTCGAGGCGCGCGTTTTCGCCTACGTGGAACTCGGCTAACGAGTTGGTCAGATGCACATCGTCACCGAGGCTTATATACCGTTCGACCAGCGTGGCGCTGGCATGGTCTTCGACGTGCACCAACAGGCGCGGATGCACCGCACAGCGCGGGCTACTGGCGATAAAGAGCACCTCTATCGGCCGCTCGAGCTCTACGCCGCGCGCAACGCGCACGTGCGCTCCATCGCGCAGAAAGGCGGTATTGAGCTCTACAAAGGCGTCTTCGCCGCGCCGCGCGATAGCGCCCAAGCCATCGACGTGCTCCGCCGCGCGCAGCGAGGCAGCCAAGCTACCGGCGCACGCGCCGGCTGGTAAATCGGCCACGCTCGACAGCGCGGGCTGGTAGATGCCGTCTACAAATACCAGCAGGTGGCTGTCAATGCCCGGCACGCGCCATTGCTCAACGTCGCCTGGCACCTGAGCCTCGCCCAAAGCAACGCCCATATCTTCGCGCAGCAGCGCCGCCAGACTCGTATAGCGCCACTCTTCGTCATGCGCCGTGGGAAAGCCCAATTCGGCAAAGCGCTCCATCGCGCTCGTGCGCACCTTATGGACCGGTGCAGAAGCCTCGCCGTTGAGCGCTCGCGAAAACTCGGCAAAGCGCTCTACGTACCATGCACTGCGATCTGCACTCTGCGTCATACCGCAGCTCCAACTGCTTCGTCTTTAACCCAGTCGTACCCCTTCTCTTCTAGTTCGAGCGCCAGTTCCTTGCCGCCGGAACGGACAATGCACCCCTTGTACAACACGTGCACATAGTCGGGCACGATATACTCCAACAGGCGCTGATAGTGGGTAACGACAACGGCCGCTTTATCGGGCGAGTGCAGGGCGTTGACGCCGTTGGCGACGACGCGCAGCGCATCGATATCGAGGCCGGAGTCCGTCTCGTCGAGAATGGCTAACCGAGGCTCCAGCACAGCCATCTGCAGCACTTCGTGGCGCTTTTTCTCGCCGCCCGAAAACCCCTCATTGACCGAGCGCTTGAGAAAGCTCTCGTCCATTTCAACTAGCTTGAGTTTTTCTCGTACCAGACTGAGGAAATCCATTGCATCCAGTTCCTCTTTGCCGCGGTGCTTGCACATCTCATTATAGCCGGTGCGAAGAAAGTACGTCGAGTTGACTCCCGGTATTTCCACGGGATATTGGAAGGCGAGAAAGAGCCCTTCACGCGCGCGCTCTTCCGGATCCATATCGAGCAAGTCCTGCTCTAGGAAGGAGGCACTTCCCCCCGTTACTTCATAGCCTTCGCGACCGGCCAATACCTGAGCGAGCGTGCTCTTACCGGATCCATTGGGCCCCATGATGGCGTGAATCTCGCCTGCATTCACGTTTAAATTGATGCCGCGCAGGATCTGCGTATCCCCCACGCGCGCCTGCAGATTTTCGATCTTCAGCATGTAGCTATTCCTCGCATTGTATTTCAAAAATTTCTAGCCGACGCTGCCTTCCAAGCTGATGCCCAGCAGCTTCTGTGCTTCCACCGCAAATTCCATCGGCAATTCGGCCAGCACTTCCTTGCAGAAGCCGTTGACGATCATCCCCACCGCATCCTCAGTCGATAGCCCACGCTGGTTGCAATAGAAAATCTGGTCCTCGCCAATCTTAGACGTAGAAGCCTCGTGCTCGACCTGCCCGCTCGGATTGCGCACTTCGATATAAGGGAAAGTATGGGCACCGCACTGGTCGCCGATCAGCATCGAGTCGCACTGGGTAAAATTGCGCGCGTTGTGCGCATTCTTCATGATTTTTACGCCACCGCGATACGTGTTCTGACCGCGCTGTGCCGAAATGCCCTTGGATATGATCGTGCTGCGCGTGTTATTTCCGAGGTGTATCATCTTGGTGCCGGTATCGGCCTGCTGCATCTTCGAGGTGACGGCGACGGAGTAAAATTCGCCGACTGAATCGTCACCCTGCAGTATGCAGCTGGGATACTTCCAGGTAATAGCCGAGCCGGTTTCAACCTGCGTCCAAGAAATCTTGGAGCGCCGCCCGCGACAGGCACCGCGCTTGGTCACGAAGTTGTAGATGCCGCCGACGCCGTTTTCATCGCCCGGATACCAGTTCTGCACCGTTGAGTACTTGATCTGCGCGTCGTCGAGAGCAACCAGTTCGACCACGGCAGCGTGCAGCTGGTTTTCGTCGCGCATCGGTGCCGTGCATCCCTCGAGGTAGCTGACGTACGATCCCTCGTCGGCGACGATAAGCGTGCGTTCGAACTGACCCGTATTGGCGGCATTGATGCGGAAGTAGGTCGACAGTTCCATCGGGCAGCGCACGCCCTTGGGAATGTATACGAACGAACCGTCGGTAAAAACGGCCGAGTTGAGCGCGGCAAAAAAGTTGTCTGTAGTCGGCACGACCGAGCCCAGGTATTTCTTGACCAGTTCCGGATGGTTTTTGACCGCCTCGGAAAACGAGCAAAAAATAATGCCCAACTCGGAGAGCTTTTCCTTGAATGTGGTCGCAACGGACACGCTGTCAAAGACGGCGTCAACGGCCACGCCGGCCAGCATTTTTTGCTCTTCGAGCGGAATGCCGAGCTTTTCGTAGGTCGCCAGCAGTTCGGGATCGACTTCGTCGAGGCTGCTGAGTTCTTTCTTCTTGGGAGCCGAATAGTAGACGATGCGCTGGTAGTCAATATCGGGATAGTGCACCTTGGCCCAGCGCTCGCTCTGTTTGCGCTGCGTCGGATCCTCCATTTTCAGCCACTGGCGATACGCCTTGAGGCGCCATTCGAGCATAAACTCGGGCTCCTCTTTCTTGGCCGATATAAAGCGAATGATCTCCTCGTTGAGACCGGGAGGCGCCGCATCCGCTTCAATATCTGTAACGAAACCCCACTCGTACTCGCGACTGGCAAATTCTTCCAGGGTTTGCGTATCGCTGGACTTCTCAGCTGCTGGCTGCGAGGTCGTCGATTCGCTCATCGCGCCCTATCTCCTCTTGTGAATGCCGCTGCAAATAAGACAAAAAAGTCAAGATTGACGATTTAAAAAACGCCGGAACCCATTGGCCCCAGCAAGTAGAACATATTAAAGATGACAAAAAAGTCAAGATTGCGCGTTACCCCATCTTGCGCCGCTGCACCAAGTAGCGCGAGAGCGCTGCGTCAAACGACGTCGACGTATCGATGAGCGCATAGTCGATGCGCGCTTCGGCACAGCCGCGCCGGTAGGTCTGCACCATATCCTGCATCATCGCCGCATATTCGCGGCGCACCTGCCATGGCTGGGTCACTAGCACCTTAGCGGGATCTTCCAAATCGAAGAAGCGCGTCTCGCGATCAAAGGCCAGATCCATCTCGCGCGGATCCAGCAGGTGAAACACCACGACTTCGTGGCCGCGATGGCGAAAATGGCGCAGCCCGCGCAGCACCTCCTGCGGATCATCGAGAAGATCGGACAGCACGACAATAAGCCCGCGCCGAGCAATGCGCTCGGCCAAGTCGTGGAACGCGGGCGCCATATTTGTATCGGCCGACGGTTCGGCTCCGTCAATGGCCTTGAGCAAAGCCTGCAGGTGGCTCTGCACCGAACGGGGGGGCACGTAGGCCTCGACGGCATCGCGGAAGAGCATAAGGCCTACCGCATCGCGCTGCCGCAGCATCAGATAGGCCAGTGCCGCCGACAGACAGGCGGCATAGCGAAACTTGCTCATCGGCGCGCCGGCACAAAAATCCATCGAACCCGATACATCGAAGAGCACGTAGGCCTTGAGGTTGGTCTCCTCTTCGTACTGCTTTATGTAGAGTCGATCGGATTTGGCAAAGGCTTTCCAGTCGAGATCGCGCAGCGGGTCACCCGGCATGTAGGGCCGATGCTCGGAAAACTCGACGGAGAACCCATGATAGGGGCTGCGGTGCAAACCGGTGATAAAACCCTCGACGACCAGACGCGCTACCAAGTCTAGGCGCGACAAACGCGACAGCGTCTCCGGATCTAAGTAGGAGTTGGATTGCCCGGCAGCGCTCACGCGGTTTTTGCATCCTCTAAGAGGCGATCCACTAATGCACTGGCCGTCACGTTTTGCGCCTCGGCGTGGTAGTTGACGACGAGCCTATGGCGCAGCACGGAAGGCGCTATGGCGCGAATATCTTCCTCGGCTACTGAGTGGCGACCGTCGAGCACGGCGCGTGCCTTAGAGGCCAACACCAAGTACTGCGAGGCGCGCGGTCCCGCACCCCAGTTGACCATTTCTCGGACGTAGTCCGGCGCCTGCGCATCACCGGGGCGCGAAGCGCGCACCAGACCGACCGCATATTTGATCAGGTGGTCGGCAATGGGTACGCGACGCACCAACTGCTGTGCAGCCACCAGTTGCTCCGCGTCGAGCACGCTGCCAATTTCCTCGCGCTGACCGCCCGTTGTAGCGCGCGCAATTTCTTCTTCTTCTTCGGCCTGGGGATAGTCGATCAACAGCTCGAAGATAAAGCGATCTAACTGCGCCTCGGGCAGCGGATAGGTGCCCTCCTGCTCGATGGGGTTTTGCGTAGCCAGCACGAAAAACGGCTCGCCCAACGCCATGGTCTCTCCACCGATTGTCACGGCGTGCTCCTGCATGGCCTGCAGCAGCGCCGCCTGCGTTTTGGGCGGGGTGCGGTTGATTTCATCGGCTAGGAGCACGTTGGCAAAGACCGGTCCCTTTATAAAGCGAAAGCCCTTGCGCCCGCTCTCGTGGTCTTCCTCCAACACTTCTGTTCCCGTAATGTCGGAGGGCATCAAATCCGGAGTGAACTGAATGCGACCAAAGGAAAGGTCCAGCGTTTTAGCCAGAGCCTGCACCAGCGTCGTCTTAGCTAGGCCCGGCACGCCCACCAATAGACAGTGTCCGCTAGCCAGCAAAGCGGTCAGCATCTGACCGATCACTTCTCGCTGGCCGATAATAACTTTCCCCACTTCGGCATAGATCTCGTCCCGGGCCCTGTTGAGCTGAGCTACCGCCTCCACATCCGTCGCACTCATGGCAATCCTTTCATCACTCGTCACATCCATTTAAGGCAGGTGCACTCGTCACGGCTCCGGTATCGGCACACCCGTACCGCATTAGGTTTTGCGCTCTTTTTTCTTGGCCGCCGGAAAGAGCACGTTGTTCAAAATCAGGCGATAGCCGGGCGAATTGGGGTGCAGAGCGAGGTTGGTCGGCGGATCGTGCACCAAGTGCTTGTGGTCTTCTGGATCGTGCCCTCCGTAAAATGTAAACGTACCCTTACCCGCGCTACCGTGGATGTATTTAACCTCGTCGCTCTCTTCCACTTCACCCAAGACGATAACGGAATCTTTTATCAGCGAGCGCTTATAAGCCGTCGTCTGCCCCAAAAACCCATCGACAATGCTCGTATGACACTGTGTGAGCATCGCGGGTACTGGATCGTATTTTGCCGAAAACTCGAACAGGGTAAAGTATTCGGCTTCTGCGGTGCGTATTTGCCGCACGTCTTTGGGCGTGGTATCTATGTCGGAGAACTCGTATACCAGGGGATTCTGCTCGAGGACAAAGTTCTCAAAGGCCATAGTGCGGCTAAAATCGAGTGCGGATTGCGCCTGTGGATCGGCCGGATCACCGTCGAACACTTCGTGGCAAATATCGACATCCATCGCAGCCAGCGCGATGTCGAACGAATCGGTCGCCGAACACATGGCAAAGAGAAAACCACCGGATATGACGTACTGATAGATCTCGAATGCAACGGCCTTTTTTTGCTCGGATACCTTGGTGTAGCCCAAACGACGGGCCATCGCCTCGTAGTCGCGCTGCTGATCGCGATACCAGGCCTCGCGGCCGTACGAGCTGTAAAACTTGCCGTACTGGCCGGTGAAGTCTTCGTGGTGTAAATGCAGCCAGTCGTAGTCCTTTAGCTTTCCCTTGAGCACTTCCTCATCCCAAATCTTGTCGTAACCTATCTGCGCATATTCCAAGGCCATCGTCACCGCGTCGTCCCACGGCTGCTTGTTGGGCGGCGTGTAGACGGCAATTTTGGGCGCTTTCTCCAGAAGCACAACTTCCATATTGCCGGCATCCATATCGGCGTACATCCGCGCGGCCTGCGCTTCCGATACGACGACGGCATCGACTCCGCGGATTTGCGCTTCCCGCGCAACGGCAGCGTGGTAGTCGAGCATAAACGCACCGCCGCGATAGTTGAGTAACCACTCGACTGCGATGCCGCGCTCGAGCGTCCAAAATGCCAGTCCATAGGCTTTTAGGTGGTCGCGCTGCTCGAGGTCCATAGGCACCAGCAGGCGCTCGCCGGATGCCGGCAGAGCTAGAAAGAGCAACAGGCTGCAAAGGAGCGTTTTGACCATTAGCTATTCTCGTTGCTTAGTTCACTGCGCAGGCGGCGTATGCGAAGACGCAGCTCCGGCGCTAGGGCATCGGCTGGGGCGGCCAACAGCGCCGCTTCGCAGACGCGCAGCGCCTCGTCGAGACGACCAGCGCGCTGGAGTAGATCGGCGCGCGCCAGCTGGGCTTCGACTGCGTGGCGACCATCAGGGAACGCCTTAACCAACGCTTCGTAGTACCGGAGGGCCTCCTGCAGGTCGCGTGCGCTGGTCGCGCCAGCGCGTTTTAGTAGGGCCCACTCGCGCAGGCGCGGCGTCGCCCGATCAATGACGCGATCCCAGTGCACGGCCGCTTTGGCAAAGAGACCCTGGCGATCTAAAAGCTGTGCCTGCACCAACTCGGGTAACATCGACTCGTTCTTATACTCCTCACAGACGAGCAGTAAATCGAGCGCATCGTTGGCCAGCGGATCATCTACTCCTTCGTCCGTCAGCGCTAGTATATCGTCAATGACCGCCGCGCAGTCGCCGCGAAAATACGCTAGCTCTGCGCTGCGGACGCCGGCCCTGTAGGCCGCCGACTGGCCCTGCTGGGCCAGCTGGCGCGCGTATGCTGCCGCCGTTGTCATATCGCCCATGCGCAGCGCACTTTCCGCCATGAGATCCAGAGCCTCCAACAGCCATGATCCGCGCACAGGCGACTCAATAACCGGCAGTAAGCCAGCGGCTACGGCCTCTGCGCTGCGCCCCGCTTCAAGCTGCAGGCGCGCTATACCAACCAATGCTTCCATCGCTTCGGGCCGGTTGGGAAAGCGCGCAGCCAATTCTGCATAGTGCTCCAATGCCTTGGTTTTGTCTGCACCGCGCGCACTAATCTGAGCGCGCTTTAGCAGCGCTCGAAACACATGGGGCGTGTCCGAGCTCAGGCGCGCATACTCTCCGTAGGCATCAACCGCTACCTGTGCAAAACCGCGCGCCTCGCACTGTGACGCGTATTGTAGAAGCAGATCGACTCCTTCGGACCGCGCAGACAATGCCGAGATTTGCTCTAGCCCACGAGCCGGCTGGCCGGCAAAGAGCGCGCACGTGGACACCAGACGCACCTTGACTAACGGATCGTCTGCAGTCGATCCGAGCAGGGCTTCGAGCAAGGCTCCGCCGTCGCGCTGGCACAGCGGCCCCAGCTGATGCTCTACAACGGATAGGCGATTGGGCGACTGGGCGATGCTGGAGAAAAAAAACTCGAGCGCTCGCTCGTACTGCCCGGTCTGCAAGCTGAGCGCTGCGAGCTCCCAGCTAAAGAGCGCATCGTCACCCAGCACTCGGCGTCCCTCCATCAACACCTCGATTGCGGGGCCCGTCTGGCCAATCGCCTGACAGCGATCGCTAACCTGCTGGTATGAAGATACGTCGGACGGATTCATTTCAAGCAGCCGGCGCCACGTTTGCACCGCTTTTTCAGGTTGACCCGCCTGATGCTGGGCATCACCCAACAGCAGGTAGGCCATCGCATCATCACCGTGGCCCTCCAGCCACGCCTGAAGGTGTTTGATCGCGCGCGCATGCATACCGGCTGCACCTAGCGCACGCGCCATACCGCGCGCAACGCCAACGTCTTGCGGCTGCAGGGCAAAGAGGGCTTCGTATTCGGTGACGGCGCGCACCCAGTCACCGCGTCTTTCAGCCTGTTGAACGCGCAGTCGAAGCGCGCGCTCGTCGACTGCCGACAGTGCACTAGCGCATAAGAGCAGTAGAACTAAGCATCTCACGGAGCACGCTCCGCTCGCATGGCGTCGTCGTATACCTGTTCGTAATAGCGCTGGAGCAGCGTGCGATACTCATCCGGGTACGAGCCTTCCAATGCGCGGCGCATGGCCTCGCGCAGCGCGTCGGGCATTTGTCCCCTGTCGGCCGGCATGCCCGGCGGCCCGCTGTAGGGCTGATCTCGCCCACCCGTTGCCTCGCGATCTTCCTTAAAGCCACGCGAGTGAATTGACCGACTCGCCTCCAACATGCGTTGAAAAATGCGCTCCTGCTTTTGTAAGGTGCGCTCGTTTAGACGCCGCTGCTGCAGGTCGTTTATCACTTCGCGCATCTCTTCCTGCATGGCCTCAATCTGACCCTGCGCCCCTTTGTGACCGCGCACCGAGCGATGCAGTTCTTCCAATGCCTGATAGATTCGGCCCTGCTCTGCTGACAGCCTGCGAATTTCGCCGTCTAGGCCGGGCGTGGCTCGGCCCTGCCCCTGTGCCTGAGCGTTATCGAGGGCCTGCTGACCGGCCTGATTGAGCGCAGCCTGCTGTTCGGACATGCCCATCATCTTCTGCATGGCCTCGGCAAAGCTGGACGGCATGCTGGCATTCGACAAATTGTCCAAACTCTCACGCAGCAGCAGCACGGTCTCGTTTGTATAGCGCATGGCCTGCTGCTGTGGCTCGCGGGCACTGCGCCCGTCGCGCTGCCCCAGATGGCGCGCCGCATCGCCCATGTTATTTAGCGCATAGCCCAGCGTAACGTTGAGTCCACGCGCCAGGCTCATCGTGCGCCGCGCGAGCAGCGCCAAGCGCTCGGCCACCTGTCCCATGCCCTGAAGAAGGGCAAACTGATCTTCGGCGGGTGCCGCGCTATCAATCTGCGGCTGCGCGCGAACGGAGGCATTTAGCACTTCCTGACGCTGCGAAAGCTGGATCAGTTCGCGCATGGCACGGCGCAGTTCGCCGCTCATTTCTTCCTTTTGCTCGGCGGCAAACTGGCCCTTGGCATTTTGTAGGTTAGCCGACAGCTTGCCCAAGTCTTCTTCGAGCCCGGCCCCTAGTCGCTGGGCCTGCGGATTGTTCTTGGCGCGCATCTGCTGAACCATCTCGCGCATGCGCCCGCTCAGGTTCTTCGCATCCATTTCGCTGGCAGCCTCTCCCACTTCCTGCGCCATGGGCGCGCCAAGGCTCTGCAGGGACTCGGCCAGTTCTTGAAGCGCCTGCTGCAGACTGTCGCTGTCGCGTCGCAGCGCTCCCTGCTGCATTTGTTGGCGCATGCCCGCATCGCCCTGTTGTAGCTCTCTATTGATCTCCTGCTGGCGCTCGGCCAGCTCCTGCGCTTGGCGCGCTACGGCTTCAAACTGCTGTTCGGCACGCACCTGTTTTAGCAGGTCGATCGTGCGATCGAGACGCTGCTGGAAAGCGTCCTGATCTTCGCTAAAGCGCTTTAGCGCATCGGCCAGCGCTTGCGGATCGGGATCTTCGGCAGCCTGCTGTAGCTGACGCAGTGCATCCTGGAGCTCTGGCGCCGCCACATCGGCCATCAACTGGCGTATCTCCTCTAGCTTATCGAGGATATCTCTATTGCCAAGTCCATTCTGCTCAAGCGCCTTGCTGCCCTCTTCCAGCTCGGCGGCCACTTCTTCCAGCTGGCGCGAACGCTCGCCTTCGCGCTCAAGCGTCGCCTCTAGCTCGCGCTGCGATTCCCAGCTCAGCTCTTCTTTTCGCAGCACTTCGCGACGCACCTCCTCGAGGTATTCGCGCGCATCGCGTCCTTCCTCAGCCAGGGCTTCCATGGCCTCCAAGCGCTCTTCGAGCACGTCGGAGCTTTCGTCATACAGCTCGCGCAGAGAAGCTAAGCGCAGCGCATAGCGCTCGCTGCGCGCTGATTTAGCGCCAGACACTGCGTCGTTATCAAACGCTTCGACGGCGTAGTATATGCGATCCTCGGGCAACAGCTGCACATTCGACACATCCCAGAGGTGGGGCACGCGCACCTGGCGATCGACCGCTGCATTCAACCGCACGCGCCGCTCCGGTCCCTCGTTGACCTGATAGACTAGTTCCAACTTGGCAACGCCAAAATCATCGCTCGCCTCAACCGCAAGCTGCACCTGCCTGTTATCGGGCAAATCTACGTCGCGTCCAGGATCTGTAATGGCTACGGTCGGCGGCTGGTCTACCACGGCGCGCAGCGCATAGTCGATTGGATCGCGATTGACTATGCCTTGGAGGTCGCGCAGCTGGACTCGATAGGATCCGCTGCGCTCCAGCGAGAGTTCAACAAAGGCCTTATCACCTTCCACCCGCGCCGGCAGCCGCAGACTGTCACCCACAGCTAGCTCGGCTGAGGAAAGCGCTTTGCTAGCGGCGATTTCAAAGGCAATCTGGGTTCCAACCAACGCCTGTATATCGCCCCCATCATCTTCCACCCGATCGGGCAACTGACTGTATTCCGGATAGCGCAAATGCAGGCGCAGGCGCTCTACGGCCGGTGGGTCTACGACACCTATCTCCACGGTGGGCGATACGCCGTCCCCTGCTTCAACTCGCATTTGGAACGAGCGCTGCACCTGCGGGAATGCGTAGCGCAGCGAATCGGCACCGGCGACGACGACCTCTTCCCCCTGCCATGCAGCCTGCGGCGACCCGCGCCGCAGCACGCGCGCACTCGTGGGCATTTCGCCAGCAAAAAAAGCCGTCAGGTATACATCTTCTCCGCGCACGACCTCCGTCTTGGCAACGGCGAGGTGAATCGCAGTGCGCGGCGGTCGTTCAAAAACCGTCAGGGGATGGGCGCAGCGATAGAGCGCATCGCGCAGCGGCTGCGTCCACAGTAGCCCACCAGCGAGGGCAGCGACCAGGGTACACGCAAAAAACAGGGAAGCCTTCTTCAACCGCTCGCCGTCGCCAATATGCGACGGATCAACCTGGGCAATATCGTCGGCTGCGCGCATCACCGTCGCCGACAGCAGTTCGGGCGAGTAAAGGAGCTGGGCACGCGGTGCACTCCAAAGCTCCAGCGCGCTAATCACGCGCTGGGCAAGGTGCGCGTAGCGCTCCTCGACGCGCAGGGCAAAGCGGTGTCGGTTTAGCAAAGAGGGCAGCGTTGTGCGCCAGGCAAAGAAGAGGGCGGTCAATGCCGTTAGCCACGCCAGCACACCGAGCGTCGTGCGCACGACCGGCGCGAGAAAAAACAGCGCTTCTAACCCAACCCAAGCCAGCGCAGCCAGAAGCAATGTGCCAACGGCTAGCAGCAGACCGATGGCGACCTCCACCAATAGCGCACGCCGGCGCAGCCGCGCCAAACGCGCCAGCAGCGCCTCAAAGGCTTCTGTGCTAGCAGAGCGCATTAGCGTCCCATCGACCACACGACGATGTTGGCTCCCATCCGCAGCGCCGCCTGTCTCTTCTCAGACGGCACGTCGTGCACTTCTGGGTCTTCCCAGCCATCGCCTAGATCGGACTCGTAGGAATACGCAACCACTAGGCGCTCGCCGATAAACAGGCCGAGCAGCTGTGGCCGCTCGCCGTCGTGCTGGTGTATTTTGGGCAAGCCTTCGTCAAAATCAAAGTGGCTGTGAAACACGCCGTGATCCGGTGTTAATTCAACCCATTCGCTGAGGGGAAATACGCGCTTCATCTCGCGGCGAAAGCTCTCGTCCATCCCATAATTGTCATCGGCGTGCAAGAATCCACCGCTTTCCAAATAGCGTCGTAGGCGCTGCACTTCTTCGTCGCTAAACGAAACATTGCCGTGGCCCGTCATGTACAGGTACGGATAGGAAAAGAGCGCACCGTCTAACAGCTGCACGCGCGCCTCTTCTTCTGCGGCCGCAACCCGCGTATTGTCGCGCAAAAACCTGAGTAAATTGGGAAGCGACGAGGGGTCGCTATACCAATCGCCGCCGCCGCCGTACTGCAGGCGCGCTATGGTAAACAAGCCGCTCTGGCCCTCCTGCGCCGCGGCGGCACACCAGAATACCAAATACGCATTTATGGATAGGATAAGAGCGAGACGACCCACGTAATTCAACGATCGTTAACCACGGCGAACTTGCCCAACAAATGGGCATTGCCATCGCTAGCCACGAAGTAATAGATGCCCGAACCTACTAAAAAGTTCGCTTCATTCAAGCCATCCCACGTCGCGCTGCCGACGCCGGGGATGCCTTCAATGCGGCGCACCAATTGACCGCTGGCCGTGTATATGCTCACCGCGGCACCCAGCGGCAGCCCAGACAGCGTGAGCTCACCACCGCGACTATTCAATACCAGCGGATTGGGATAGATTTGCGCGACTCCATCGGCCGTGCTGTCAGTCAGCTGAACCTGCAGACGGCTCAACCCATCGAGCGTGCCAATCCACAGCAGTTCGCTTTCCTCATCGAAGAGCAGAGAATTAACTCGGTTGGAGATTAGGCCGCTGTTGGACGTATTGAGGACAAAGGCCACTTCACCGCGCGTGTCTATTTGCGCGATGCCTTCTTCCGTTCCAACCCAAACAGCGTCGTTTGCACCCGCTCCCAAAGCCGTTATAACGTTGGAAGGCAGCGCGCTATTGGCGTTGTTATACACTCGCCACGACTCGACGTCGAACGTGCGCGCACGGCTGTCGTACGCTCCCCTGACGACGTTGAGGCCGTTGTCAGTTCCAACCCACACGCGACCCGAACCATCGGCGAGGATGGCGCTCGTGCGATCGCTGCTCAGCTCGCCATATGCCAGCGAATTAAACGTGATGCCCGACTCGTCACCGCTAGTAAATGGCGTGCCGCCATCGTCGAATAGAATAAAGCCGTCACGCGCAGTGGAAATCCAGATTAGACCGTTTTCAGCAATGGAAATCTTGCCAATGTCACGGCCAGAAGGCAGGCCAAAATTTTCCTGTCGGTTGAGCAACTGGCGCTTGGGAGGATAACCATCCATAACTACTAAGCCGCTCTGCACATCGGCAATCCACATATTGCCCTCGGCATCGCGCTCTATATCGCTGATTGGAGCAAAACTACCGCCGCCAATGCCTTCGATCGCCGAATTGCCGCTGTTGAGACGACGCCACTGTCCGCTTGCATCCAGAACGTCGACGCCCCGTCCCCAGTTGCCCACCCACAGCAGGCCTTCAGCATCCGTGTTCAATGCCGTCGTATTCTCCGAAGACAGGCCGCTTTTCAAGTTGTGTACTGTCCACGCTTCGCCGTCGTACTGGTAGGCACCAAATGCCGGAAAACCATCTTTGGGAACGGAGGCCGCCCACAGGTCCCCTGCGTCCGTTAGGGTGAGGTCGTAAAACGCATTGTAGGCCGGGTCCCGCGTTGGCGGCATTCGCTCGTCCCCCATGACGCGCAGACCGGTCTGCGTCGCAATCCACAGCGGCCCATCGCTATCTGAAAGGTCGGCGATTCCACTTATGTTGGGAGAGCTAATCCGATTCCAATCAAAACGACTTGCACGCTCGTAAAATTCTCCACTTTGCGTTGCGCCAACTAGGCGGCCTTCAAGCAAACCCAGACCAATAAAGTCGGGCGGATTATACATATCTCTCCAAGGACGATCGCCCCCAGCCGCAGTCCACACGCCATTGGCCGTCACGCAAAATAGCGTATCGCTATAGACGAGAAAGTCCACTGTGCGCCCCATGATTGTGGTGCTCTCCCAGCTGGCTGGATCCTGTAGGTTGGGCTGCTGTAAATCGGCCCAGGCTATGCCCAAATCCGTGCCAGCCCACAGGTAGCCATCGTGTACGGCAATGGCGTTGACGGGCGTGTCTTTAGAAAAGCGTATCAACTGCCGATACGTTTCCTTCACCTCGCCCTTGTCTATCAAGAAGGCGCTAATACCGCGCTCCGTGCCGACAAAAACGCGGTCTTCGTATGCGTGTAGTGCATTGATCGTCAGCTCGGCAAAGTCCATATAGGGCGAGTCAAAGACCCCATCGGAAACGCGCAGCCTACTCAGACCTTGAAAACGCGTGCCAAACCATAAATCACCCCGCTCGTCGACGGCCAAGCTCGAAACATTATTGCCGGGCAACCCGTCCAACCGGGTAAAGCGATCATAGGTCCGCGCCTCCCGATCGAATCGCAGCACACCGCCCGACGTCAACGCCCATACATAGGACGTATCGGCCCACAAGCGACTCACGTTGCGCATACTGGTAAAGGCTGACCACTCCGAACTGCTGGACTGTGTCCAAGCGTTGGTGGCAGCAAAGAGCAGTAAGAAAAAGTAGCGGAAGCGTACCTGCATCATCACCTACATCATCGTCAAAGGATCTACATTTACTGTGAGCACGGCGCCGTGCCGCTGCGCTATCTGGTTCATCTCACCCCAGGCACCGCGCGCAGCTGCACGAAGGCGCTGGGCCGTATCTCCGCGCAGCAAAGCCTGCCAGCGATAGGCGCCGCGTAAGCGGGGAAGCGGTGCAGGCGCCGGGCCCAGCAGCACAGTAGCCGGATCCAATAAGGGCAGCAGCGCGGAGCTACCCCCGCGTGCAGCGCGCTCTACACCCTCCTCATCGCCGCCGCGCCAGCGCAGCACGAGCAGGCGTCCATATGGGGGAAAACCGGCTTCACGGCGCTCGCTCAGTTCGCGCTCGGCAAAAGCTGCGTAGTCTTGGGCTGCCGCAGCAAGCAAGACGGGGTCGTCCGGTAAGCGCGTTTGCACGACGACTTCGCCCGGATGTGCGCCGCGCCCCGAACGCCCGGCGACCTGCGTCAAAAGCTGGAAACTGCGCTCGGCGGCGCGAAAGTCCGGCATGTGCATACCCGTGTCGGCAGAGATTACACCGACTAGAGTAACTTCGGGAAAATCCAGCCCCTTGGCCACCATCTGCGTGCCGAGTAAGACGTCGGCTTCGCGGCGGCGAAAGCGCTCGACTAGCGCGTCGTGCGCGCCTTTCCACCCCGTCGTATCGACGTCCATGCGGATGACGCGGACGCCGTCAAATTGTTCCAGCAGTGCCTCTTCGACTTTTTGCGTACCCACCCCTTCAAAGCGCAGTTCAGCAGCCCCACACGATGGGCACAGAGAGGGCACCGGAGCGGCAAAGTCGCAGTAGTGGCAGCGCGTCAGTGCTCCCTGGCGGCCGCGATGGTAGGTCAGCGATACGCGACAGCTGGCGCACTCTACAAACTCGCCGCACGAGCTACAGCTTATAAAGGGTGCAAAACCGCGCCGGTTCTGCAGCAGCACAACCTGCTCGCCGCGCTCTAAGCGCTCGCGTATTTTCAGCCTCAGCACCTTGGAAAAAATAGCGCGCTGCTTGCGCTGAAATGGCTCGCGCTTCATATCGACGACGTGCACGGTTGGCAGCGGCCGATCGTCGACGCGGCGTGGCAAAGCATAGCGACGATACTTGCCCTGCTCCGCGTTGGCATGCGACTCCAAGCTCGGCGTAGCCGATCCCAGCACGACAAGAGCGCCCTGTCGTTGACCGCGCATCAGCGCCAAATCGCGTGCGCTGTAGCCTAAAGGGAAACGGCTCTCCAAGTCTTCCTGCTTATAAGACGCATCGTGCTCTTCGTCGACGACCAGCAGTCCCACATCCGGCAGCGGCGCCAAAACGGCCGAGCGAGCACCGATGACAACGCGCTGCTGACCGCGCCGCAGGCGCTTCCACGTATCGTAGCGTTCACCGGCGGAGAGCTGGCTATGCAGCACGGCGACCTCATCGCCAAAGTGCTGCTTAAAGCGGCGCACCATTTGCCAAGCCAGAGCGATTTCCGGCACCAATACAACTGCACTTCGCCCCTGCGCCAGCGCGCTGCGCACCAAGCGCATATACACCAGCGTCTTGCCGGACCCCGTAACGCCGTGCAGCAGGGCGGGATGGAATACGCGCTCTTCGAGCGCAGCCTGTAACGCCCCGACAACTTCCTCTTGATCGGCCGTCAACTGCATTTCTTCCGCAGAGATCGATTCTATGTGCGACAGCGGATCGCGCACTCGTTCGCGCTCTACGCTACAGACGAGACCGCGCTCCTGCAACCCCCTGAGAACGGCGGCGCTAAACCCGGCGCGTATTAGCTCAGGGCGGGCAGCCGAAGTGCAGGTAAGCAAGTGCCTCAGGCAGTCGGCCTGGCGCCGCGCGCGCTTTTGCAAAGCGGGCAGCGCACCCTCCGCCTGCGTTCGATCGACGACCTGTAAATGCGTCTCACTCAGCGTGCGGGTGCGCCGGTCCTCTAGCAGAGGCACCATATCGATCAAACCGCGACGACGCAGAGCGGACAGCCGCTTCTCCAAGCCGCGGCGCCCTAGCCGGTGTTGCAGTGTCGTAACCTTAAGGGCCGAAGCGCCGGCTAGCTCTTCGAGGATCGCGCGCTCTTCCGCATCGAGTTCCTGCCAGCCCGGTGCCGACTGCACCCTGCCGTCAGCCACGCTCACGGCTTCCGTTACCGACGCGGTGCGCTTGCTGCTCAGGCGCACGCCAGGCGGCAGCGCAGCGACTAGCGCACTGCCTAGCGGCGCCAGATAATAATCGGCAAGCCAGCGGCACAGTTCGACCACTTCTTCGCTGAGCAGCGAATCGTCAAGCACCTGCGCAATATCGCGTATTTTTTTGGGATCGAGCGCCGAATCAGGCGCCGTATCAACCCCCGTTACAACCCCAGTCAGCATGCGCTGTGCAACGGGAACCAACACCAGGGCACCGGGGCGCGGCGCGTCGACTTCGACGGGTATGCCGTACGTGAACTGCCGTGCCAGCGGGGGCGGCAGGGCGACTTCCACGTAGCGCCGGCTCATGGCTGGGCGTCGGATGACAGCGGCTGGAACTGGCGATCCAGCAAAACGACCCCACTTGAGTCGGCGCGAAAACGCAGCACTTTCGTCGCCTCGCCCAGCGCGCCTTTGCCCAATAATTCTCCCTGAAACGTGTAGCGCAGTCCGTGTGCGCGCCCCGAATGAACGATAAACGCATCCCTCGCCTGCCAGCGATGCACTGAGCCGGGTGGCACGATGGCGTCAAACAAACCGGACTCGTCCCATTTCACCTGAACCCAGGTGGAGTCAATGGCCTCGATTTGCAGCACTAGTTCCCCACTGTCGACGGCCTGCAGCCCGTCGGATAAAACGCCACGCTCTTCCACAACAGCAGCGTTCTGCTCCCGACCTTCCACCACAGCCGACAACACCGTTCCCTCACCATCGGGCGATCCACCTGTTTCTGCACCGCCTTCCGCCACGACCGCAACCGTTCCATCTGAAGCCGGTAGAGCTTCAATCGTAGCCTCTACCTCTCCATCAGCTGCACCTGCAGCCTCTGCAATAGGCGCATCCTCGAGCGTCGTCGCTTCTCCCGTAACAGGGGCGACCTCAGCCGCCGTTTCTTCATCTGAAACAGGCGTAGCCTCGATAACCGCTTCGACCTCGGCGACCCGCTCTGCCGACTCCGCTTCGACTGCAGTCTGCACTTCGGCGTCAGCGTCGGACTTAGGCACTTGTGCCAATTGCACATCAGTAGGAGGACGGTCGCGTTCGGTTTGAGCCGGCTCGGCGCTCGCTGCGGCAGACACCGGCGGGCGCGCGCGCGCTCCGACAGGCACAGCCTGCTGCATAACTCGTGCTACCTCCTCCGTATCGCGATCTTCCTCATCGTCTACGAGCGCGATAACCAATAGCAGCAAAACCAATGCGCCGGCGGCTATGGCAACGACGCGTAGAGCGCCCACGTCGAGCGCCGCAGTCGCGCGCGGTGCGGGCTGCGGGCTTGGCGATACGACATCGACCGGCACGCGCTGCATCACCGCTCCACAGCGCTCGTCGTATTGACTCAGTATGGCCTGCTTGTCCAAGCCCAGATAGTCGACATACGCGCTAAGCGCCAGGCGCGTGAATACCGGTTCGACGATATCAAACGCGCCGGACTCCAACCCCGCTAGAACAGACGCGCTAACGCCCGTCGCGCGGTGCACATCGGGCAAACTCACGCCCTTCTCATGCCGCGCGTCCAGCAGTTGGCGCTCTATACTATCGCTCTCGCTATTGTTTTCGTTCATCATACATTTTTTTCTCGCCCGCCAGCGGCGCGCGCTGCGGCCGTCACATCGTACCCCATATCGCCCAAGAGCACGCATAGATGGGCCAGAGGCAACCCGACGACATTATAATAACAACCTACAATCGATTCAATAAAACGCGCCGCACGCCCCTGTATTCCGTAGGCGCCGGCCTTGTCTAGCGGCTCGCCGCTGGATACGTAGGCATCGATATCTGCGTCCGTCAGCGCGCGCATATTGACCGATGTCTCTTCGTAGCCTTCGCACTCGTTCCACGCGCTGACCAGACTCAAGCCCGTGTATACGCAATGCCTGCGTCCAGACAGTTGACGCAGCATCTGCGCCGCTTCGGCCGCATCGGTCGGCTTGCCCAGAATAGCGCCATCGACGCATACGATGGTGTCGGCCCCAATTGCGATGGCGCCATCGGCCGTGCCCTGTTCTCGCAGCATCTGGTATACGCAGCGCGCCTTGCTCTGTGCCGAATGCACGACAAATGCCTCGGGAGGCCGACCGTCGGGCAGCGGTTCGGGAGCCGGACTCGGCTCGATCGCAAACGAAAGCTCAATCTGCCGCAACAGTTCAGCGCGACGCGGCGAAGCCGAGGCCAGAACGAGGCGCATCACGTCGGCGACTCCACCAGCAGCGTCACGGGACCATCGTTGTGAATATCCACCTGCATATCAGCACCAAACACGCCGCATTCAACGGCTATACCTTGTTGGGAAAGGAGGTGGACAAACCGCTCGTAGAGCACCTTGGCCTGCTCTGGACGCGCAGCGGCATCAAATCCGGGACGCCGCCCCTTGCGGCAGTCGCCGTACAGCGTGAACTGAGAGATGGCCAGGGCCGCCCCACCGACGTCGATAACAGAGCGATTCATCTTGCCTTCCCCATCGGCAAAGATACGCAAATGCGCACACTTTTCGACACAGAAGCGCACGGCCGCTTCGTCGTCGTCGCGGTGTATGCCAATCAACAGCACTACACCGGGGCCGATTTCTCCAACAACCGCACCCGATACGCTCACTCGCCCTCGCTTAACGCGCTGAACAACTACTCTCATCGCCTTTTCTATACGCCTTTAAAAACGCGCATCGCCGCGTTCGATTTTTATTTGCGGTATATCGTTGAACTGCGCTTTAAAATAGAATGCGCGCGTCTCGTGAAAGCGGCTTGGCTCTATGTTGAACGTCGCCGTCCAATCGTGGAAGCGGCGCTGTAGCGAAAGCAGTTCCGACGTGACGCGCTCACTAGACACTAGCGCAACACCCGGAGCGCGCAGCGCGTAGTTCACTGAGTAATCCACATTCCATTTGTCTCCCAACCCCAATCCGGTTCCCAGCCGAAGCCAAGAGCGTTTGGTGACGGAAGCACCGGTGCGCTGGCGCGCGTAATAATGGCTGAATTGCAGGCGGCGACCGCGCGCACGCGCATCGATGTCGCCATTGAGCCCGCTTTCAAAGCCGTAGCCGCCCGCACCCCCTCCGTATCTCGCTTCATTATCAACGGTGCCCCGGCGCGAGCTCACCCCGTTGCGCTGCGAAAAGTCGAGCGAGGTGCGCACCTCAAACTGACGCGGCGCCTGCAAACCCCACTGACCATCATCATTGTACCACGCCGATCGCATGCTCAATCGCGAGCTGAGGTAGCGACCGGCCTCGAAGCTCACGCTGCCCACCAAATCGTCCAGCGGGCGCTCGTCTCTTTCTAAATCGTAGGCGGTGGCAATATTCAGCTGAGCCACGCGCACTTTGTGCTCTTCTTCCCCGCGCTGCAGCTTGGCCCACAGCGTATTGTCCAAGCGCAGGTCCAGTCGACGCGTCTGTTTCCACGCACCGCTCCGACCGCCAATCCCCAACAGGCCTCCGCTAGTCTGGCGCGCGGCCTGGTAGTTTAGGTTGAGCGCCGGCTTCAGCACGTGGCGCAAAGCGACCAAGGGGCCCCAGTGCGGCTGGAACAAACCGTAGAGCGTCTGGCTGATGCTCATCCGCGTCGCCAGGCGATCGTCGCGCAGACCCTTGGCATCGGCACGGCGCAGGTCGGCATCGCGCCACGAAGCATCCAACGAGGGATTGAAATTGAGCCAGTTGAGCGGCTGATACTGCGCCGTAACGCGCAGGCCCAGATCCGCACTGGTCGTTTGCGCCGTATCCCGCACCGTGCCCCGCTCAGCGTTGCGCAGACGCGCGCTGCCGTCGTAGTAAATGCGCTGGAACCACCGTTTATCACCACCCTTTGTATCGCCGTCTCCAGCGGCCCAAAGCGGCTGCCGGCCCTTGCGGAAGCTAACTTCAGGCAGCACGGTATCATAGGTCTCCGAATCCAAATTTTTCGTCTGGCTCGCATTGAGCGATATGCTATTGCCCGAATCGCGGAAGCGCCGGCTATAGCTAAAATTAGAGCGCAGGGTGCGGTTGAGCCGCTCGTCTAAGCTGGCGCTATTGTCCAAGCCAAAGCTCTTATTGCTTTGGAACGTGCCGGATGCGCGGATGTTGGCATCGGCACCAATCTGCTGGCTGTGGTTAAACTCAAGGCGCCAGTTGCGCTGCGCTGCCGAACCACTCTGGCGATTTTCCAGCCGAGCATTGATCCGCCCGTTAAAGCGATAGCGCAGCGCGTAGTTGAGCTGCAGGCGACCGAGCCAGCCGGAGCGCTGGCGCAAATCCATGGCCGCCGTGGCGTCCCAATAGTCGTTGGGGGCAATATAGTAACCCAGGTCGCGCACTTCCCACTCGCTGAGGTCGCTGCCGTAGCGCAGCGGCCGACGACCGTAGCCCGGCGTCAAGATACCAGAGCGCCTGTTCTCTCCAAGCGAAAACACGAAAAAGGGAATCCACAGCAGGCGGCGCTCTTTAACGCGCAGATACACCGGGCGCGCAATGGCCAGGTCGTCGACCATGACTTTGATGCGCGGGCTGTAGAAATCGAAATGTGGAGCCGGCAGATCACACGTCGTATAGGACCCCTCGCGCACGCGAAACTCGTCGTCCGTGCGCGTCTGAATTTCGCGTCCGGCATAGTATCCCTTATCGCGCTGAATGCGGCCGGAACGGATAGATCCGCGCTCATTTTTTAAGTCGTATACAATGCGTTCTCCGCGCAGCACTTCTTTGTCGCGCTTGAGCACCGGCTGCCCGACGACAGCGCCGCTGCTGTCTACCGCGCTGCGCGCCTCGACTAAGTCGAAGGTGCGATAGTATACCATGTGTGCCGCTTCGAGTACGGCACCTTTATGTTCGACGACGGCATCGCCCTGTAAAATGAGTGAATCGCCCTGCTCATAGTACATCATGTACTGAGCGCGATAGGAGAAACCACTGGTCTCGGCTCCGCCTGGCGGCATTTCTAACAGCTGCCGCGCCGCCTGCAGATCGTCCTGAGCACGGCCATTTTTTACCAGCACGGACCCCAGCAAGGCCAGCGGAAGAATCCACTTCATAAGCGCCGTTGGCGGTGGACTTCGTAGAGCACAATACCGGCCGCCACCGAAGCGTTGAGCGAACCCACTTCGCTGCGCGCCATGGGAATCGAAACGAGGAAGTCACAGCGCTCGGCCACCATGCGCCGCAGGCCGCGCCCCTCGCTGCCGACAACTAGCGCACAGGCCGTTCCGTAATCAACGTCCGTAAAATCCGTATTGCCCTGTGCGTCTAAACCAACGGTCCACACACCCATATCACGCACTTTTTGCAGCGCTTTTTGCACGTTGTCGACCCGGCATATCGGCACGTGTTCTGCGGCACCAGCCGCGGCTTTAACCGCGGTCGCGGTCAGGCCGCATGCGCCTCGGCGCGGCAGCACCACGGCATCAGCTCCCACCGCATGTGCGCTGCGCACAATGGCCCCCAAGTTGTGCGGATCCTGTATCTGGTCGAGGAAAACGAGAAAGCCGCGCTGTCGATCAAACTGCTCTAATAGGACGTCGAAATCGGCATAGGACCGCGCTGCCATATAGGCGATAACGCCTTGGTGACGCGCACCGGCGATGCGATCGAGAAATGCGCGATCGCGCACGTCGTAGGGAATCTTGGACTGGCGCGCCAGTTCAAAGATCTCGTCGACGACGTCGCCGCGCCCCCCCTCGGCCAAGAGCAAGCGCTGCACGGGACTAGACGACCGCAGCGCCTCCAATACCGGATGGCGCCCCCAGATGATATCTCGCTCTTTATCGTCCATGGAACCGTCGGAACGGACTCGCCCTACAGCAGATTATTTTTCCGCCTACAGGCGACGCCCCTGCGAAGAAAAAAAGTATTACTCACTGAATTTAAACAACTTGGGGGATTTGCGATACTCTGGCGCAGGCTTTGCTAAGAACCGGGTAACGCAAACTGCGAATGGAGAATGATGTGAACACAGCGTACTTATTGATGCAGCTCGGACTCGCCCTGGGCACTCTCGCCATTATCGGCCGCGCCCTCGTCGAACGAGCACAGGAAGTCGGCCTGCTGGCAACGGCAGACGCCGATTAGCGGCGCCCTTCGCCCGACGCGCCCTTAAAGCCGTCGCCAAAGTCGTAGCCCGCCTTACTCCAGTCTATTTTACCCGCATTTGATTTGAGCTTGTCCAGTGCATCGGCAGCAGCCTGCTCGGCAGCCGTCGGCTCAGAAGCCGAATTGGCCTCGTTTGCCGCAGACGCCTGCTGCGCCTTTTTCTTCTGCGGCGCCGATGCCATTGGGCTCCCTTTTTGCCCTGCGGCCTTGGGCTTTTTGGCGGGCGCGTCGTGCAGTTTGGATGACAGCGGCTTGTCCTTGTAAAAGAAATCGCCAAACTCAATCATGACCGCCGCTTTTTCCTGCGGCGTTATCTCGCCCAAAAAGCCAATGGTATCATTGATTTGTTCAATAGTCGCCAAATCGAAATCGGCCAATATCTCTCTCGCACGCGATTCGCCCATGGCAATCAAAAAGACGGCTATTTTCTCTAGGCGCGTAAAGCGATCTGCCGGAGAAGGCATGGCAACTTCCTTTCCCATTTGAGGTATGTCGCACGGGCGCACTGCTGTATCCACTAGGTCTGTCGGCGCAGCGACTCCTGCCACTCGTTGAGCTTGATCAGCGCCTGTAGGGGCGTGATCTGGCCCAAATTCATATTCTTCAGCTCGTCGACAAAGGGAGCAATCGCCAGCGGAAATAGTTCGAGCTGCGAAGTGGCGGCCGTGCCGTTTTGTCCGCCTTCGACGCCCCCCTCATGGGTCTCGTGCACCACCGCCGCTGCGCCCTCTTCAGCGTGCCGTTCTTCAGAGGACGAGACATCGCCGCGCGCATCAATTTGCTCGACGTCGATCTGATCCCCTTCCAAGCGCGCTAGAATTTCCTTGGCACGCGCCACCACGTCATTCGGCATACCGGCCATTTGCGCCACGTTGATGCCGTAGGAACGATCGGCCGGCCCCGGCGCAAGGCGATGTAGAAACACCACGCGATCGCCGTCTTCGCGCACGGCGACATTGAAGTTTTTCACGCGCGGCAGGCGCTGCTCAAGCGCCGTCATCTCGTGGTAGTGGGTGGCAAAGAGCGTGCGCGGACGCGTCTGCGCGTGCTGATGCAAATATTCGATAATTGACCAGGCAATACTCAACCCGTCAAAGGTGCTCGTTCCACGCCCCAACTCGTCCATTAAGATTAGGCTGCGCTCGCCGACGTTGTTGAGGATATTGGCCGCCTCGTTCATTTCCACCATGAAGGTGCTCTCGCCGCCGACCAGATTATCGGATGCTCCGACGCGCGTAAATATGCGATCTACTACGCCGATATGTGCGGATTTTGCCGGGACGAACGATCCCACCTGTGCCAGTAGGGCAATCAGGCCAATCTGGCGAATAATCGTGCTCTTGCCAGCCATATTAGGTCCCGTGATGAGCAGGATTTGTGCAGCGTTGGCGTCGATGCGGACGTCGTTGGGTACGAAGCGCCCCGCGCGCAGCTGGCGCTCGACGACGGGATGGCGCCCCTCGCTAATTTCGATCGCCGCGCTCTCGTCCACGCGCGGCCGAACATAGCGCTCAGCTTCAGCCAGTTCGGCAAAAGAGCACAGCAAATCTATGCGCGCCAGCGCGCGTGCAATGCGCTGCACTTGGGTAGTCCACTCCGACACGCGGTCGCGCAGCTCCAAAAACAGGCTGCTCTCCAACTCCTTGAGCGCATCTTCAGCACCCAGCACTTTCTCTTCGTACTCTTTTAGCTCGGGCGTTATATAGCGTTCCGCGTTGGTCAACGTCTGCTTGCGGATGTAGTCCTCCGGGACGCGCTCGGTGTTTACTTTGCTCACTTCAATGTAATAGCCGAAAACCTGGTTAAAGCCGATTTTCAGCGAAGAAATACCCGTGCGCTCGCGCTCGCGATGCTGAATCTGCGCAATCAGATCCTTGCCGCCGCGGCTGATCTGGCGCAGCTCGTCGACGCGCTCGTTGAAACCGTCGCGAATCAGGCCTCCCTCCGTCAGCACGGCGGGCGGTTCGTCGACCAAACTAGTGCGAATAACGTCGACTAGTGCGCCGACGTCGGGCAGCTCTCGATCGCGCAATTCGACCAGCACACTCGCCTCGGCCGAACCCAGTTCAGAGCGCACGGCGGGCAGCTTTTCCAGAGAAGTCGCCAGGGCCACTAGATCGCGGGCATTGGCGCGCTGGCAGCAAATGCGCGCCATGAGGCGCTCTAAATCACCGACTCCTTGCAGCAAAGTACGCACGGCGCGGCGCACGGAGCGGGCGCGGTACATTTCTTCTACGGCGTCGAGTCGCCCGTTTATTTCTGCCACTTTTTTCAGCGGCTGTATGAGCCACAGGCGCAGCAGGCGCGCGCCCATTGGCGTGCAGGTATGGTCGACTACTTCAAGCAGTGAACCGCTGCGGCCTCCGTCCTGCTGATTGCCGAGGATCTCTAGGTTGCGCTGAGCGGTGGCATCGACTAACGCATAGTCTTCGCGGCGGCGACGCTGTAGGCGATTGATGTGTTCGACCGCGCCGCGCTGGTTGTCGCGCAGATAGGCAATAACGGCACCGCCGGCGCACAGACCTGCTTCCATGTCCTCGCAGCCAAAACCCTTCAAAGAACGGACTTTGAGCTGCTCGTAGAGCATATCGCACGCCGCCCCTACCTCAAAATGCCAGTCCTCGATGCGGCTTAGCGCCGCGCGCGGCAGCAGGCGCTGTAGCTGCTCGACCCAAGCACTATCAGCCCCCTCGGAAAGGAGCAGTTCCGCTGGGGTCAAACTCTGTAGGACATCGCCCAACGCCTCAACGGGCACCTCGTCGAGCACAAAGTCTCCGGTCGACAAATCGACGCTGGCCACGCCGACTAAACCGGCCTGCAGGGCCAATCCGACGAGAAAATTGTTGCGCTGCTGGTCTAGCATTGAGTCGGCCAGCGCAGTGCCAGGGGATACGACCTGCACTACATCTCTCCGGACGACGCCCTTGGCCTGCTTGGGATCTTCTACCTGCTCGCAGATGGCGACCTTGCGCCCCATTTGAACGAGCTTGGCCAGATAGTTTTCCATCGCGTGGTGCGGCACGCCGGCTAGCGGCACATCGCCCGACGTCTTGCCGTGGTTGCGCGCAGTCAGCGTCAGACCGAGCAGTCGCGCTGCTTCCTTGGCATCGTCAAAAAACATTTCGTAAAAATCGCCCATGCGAAAAAACAGAATGGCGTCCTCGTGCAGGCGCTTAAAGTGCATGTACTGTTCCATCGCCGGCGTGAGTTTGTTTTTGGACATAGTGCTCGCGTAAATCTATCGGTTCTAGGTAGGCAAATGCTGGGTGTGAATGGAGTATAAAATAGAACTTTACTTCAGGTAAGCCAAAGGGGGAAACGTTCGGGGCGATGCGCGCTCTGTAGGAGCAAAAACGGAGCGCCGGGCCACGCCCGACGCTCCGCTATGCCACTTTACTTCAGCGCGCGGTACTAGCTGTCTTGATCGCCGGCAGCGGACTGGCCGTCGTGGGCATCGCCCCAGCTTTCCATCTCGTCGTCGGAGTCAACCGCACTCTCGTCAACGGTGTACTCGCCAATCGGATGCGCTTCGAGATACGCATCGTACTCGGCTCCATCCTTGTCGCGGAAGTAGTCGCGTACGCTGAGGACAATCTTCTTCTGCTCCTCGTCAAACTCGATGACCTTGAGCGGTATCTCCTGTTCTTCAGCGAAGCACTGGTGCGGATTCTGCATGCCATCGATCGCCAACTGCGACAGCGGCACAAAACCGTCGACATCGCCGTCAAAAGAGACGACGAGGCCGCGCTCCAGAATGCGCGAAACCACGCCGTGCGTCTCCGTGCCAACGGCGTATTTCTCGGCAAACTGAGGCCAGGGATTCTCGAAGGACATCTTGTGACTCAGCGAAATGCGGCGACGCTTTACGTCGATCTCGGTTACTACAACCTGAATCACGTCGCCCTTTTTAAACATCTCGCTAGCCTGGCGAATGCGCCGGGTCCACGACATGTCGGAGATGTGCACTAGGCCGTCGATATTGTCTTCGATTTCGACAAAGGCACCAAAGTTGGTCAAGCTGCGCACCGTACCCTCCAAGTGCGTATTGGGCGGATACTTGGCGTCGAGCGTCTCCCAGGGATCATCCTCGGTCTGCTTCATACCGAGCGAGATCTTCTGGTTATCCTGGTCAATCTTGAGAATCATGACCTCGACTGTATCGCCAATATTGACCAGTTTTGACGGATGGCGCACGTGCTGCGTCCACGACATTTCAGAGATGTGGACTAGCCCTTCTATGCCCTCTTCCAATTCGACAAAGGCACCGTAATCGGTAATCGATACGACTTTGCCACGCGTCTGGCTATCGATCGGATACTTATCCTCGATGCTTTCCCACGGATGGGACGTCAGCTGCTTGAGACCGAGCGAAATGCGCTCGCGCTCGCGATCGTAGTTGAGCACCTTAACCTTGATGCGGTCACCGATAGAAACCAACTCGGAGGGATGGCTGACGCGCCCCCACGACATATCGGTGATGTGCAGCAGGCCGTCGACGCCACCCAGATCGATAAAGGCGCCAAAGTCGGTGATGTTTTTGACCACGCCTTCGCGAATCTGTCCCTCTTCGAGGACCTTGACGATCTCTTCGCGCATCTTTGAGCGCTCTTCTTCGAGCACCGCGCGACGGGAGACGACGATGTTGCGACGCGCCTTGTTGAGCTTGATGATCTTAAAGGGGAATTCCTGACCGAGAAACTGATCGAAATTCTTGACCTGGCGAATATCGATTTGCGAACCGGGCAAAAAGGCATCGACGCCAAAGAGATCGACAACAATTCCCCCCTTGATGCGGCGCATCAAGCGACCCTGCACCGTATTGCCCGTATCGTGCGCATCCTTGATCGAATCCCAGACGCGCATAAAATCGGCCTTTTGCTTGGATAGGACGACCTGCCCCTCCTGATCCTCAACATTTTCGAGGAAGACCTCGATTTCCTGGCCAATCTCAATAGCGGATGGATCGTTGAACTCGCGCAGCGGCACGGCGCCTTCCGACTTGAAGCCGATGTCGATCATCACTTCGCTGTCGCCGACGGACACGATGGCTCCCTTGACGATCTGGCCCTCCTGAATACCGGAGATGCTCTCATCGTACAGAGCCATCATTTCACTCATCTGCTCTTCGCTGTACTCCGGCTTCTCCAGCTCTTCGGCACTGATATTGCCGTACACTGGCTTCTGCGTCTCCGGAGCGTCGACGACGGACGTTTCTTCACTCATTGTAACACCTCAAATACTGCGGTTAAAGCAGGTCGGAGACCTGCGTCGATTTGCACCGAGCCGGATTGCCCGGTGCATTGCTACATGTGTTCTCTCTGGGATGCGATGCTCACTGCGCACCGCACTGGCGAGCCAGCGCCACAACGGCGTCTACCTGCTCGTCCAGTCCCATATGCGTCGTATTCAACTCGACGTATTCTGCAGCGGCGCCCGCTGCGCCATAGTCTCGCCGAGCGTCTTCGAGGTCGCGCGTTTCAATGTCTGCGCGCACCTCGTCAAAGGTCATCTCTATACCCTTTGCAACCAGCTCTTCGCGCCGACGCCGCGTGCGCTCGTCGAGGTCGGCGACCATGCGAATTTTCAATTCGGCATCGGGGAACACCACCGATCCCATATCGCGCCCCTCGGCGACAATACCGCCTCGGCAACCCAGCTCTTGCTGGCGGGCCACCAGTGCGCGCCGCACCACCGGCCTGTCGGCGAAAGCGCCCACGCAGCGCGCCACCTCGGGTCGGCGAATCTCGTCGCTGACGTCTTCTCCGTCGAGCAAGACAACAACGCCCCGATCAGAGGGCAGCAAATCAATGGCGATCTCATCCAACAGCTGCTTTAGCGCCGCTTCGTCATCCGCTTCGACACTGCTGCGACGGGCGGCCAGCGCCACGGCGCGGTACATCGCCCCCGTATCGAGATGGCAATAGCCCAAAGCGCGGGCCACGAGACGCGCCGTGGTTGATTTACCCGAACCGACGACTCCGTCAATGGCGATCACGAGTGGCCGGGATGCCATCACAGCCCCACCTGCGCGCGCAGGGCGTTCACTTCGGCCTCGCGCAGAGGGCGATACTCCCCTTCACTCAGCCCGTCGAGCGTTAGCCCAGCAAAAGCCACCCGCGTCAAGTGGCGCACCGGGTGACCGACGGTGCGCAACATGCGGCGCACCTGGCGCTTGCGCCCCTCGTGTATGCACAGACGCACGCGCGCTGCCAGCTTATAGCCGCTCCCCTCGCAGCCGACGACCTCGGCCTGCGCCGGTGCTGTAAGACCGTCATCTAAGGCGACGCCGTGGCGAAGCAGTTCCAGCTTTTCCTCGCTCGGCTGACCGTGCACAACGGCCTCGTAGACCTTGTCGACAACGTAGCGCGGATGCAGCAGGCGAAAAGCCAGTTCGCCATCGTCCGTCCACAGCAGAAGACCCGTCGTGTCCATGTCCAAACGCCCCACCGGCATGGTGCCAAGGCGCTGCGTTCCCAGCAGGTCAAATACCGTCGAGCGCCCATGCGTATCGCTGCGCGTCACCACGTAGCCAGCCGGCTTGTTGAGCAGCAGATACTCGCACTGCACGGGCAGCGATACGGGCTTTCCTTCGCACTCCACCTGATCGCGCTGCGGATCGACGCTGCTGCCGAGATTGTCGACAACCTCGCCGTTGACGCGCACTGCACCGCCGGCAATGAGTGCATCGCTCTTGCGACGCGACGCGACGCCCGAACGCGCCAGAAAGCGGTTGAGACGCATCGTATACGTCGATTCGTCAGCTCCCATCGCCTTCGCCAGCGTTGCCGCTATCCTCTGCGCGCTCCCCTTCCACTGCGATTCCGCCATCCCCGTCTGCCACGATGGATTCGCCGTCGCCGCTATCCTCGGCCCGTTCCAATTCCATTGCGGAATCTCCACCCCCATCCAACGCGTTGCCCGGTACTGTAGCCTCGGTATCGCCATCCATATCACCGCCGCGCTCGCTCTCCGCGCGATCCTGCAACCCCTGCAACTCCATCGCCATTTGCTGGCGCGCTTCCGCCTTGTCTTCACCAGAAGCCAGCAGCTCTTCCAACTCTCTGGGCTTGGGCAAGTCGGCCAGCGTCTTCAGGCCAAAGTGCACCAGAAACTCACGCGTCGTGCCGAAGAGCATGGGCTTGCCAATACCTTCTGAGCGACCGACGATGCGAATCATCGAAAGCTCCATAAGCGTCTGCATGACGCCGCCCGAATTAACGCCGCGAATCGTGTCGACCTCCACGCGAGTTACCGGCTGCTTGAAGGCGACGATCGCCAGCGCTTCGAGAGCGGCCTGAGACAGGCGAATCTGGTTGGGGTCGTTGTGAAACTTGCGCAACCAAGGGCCGCAATCCTGCCGCGTTGCCAGCTGAAAGCCACCGGCAATCTCTATGATCGAAAAGCCGTGCTCGCCCTCGGCGTATGCGGCGTTGAGCGCATCGATCAGCTCGCGAATATCGCGCCCGTTGTACTCGTCCAAGAGGGCAACCAGACGCCCCGGCGTCACCGGCGCATCGGCCGTCAGCAAAACGGCTTCAATAATGGCACGAGCCTTTTCTGGGACGACAGAACGCTCTTCGCTCAACGCGCTTGCTCTCCTCCACTCGCACCACGGTCTCCGCTATCGAGTGGCGCTTCTTGCGAGTGCTCGGCGGGACCGTCTGCTGCCAACAGCTGCGAAACCGCACGCTGCTCTTGCTCTTCGATCCATATATCGTCAAATGGCTGTGCCTGCTGCACGCGAATGCGCTGTGCTTTAAGCAACTCCAAGACACCGATAAACGTAGCGACCATACCCTCGCGACCGCGCCCTTCTACCAGCTCTATAAACCGCACGCGCGAGCGCTGTTCCAAGGCGGCAATAATAAATTCGATGCACTCTGCAACCGAGACGTTTTCTTCGACGATTTGGTGCACAAGCGTGCGCGGCACCGTATCCAATACGTGCTTGTAGACTTTGAGCAGATCAAAGAGCGAAACTGGTTTGAGCGTCGGCGCACTGCCATCGTCTAAATCATTTTCACCCAGTCCCGCCTGGCGCAGAAACACGTCGCGGCGCGCGTCTTTCTGCACGCCCAGCCAATCGGCCACCTCCTTAAACTGCTGATATTCCAACAGGCGACGCATCAACTCTTCGCGCGGGTCGCCCTCTTCGACGCCATCCACTCCTTCTTCGCGCGGCAGCATCATCTGCGACTTGATGCGCATCAAGGTAGCTGCCATTAGGATGAAGTCGCTGGCCTGTTCGATATCGAGCAGGTGGATCTGCTCCAGAAATCCCAGGTACTGATTTGTTATATGGGCAATTGGAATATCGTAGATATCGAGCTCGTCTTTGCGTATGAGGTAGAGCAGCAGGTCCATCGGACCTTCAAAAACATCTAGCTTAACCTCGTATAGCGCCGAGTCTTGCTCGTCTTCCGTCTGCAATATATCGATAGCCATGCTCGCTCGAAGTTCGTCCGGCGCTGCGGCGGGAGGTCCGCGCGTCGGCATGCCGCCTCTTTAATCGACAAATAAGTATGGTTTCCAGCGCTGTTGGCCAGATCCCATTGCGTTGCGCATAAAGCTGACGCTGTTGGGACGTTTGGGCTGGGTCCGCAGCTTCAAACCGACCTGTTCCGGCCTCTGCTCGCCCTTCTTGTTGTTGCATCCAGCACAGGCACAGACCATATTTTCCCAGGTCGAAGGCCCGCCTTTGGTGCGCGGCACCACGTGGTCAATCGTCAGCTTGGCGTCGCGCTTGCCGCAGTACTGACACTCAAAGCGATCGCGCTTGAAAATATTGCGCTTCGACAGCACGACGTTGCGCCTAGGAGCGTTGATATAGCGCTCTAAACGGACGACGCTGGGCACGGAAAACTCCTGAGACACCGATCGCACCACGTCTTCTAACTTCTCTACCGCCTCGGCACGGCCCCGCAAGATAAGCAGCAGTGCGCGACGCACACTGCACACGCTCAGCGGTTCGTAGTTCTGGTTTAAAACCAGTACACTGTCGTCCAGCAATCGCATGACCCCAGTTACAGCGGCCCAGCGCACCGGTGGGTCGGAGCAGAACCGCCCAGCATAACAGAGCTATATAACTACGTTATATATAGTGCAAAGTCAAGATTGAGGCGGGCGTTCAGCTACCGTCGAGCATATCCGAATACTCGTCTGCGCTAAGCAGATTTTCGAGTTCTTCTTCGTTTTCTATGCGAATTTTTATCATCCATCCCGCACCGTAGGGATCGGAATTGATCTGCTCGGCATCGTCTTCGAGCGTCTCGTTGGCCTCGAGCACTTCGCCGGTTAGTGGTGCAATAAGGTCCTCAACGGTCTTGACGGCTTCAACCGTACCAAACGTCTCACCCGTTTTGGCGTATTCGCCGACCTCTGGCAGTTCGACGAAAACGATATCCCCCAGCTCGGACTGGGCAAAATCGGTAATGCCAATCGTGGCGATATCGCTGTCGACCTGTATCCATTCGTGGCTCTCACTGTAGGACAGGTTTTCTGGTACCTTAGATGTGCTCATAGCTTCTTACTCCTGAGAGGGTGCAGGCGAATTCGCATTGAGATCTAGTGGGGTACTGGCTACGTAGTCGGTATTAAAGCGACCGGCAATGAAATTTTCTTCGTCGATTAAAGCACGGTGGAACGGAATGGTCGTCGACACGCCTTCAACGGTGTACTCTGCCAGTGCACGACGCAGTCGGGCCAGCGCCTCTGTGCGATTGCGGCCGTTGACGATCAGCTTGGCCAGCAGCGAATCGTAATAGGGCGGCATGTCATATCCCTGGTATATGTGACTGTCGATGCGCACGCCGGGGCCTCCCGGCTGGTGCAGCGCAGTTATTTTACCGGACGAAGGCATGAAGTTTTGCGCCGGGTCCTCTGAGTTGATGCGGCACTCTATAGCGTGTCCAATCAGGCGTAAATCCTCTTGCCCGTACCCCAATTCCTCGCCGGCGGCAATGCGTATTTGCTCGCGCACCAGGTCGATGCCGGTCACCGTTTCCGTCACCGGATGCTCCACTTGGATGCGCGTGTTCATCTCCATAAAGTAGAAATTGAGATCTTCGTCAACGATATATTCAATCGTGCCCGCGCTGTAGTAACCGACGCTGCGTGCACCGGCTACCGCCGCCTCGCCCAAGCGCCGACGCATATCCTCGTCGACCACCGGCGATGGGCTTTCTTCCAATAGCTTCTGATTGCGGCGCTGAATAGAGCATTCGCGCTCAAATAGGTGAACGATGTTACCGTGCTCGTCACCGAGTACCTGGATCTCTATATGGCGGGCACGCTCGATTGAGCGCTCCATGTAAACGGCATCGCTGGTAAACGCACCGCGCGCTTCCATCCGCGCCATTTTCCAAGCGTCTTCCAATTCGTCCATCGAGCGCACGATGCGCATCCCGCGTCCACCGCCGCCGGCAGAAGCCTTCAGGCGCAGCGGAAAACCCACCTTCTCGGCCCATTCGCGCGCTTCGTCAAGAGACTGCAGCTCGCCCTCGCTACCAGGCACCACGGGCACGCCCGCATCTTTCATGGTCTGGCGCGCCAGCGACTTGTCTCCCATGCGCCGAATGGCGTCGACGGGGGGACCAATAAACTTTATGCCGCACTGCTGGCATAGTTCGGCAAACTCGGCATTCTCAGCCAGCGGCCCGTATCCTGGGTGGATTGCGTCGGCGTTTGTCAACTCGGCTGCGCTGATAATATTGGCGTAGTTGCGGTAACTATCTTTGCCCGCCGGCGGCCCAATGCACACGTCTTCGTCGGCAAAGAGCACGTGGGACGCATGCGTGTCGGCTTGGGAGTGAATCGCTACGGTATCAATGCCCATATCTTTGCAGGCGCGAATAACGCGTAGGGCAATCTCGCCGCGATCGGCTATGAGGACTTTGTTAAACATGTGTATGATCCGTCCGCATCAGTCCGCGCGGACCTTGAACAACGGCTGGTTATACTCGACCGGCTGCCCGTTCTCGACGAGAATCTCGACCACCTGCCCCGCCACATCGACCGGTATCTCGTTCATGATTTTCATCGCCTCGATTATGCACAGCGTCTGCCCCTTTTTGACGGTCGCACCCTCCTGCACAAATGGGTCTGATTCGGGGGACGAGGCTCTGTAAAACGTGCCGACCATAGGCGAGAAAACCTGATGCAGGCCATCGTCGACGGGCGGTGCAGGCGCTGCAGGAGCGGCGCTGTCTGCGGCCGCTTCTGCGGGCGCTGCACTCGCGGCTGGAGGCGCAGCGGCAACTGCTGGAGCCGCTACCACATCGACCGTTTTGCGTCGACTGATGCGCAGCCTCGTGCCGCGCCAAAAGCCATACTCGACCTCTAGCTCTTCAATACCACTGTCTTCGAATAGCGCCAGAATCCGCTTTAATTTGTCCTCTCTCACTGCAAACTCCCTCTCGTTGAACCGACTTAGACTCGCTCTACGTATTCGCCCGTACGCGTGTCAATTTTCAGCTTGTCTCCCTGGTTGACGAAGAGCGGCACCTGAACCTGATACCCCGTCTCAAGGGTTGCCGCTTTAGTCGCTCCTGTGGCCGTGTCGCCCTTCACGCCGGGTTCGGTATGCGCAACCTCGAGAAATACGAAGTTGGGCAGATCTACACCGATGGGCGCGTCGCGGGCAATGAGCACATAGGCATTTTCGCTCTCTTTGAGCAGCTTGGCCGACCTACCGAGCATTTCGGCCGATATACCCATCTGGTCGTAGGTGTCCAAATCCATAAAGTTGTACGTTTCGCCCTCCGCGTACAGATACTGCATCTCGCGCTTTTCCAAACGCACCTCTTCGACCTTGTCTCCCGAGCGAAACGTGCGATCCAACACGGCACCCGTATGCATGTTCTTGAGCTTGGTGCGCACAAAAGCGCTTCCCTTGCCGGGTTTTACGTGCTGAAACTCGGCGATGGAAAAAATATCTCCGTCGATGAGCATGCAAAAACCATTGCGAAAGTCCGTCGTGTCTGCCATTGTAAAGAGTCCTCTTTCTCTCGGCTATTTCTTGCCGCTGTTGTTTTCCAATTCCTGCAGTTTGCGCCGGATAAAATCGTTTTCCGGATCCTGCTCTAACAGGTCGCGATACGTCTCTATCGCTTTCTGATTCAACCCCTGTATAGCATAGATCTCAGCCAATGTCAGCGTAGTGATGCGCTGCCGGTCCTCATCCTCATCCGCCCCACCCTCGTCTATACCCTCCGGATCCGGAGCCAAGTCGAGCGCACCGTCGCCATCG
>JAYPJE010000007.1:0-73110 GCA_038128265.1 Gemmatimonadota bacterium
GGCAAATCTTTGGGTATTCCCTGCGTTGTGTCTGTACATAACGACCGCGATGCGCAGCGATCTTACGATCGACGTCCGATTTTACGGATGGTCAAGCCGTTGGAGAATTACACGCTAAGCAACGCAACGGTAGTGATATGCGTCAGTAACTACTTGCACAACTATGCGCAGCGACATGGGGCTAAAAATACGTTTACAGTCTATAACAAAGTCTACATGGAGCAATTCCTCCATGAGCGATCTTATCGCAAGACCGACGAGTTGCCCACGGTCCTTTCCGTTATGCGACTAGATCGCCAAAAATATCCGGAATGCATTATAGAGGCACTGGTTGATTTACCTATCAAGTTGAAACTCATCGGCCAGGGAGAATTGCAGGACAGTCTGCACAAATTGGTTCGCTCGCTGGGGATGGAAGAACGCGTGACATTCATACCCATGGTGCCGAATCGCGAAATCCACGAGCACTACCACGAGGCAGATATATTTGCTATGGCTACGCACTACGAGGGATTTTGCATTCCGATATTAGAAGCCATGGCAGCTGGTTTGCCGATTGTAGCCTGTGATACGGAGCCAATCCCCGAACTCATTGGAGAGACCGGTTTAATCGCTGAGAAGACTCCCGAGGCCTTTGCTGCCGCGTTCGAAAAATTGCTTAACGATCCAGTTGAAGCCAGGCGACTTGGGTCCCTTGCGCGCGATCGTGCGCGCCAATTGGCTGGAGATCGAATGGAAGAGCGCGAAGCAATGCTCTACGATGCGATCATCTCACAGCGCCAGGGAGCGCTCGAAGATCTACTTGACGATGCTAACCGATTTATTCAATAATGCGGTAGCAACTAACAACACTCTTTTCTCAGGACAGCTGGGTTGGAAGCACTGGGTAGGAGTGTTCATCGTTCTTTTTGTTGTGCTATTGGCGGCCTACGGTCAAAGTCTGAATAACCCCTTCCACTACGACGACCTGCATTCTATACGTGACAATCCACACATCCGTACCCTAGAAAACATCCCCGCCTTTTTTGTGCGCCCCGACTATTTCACCGCCGACCCGCGCTCGGCGATGTATCGGCCGCTGGTGCTGGTCAGCTATGCGCTCAACTATGGCTTGGACAAATTGCAAGTCCAATCGTATCATTGGGTTAACATTGGCGTTCACGCGTTGAATAGTGCGCTGTTGGTCACGTTGGGGCGGATGCTGTTGGGCGGGCTGCTGGTGCCCATATTGGCCGGACTCATCTTTGCGCTACATCCGGTAAACAGCGAGGTCGTCAATTATATAAGCAGCCGTTCAGAATCGCTGTGTGCGGCGTTTTTTCTGAGCAGCTGTATCGCCTACATCCGGGCTCACCGTGCAACGCGTTTTCGACTGCTTCTCTATGGCCTCTCTCTCCTGGCCTTTGTCGGCGCGCTGCTGTGCAAATCAGTGGCCGTAATGTTGGTGCCGCTGTTGGTCCTCTGCGAGTGGCTTCTGCGCGGACCGTTGCCGTCTCTACGCACCCTGACGGCGCGTCTCTCTCCCTTTCTCCTCATTGGTATCGTATATGTGGCTGGCATGCGCGGCATGCTGCAGACCGCGTTGGTCGATGCGCCGGTGCGCGATATGGGGTCGCAGTGGGCGACCCAGACCAAGGCCCTGGTCTACTATGTCAAACTGTTGGCCTTTCCCTGGGAGCTCAACGTCGAGCACCAGTTTTTCCTAGGCCGATGGGAGTGGGCTGTTGCTCTAAGTGCCGCGCTGTTGCTGGCTGCTCTTGTCGTTATTTGGCGCAGGGGACCGCTGGCGCGCGGCATGGCGCTGTGGTTCTTGCTGGTGCTGGCGCCGACGTTTTTTGTGCCGCTTAACGTGTTGGTCAACGAGCATCGTCTCTATATCCCCTCGGCGGCTTTCGCTCTGGCCATTGCTGTGGCGATGCAGAGCCTGATGCGCAACGCTCGTTGGGGGGCCGTTTGCGTGGTACTGTGGCTTCTGGTCTATGCGGGATTGGACATGCGGCGGACGGAACAGTGGCGCAGCCCGGAAGCACTCTGGGGTGCAGCGTTAGCACAGTCGCCGCAGATGCCACGGCCGCACATTTACATGGGCAACGCGCTGCGTGAGAGCGGTCGCAATAGAGAGGCGCTGCAGCACTACGCGCGTGCGCTGTCCGTCAATCCACGCGTGCTCAGTGGGGGCGATATGGTGGCGGTATACAACAATATGGGGGCAGCCTACCTGGCTATGGAGCAGCTGGACGAATCGGTTGCAGCTTACGAACGAGCGCTGCAGATCGACCCAGACTACGCTCCGGCAAAAGCAAGCTTAGAGGGAACCCTTGCCCTGCGAGCAGATCGCGAACGGGCGGGGGCTATGGCCCTGCAAAAACAGGGGTTACTTGCCCTAGTTCGGGGGGAATTGGACAGGGCAGCTGAGCTGCTGGAACGCTCCCTGCGTGAACGGCCCATGGTGCAGACCTATATGGCGCTAGTCCAGGCCTATGAGCGCTTGGGCGACGAGGAGGGCCTGCGCAGGGCGTATCGCGGGCTGGTCGAGCTCGACCCGAACAGCGATCGTGGAGCTGAGATGCTCAAACGACTGCGTGCGTTAGAGGAACGCAAAGAGCAAAGGTGAGGGATCTGTCGGGCAGAACATTTATCGTGATGGCCCTCGTAGGGGGCGGCCTCTATTGGGGTGCACTCAACAATCCCTTTCACTATGACGACCTGCACTCCATTCGCCACAACCCGCATATTCGCTCGCTGGCAAATATACCAACCTTCTTTGTGGATCTACACACCTTTTCCAGCGAGCGCGCGGGGACGATGTTCCGTCCGCTGCTGCTGTGCTCGTATGCCCTGAACTATGCCCTGCACGGCGAGTGGGTGGGGGGTTATCGCCTATTCAACCTGGTGCTGCACGTCTCTTGTGCGTTCCTCGCGTGGCGAATGGTGTGGGTGTGGGGCGGTAAGCGGGGCATGGCGTATGTGGTTGGAGGAATGTTTCTCCTGCATCCGCTCGCCGCTGAGCCGGTTAATTACATCAGCAGCCGCTCCGATATGCTATCGGCCTTTTTTGTCCTCTTGGCGCTGCAGTGCATCCCAGCCGGTGCCGGGGCCAGAAGTTGGAAGGTGTTGGCGCCCTATCTCTGTGGGCTGTTGGTCAAGTCGGTGGCTATCGTCCTGCCGGGATTGGCTTTACTCGGCCTTGGCGGGGATTGGCGCCGGCGTATACACGACTATTGGGGCCTCTTTGCTGGAATGGGTGCACTAGCGTTGGTCTATATCGGAGTGATTTTCGCCAATCGCTTTCTTTCTAGCTCCCTGGCCAAGGCACCCCGCACCTTTGACGTTAATGCGTGGACCCAGGTCAAGGCATGGGTCTACGCGCTGTGGATGGCCGTAGTGCCCGTGCACCTGAGCGTCGACCACCTTTTTGTGGAAGCGCGGAGTTTCGGTGATATCGCCGTCCTCTGTGCAGGAGGGCTGCTGCTTTCGCTCTTTGCTATTGGGATCTATAACTACCGGCGTTGGTTGGGGATGGGGCTGCTTTGGTGGTTTATAGCGCTTGCTCCCTACGCCTTTATTCCGCTCAACATTATGGTGAGTGAACGGCGCATCTACTTGGCAAGTGTAGGGCTGATGCTGGTTATGGGATGGTCCCTGTGGGTTTTTTTGCAACGACGGGCTGTTGCTGCTGGTGCGGTGCTGGCTGCGGTCGCCGTTTTCTTTGTCGTCCTTGTGTCTGTGCGCAATGGAGTGTGGGCGAGCGATATCTCCCTTTGGGAGGATGCACTGCGCGAAGGCGCTATACAGCCGCGTGCACGGGTGAATTTGGCACTGGCCTACGGGCGCGATGGGCGATGGGACGATGCCCACGCGCAGCTCGAAGAGGCGCTTCGGCAATCACCTGATTTTGCCGATGCTTGGGTCGAGTTGGGCAATATAGAGCATCAAATGGGGCGGTTAGATGCGGCGCAGCAGGCCTATGAGCGGGCTATCGGCGCACAGTCCTGGTTGGCCGGAGCGCATTACAATTTGGGCAATATACAGCTGGCCAAAGGCGATGCGGTGGGTGCGGTAAAAAGCTATGAGCGCGCCCTAGAGCTAAATCCAAATTTTGCCATGGCGCACAACAATTGGGCTCAGGGGAAAGAGGGGCTAGGCGAAGTGGAACAGGCCTTGAGAGGCTATCGCCAAGCGCTGGCCATTGATCCGCAGCAGCCACAAGCGTGGTTTAATCTTGCGCATCTACTCGAAGTGCAGGGAGCGAGGGTTGAATCCGGTCAATCGTATTGGAAGGCTTACGAACTCTTGCGCGCGGCAGAGGACTACGATGAAAATGTCCAGTATCGCGAGTTTGCTGCCCGCGCTCGAGCGGCGGCAAGCCGTCTGGGCGTTGCCCAATAGAGGATAGAGCGCATGTGTGGAATTGCTGGGATCGCACACAGAGATTGGGACCGGCCCGTCGACGAAACGCTGCTGCGCGCTATGGCCGATACGATGCACTACCGGGGCCCCGACGACAGCGGTATTTGGTTGGGGCAGGGCGTAGGCCTGGGCCATCGGCGACTCAGCATTATAGACCTGGCCGGGGGGCATCAGCCGATGACGGTGGGTGAATCGGGTCTGTGGATTACCTACAACGGCGAGATTTACAATTACCTAGAACTGCGCGAAGAGCTCAGTGCGGACGGCTACCAGGCCGTATCGCGCTCCGACACGGAAGTGCTGCTGCAGATGTATCAGCGCGATGGTAGAGATTGCCTGCAGCGTCTTAACGGCATGTTTTCCTTTGCCATCTGGGACGGCCCGCAGCGCCGGCTCTTTGCCGCGCGCGACCGCTTGGGTATCAAGCCCTTTTACTACGCGCATACGGACGATGCGCTGCTCTTTGCCTCCGAGGTCAAGGCGCTGCTCCAGCATCCGCAGGTGCGCGCGGAAGTCGACTACGATGCACTGCAGGATTATATAGATCTGCAGTACTGTTTGGGGAATAAAACCCTGTTTAGGGGAATAAAGCGCCTGCTGCCGGGGGAGTGTCTGACGTGGTGCGATGGAACGCTCGCGATTGAAACCTACTGGGACCTCAGCTTTAGGCCGGCCGAGTGCCCTGGACAGGCCGATGAGCTTTTAGAACTGCTGCGCGACGCGGTGCGGCTGCGGCTGCGCAGCGACGTGCCGGTGGGCACACATCTAAGCGGGGGGTTGGATTCAAGCGCCATCGCCTGTTTAGCCGCTCCCCAGCTCGACGCACCGCTATCCGTTTTCACCGGGGGCTTCACCGCGGCCGAGCGCTACGACGAATCGCGCTATGCCCGCATCGTTGCCGAGTCGCTGGGAGCGCAGTATCACCAGGTATTTCCCTCAGCGACCGACCTAGCTCATAGCTTCGCCGACATGGTTTACTACCTCGATGAACCGGTCGCCGGGGCTGCCGTCTTTCCACAGTACTTTCTTTCCAAACTGGCGGCTCAACACGTTAAAGTTGTGCTGGGCGGACAGGGGGGCGACGAGCTTTTTTGCGGCTATACGCGCTACTTGATTGGCTATGTGGAAAGCTGCCTGCAAAAGGCTATTTACGGCGAAGCTCCCCTAGTTGGAGAGGAGTCGCTGAGCCATATTGAAGGCAGTCTGACCTACCTTCGCGGGTTTGAGCCGACCATGCAAAAGCTCTTTGCTAGCGATCTCTTTGCCGCTCCGGGGGCGCGCTATTACCGGCTGTTGCAGCGTTCGCAGGATATGGAGGGTATCCTCGCCGACGATAGCTGGCGCCGCGGCAGCTATTCAACGCCCGAGGCCTTTTGCGCCGAGTTTGACGGCGTGCAGAGCGACCATCTCATCGATCGCATGCTATACATTGATATAAAGAATCACCTGCAATCGCTGCTGCACCTTGAAGACCGGACGAGTATGGCTGCCTCGCTCGAATCGCGCCTTCCGCTGCTCGACTATCGCATCGTCGAGTATGCCCTGGCCCAGCCCGCTTCTGTGCGCTTTGCCGCTGGGCGGCCTAAACACCTGCTAAAGGAGGCGGTGCGCGGCGTGGTGCCGGACGCCATCGTCGATCGCAAGGACAAGATGGGTTTTCCGGTGCCCATTTACGAATGGTTTGGCGGCGAATTGAAGGAGTACGTAGAAGATATCCTGCTGGGCCAGCGCACGCGCGCGCGCGGATTTTTCGATATGGCGAACGTCGAGCGCAGCGTGCGCAGCGAAAAGCCCTTTGGGCGCACGGTGTGGGGCCTGTTATCACTCGAGCTGTGGTTTCGCCAGTTTTTTGATGGCCGTTGAGCTGAGCGCATACCGCCGCGACGGCGCTCTGTTATTGGCCGTGCTCTGCGTTGTCGGCTGGGCCTACGCCGGCGCGATAGATGGGGCATTTCACTTTGACGACGAGCACTCGCTGCTGGCCAATCCGCACGTCCGCGACCTAGGCTACGCCTTCGATTACTTCACTGATTCGCAAACCTTTTCGCGCAACGAAGGCAGCCAGATGTATCGGCCGCTCGTACTGCTGAGCTATGCGTTTACCTATCGTTGGCACGGCTACGAACCGGCTGCTTTCTTAATGGTCAATTGGTTGCTGCACCTGGGTGTGGTGGCGGTGGCCTTCCTGTGTCATCGAAATATGGGCTTAGATGCAGTCCGTGCGGCCCTGGCCGTTTTGCTGTTTGGGCTGCATCCGGTGGTCGCAGAGCCGGTCAACTACGTCAGCGCGCGCTCCGAATCGCTGGCTGCGCTGTTTTCCGTCGGTGCCGTAGCGCTCTATCTGTGCGATAATAGGGCCGCCGTGCTGGGGTCGCTGGGGCTCTTCGCCTTGGCCCTTATGGCCAAGGCCAGTGCCGCGGTGTTGCCTGTCGTGCTCGTTTTAGCCGAATGGAATCTGCGCGGTGATATGAGAGGGATGCGCTGGCAGCGCTTAGCCGGGTTTGCGATGGGGTTGGTCGTCTACGTGTGGGGTACGCAAGCCGTAGTCAGCGAGGCGTTGATCGACGCGCCGGTGCGCTCCTTTGCACAGCAGACAGCGACGCAGGCCTTGGCGCTGCCCTACTATGTCAAATTGGTGATGGGATTACAGGGCCAGTCGGTCGAGCACCAATTTTTTGTGCGCGACTGGCATGGGCTGGTCCCTTGGCTCAGTGCGGTGTGTGTCCTATCGGTCGGCGTTATAGGTGGGGGCTGGCTGTGGGGCCATCAGCGTCGCGCCTTTTTCTATGCCGGCTGGGCCCTTTTGGCGCTGCTGCCGACGCTGGTGGTGCCGCTCAATATGCTGGTTAACGAGCGACGGCTCTATCTGCCGCTCGTCGCCCTAACGGCGCTGGCAGTGCTGCTACCTCTGCGCTGGTCGCAGCGGGCAAAGGGAGCAGTAGCGGTTGCTATAGCCTGTGTATTGGGCGCGCTGGCAGCGCAGCGCAGCGCAGTATGGCAGAGCGAGTGGACCCTGTGGAACGATGCGCGCGACAAGGCGCCCCTCATGGTGCGGCCGCACGTAAAAATCGGCGTGGAGTTACGGACGCGCGGAGATTTGCCGGGCGCGCTGGCATCCTACCAGAGGGCGCTGCAAATCGATGGCGAACACGCTCCGGCATACAATAACGCGGGCAATGTATATCGACAGATGGGCGATGACGAACGCGCGGAGGGCGCCTACCGGCAGGCCTTGGATATCTGGCCATACTATGTCGATGCGCAGATCAACCTGGCGACCCTTTACAGCGAGGGGGGACGACTGGAGGAAGCCAACGCGCTCTATGCACATGCGCTGGATGGGGGAGGAAACCGCGCTGAACTGCACAACAATATGGGCACGAACTTCCTCCGTATGGGGGACTATGCCGCGGCCGCAGGGGCGCTAAAAAAAGCGCTTGTGTTGGCCGGTGAAACAGCGCGAATCCACTATAATTTGGGCGGTGCAATGGAAGGGTTGGGCCGCTCGAGAGAAGCGCTCGAGCACTACGGGCGAGCGGTGGAACTCGACCCGGGCTATGCGCCGCCCTATGCCAAGATGGGGGCCCTGTACGAGGGGCAGGGAGATGGGATAACGGCACGAGCGCACTATGCGGCTTTCTTGCGCCATTGGACGGGCTCCGAGACGACGGCAAGTGCCATCGCCCAGCGTTTGGCGCGTTTGCCGGGTGAGGAAAAATAGGACACATATGGCAATGGGGCGAATGGATTGGGCAGCCACATCGGCCGGTAGGGGGTGGGCACTGTTGTGCATACTAACCTGTGCCGTTTATGCCAATGCCATTGACAATCCGTTTCACTACGACGATTTCCATTCCATCGTCGAAAACGAACGACTGCGTTCGCTGGCCGAGGTGCCGTCCTTCTTTACCGATCCAACGGCCTTTTCTGCCGAGCCGCAAAATGCCATGTACCGTCCCCTCTTATTGGCCTCGTTTGCGCTAAACTACGCCCTAAGCGGATACGAAACCTGGAGCTATCACCTGCTCTCGCTGCTGCTGCATTTAGGCTGCGTTGGTTTGGTTGCAGCGATAGGGCGCGTGCTACTCGGAACGAGTCGGGGCGCCTGGTGGGCCGCCTGCCTCTTTGCTATCCATCCGATAAACAGCGAGTCGCTCAATTACATCAGCAGCCGCTCTGAAATTATGGCGGCGCTGTTTTTTCTCCTTGCTTTTTGGATCTATCTACAGACGCATTGGCGCGTCGAACGCTGGGTTGCCTGTATTGCGCTTGCCTACGCCTGTGCGCTCTTGGGCAAATCCATTGCGATTGTCCTGCCTGCCGTGCTTCTCGCGCATGCGTGGCTTGTCGGTGCTCGTCGCTCAGGACTGCCGGCGCTGTTTGCTGCACTCGCTGGGGTTGCTCTGGCCTATCTAGCCGTCGTATGGAAATTCCTCGCTCGCGCGACGGTGGGCGAGCCCGTGCGCTCCTACGACGAGCAGGTGTGGACTCAGGTAAAAGCCCTTGTTTTCTACATCAAAATGGTGCTATGGCCTAGCGGGCAGAGCATTGATCACCAATTTCTCATTTCCGACACTCCGCTCGACCCAATTGCCGCGTTGGCGCTTCTGTTCGTGCTGTCGCTGACGCTACTGGCCTGGCGCTATCGGCACGGGCATCCAGCTCCGACCTTTTTTCTCGCCTGGTTTCTGTTCGTTCTGGCGCCATCGTCGCTCGTGCCCTTAAACGTATTGGTCAACGAGCACAGGCTGTACTTGCCGGGCGTGGCCCTTTTCTATGCGCTGGGCTATGCGCTCAACCGCCTCGTGCAGTGCTGGTCGTCCCAGCGCAGCGCGATCGAAGCGGCAGCGTTGGTGATCGCCGTGGGCATGGCGGCGGCCACCGTGCAGCGCAATGCCGTGTGGGCTAGCCCACTGGCGCTGTGGCAGTCGGCAGCTGAGCGCGCTCCGCTTATGGCGCGCCCCCACATGTACTGGGGCGGAGCGCTGGAAGAGCGCGGGCAGTTTGCCGGTGCGATTAGGGCCTACGAGCACGCCCTGCGACGGGACCCCGGCTTTGCCCCGCTGCACCGGCGCCTGGGGGCCGCATATATGGAAGTCGATCAGACCGAGCGCGCGATCGCCCTGTTTGAGCGCGGGGTGGCACTCGACCCAACGGACGGCCCCATGTGGTTGGGCTTGGGTGAGGCGCTGCGCATGGGAGGGCGCTGGCAGGAAAGCTTGAGTGCCTACCAGCGCGCCGTGAACCTAATGCCCGATGACAGTGGGGCGCACAACAACTTAGGCAATACCTATCAGGTGTTAGAGCGTCCAGAGCAGGCCCTTGAGCACCACCTGCGCGCGCGGGCGCTGGCCCCAAACGACGCGCAGACGCAGGTTAACCTGGGCAATGCCTACGCGATGCTGGGTAAGAGCACGGAGGCGTTGGAAGCCTATTCCAAGGCGGTGGATATCGATCCACAATACGGTGGTGCTTGGTTGAATATGGCCAGCGCGCTGGAGCGTGCTGGCCAAACCCGGGATGCTCTTTCAGCCTACGAGCGGGCGCGGGTGCTCACTGCTGACAAGGGTCCATATTTGCAGGCGAAGATTGCTGCACTGCGCGAGGTGCTCGGTGAATAGGGCCCTGTGCATCGCCGCCGTGTGTGGTCTGCTCTATGCCAATGCGCTGAGCGGATCGTTTCACTACGACGACTTCCACTCGATTGTCGACAATCCCCACCTGCGCTCGTTGGCCAACGTGCCGGCTTTTTTTGCCGATCCCGATATGTTTTCCGGCGATCCCGAAAAGAGCATGTATCGCCCGCTGCTCCTGCTGACCTACGCATTCAACTACGCGGTCGGAGGGTATGAGCCCTGGGGATATCTGTTGGTCAACCTGCTCTTACACGTCTTGGTGAGCGTGCTCGTCGCTCTGCTGGCCGAAAGAATGTTGGTCAGCGCGCGCGCCGGTTGGGTCGCCGGGATGCTCTTTGCCGTTCATCCGCTGGCAACGGAGTTGGTCAACTACGTCAGCAGCCGATCGGAGTCGTTGGCGGCTTGTTTATACTTGCTGGTTCTGGCCGCCCATGGGCGCGTAGTTAGGGGGGGGAGCTCGGCCGCTATCGGTGCATACGGCGGCGCGCTGCTGGCTAAATCCGTGGCGATCAGCGCGCCGCTGGCCGCCCTAGCGTGGGATTGGGGGCAGGGGCGAGCACTGCGCGTGCGGGTCTGGGCTCCCTATGGTGCAGTGGCTCTCTGCTATGCGGTCATCGTCTATCTAAATCGTTTTATCGGCGATTCGCTCGCTGCTCCGGTGCGCCCCCTGGCGGTGCAGCTATGGACGCAGCTCAAAGCACCGGCCTATTACCTCTACTTGGCTTTTATGCCGGTAAAGCTCAATGTGCATCACCAATTTTTCACTTCGTCAGGACTTGCTGACCCAGCCGTTTGCCTGGGTTTGGCGCTGGTCCTGAGTATGCTATATATCGGCTGGCGTGGATGGCGCACGCCCGTGGGCTGGTCTATGCTGTGGGCCGGCTTGGTCCTCGCGCCCACCTTTATCATGCCGCTCAATATGTTGGTTAACGAGCGACGTTTGTACTTGCCGATGGCCGGTCTGGCATTCGCGTTGGGGTGGGTTTTGCGTCGTACTTCCGTGCCGACTTCGCTAGGGCTGATCGCGGTACTACTCTATGCAGGGCTTACGATTCAGCGCAATGCAGTCTGGCAAGACGAACTGAGTCTGTGGGCGGACGCTGCCGAGAGGGCGCCGCAAATGCACGCGGTGCAGAACAATCTGGGCAAGGCCCTGCAGGAAGATGGACGATGGGACGAGGCGCTAGTCGCGTATGGGCGCGCCGCAGCGATTGATCCCCGGCACGGCGATGCCTATAACAACGCGGCGACGATTTACCATTTGCGCGGCAAAGAAATGCTCGCCGAAGGTAGGAAAGCGGAGGGCATGGCTTCTCTGCGTCGGGCCCAGGACGCGTATCGGAAGGCCCTTGCGGTCTATCCAACGTACGAAGAAATACATCAGAATTTGGCCGTTGCCTGCGCCGAGCTCGGAGAGATAGATCAGGCATTTACCCACTACGCGCGCGCGCTGGAACTCAACCCGCAGCGCGGCGACGTGTGGAATAACTACGGACAGCTGCTGTATGACAGTGGTCGTTTGGAACAAGCGGAAGCCGCATTTGTGCGTGCCATTGAAGCCCAGCCGGAACAGGCTGAGCCCTACAACAATCTGGGCAATATATACGCCGACAGGGGGGATTGGGAGCGGAGCGTTCGCTCTTACGAAGAGGCATTGGGGCGTGCGGGAACGCAGCGCCAGGCCGTTTTTGTCAATCTGGTTGCGGCGCTGCGCAACGCCCAACAGTATGATCGGGCGCGCGCACTCCTGCAGGAGCAGATGGCGGCGGGGGGACGGGATGATCGATGGCTTTACCAACTCGCGTTGGTCGAACGCGCGGCCGGTCGCTTAGGCGAAGCCGAACGCGTGTTGGCAAGCGCGGCGGCGGCGGGCGGGGCCATACAAACACTGGTGCTGTGGGGCGAGGTCTTGGGCGATCTGCAGCGCTACGGCGAGGCCGCCCAGCGCTTCCAGGACGCACTGGCTTCCGACGGGACCAACGCCCGCGCCTTATATGGCTTGGGCGTTGCGCAGATGCAGGGAGGGCAGCCCCAATCGGCGCTGGTTACGCTGCGCGCATTTTTGCGGCAATGGCGTTCAGACGACGAGCGCGCGCGGCGGGTGCGCGCGTGGATTGCCCAGCTGGAGGGGGCGCCGTGAGCGGCCTGCCGATTGCTCGCGCAGTGGGCCTGACCGTGGGGGTCTGGCTGGTCTATGGCCAGGCACTAGGTGGGGGCTTTCACTACGACGACTTCCATTCACTGGTTTTCAATCCGCATCTGCGCGACTTGGGCAATATAGGCGCTTTCTTTACGGAGCCTGGTCTGTTTTCGGTGGATCCAAACAAGGCGATGTATCGCCCTCTGGTGTTGGTCAGCTACGCGCTCAATTACGCTTGGGGTCAATATAGTCCGGCCGGCTATCTGTTCGTCAATATATCTATTCATCTGACTAATGTGCTGCTGGTCTGGTCTATTGGCAGACGGCTGGGCCTGAGCGAAAATGGATCGCTGTGGGCCGCTGTGCTGTTTTGCTTCCATCCGCTGGTGGGCGAACCAATAAACTACGTTAGTAGCCGTTCGGAGAGTTTAGCCGTTGCCGGGCAGCTCGCTGCGTTCTACTTCTACCTGCAAACGGGACGGCGTTGGTGGCCGTGGCTGAGTTGGGGAGCGCTGCTATGCGCACTGCTGGCCAAGTCCATTGCCGCGGTGCTGCCGGCCGTGCTGCTGGCCTACGAAGTGCTGTGGCGGGGGCAGAGCGTGTCTTGGCGTCGGCATGCCCCGTACTGGGTAATTACTGGAGCGTATATCGGGGTTATCAGCGCCAACCGCTTTTTGGGCACCTCGCTATCGAACGCGCCGCGCGGACTCTATGAACAGCTGCTCACGCAGGGAAAGGCCCTGGTATACTACGCCTATTTACTCGCTGAGCCCGTGCATCTGAGCGTCGAACATCCGTTTTCGGTGTCCAACAGAATGGGTGTCGAGCCGCTACTGGCACTGGGAGCGGTGGTCAGCTTGGTCGTTGTCGCGTTGGTGCAGGGCGATCGCCGCCTGCGCTTTTTTCTGTGCTGGGGCGGATTGTCGCTGCTGCCGACGGTGCTGGTGCCGCTCAACGTATTGGTCAACGAGCACCGGTTGTATATGCTCGTGGCAGTGATGTCCATTGCGCTGGGAATGGGCTGGGAGCGATGGGAGCGGCCGGTGCGGTGGAGTCTATGTGTGTGGGTGATCGTTGCCGGGATGCTATCCCATCAGCGCATTGCGGTTTGGCGCGACGAACTCAGCCTTTGGCAGGATGCAGCGCATAAGGGGCCGCACATGGTGCGGCCGCAGGTCTTTCTCGGCAATGCCTGGCGGGCGGCAGGGGATTATCCGGCCGCTCGTGCAGCCTATGAACGCGCACTGGAATTGGATCCGCACCACCGCTCGGCGCGCACGAATTTAGCCAATGTCTATCTCGAAGCGGCTGGGGGGGACCAGGCGCAGGCACCCTTGCTGTTGGAGCGCGCAGAGCGACACTATCGGCAGGTGTTGGATTCCGATCCCAGTTATCGCGAGGCCCTCACCAACCTGGGCAGCCTATATATGCTGCGCGGCGAGTGGACGCGCGCTGATGGGGTGCTGTCGGCCGCGATTGAGCAGCATCCCTACTACGCCGATGGCTATTTTAACCTGGGTTTGGTGCGCGTGGAGCTTGGAGATAGTGCCGCCGCCGTTGCGCTATTTAAACGCGCGCTAGCGTTGGACGAGGGGGCTGAGATATGGTATGAATTAGCCAATGCGCATGCTCGACTCGACCAGCTGGATGCCGCGGCAGCGGCCTATCGACAGGCCCTCAGTCGAGATCGGGCGGTAGAGGGTGCGTTGTATAACTTGGCCGAGGTGCTGCTCGTGGCCGGCGAGCGGGCCGGAGCCGCTGCTGGGGATGCTCGGGGTATTGCCCTGTGGCGCGAAGCGGGAGAGGCTTTGGAAGAGCTGTTGGAACGCGATCCGCGTCACGTGCGTGCAAATCAGCGCTTAGACCAACTGCGCGAGCGCATGCCGTGAAAAGGCTATACGGAGTGCTCATCGCCCATCGGAGCGTCTCCGCGCTCCTGCTAGTGGCCTGTTCCGCGCTGCTCTACGCAAATTCGCTCGATAATGGCTTTCAATACGACGACCGCCATTCGATTGTAGAGAATCCGCATATTCGCGACCTGGGTAATCTCAGTGCTTTTTTCTATGACCCCACCCTTTTTTCACGCGACGCCGACAAGGCGATGTACCGCCCCTTGCTGCTAGCAACGCTCGCGCTGAACCACGCTTGGAGTGGCTACGAACCCTTTTCGTATCACCTGATAAACTGGGCGCTGCACGCCCTGTGTGCGCTGTTGGTGTGGGGCATTTTGCTGGGAGCACAGCGACCTCCGTGCTTGGCCCTGTTGGGTGGACTGCTCTTTGCCTTGCATCCGCTCTGCAGCGAGCCGGTAAACTATATCAGTTCACGCTCTGAGCTGCTCGCCGCTACGGGGGCCCTTGCTGCCCTTTGGCTCTATATGCGAGATCGAGAGGTCGGCGCATATTGGTCGCTTGTGCTTTCGCTGCTCTGCTTCACCGCCGGATTGTTTGCCAAATCGGTGGCTATCGTTGCACCGGTGTGGTTGGTGGCGTGGGATGTGCAGCGGGGACGGGGGGTGCGCTGGCTGCGCTACCTGCCCTATGGAATGGTTGCGCTGGGCTATCTTGCGCTAGTGGGGCAGGCCCTCGAGCGCGCTGTGCTGGGGGAGCCAGTGCGCACAATGGGCGTCCAGTTGGCCACGCAAGCCAAGGCGTTGGTCTACTATGTCTATTTAGCATGGTCGCCCTTCCACCTCAGCGTCGACCACGCCTTTGCCGAGTCGAACCCGGCTGATCCGCTGGTTTGGTTGGCGCTCTTTGCCCTGATTTCGTGTGTTGTAGTTGTACTGCGGTGCCGAGGGGAATATCTGGGATGGGTGCTGGCGCTCAGCGCACTGCTGCCGACGCTTATTGTGCCGCTCAACGTGCTGGTTAATGAACACCGACTCTATTTGCCCGTTGCAGGGTTGGCCATTGTGCTAACTGGAATACGCGGATTGGAAAGGGTGCCCGGTATGGGGTGGGGGGCGCCGCTGCTGCTGTGCTTGCTCTCGGCGCTGACGCTGCAGCGCAATGCCGACTGGCGCGACGAGTTTAGCCTGTGGAGCGCCGCGCACCGCACCAATCCCCACTCCGTGCGTCCGCTGGTCTACATGGGCAATGCCGCGCGGTCCGAGGGAGATGCAGCGCGCGCGCGCATGGCCTATGGCAAAGCACTAGAATTGGATCCGCAAAATGCCGTTGTGCTGGCCGGATTGGGGGGGGTATTTATGGACGGCGGGCAACTGGACCAGTCCGTCGAGCTGTATGCCCGGGCCCTGGAGGCCCAGCCAGCAATGGTGGATTTGCACTATAGTTTGGCGCGTGCACTGCAGGAAGGCGGTCGTTATGCCGAGGCGCGCAGGCACTACGCCGCTCTGGATGGCAACAGTCCCCATCGATCGATCGCCCTCAATAATATTGGCACGACTTTTGAACTGCAGGGAACGGTGGACAGCGCGCTGGTATACTATCGTCGTTCGGCTGAGGGCGGTGCCCTGGACGGGCGGCACAACCTTGAACGGTTGGTTGCGCGCTCTGTTGCCGAAGCGGAGCAGGCGTTAGAGGCTGGCGATTGGCCACGCGTCGAACGGGCTGCACGCACTGCGCTGCGGGGAGATCGCCAGCATGCCTACGCGCGCTTTTTTCTCAGCGTCAGCCTGCTGCAGCAGGGGCGTGGGGAGGAAAGTATCGCCGAAAACGAGCGCCTGCTGCGCGAGCGGCCTGATTTTGATGAGGGGTGGCTGCAGTTGGCCAATGCCTACGAAACGGTTGGGCGGCCAGATCTGGCGCGGGGCGCGTACCGTCAGCTGATCGATCGGGCACAGAGCAAACCCATGCGCACGCTGGCACAGCAGCGACTGCAGCGATTGGAGCAAAGGCAATGAGGCATGGTTGGGTTTGGATCGTCGGAGCGTGCCTGTTGGTCTACGCAAACTCGCTCCAAAACGGCTTTCACTACGACGACGAACACTCGGTCCAGAATAATATCCACATCCGCGATCTGAGCAATATAGGCCGTTTTTTTTCGGATCCCGCAACGTTTTCGGTCGATCACGACAAGGGCATGTATCGCCCGCTGCTGTTGGTTAGCTATGCCCTCAACTATGCCGTTGGCGGCTACGAGGTAGGCGGCTACCATCTGGTAAATATTGCACTACACGCGGCCAATGCATCCCTGCTATGGGCCCTGCTGATCGCGATGGGAGCAGGGCGTTCGGCTGCCCTGATGGCCGGCTTACTCTTTGCGCTGCACCCGTTGGGCAGCGAGCCAGTAAACTATATCAGTTCGCGCTCAGAAAGCCTGGCTGCCCTTTTCTACCTGGGCGGTCTATGGGCTTTTGTCCTGGCCCAGCATAGAGGGAGCCGCGCTTACCGCACGCTGTCCTGGGGCTGTTTGCTCTGCGGGTTATTGAGCAAGTCGAGCGCTATCACGCTGCCGGCCGTGCTCTTGCTGTATGAAATAATTGTCCTGCGCGGAGCGACGAGCTGGCGTTTGGGACGCGATGTGCTGCGGCGCCACGGCCCCTACTGGATTGTATCATTCGGCTACATCGCGCTGATCGTGGCCAACCGCTTTTTGACCACTTCGCTGTCCAAGCGCGTGCGTGGGATGGACGAGCAGCTGCCGACGCAGATCAAAGCCTTGGCCTTCTATGCCAAGCTGCTAGTCTGGCCTCATGGTTTAAATGTGGAGCACCAATTTGCCGTTTCAACCGCCGGGGCCGCGGCCGTTTGGCCGGCGGTCCTGCTGTTGATCAGCGTTGCGCTAGGCCTGCTGTGGCTGCAGCGCAAAACAAAGCGTGGTCTGCTGTTCCTATCTTGTTGGTCTTTGGTCGCGTTGCTGCCCGTAGCTATTATGCCGCTCAACGTGCTGGTCAACGAACGGCGGCTCTACGTGCCCGCTGCCGCCTTTTGTGCGGCGCTGGCGCTGCTGTTACACCGCCCGAGTCTGCGCCGGCATACACTGCGCATCGGCGGGGCCGTCTTGGTAGTGTATGCCCTGCTGACCTGGCAGCGCAATGGGGTGTGGGAGAACGACTTTACCCTGTGGGAAGACGCTGTATCCAAGGCACCGCTGATGCCGCGTGCACACCTATATATGGGCAATGCGCACAAAGACGCTGCGTTTATGCAGCGGGCCGGTAGTTCGCAGGCCGGTGCGCACTGGGAACAGGCGCGCGCAGCATACCGTCGGGCCCTCGAACTTCAGCCCAGCGGTGAGTTGGCGCTTCGCGCATTAAACAACCTGGGTGCGGTGAGCTTTGTGCTGCGCGACGTGGAGGGGGCAGAGCGGGCCTACCTGCGCGCCGTCGAACTCAACCCCCGCTTCGCCGATGCGCTGGTCAACCTCGGCACGGTTTATCACGATCGCGGGCGCAATACCAGCGGCGTGGCCGGAAGACAGCTGTTGGGAAAATCCGTGGAGTACTACCGGCGCGCGCTGCAGCAACTGCCCAACCACGCCGATGCCTGGGCCAATATGGGGTTGGCCTATCACGATATGGGTGATTTCGCAGGGGCGCGGCAGGCCTACGAGCGGGCCCTATATCTGAACCCGCGCAACGAGCGGCTGTTGAATAACTTAGGCAATTACTACGCCGCGCTGGCAGAGCAATCCCAAGGGGCGGAGCGACAGCGCAATCTGCTGGAGGCGCGCTCCTATTTTCAACGAGCGCTGGGTCTCAATCCGGCCTATGCAGGGCCGCGCAGCGGGCTACAGTTTGTAGAAGACGCTTTGAAGCAGTTGCAATGAAGGCGCAATATACTTCGGTGCTGAGCATCCTACTGCTGGCGCTACTCGGTCACGCAAACAGCTTTCCGGGGGCATTCCACTATGACGATGCCCATTCTATCGTCGAGAATCCGTCGATTCGCTCCTTTGATCATATGCCCGCCCTATTTATCGATCCGGCGCTGTTTTCCAGTGAAAAGGGCATGGCCATGTACCGGCCGCTGGTGGTGCTCAGCTATCGGCTCAACTATGCGTTGGGGGGGCTTGAGGCGGCTGGCTATATCGCCGTCAACCTGCTCCTGCACGCCTGTACGGCCGTATTCGTCCTGCTGCTACTGCAGCGCTGGTTACCCGCTGGGATGAGCGCTTGGTCTGCCGCCGCCGTGTTTGCCCTGCATCCGGTGCATGCGCAGGTGGTCAATTATATAAGCTCGCGTTCGGAGAGCATGGCCGCGCTGGCGGTGTGCGCGACGCTCTACTATGTGCTGGTTCAACGCGATCGGGCCGCCTGGTGTAGCTACGCGCTGGGCCTTGGGGCCAAGTCGCAGGCCATCGTGTTGATGCCGCTGCTCCTTGTCGTGCAGTGGGGGCGGAGTCAGGGAACTGCTCTCGTGCGCCTCTTCGTGCCGTTTGCGGCCCTTTCTTTGGGCTATTTGGCGCTGATCTACGGCAATGATTTCCTGCCGCGCTCGCTGAACCAAGAGGTGAGAGCACCCTTTGTCCAGGCCTATACACAAGCCAAGGCGCTCGTCTATTACGTCTATCTGTTTGTCTGGCCCGTGCCGTTAAGCGTGGAGCACCCGCTAGGGGAATCGTCGCGGCCCGACGGCGCGGTCCTCTGGGCATTCGCCGCGCTATGCTCTGCTGTATACCTTGCCCTGCGTGCCCGCTATTGGGCCGGTCGCGCTGCGCTGTTTTGGCTGGCGGCGATGAGCCTGACCAGTATTGTGCCGCTCAATGTAGTGGTCAACGAACACCGCCTCTACCTTGGCTCCATCGGTTTGTGCGCTCTGCTGGCCGGGGTGTCCATGGGAGGGGACAAACGGGTGCTGCGCCGCTTGGGCGCAGTCTATTTGTTGGCCCTGGCCGTGCTCGGGTGGCAGCGCAACGCCGTTTGGCAGGACGAGTATGCGCTGTGGAGCGACGCTGTGGATAAGTCGCCTAACTCCTTTCGTGCACTGAGCAATCTTGGTCTGGCCCAACTCGAACGCGGGGAGTTGGAGGCGGCGCGCCAAACGCTGGAACGCGCGCTCCATCTCAACCGGGGGTATGGACGTACCTGGAGCAATTTGGGCTTGGTCCACGAGGAATTAGGCGCCTACGATAAGGCCGAGTCCTCGTATCGACAGGCCGTGGCGCTGCGGCCCGATTGGACGGGTTTTCGCCTCCAGCTAGGGCGACTTTACGTGGGATTGGGGCGCTATGGAGAGGCGATTGCCCTGCTGGCAGACGCTGCTGTGGGCGATGTGCACTCGGGGGCCGTGCACGCGCTGCTGGGGTTGGCTCATCAGCGTGCAGGAAGGATGCAAAATGCTGTAGAACAGTATAATACAGCTATTACATTAGGAAATACATCAATTGAATTGCTCAATAACTTGGGGTTGGCTAGGCAGGATCTGGGCGATTGGGAAGGGGCGCGTGCGGCGTTTAGCCAGGCGCTAGGGCTAGCGCCCGAAGACGGGTCGACGCGCATCAATCTGCGCATGCTAGAGCTCCGTCAGGAGGGCCGCTCGGCGCTGGCGTGTTATGAGCAATTGGTTGAGGAATTTCCCCGGCAGATCGATGTATGGCGCGCTCTGGCCAGCGAATTGGCTCGCGTCGGGCGGATAGGCGAGGCCATTGAAGCCTGCTATAAGGTGCTGGAACTCCATCCGCAAGACCGGCAGGCGGCGGCAAATATAAGGCGTTTAAGAGCGCTGAAATAAATGCCATCCGATTGACAGGAAGGGCGGCGAATCCTTTCTTTGAAAGACACTTTTTCTCCCAAATTTACAACCGGTTGAGGCATTTACGAGGGCATGGACGCATCGCGCATCCGCAACTTTTCCATTATCGCTCACATCGATCACGGCAAGTCGACGCTCGCCGATCGGCTGCTTGAAAAAACGGCTACGCTCACGCAGAAGCAGATGCAGGAACAGGTCCTCGACAGCATGGATCTGGAGCGAGAGCGCGGCATCACGATTAAGGCCCATGCCGTGCGCATGAATTACAGGGCCCAAAGCGGCGAAATTTACCAGTTTAACCTCATCGACACGCCGGGCCACGTCGATTTCACCTACGAAGTTTCGCGAAGTTTGGCCGCCTGTGAAGGCGCCCTGCTCGTCGTGGATGCCACGCAGGGGGTAGAGGCGCAGACCGTGAGCAACTTGCTGCTGGCCATGAACAACGACCTGGCCATAATTCCCGTGCTCAATAAGATCGATATGCCCGCAGCGCAGGTCGACTCGGTCAAGCAGCAGGTGCTGGATTTGCTCGGGGGCAGCGAGGACGAAATTATCTCCATAAGTGCCAAAGCGGGCATGGGGATAGACGAAGTGCTGGAAGCGGTGGTCGAACGCATACCAGCGCCGACCGGACCGCGCGAAGCGCCGCTGCGCGCGCTGATCTTTGACTCGCTCTACGACCAGTATCGCGGCGTAATATGCTTTATCCGCGTGGTGGATGGCATGCTGCGCAAGGGGCAGAAGGTGCGCTTTTACTCCACGGGAGTCGTCTACGAAGTTGAGGAAGTGGGCACACTGGTGCTCGACCGGGTTGCGACGCCGGAGCTGCTGGCTGGGGAAGTGGGCTATTTGACGGCGAATATCAAAGAACTGGATGAAGCGGGAGTGGGCGATACGGTGATGGATGCCGGCAGCGAGGGCGTGCTGCCCCTGCCGGGCTATCAGCCGCTCAAATCCATGGTATTCAGCGGTATCTATCCGGTTAACCCGGACGACTACGAAGAACTGCGCGACGCGCTGGATCGGCTCAAACTCAACGATGCGGCCTTCTCATACGAACCGGAGACATCGCCCGCGCTGGGCTTTGGCTTCCGCTGCGGGTTTCTCGGGCTGCTGCATATGGAGATCATTCAGGAGCGTCTGGACCGCGAGTACCAGGTTGAAATCATTACCACGCTGCCCAATGTGCGCTATGAAGTCCTCAAGAAGGACGGCGAATTGATCGAAGTTGAAAATCCCTCGCTATTGCCTCCGGCCGTAGAGATCGACGAGGTGCGCGAACCCATCTTGTCGGTGCAAATACTCGTCCCGAGTGATTACATCGGCGCGGTGATGAAGATTTGCAACGATCGCCGGGGCCTCTACCTCAACACGGAATACCTCGATGGCAGCCGCGCCATTCTCAGCTTTGAACTGCCCCTTTCGGAGGTGGTGATTGACTTTTACGACCGCCTGAAATCATCGACGCGCGGCTACGCTTCGTTTGACTACGAGCACAAGGAAATGCGGGCTGGACCGCTGGCTAAGCTCGATATTCTCATCAACGGCGAACCGCTCGATGCGCTTTCGGCCATTATTCACCGCGATAATGCGCCCGTGTGGGGACGCAAGCTCTGTCTCAAGCTGAAGGAACTGATTCCGCGCCAGATGTTTGAGGTTGTTATCCAGGGGGCCGTGGGCAATAAGATCGTCGCGCGCGAAGTCGTGCGGCCCTTTCGCAAAAACGTCATTGCCAAGTGCTATGGGGGCGATATAACGCGCAAGCGCAAATTGCTCGAGAAACAAAAGGAGGGCAAGAAGCGCGCCAAGCAGTTTGGCAAAGTTGAAATACCCCAAGAGGCCTTTCTCGCTGCGCTCAAAATGGAAGATTGAGCTATGAGCAAGAAGGGGCCGAGCAAGGCCAAAGAGCCCGTTCGCCGCGCCGGCAGCCGGGCGGGAGCGGGGCGCACTCGCCGGCCTTACGTTGTGCTGGCGGTTTTAGCGTTGCTGGCGGTCGTGCTGTATTGCTCCGTTGCACTGCCCTATCGCGTGCCCTCACGGGCTATGGAAGATACGCTGTTGGCCGGCGATTACGTGCTGCTGGAAAAGCTGAGTTACGGAGCCCAATTACCCTTTGCGCTGGGGCGATTACCGGCCCTGGGAAGGGTCGACGTCGGCGACGTCGTCGTATTTCACCTGCCCGACGATGCGCAGCGCGTATACGTTAAACGCTGTATGGCAACGGAGGGGCAGGTGGTGGAGATCGTCGACAAAGTCCTCTACGTCGATGGCGTGCGCGTGCCGGATCCGCCGCACTCGAAATACATAGACGCGCGCATTATGGCCGTCGGTCAGAGCACGCGCGACAATTGGGGGCCGGTCGAAGTGCCTCCCGGTAGCTTCTTTCTGGTGGGCGATAACCGCGATAACAGCCGCGATAGCCGGGCGTGGGGATTTATCCCCGTTGAAATGCTGGTTGGCCGGGCGGTCGCCGTGCTCTTTTCGCTGCATCCGCTGGCTGGGGCCGACGACGGCCCGCTGTGGGCTGCGCTGGGTGGGTTGCCCGAACGCGTGCGCTGGACGCGGCCCGGCACCTGGGTGGACTGAGCGTGCTGCGCGGCCTCTATGTCCACATTCCCTTTTGTCCGCAAATCTGTCCCTATTGCGCCTTTGCCTCGCTGCGCGGCCGCGATCATTTGCACCGGCCCTATATGGTAGCGCTGAGACGGGAGTTGGAGCGTTGGGCGACTGTGCGCCCGTCCGCGCCGCTGGATACGGTGTTTATCGGTGGCGGCACGCCGACTCAGATTGCACCGGCCCTGTTAGCTGAACTGCTGGAGGCGGTGGACGGAGTGCTGGGAGTGGGCGAAGGGACGGAAATAACGGTCGAGGCCAATCCCGGCACCGTCGATCAGAGCGCTTTTGCCGCTCTGCGTGCGGCTGGTTGTACGCGCCTCAGTTTGGGCGTCCAGTCCTTTGACGACGGGGCCCTCAAGAGATTGGGGCGCGTGCATAGCGCCGCCGATGCCGAGCGGGCCTTTGCCGGGGCGCGTCAGGCGGGTTTTGAAAACGTCAGTATTGACCTCATCTTTAGCGTGCCCGGCGTAGGGCAAGACGCCTGGCGGGGAAGCGTCGACAGGGCCATTTCCTTGGAACCCGAGCACGTGTCGGCCTACGCGCTGACCATAGAAGAGGGCACGACGTTTGCCGATCGCCAGCGCGATGGACGCCTTAAGCCACTGGGTGAAGACGAAGATGCCGCGCAGTATGAATGGACGCGGCATCGCCTAATCGAAGCCGGATTTGAGCAGTACGAAGTGTCTAATTTCGCCCGCAGCGGGCGCCGTTCGCGCCACAACTGGTCCTATTGGACGGGCGTGGAGTACCTCGGCATCGGTCTTTCGGCTCACAGCTATCTAGGCGGGGAGCGATTCTGGAATACGCGCGAAATAGAGACTTATATTGACCGGCTCGAGGCCGGCCAATCGCCGATTGATGGGAGCGAGCGGGTGGACGAGCAGACGGCGCGGCGAGAGCGCTATTGGCTGGGATTGCGGACGAGCCAAGGCGCTGCGTTACAGGGAGAAGAAGGCGCCCGCCTAGCATCGAGCACGCGCTTTGGCCAGCTGGTTGACGCCGGCTATCTATCCTTGGGAAGGGAGTATCTAACGCTTGGTGAAGGGGGGTGGAGTCTGGCTGATTTGCTGGCGGTAGAAGTGACAAACATACTTGAGGGCGCGCCCCTTACTCGCCTTGCAACTTCGCAGGAAAACGAGATGAACGTATGCTAAAACGGACGCTGTTACTGTGGCTTGTAGTCGGCTTTGTGCTATCCCCTACAGTGCACGCGCAGCAAACGGCGCAGAGAGCCGGAGTAGACGTACTCGAGGAGCAGAGCGATGTGTCCGAGAGGGAAGCTCCAGTCATCGGTATGGAAGCGTACCGCGAAGTGCTGGAATCTGGTGCCTACTTGGTGGGACCGGGAGACGAATTCCTCGTTTATGTGCCGGGCATGACGCAGCCCATGTACAATCGGGTGCTGGCTGAGGGGAGCGTGTTTATTCCCCAGGTCGGCAATATCAGCGTTGGCGGTCTGCGCCTAGACGAAGCGCGTCGGCGCGTGCAGCAGCGCTTTGCCGAAGTGGTGCGCTTGGGGGATCTGAGTTTTGAATTAAGCGAGGCGCGGAAATTTCCCGTGCCCATTCTAGGCATGGTAAGCGAACCGGGCATTTACAGGGCCAGCGGCGTTGAACGGGTAAGTCAGGTCATAGGCAACGCCGGCGAACTGCAAGAACGGGCTACGACGCGCAATATCCACTTGTTGAAAACGACCCATATGTCGGTCGAGGAGCGCGCGGAGCTCAGCAAGCGCCTCGCCCTTGGCTTCGGTGCGGGTAAAGTGGATGGCGTCGAGATCAAACGGGTCGATATCGATATGTACCGGATAACGGGGGAGTCGCGCTACAACCCGTTTATCGAAGACGGCGATATTATTTTGGTGACCGCTTCTATTGGGCGCATGGCCTGTTTTGGCGCGATGAATCGCCCGGGCTATTACGAGTATGTGCCGGGCGATCGCATGAGCGACCTGCTGCGTCTGGCGCTTGGTCCCTCGGCTGATGTCGATATGTCCAACATCTGGCTGTTTCGCTATGAAAACGATTTAGAGGGGCGCGTTGCTCTGCCGGTAGATGTACAGGCGGTGTTGGCGGGTTATCCGGAGGCAGATATAGAGCTTAAAGCCGACGATTGGCTCAACGTGCGGTCCATTCCTGAATTTCACAAGCGGAGCGAGGTCTCCATTTTGGGCGAAGTGGCCTATCCGGGCTACTACGTCATTGATACGGAAGGTATGGATCTGCGTTCGCTGGTTGCCAAGGCCGGCGGCTTTACGGCGCGTGCCGCTCTTGCGGAGGCGCGCATCGTGCGCCAAAACAGCCTGCAGCAAGGAGACCAGCAGACTCGGGTTGAGGAAGTCGATCCCGAATTTGAGCGCATTCGCTTTATTCCCGTGGCCGACCGCACGGAAGACGAAAACCAGTATTTTATCATGAAGTCGCGCGAGCGCGCGGGGCAGATGTCCGTCGACTGGGTAAAGCTCTTTACCGAGGGCGATGAGTCGCATAATATACCGCTTCTGCCCGGTGATATTGTCGTAGTGCCAACGCTGCTGCGCACGGTGTCTGTAAGCGGGGCCGTTGCCCAGCCCGGCTCGGTGACCTACGATGCGTCTTTTACCGTCGCTGACTATATAGAGCGCACGGGAGGGTTGGGATGGCGCGCCTCCGATGATGTGCGTGTCATCAAGGGGCTTACGGGCGAGATCAAACGCGCAAAGGATTCGGTGCAAATCCAACCCGGCGACCGGATATGGGTCAAGGAAAAGCCCCAGCGCGATTATTGGGAGATTTTTACGCAGACCATGAGCGTGATAGGCGAGGTGACGACGGTGGTCTTACTCTTTGTAACGATTACGGGAAACTGAGCGCATGCAAGGCGAAAAGACCCTGCTCGACTACGTGTACGTCTTGGTCAAATGGCGGCGCCTAATCATCTGGCCCGTGCTGGTCGTATCACTGGCGGCTGCCGGCGTGGCCCTACTCCTACCGGAGCGCTGGCAGGCTGATACCGTGCTCTTGCCCAGCGAAGATGAACCGGGTCGCTTCGAGATGACGATGCTGCTGGGGCCAACGATGCCTGGGGGATTGGGTGGCTTGTTGGGCCAGGCGACGCCGGGGGAACGCCTGCTGACCGTATTGAAGAGCCGGCGCGTTCTGGGAGCCATGGTCGACCGCTTTGCCCTCGTTGAGGACTATGGCGTGCCCAATCGCGAATTGGCCATTGAGGCGCTGCGCGAGATCGTCGAGGCCGAGCTGAGCCGCGACGGGGCGCTCTATGTGCAGGTAGAGGCGTCCAGTCCGCAGGGAGCTGCCGATCTAGCCAACGCACTCGCCGTTGAACTCGACGCCGTCGTGCGCCAAAACAAGCGGACGCAGGCTGACGAACTGCGCGGCTTTTTGGAAGATCGCATGGAGACGGTGCAGGGGGAAATTGAGGCCAAAGCGCTCTATATGCGCCGTTTTCAGGAAGAGCGGGGCATTGTCGACCTCGAAGCGCAGACGGCGGCCATGGTCGAACTGACGCAACATATCGTCCAAGAGCTGGCCATGCTCGAGGTAAAACTGGGCATTGCCCAGCGTCGCCTCAAACCCGACCACGAGGAGCGCCTCCTGCTGGAAATGGAGGCCGAAGAGTTGCGCGGGCAGCTGCAGCGGGCCGTCGGCGATATGGGAGAGCAGGTCGTTTTTGAGCGAGAGCAACGGGATGACGCCTTTGCCGCACTTGGACCTCCGCTGCGCCAGTGGCCGAGCCTGGGGCTCGAATACGCCCAGCTAAGCCTTGAGATGAAAGTAGCCGAACAGGTGCTGGCCTTTCTCGCCGCCCAGTTGGAGGACGCCAAATATCGCCAGGCCCAAGACGCGCCGACCCTGCAAATACTGGATCCGGCCTCGGTCCCCGAATTCCGCAGTGCGCCGAGTCGGACCCTTATCGTCTTGATATCGGCCGGGCTGAGTCTAGCCATCGGCGTGGTGCTGGCCTTTTTCTTTGAGTCGCTGCAGGGGCTGTCTAACGAGAACCGCGACAAGCTGCTGGCCATACGCCAGGCGTGGGGCAAAAATGGGTAGTTGGTAATTTTTCTGGCCGGAATGCTCGCCGTGCCGATACAATAATTAGGTGAATTATTGTATGAATTTTAAGAAAAACTACCCATTGCCCGAGCATCTCAGCGACGAAGATGCCCTGCCGCGCAGCCAAGAAGAGCGCCTGATGTGGATTCGACTGCGCGTCGAGAAGGGGTACTACGAGAGCGATCGGATTAAAAAAGCCGTTGCGGAAGCGTTTATGGATCCGCCGACGTGCCGACGTGCTGGGGAGTGAGCCAGTCTAAAAGAGAATAAAAAAGGCGCCGCATCTACTGGAGATGCGGCGCCTTTTTTTATGGTGGGGGGAGCAGGATTCGAACCTACGAAGGCTGAGCCAACAGATTTACAGTCTGCCCCGTTTGACCGCTTCGGTATCCCCCCAGATGTTTCTTTTTAGAAATCTAAAGATAGGGGGGATTAAAAAACTGTCAACACTTTCACGCCTCGCTAGACAGGCTTTTAAGCGTTCCGTTCCGCGAGGGATGACGTAGCTTGCTAAGCGCTCTCTCTTTGAGTTGGCGAATGCGCTCGCGGGTTAAGTTCATCATGTCGCCGATCTCTTCGAGCGTTAGCGCCTCATTGCCGTCAAGACCAAAATAGAGACGGATAATGCGAAGTTCGCGTTCGTCCAACGTGTTGAGCGCATTCTCGAGCTGGACTCTGGCTGACTCGCGCAGAACGTCGGCATCGGGTGCCTCTAGAGACTGGTCGGGCAGCGTGTTGAGAAGGCTGCGTTCGTCATCGTCGGTGAAAGACTCATCAAGAGAGCATACGGAACGGGCACTTAGGATGGTTTCTAAGATCTCTTCGGCGGGAACATCGAGTTCTTGTGCAATCTCTTCTACGTCAGGATCGCCTTCGCGGTCTTGCCCTAGCTTGCGAGATGCTTTGGATATGTCTTTTAAGAGACTGACTTTGTTGAGGGGGAGTCGGACCGTGCGCACGTGTTCGGCTAGCGTTTGTAATATGGATTGTCGAATCCACCAGACAGCGTAGGAGATGAATTTGTAGCCTTTTGTGCCGTCAAAGCGATCTGCTGCGGTTATCAGCCCCAGATTACCAGCACTAATAAGGTCGGAAAGAGAGAGCCCTCGGTTCTGATATTTCTTTGCTACGTCGACGACAAAGCGGAGATTGGCGCGAATCATTTCGTCTCGGGCCCTCATGTCGCCATTTTTAATGCGTTCTGCTAGCTCTACTTCACGCTCGCGGCTAAGCGGCGTAGATTCGGCGATATCGTCGAAGTAGAGTCGTAGGGTACTCTCCTCGTCGTGCAGATTCTGCATAGTTCCTCTCGTTTATCGTGTAGGGTTAAACGGAGCGATTGTACATAAGTTAAGGAGCTCGGTCAAGTTTTTTATCGCGTGGGGCGGCGGGGCGCAACACGTCGACGATGTATTGGTGCGCGCCCTCGTAGGGCGGATTGCCCATTTCGCGTGCGACCACAAGGGCACTTTCGACCAAGAGGCGGTCGCCCAGTGCGAGGTCCAGTAGCTGTTGGACGTGGTTGGGGCGCAGGGCAAAGCGGTCAGTCAATAGCTCTATTGCGTCTGTATCTTCCGGTTTGATTCCTGTATCGAGCATCGAGAATCGCTTGGGTGAATAAGGGGATGGGGCGGAAGCGGCCCTGTCAAAACATACCATTTTGAGGAAGTTTCCGCTACCTGTGCGGCGCTGTGTAGAAGCGGTGAAAAAGGGCAGATGGAGGGTTGTTATTCGCCCCGATCTTCTGTAAGCAGAGCTAGTTAGCTACAATTCTCTGCGTGAGCGGTATGGACCTACTTGAAAAGGTAAAAAAACTCTAAGTATAATAAAAACAGACTATTAAAAATTAAATATAAAAAGTTGATATTTTGCGCGATTTCCCATCGATGCCGTCCCTCAGCGCGGGCGAGCTCGATCTTGTAACGGATCGAGCTCACCTCAGTACACTCAGTCAATGCGCTTGTAGTCACCGCTCTTGTCCCAATGAGGCCGCGAGCGCCCGTTGGGGTCCCAGACGATGCGGCCCGAGCGCAGGGTGAGCTGACAGTCGAGCAATTGACCGCCATCGTGGCGTGCCCCGCCTGAATCGACAAAGCCGAAGGAGCCCTCGCGCAGTTCAAACGCGGCAATATCGGCTCCGGCGCCTGCGGTTATATGGCCGAGCTCGGGGCGGCGAATCACTTTGGCGGCTTTGTGCGTGGAGCGGTAAATCACCTCCTGTAGAGGCATACCCATGGCCAGGAACTTCGACATGGTGACGGGCATGGTCGCATTGGGGCGCATGCGGCTGCTCTTGTGCAGGTCTGTGCTAATGGTGTCCGGTGGGAAGCCCTGCTGCATGGCGGGTACCGCAATGCGAAACCAGAACGAGCCGCCGCCGTGGCCCGTATCGAAAATGATGCCGCGCTTGCGCGCCGCCAGCACGTAGTCGTTGACAACCTTGTCGTCGTCGAGCAGGGGAATGTGCGAAGCATAGAGGTGGGTGTGGATATCGCCGGGGCTCATGCGCTCGAGCAGCTCCTCGTACGAGCGCGTGGGGCGCGGGGCAAAGTCGATCATGGCGATGGAGTCGCTCAGGCGGGCGGCCTCGATGGCACCACCCGCTGACTCCCAGCCCGGTCCGCCGAAATGGGCGGACTTCGAACCGACGACGTGTTCGCGATACTGCTTGATGGTGGCGGCACAGGGAATGGGATCCATCTCGCTGGTATCCTGCTCCGGGGGGCCCGTCATACCAGCGCCCACGATATTGATGAAGGCCAACACGCGCGTGGTCGAGCGGTCGATGATGGACGATTTAAAATCGGCGAAATCTTTCCAGCCGGCCCCACCCGTGTCGACCACGGTCGTCACGCCGTTCGTCAGCGAATGCTGGTCGGGAAAGAGCCAGCCGTCGTAGCCGCCGTAGACGTGCACGTGAATATCGATCAGCCCCGGCGTGACGTAGAGACCGCTCACGTCGACCTCCTTTGTTGCGCTGCCCTCCAACTGCGGCGATACGGCGGCGACGAGGCCGTCTTTTACGGCGATATCGGCGGGGCCGTCGATATTGTTCCTGGGGTCAATGACGTGCCCACCGCGCAGCAGAACATCGTATGTTTCGCTCATGGCCGATCCTTTCATCAAGTTGGAATGCCGCTACCGGTGGCTGCCGGTGGGCGGCGCGGGCAGCGTGTTGCCCACTAGGGAATTATTGAGCAAATTGTAGATACTTGAAACCTGTTCATTTAGAGCATGTACTGCAATTTCCAGCAAGGAGAATAAACAAATGGCTCGCACTGTGAAAGTGGCTGTGACCGGTGCCGCAGGGCAGATAGGATATGCGCTGTTGCCGCGTCTGGCATCGGGCGCTGTATTCGGTCCCGACGTGCGCGTTTCGCTGCACCTTTTGGAAATCACGCCCGCGCTCAAAGCGCTTGAGGGGGTGGTTATGGAGTTGGACGATTGTGCCTTTCCACTGCTTGACGATATCGTCATTACGGATGATGCCGACAAGGCATTTGACGGCATCAACTGGGGGCTGTTGGTGGGGTCTAAGCCGCGCGGCAAGGGTATGGAACGCGGCGATTTAATTCGCGAAAACGGCCCCATCTTTGTCGGGCAGGGCAAGGCGCTGGCGCGCGCGGCATCGGACGTGCGCGTGTTGGTTGTGGGTAACCCGGCCAACACCAACTGTCTGATCGCCATGCACAATGCCGCGCAAGGCGGAGTGCCGAAAGAGCGCTTTCACGCCATGACGCGCTTAGATCAGAATCGGGCCCAGGCGCAGTTGGCCAAGAAGGCGGGTGTCAAAGTGGCCGAGGTGACCAATATGGCTATCTGGGGCAATCACAGCGCGACCCAATATCCCGACGCGGAGAATGCGCGCATTGGCGGGCGTCCGGTGACCGAGGTGATCGGTCACGTGTCGTGGCTACAGGAGGACTTCATAAAGATCGTGCAGCAGCGCGGCGCGGCGGTGATCGAAGCGCGCGGCCTGTCGTCGGCCGCTTCGGCTGCCAACGCGGCGCTCGACCACGTTATGAGCATGGAGCATGCCACGCCAGAGGGCGACTTCTTTTCGGCCGCCATTGCCTCCGATGGCAGCTATGGCGTGGAAGAGGGGTTGATGTTCTCCTTTCCCGTGCGCAGCGACGGGCAGGGAAATTGGAGCATTGTAGAGGGACTCCCGCTGAGCGGCTTTGCGCGCGAGAAAATTGCCGCCACCGAGGCAGAACTCAAAGAAGAGCGGGCCGTCATAGCCGATTTGCTCTCGTAATTGTCCCCTTCTGAACCGCAGTGGGACGCGTGTCTGTACGACGAGCATCACGGCTACGTAGCTCGTCTGGGCCGCGATTTACTCGAATTGCTGTCCCCCCAGGTCGGGGAATCCATCCTCGACCTGGGGTGTGGCACAGGCGATTTGACCGTGCGGCTAGCGGATGCTGGATCGCGGGTATTGGGGGTCGACGCCTCGGCCGAAATGGTCGCTGCGGCCCGTGCCAAGTATCCCCGCCAGACCTTCGAGCAGGCCGACGCGTGTGCGCTTGATCAGGCGCTGTCCGACGATCGGTTTGACGCCGTTTTTTCCAATGCCGTTTTACACTGGATTCGCCAGCCCGAACTGGCGCTGCGCCAGATAGCCGCCCGACTGAAAGAGGGGGGGCGCTTGGTATTGGAAATGGGGGGTGCGCGCAATATTGCAGCTATACGCTCTGGGCTGCTCGAAGCGCGCCGCCGACTGGCGCTGCCCGATGTAGAATCTCCCTGGTATTTTCCCACGTTGGGCGAGTACAGTGCGCTTGTTGAAGGGAGTGGCCTGCGCGTCGGGGCGGCGTGGCACTTTGCCCGTCCGACGCCAATGGCGGGCGAAGGGGGGCTGCGCAACTGGTTACTCATGTTTGCCAACGCGTACCTCGACGAGGTGGATTCGCCCATCAGAGAAAAGCTGATTGAGGCCGTCGAAGTCGGCACGCGTGCAGCGCTCTATCGCGACGGCCAGTGGTGGATCGACTACTGGCGCCTGCGCATCGTTGCCTACAGAGACTGAGGTCGCATGGAAGCGTATCGGGCGCAGTTCTACGACGCATACTTTACTGGGGTGGAAGGAGAGGTCGACTTTTACGTTGACGAGGCGGCTGATGTGGGCGGTCCCGTGCTCGAGTTGGGCTGCGGCACAGGACGCGTATTATTGCCCATTGCCCGCAGTGGCGTTGAGGTAGTCGGGCTCGATCGATCGCCGCAACTGCTCGCCGTGCTGAGAGAAAAGTTGGGTGGCGAAGAGGAGACAACCGCCGGTAGGGTGCGTCTCGTCGAGGCGGATATGGTCGACTTTTCCCTCGAGCAAACGGTGGCGGCAGCCTTTATCCCCTATCGCTCTTTTCAGCACCTATTGGATCGGCAAGACCAGGAGCGCGCGCTGCACGCTATAGGGCAGCACCTCGAAGAAGGGGGACGGCTGGTCTTTAATACGTACGACCCACTGGGCGATATTGCGCGCGAAGGGCTTGCCTCTCCGATGCGCAAAGACCTCGACTTTTTCGACGAGCGCACAGGGCGTGCAGTGGTCGTCTATTACAGCCGACAGGTTGATCCCCAGGTGCAGATCATAGAGCAGGAACTCCTCTTTGAGGAATTCGACGAAGAGGGTGTTTCGTTTGGACGCTGGCTGAGCGTGTTGCAGCTGCGCTGGACCCCGCAGGGAGAAATGGCGCATTTGTTGGAGCGCTGCGGTTTCCATGTAGATGCACTATACGGCGATTTTGAGGGGGCACCCTATCCGGGGTACGGGGAGCAGGTATGGGTAGCCAGCCGCGCGTAACGGCCTATCGGCATCTGGTCTGGGATTGGAACGGTACGCTCATGGACGACGTGCAGCTATGCTTGGAGATTACCAACCTGCTGCTGGCTCGTCGCGCGCTACCCCCAATGGATACCGTTCGCTATCGCGACGTATTCGGCTTTCCCCTGCGCGACTACTGCCAGCGAATCGGGTTTGATCTGTGCCGCGATTCCTATGAGGCAATCAGCGATGAATTTGCCGAGATATATGAGCAGCGGCGCTACGAGTGTCCGCTGCAAAAAGGAGCCGCTGCGCTCCTGGCAGAACGCGCCCGGTTAGGAGTCGACCACTCGTTGCTCTCGGCCTATGGTCAGGAGAGACTGGAAGAGATTGTGCATTTCTACGGGTTGGACTCCTTTTTTTCTGCTGTGGTTGGATTGGACAACGACTATGGCGAAGGCAAGGTCGAGCGCGGCCGACGGCGTATGGAAGAAATGAGTTGGGATGCAGCCGCTGTGCTCTACGTCGGAGATACGCTCCACGATGCCGAAGTGGCGCGGGCCATGGGGGTCGACTGCCTGCTCATAGCGCACGGTCATCAGAGTCGCGTCAGGCTGCAGGATGCCGGTTACCCCGTGGTAGACGATTTGGGCGACGTAGAGCCATTTTTGGCAGGTAATTTTGATCCCCGTTCGTGAAGAGTCACTAAGGGCTTGGTGTGAAGTGCGGGGAGATGCGCTGCGCGCCAATGTGGCGACGCTGCGCTCGCGGCTGGCTCCTGAGGCCTTGTTGGGTGTCGTGGTCAAAAGCGATGCCTATGGACATGGCCTCGTTCTATGCGCTCGCGAATTTATCGCCGCTGGGGCCGATTGGCTGATAGTGAACTCGCTCGCAGAGGCCGTGCGTCTGCGCCGAGCAGGTTTGACGGCTCCGGTCTATATCTGCGCACAGGTCGCCCCTTTTGAGGCATCCATCGCCGTTGAGAGCGGGGCGCGCGTCGTGCTCTGCGATCGGGACAGTGCGCGCGCGTTGGCCGCTGCTGCCCACCAGCACGGCACCGTGTTGTCCTGTCATATAAAGCTGGAAACGGGGACCCACCGGCAGGGGATCGCCCCGGAAGACCTGCTGGAATACGCCCGGTGGGTCGAAGGGTTAGAGGGCTTGAAAATCGAGGGGCTGACGACGCACTTTGCCGATATTGAAGACACGGCTGACCGCGGATTCGCCCAAGAGCAGATGCGTATTCTGTCGGCTGCAGCCGAAACGCTGCGCGCGGGGGGCTTGGATATACCCATGGTTCACGCGGCCAATTCGGCGGCTGCGCTGCTGTGGCCTGAAACGCACGGCAGCCTGGTGCGTGTGGGCATTGCCGCCTACGGATTATGGCCCTCCGATACGCTGCGCGAAGTAGCCGAGGAGCGCCTTCCATTGCCGCCCCGGCTCTGCCCGGCACTCAGTTGGAAAGCGCGCATCGCTCAGGTAAAAACTGTTCCAGAGGGGGGCACGATTGGCTATGGCCGCACCTTTCGCGCCCCAAAGCCGATGCGCATTGGCATTGTGCCGGTTGGCTATTACGAGGGCTACGATCGTCGCATGTCGAACCGAGGTCACGTGCTCATAGACGGCGCGCGTGCCCCCGTGCGCGGTCGCGTCTGTATGAATATGTTTATGATTGACCTGGCCGACGCGCCAGAGGCGCAGCCCGGGCAGGTAGTGACGCTGCTGGGATCAGAGGGGGAGGAAGAGGTCGGCGCCGATCGATGGGCTTCGTGGATGGACAGCATACACTACGAAGCCGTGAGTCGCATTCACCCCGAGCAGCCGCGCTTGCTGCGCGCAGAAGACGGACTGCTCTATTTAGCAGAGGATGCAAAAGCATATGAGTGAGACTTGGCGCGGTATTATGCCCATCGTGGCCACGCCCTTTACGCGCACGTATGAGTTGGATGAAGCGGGGCTGCGCAAACTGGTGCGCTTCTGCATTGAAGCCGGTGCGACCGGTTTGGTCGGTCCGGCCAATGCCAGCGAGTTTTCGACGCTTTCCGACGACGAGCGCCGGCGCTGGATCGAAATCGTCGTCGGCGAAGCGGGTGGCCAGGTGCCGGTTATCGCTGCGGTGACTTCGGGGCACGCGCTGCCAGCCGTGGCCCTGTCCTGCTTTGCCCAGCGCGTGGGGGCAGGAGGCATTATGTCGATGCCGCCGCACGTACTGCATCCCGATGCCGGTGGCTGCTATGCCTTTTACGATGCTCTAAGCTCGGCGGTTGATATGCCAATTTGCGTGCAGAATTTCAATCTGCCCATCGGCACGCCGATGAGCGCCGAGCTGTTGGCGCGCATGTGTGTTGAGTTGGATGGCGTTCAGTACATAAAGGAGGAGACCGCGCCTGAGCCGCGCCAAATAAGCCGCACACTGGAAGCGGCGAAGACGGGTTGCCGCGGCGTTCTGGGTGGACAGGGAGGGATCTACATCATCGACGAATTCCGCCGTGGGGCCTGCGGCAATATGCCGGGGTGTCATACTACGGATGTATTGGTGGATCTATGGACCAGGCTAGAAGGCGACGACGAGCAGGGAGCCAGAACGCTCTTTAACCAACTGCTGCCGCTTATGAACTACGAACGGCTTTACGGCGTGGCCGTTTACAAGCTGATACTGCACCGGCGCGGTTTAATTGATACGCCCCTGCGCCGCGCCCCTGGGGGAGATCTCGACGCCTACGATATGGCCGAGTTGGACAGCGTGCTGGCCGGCGTCGAACCGCTTTTCCGCCTGTAGGATTCCTTGGTTATAGAATCGGCTATAGGTGCGATAGCGCGCGATGGGTTTTGCCTAGTCGAGGGCGTGCTACCGGGGGATGAACTGCCGGAGATCCGCCGTCAGGTAGTCGCCGCGCAGGCTGCTCACAGTGCCCAGTCCGAAGCGCAAAAGCAGGCTACGCGCGCGCGCGGTCACCGAGTCGGAGCGCGCGGTGTTGGCAGTATGCGCCAGATTATAAATGCCACGCAGGCGTTCGCCCCCTATTTAGCCGATCCCCGCATACTCGATATTGTCAAAGCCTGCTTTGGGTCTTGGCCGCGCATTTCCTGCACCGATTGCGTAATAAACGAGCCGGGCAATGAACGCGGCTATTGGCACGCCGACTGGCCCTATAACGGGACCAACGCATCGCATGTGGCCGCACCCTATCCATACGTGCTTATGCACCTGTCGACCATTTGGATGCTGAGCGATTTTACCCAGGACAACGGCGCGACCTGGATTTTGCCAGGCAGCCACCGTCAGAGAGAGAACCCTTCGGCCGGCACGATGATCGGCGTCGACTGCGATCGGCCGCTGCCCGGGCAAATGCAGGTAGAAGGCCAGGCCGGCAGCGTGCTCCTTTACGACAGTCGACTGTGGCACGCGGTGGCGGCCAATACCAGCGAGTCTAGCCGCGTGGCGCTCCTAGTGCGCTATGCTCCTTGGTGGCTCAACCTGAATCCCGCGCATCCGGGCACGCCGGAATACCAGATGATGGTGGAAGAGACCGGGGGAAAGAACTACGAAGTCCCTCCGCTACGCCGCGAGGTCTTCGATGCCTTGCCGCCCGCCGTGCAGGTGCTCTACCGACACTGGGTTCACCCTTAGCGAAAGGCCTGCCGTGCAGCGCGCTCCCAATATCCTCTACGTGATGACCGACCAGCAGCGCTTCGATACCATCGCCGCGCTGGGAAACGAGCATATTTACACGCCGAATTACGATCGCCTCGTTCGCCGGGGCCTGGCCTTTACCAATGCCTATTCGACCTGTCCAGTGTGCGTGGCGGCGCGCTATACGATTCGCACGGGCTGCGAACCGCTGACTACGCGCGTTTTTTCCAACGGGATGGATGATCCGGCGCCTGGGCAGGCGGCCACGATGGCCGAGCGCTGCGGTCCCTATCTGGCGCAGGAGATGGCGGCGAGAGGGTATCGCACATTTGGCATAGGCAAGTTTCACACTAACCCGTGGGATGAGGCGCTCGGCTACCAGTCGCACCTGCGCAGCGAAGAGCTATACGGCAGTCCCGAGCGCCGACGCGGCGATGCTTATGCACGGTTTATCGCTGAGCGTTACCCGGCGTATGATTTTATCGAGGGGCTGATGGGGGAGCGAACGGAAATGTACTACATGCCGCAAATGAGTCCTATGCCGGCCGAGTGCACGGTTGAGGCATGGGCGGCCGATCGCGCGGTCGAGCGCATACGCCTCGACGACGGCCGCCCTTTTTTTGGCTTCGTCTCTTTTATCGGGCCCCATCCGCCGCTGGCCCCGCCCATTCCCTTTAATCGCATGTACGATCCCGATCGCATGCCCAATCCGGTGCGCGGTCTTGCCGAATCGGACCATATGGACGAGCAAATTCCCTGGATGAACTACGCCATTTGGGCCGAAGATATAAACGACGCGCACGCACGCGTACTAAAGGCGCGCTACTACGGTGAGATAAGCTATATCGATCAGTGTTTGGGGCGCATCCTCGATGCGGTAGAGGCGCGCGCCGATGCCGATAATACCCTCATCTGTTTTTTTGCCGATCACGGCGACCATATGGGCGACCACGGCGCCTGGCAAAAGGAGAGCTTCTTTGACGCATCGTGCCGCATACCATTCATGCTCAGCTGGCCTTCGCAGTTACCCGCAGATGGGCGGCGCGAGGAGTTGGTCTGTCTGACCGATCTCTTTGCCATTGCAACGGGTGCCAGTGGAAAGGTGCAGACGCGCGATGGGTGTGACGTGCTGGGCGCGCTAGGGGGGGATGCGCCCGCGCGCAGCGCGCTCTTTGGCTACTACGGTTCTCCGGGTACACCGCGGTTTAAAGTTATGGTGCGAGAAGGGGATTGGAAGTATATCTTCCTGGCCAACGGCGGGCGCCAACAGCTTTTTAACCTGCGCGAAGATCCGGGCGAAAGGGACGAATGCGCGCAACGACACAGCGAAAAGCGGGCACGCTTGCACAGCCTGGCCGTGGGCGCACTCGACTGCGATGCCGGTCGCGCTGCGCTAGATGACGGCGATCTACGCGCCTTTCAATTCGAGGCTCGACCGCTGGAGCGCATCTACCAATTCGATCGCTCGCGCGGGGTGGTCGGATTCCCCGAGCATCCAGAGGATGCTCTAAACTAGCGATCCACAGCGAGGGCGCTGTTTACAAATGCGTTTGCCCGGCCGAATGGAGGGCGCGCGCGCTGACGCCCAGGACCCCGAGGAAGCCTTCGGAATCGCGGTGGTCAAAGTCGCCAACGGCTTCCATGGAGGCCGTGTCTTCGCTGTAGAGCGAGTGGGGCGCATCGTCGGCCGCGTGGAAAGCCACCTGCCCTTTATACAGCGACACGGAGATGGTGCCGGTGGCTAGCGCGTTGAGGTGTTCGACAAATTTCCAGCAGGCCTGCGTCGCCGTATCAAACCAATATCCCTGATAGACCTGCTCGGCGATATAGTCGCTGATCGGGGCAAACACGCGCCGTGCGCGGCGGTCGAGCACGAGCTGTAGCAGGTACTCATAGCACTGCCCAAGCAGTTCGAGGGCCGGCGCTTCGTAGATGCCGCGCGATTTGATCCCCACAAAGCGATTTTCCACGGCGTGTAGGCCGATGCCGACGCCGTTGCGTCCGCCAATGGCGTTGCTCAGGGTAATTGCCTCCAGCGGCGTGACGGCCTTGCCGTTGATGGCGATCGGCTGTCCCCTTTCAAAGCGCACCGTAAAGCGTTCCGCTTCGTCGGGAGCGTCTGCGGCAAAAACGCCCATTCCGGGTGTGACGCGGCTGGTTGGCGTGTGCAGATCTTCCAATTCGCCGGCCTCGTGCGTCAGGCCGAGTATGTTGGCGTCGGTCGAGTAGGGCTTGTCGTGCGTGGCAGTTATGGGGAGACCGTGTGCCTGGCAGTAGTCGATCATTTCCTTGCGGCCGCCGAACACCTCGAGAAAGTGGCTGTCGCGCCAGGGGGCATAGACGGCAATGTGCGGATCGAGCATCTGCGTGGCCAGCTGAAAGCGCACCTGATCGTTGCCCCGTCCGGTGGCGCCGTGCCCGAGGATGCGAATGCCGCGCTCCTGCATCAGCGGCACCATATCGGCGACTACGATGTGGCGGGCAAGGCCCGTCGTATTCCAGTAGCCCCCCTCATAGCGCGCCTGTGCCTGCACCAGCTGAATGCCGGCCTGGCTTATGGCGTCTTTCAAATCGCCGATGAGCATCTCGCCAGCGCCGCAGGCCAGCATGCGCGTGCGCACGTCTTCGATATCGGTCTCGTCGGGCTGCCCCAGGTCCGCCGTATAGGCGATTACTTCGACTCCCCGCTGACTCAGCCAGTGGGTGATGGTGCAGCTATCGAGTCCGCCGGAGACGGCCATCATGATTTTCTGTCCCTTGAGATCGGCGACGTTCATTGCGCTAACTCCTGAAGGTTGCGATGTATTTTCGATGTGAGAAGGACTTCAACTACAAAAACGCAGCTGGTGCGAGATGGACCTGAATTACCGCTAGGCCTGGAGAAAAGTCAAGGTTGCGGTTAAGGTGGAGTTGGGTGCTGGTAGGACGGGGGAAAGGGGCTTAATGCAGGCCCTCTTCAAAGCTATTTAGCACGCTGCGTAGGCGCTCCATATCCTGCGCTGGCACCGCGGTCAGGCGTCGTCTGGGGCGCACTTTGAGCCAGAGTTCGCGCCAGAGAGACGAATCGGAGTGCAGGGGCACGGTTTGTGGCTGTTCGCCTTCGGCGCGTTTGGCGCGGCGCAGTGCGCCCAGCAGAAAGTAGGCTAGGGCGCCCAAGATATCTAGGACAATGACGATCTGTAACAGGTGGGTGAGAAATTGATCCATCATGTGCGCTTCTTGCCTAGGATAAGGAGTGTGTGGCAGCCCTTAATATAGTAAAACTTGATACAAAGTCATACTTTATATCGGCGGGCCGGTCAATTCCTTGACAGTTTTATGGGGGAGCGGTATCATAGGAAAACACTGTGAGCGAAATGGAACGGGTGTTTTATCGCTCGCTTTTTTTTTGTAAATCACAGTATAATAGGGGGCTTATATGCTGATAGATGCCCATAACCATCCCAATTGGCACGGCTTTAACGCGGACAAGATTCTGCGCAATATGGACGAGCAGGGCATCGATCAGATGTGGCTCTTTAGTTGGGAGGTGCCCGAGGATGAGTATGCACCGTCCTATCACGCCGTATTGCCTCCCACGGGTATGGGGATCCCGCTGGAGGACGTGATCGAGGTCGGCAAGGCGGCCCCCGACCGCTTTGTATTGGGCTATATGCCGCACCCGAAACGGCCCGATGCGATCGATCGGCTCAAGGCGGCCGTAGAAATTCACGGAATTCGCCTTGCTTCTGAGCTCAAGGTGCGCCTGCCCTTTGACGACCCGGACGCGCTGCGTCTCTACGCCTTTTGCGGCGAGCAAAAACTGCCGATCACAATTCACTTAGACTATCCCATTGATCACGGTCGCGGTAATTACCCGCGGCCCAATTGGTGGTATGGCGGCAGCATGGACGCCTTTGAACGGGCCGTTGTCGCCTGCCCCGAAACGGTTTTTATCGGGCACGCACCCGGTTTTTGGGCCCATATTTCCGGCGACGATCAATTCGATAAGGTTTCCTACCCCGAAGGGCCGGTTGCTCCCGGGGGCCGCGTCGGGCAGATGCTGCGCACATACCCCAACCTCTACGCCGACCTGTCGGCCGGGTCTGGTCTACGTGCTTTGCAGCGCGACGCGGAGTTTGGCCGACAGTTCCTCGTGGAATTTCAGGATCGCCTGCTCTTTGGCAGGGATTATTTCGATACGCGTCTAATGGATTTTCTTCTCGAGATCCAGCTGCCGCCAGAAGCGTTTGCCAAGATTACCCATCGCAATGCCGAGCACCTATTAAATGCGTACCTCTGAGCGAGTCCTCCTTTGAAGGCCAATAGCGCCGCCTTCGGGCGCGTGATCGCGCACATTCTGTGCGCACGGTGCCGCTTGCTATGAACCCCTTGGAAATTCTCTGGTTTGTACTGGGTTTGGTCGGACTCTACTTTGGCGCCGAGTGGATGGTCACAGGGGCTTCGCGCTTAGCCGGTAGCTTTGGCATACGGCCCATGGTCGTAGGGCTTACGGTGGTGGCTTTTGGCACATCCAGTCCCGAACTGGCGGTGAGCCTGATCGCCGTTTTCGAGGAGAGTGACGGCATTGCCATCGGCAATATAATCGGCAGCAATATTGCGAATATCGGTCTCATTATGGGCGCTTCAGCCCTTGTTTCCCCGCTCAAAGTCGAGCTCACGGTCCTGCGCAGAGAGCTGCCGATTATGGTTGGCGTGTCCCTGCTCTTTATCGCGCTGCTCTACGATGGAACCATCGGCTCCTGGGATGGATGCCTGCTCTTTGCCGGTCTTCTGTGCTACCTTGCCTACCAGCTGCGCGGCCTGTTTGGAGGGGGCGATCCTTCAGCAGGGCCGACCGAAGGCCAGGCTGAGGCACCGCGGCATGGATGGAATGCGCTGCTGATTGTCGTCGGGCTCGCTCTGCTTGTTGGCGGGGCCAATCTGATGATCGAATCGGGCATTGTCATAGCCAGAATGTTGGGTATTAGCGAAATCGTTATTGGCATTGCGCTGGTCGCAGTGGGCACATCGCTGCCCGAATTGGCCACTTCTATGGTGAGCGCGTTTCGCGGCGAGAGCGATATTTCGGTCGGCAACATCATTGGCAGCAATATTTTCAACGTGATGTGCGTCGTGGGGATAGTCTCGATGATTGTCCCGTTGTCCGTAAACGGGGAACTGCTTTATTTTGAGCTGCCCGTAATGATGGCGTTCAGTCTGGTGCTCTTCCCCTTTATGCGAACGAGCTTTGTGCTGAGCAGGTTAGAGGGGGCGGTGCTGCTCGTCGGCTATGCCGTCTTTATATCCTATCTGTTTGGCCGGTGAGAACGGCTGGGCTCTCGTCGTGCTCTCGATGTGGGCTAGGCGCTGGCACATCGCGTGCTGGCTGTGATTGAAAAAAGCAAAGGAGTTTAATATGGATTTGGGTTTAAAGGATAAAGTGGCCATCGTCAGCGGCGCCAGTCGCGGAATTGGCCGTTCAATTGCGCTGTCTCTGGCTGCCGAGGGCGCGAAACTGTGCATTTGCGCGCGCAACGAGGAAGGGCTTAACCGGGCCGCAGAGGAGATGCGTGCGGCTGGCGCCGAGGTCGAAGCGCTGGCCCTCGACGTAACGACGGCCGAGGGCGCCGACGCGCTTGTCGCCGGTGCGGTGGCGCGCTTTGGCGGCGTCGATATCCTCGTAAACAACGTCGGTGGCTCGGTGTGGACTCCCTTTGCCGAAATAAGCGACGACGAGTGGAACCACGTGCTCAATTTGAGCTTTATGTCGGCCGTGCGCGTCAGCCGTGCGGCGTTCCCAGTGATGGAACAGCGGGGCGGCGGCAGCATCGTCAATATATCGTCTATCTTTGGGCGCGAGACGGGCGGCCCCATTTCGTATAACGCCGCCAAGTCCGCCATGATTAGCATGTCGTCCAATTTGGCTATCGAGGGCGCCGGCAAAAATATTCGCGTCAACTCGGTGGCGCCGGGATCTATTATCTTCCCCGGCGGTAGCTGGGAGCGCCGCCAAAAGGAAAACCCCGAACAGATCGCCGCATTTATCGATGCCAACCTGCCCTTCGGGCGCTTTGGCAAGCCAGAAGAGGTCGCCGACGTCGTGGCCTTTCTCGTATCGGAGCGCGGCAGCTGGGTCACGGGTACCTGCATTAATGTCGATGGTGGCCAGTCTAAGTCGAACACGTAAGCCGGCGATGGGGCTCGGGCTCGTTATCGCGCTTCTCCTAGCGGGGCACCCATTCGTCGTAGATGCGGGTGCGCAGCCGCGCAAACAGTCGATCGACTTTCTCAACGAGCGCCTAAAAATCCCCGATTCGTCGAGGTTTACCGAGGCCGAATACATTGAGAGCGGGGTGGGCGTGCCCTTTGGCGTGGACAAGCGCCTCAGTTATTTCAGCGGCAACTATGCCGAATCCATTGCGCGCTTTGGCGAGGCGCTGCGCCGCTATCCCTACAAGGCCGAAATATGGGTGTTCCTAGCGCGCTCCTATTTCTACGAAAAGGTCCCAGAAGAAGCCAAGAGGACCATTGAGCGGGCGGCAGAGACTATGCCCGATCTGTCGGATAGCTTTTGGAACCCCCTATTGGATAGCATGCTGGGGGTGATTCGCAATCGCGCCCTCGACCAGCAGGCCCAGATCGATTTCTATACGAGAAGTCAGGAAGAGTTTCTCGAACTTTTCCGCCTATTTCGCTTTTTGGTCGATGAAGATGGAATGACCGGTATTGTGCTGCGGGCCGATGCCAAGGCAGCTAAAATGTCGTTTCTCGCTACGATGGTCTCGGCCGATTCGCGCACGCGCTACCGAGACGAGTCGGATAAGTGGGCCGCGCTGGCCGAGCAAATGCGCGGCGAAATGCGTGCTCTGGGCTTTGCACCGCCCGATGCCATTGACGTGCCGGTTTACAGGGAGGAGGAAATTCCCCCAGCCGACGCCGACCTACTAGAGCAGACGCACCAGCTGCAGCTAAAAGTCGACTTTTACCAGCCCATATTAGAAGATTTTAGTGCGCTGTTTGAAAACTATCTGGCGCTCGATCTGCCAGAAGGTGCGCGCTTTGTGCTCGATGGTTTGCAGCGCGAGGCCGGGCGCGTGCGCTTGCAGGCCGACACGGCGAATGATTTTGCCATGGCTAGCCAGTACGCAGAAGAGGCCGATGCGCTCGATGCGCTGCGCGCAGAGCTCAGTCAGCGCCTAGCGGGCAGCGGTCCCTGAGATGTATCGGCTGGCTGCTTTGCTGCTGCTGTGGGGAGCGGGCGAGTGCGTTGCTAACGCATCTCTTGCGGTGCGCCGCGAGTACAATCAGGTTGTGGCTGGTATCGATACGCTCACACGCCTCAACGCCGATCAGGACTTTACTGCCCTCGTGCGCCAGCGGGGCAACCGCGGAGCAAACGTGCCGCTTGTGCTGCTGTTTTGGGCAGACGATGAGGCGGAGATTTTTATCAATGGTTTCCGCATTGCTCAAACGCGCCTGACGCCGACGCAGGTGGAAATACCCGCTCTCTATTTGCGCGATGTCAATCTGATCCAGGCTCATTGCTGGGATACCGACAAAGTGGAGAGCGGGTTTATGGCGGGAGTGTACGCGCGCGATGCTTCCGGTGGGTTGCGGCCGGTCTTGGTTACCGACGAGGGACCATGGCGAGCCGGAGACAAACCTGCCGAGGTGCGATTTTACTCCAATACGCAGCCCGATATACCTGGGGCTGAGGTTATTTGGGGCGAGGGGCTCTATGGCGAAGTGTGGCTGGAGGCCGAGTTTAGCGCACAGACTATTCAGCAGGCCTTGCAGCGCCGCGCCGTAGAAATGCCGGCCGCTAGCCCGCAGGTTATGGATGCACACGCAGTGCTAAGTCGCCTGGTGCAGCTGCAGGCTAGGCAAAAGGAGCTGGAAGCGCGCCTGAGCGGCCGTGATGAACTGGCCGGTATACCGCGCTATAAGGGCTACGTGAGCGGTCGCTTGGGTTTTAGTTTGGGTCGAGCGGGTAGGCTGGCTGAGCGGCAAAATCGCCAGCGTACGGAAGCGCTACACGAGTGGGCCCAGGCCCTGCCCGCCCAAGAGCGCGCGCTTGTCTTTCGCCCGCCGCGCCAGTTAAAGGGCGTCGAGGCTGCTGTAGGGCGCCAGTCAATGGCAGCGGGAAAGAGCGAGGGCCGCACCGATCGGCGCAAAGACTACCTGCCGCCGCCCGAACGGGCGCCGCAGCGGCCGGGGCAGACGGCCAGCGCCATCGCCGCTAGCGCGCCGACCGTTGCTCGGGCAGTGGCTTGGATGCGTTGGGCGGCACTAATGGGATTGCTGGGGTATGTCGCCGGGGCCGGAAGGCGTTGGTGGGCCCTTTTCACAGCCGAGGAATGGAAGCAATGAACGCGTTGCTTATCGCAGTGGGGATCGCCCTTGTCGTTGCCGGCGGTGTGAGCGGCAGCTTGCTCCAGTTGATGCGCGCACGCCGGTTGCACCTGCGCGACCGAGAGCACGGCGTGGCGATACAGAACCTCCGGCACGTCGCCGGCGCGATAGGGGCCGTGGCGGGCGTGATTATTGGCGCGTTGGCAGCTTACTATCTATCGCTCAACCAGCGCGCCGATTTAATTGCCTGGGTAGGTCGCTGCTCGTACGGGCTCATTGCATGGGCGGCTGGCGGGCACGTGCTGACGCTAGTGCATATGGGGCTCCACTTGGTGCGCGAGGAGCGCGCGCTGCGCAATTTGGGTGATAATCCATCGCTTACAGCGCGCCGTCTGCACTTATTGCAGGAAGGGCGCAGGGCCCACCGCCATTACATTGATTTCAAGACGCGCGATGAAGAGGGAATGGATGGGTTGATCGGATTTTTTGCCGAACCGCTGCTCAACGCGCGGCGCGATATGGCCCGTCTGCCCCTATACGGCTATCTCGGCACCGTGTGCGGTATATTGCTTATGGCACAGGAGTTGGGCCAGATTGACGAGGCATCGCAGACCTTCAAGGTGCTGTCTTCCATGGCTGAAGGATTGGCACTGGCATTTAAAACGACGCTGGTTGCGCTCGTTTCCTACCTGCCGCTGCGCAAAGCCGTCGACTATATGCTGCAGCGCGTTGCCGCTGTCGAGGAAGCTTGGCGGCGCATGCGCGAGGACGCAGGCGAATGAGCCGTTTAATGCGGCGCTGGGAAGAGGAAGTCGAAGAGCACGATATTAGCAAGGAGCTCTTTCTCGGCATCATGATGCTGATGCTTTGCCTCGGCATTATGATTCTCAATGCGACGCAGCCGGTTTGGCGCGTCCATCGGCACGACCCGCAGCCCGATGATATTGTCGTTCTCTACACGCGCGATGGATTGGGGCTCTCGCAGGATGGCTACACCATTGCCCAGCAGCTAGGCGAGTCCAGCTTTCAAAAACTGGTGCGCGGGATGGTAAGCGACCCCGAAGCGGATTTACATCTCTTCTTAAAGGGAGGAAGCCGCGATCAGCTGGTGCGGCATGCTTCGTTTGCCGATTCGCTGCTGTCGACGGACCAGGCCGGGAACAAAGTGCGCACGGCCGTCTACGTGCATACGTGGTAGCAAAACAAATAGAGGGGATGGGACCATAGCAAGCCCACCCCCTCTATTGACATCAAATTGGACGGTTAGTTTTCGATAACGGCTAGGACATCGGTGCCGGTGACCATTTCGTTCAAAAAGGTAATGGTGGTTTGTCCATCGGCCGTTTTGAGCGTGTAATCATCGCCCTTTTTCAAGGTGCCATAGCGATCGGCTAGTGCCTTGACCTTACCCGTTACGACGAGCTCGGTGCCAACGGGTACCAGCTGCACGCCGGGGTCTTCGGGGTCGACCTTCTTTACCAGCTTGTACTGCTTGCGGAAGGCGCTGCCAAAGGGACGACTGGTATCGAGGTAGCCATTTTCCTGTAGAAATTTCTCGCTTCCGGCATAGAGCCGCACCGAACGCTGTGCGGCTTTGAGCGTCGATACTTGGTCCTGCGTTTGGGCCAAATCCATTTCTAGCTGGCGAATGTGGTCGCTCTGGCGGCGAATAGAGGTATGGGCTTCCAGAAGGACTGTATTGAGGCTGTCGGCCTGGCCGCGCAGTCCGGCAATCGTGCGGCTGTCGGCTTGCTTATCCTCTTTTAGGCGGCGGATTTCTGCCTGTAGTCGATCGTTTTGCTGTCTGCGCTGTTCGGCCAAGTTGCGGAACTCGCGCAGCGATTTATTAAGTCCCTGCACGTCGCTGATGAGTTTTTCATTGACGTGCTGTGCGCTGTCGGCTTTGGCGCGCATTGCGTCTAATAGCAGATTGGAGTCGTCGAGCGTATAGGTGAGCGAATCAATCGCTGCGTTGGCCGAGTTGAGGTCTGTCTGCAGCTGGGCCAGCATCTGCTCCTGTTCTTCGTTGGCACAGGCTGTCAACAGCACAACAGTGCAGAAAAAGGCGATAGTGCGTAACATATGAGCTCCTTTGGGCTTTATTTAAATTCTTTGCTGTAGAGGCTGTCGATTTCGGCCATGGTCTTGTTCAAATCGTCGTAGAGCGAGGCCTGATTGCGTGCCAGTGCATCGATTTTCTGCGCCGTCAAATCCTGTATTTCACGAGTTGTGTTGACCTTGCCGAGCAGCGTGTTGTGCTTCGAGTCCAGGGAGGCCGTCGTCGTGCTGAGCTTGGCCAAGTCGCCCTGCATCGCTCCTAGCTGTTTTTGCACCGTTTGCTGTGCGCGACGCTGGGTTTCTGTAAACTCCCGATAGCGCTGATCCTCTTGGACAAAGCGATCCTCCAGCCTTTTGTTGGTTTGCTGCTGGTAGGCTAGCCTGGCACGGCGCTCGGCTTCGAGCTTGGATTCGAGTGCGCTATTGGCCTCTGTTTGATCGGCTAAGTTTTGGCGCGTTCGCTCGTGGTTGCTGCGCTCGTTTTGCAAGTCGCGGCGCACTTCGAACTCGGACTGCGTCAAGTTCGCTTTTTCTTCCAGCTGCGCTGCGAGTCGAGCACTGAGCGCGTTGAGCCGCGAAGAAAACTCATTCATCTGGTCGTTGAGCTCTTGGCGGTGCTCTTTCTGGCGCTCGTGATTGGTATACAGCACCAAGCCCATAACGCACCCGGCCACAAGCGTCGCATAGGCGCCCAGCAGAAAGATATGCTTGCGCTCAAACATGTCGACGACGCGGAGCAGACCGATAATACCGCCCCAAATAAGAACAATGCCGCCCGCAATTGCGGCGATTATTACGTTCAACGGGCTAACCCTCGTTTGCCATGTGTCAGGGGATACATAGGCAAAAATAACACGGTCCACAGTGCGGCGCAAACGCCAATATAAATCGCAAACAAATTACCTTGCCGTTGCAAAAAAGGCGTTTGCCCGTAATGTTTTAAAATGTGCTGAGGTTGGATATTCTTGAAGAATTGGTTAACGGGGGAACAGAATGTGCCGTCAAAAAAGGTCACGCGTGTGATGCGGAATATGCTGTGGGCAAAGACGCTTTTAGTGATTGGGGCAACCGCGCTCTGTGCCCAACAGGTCGAGTTTGTCGACGTCACGCGCGATGTCGGCATTAACTTTACCCATCACAATGGGGTAAGCGAAGAAAAACGCCTGCCGGAGACGGATGGGTCCGGGGCCGCTTTTTTCGACTATGACGGGGATGGCGACCTCGATCTCTATTTCGTAAATAGCGGCGACCTCATAGAGGGGCGGGGGCAGTGGAGTAATGCGCTTTACCGCAATGACGGGGCGCTGTTTGCGGACGTTACGCAGGCGACGAATACGGCCGGAGAGCACTACGGTATGGGAGTTGTTGCCGCCGATTACGACAACGACGGCGATGCCGATATGTACCTGACCAACTGGGGCGAAGATGCGCTTTACCGCAACGACGGGGGGGTGTTTAGCGACGCAACGCGCGCAGCGGGTATCTCCAATAGGGGGTGGGGAAGTAGTGCGGCATTTTTTGATTACGATAACGATGGGGATCTCGACCTTTTTGTGGTGAACTACGTCGACTTTACCTTGGAGACGCATAAGTGGTGCGGTCACGAGGCGCTTGGGCTGCGCTTTTACTGCGATCCGCGCCAGCACAACCCTACGGTTGATCGACTCTTTCGCAACGAAGGAGATGGCACCTTTTCCGATATTGGCGAACAGGTCGGCATTGTCAAAAGGGGAAACGGGCTGGGGCTAGTGTGCTGGGACTACGATAACGACGGCGATCAGGACGTATACGTGGCCAACGATATGGAGGCCAACTTTCTCTACGAGAACGGGGGCGACGGCCAGTTTGTTGAGGTGGGCTTGCTTTCTGGCACGGCGCTCAGCGCCGACGGAGCGGCGCAGGCCGGAATGGGGGTAGATACGGGGGATTTTGACGGCGACGGCGATCTGGATCTTTTTGTGACCAACTATCAGTTGGAAAACAACGCCCTCTATCGCAACGATGGCCTCATGTTTACCGACGTCAGCTTTCGCACGGGCTTGGGGGAAATTAGCCTTAACTACCTCGGGTTCGGCGCCCTCTTCACCGACTTTGATAACGACGGTTGGCTCGATCTATTTGTTGCTAATGGCCATGTGCACGACAATATCGAGGCATACGATAAATTGGTCACCTATGCGCAGAAGGCACAGCTCTTTCGCAACGAAAAGGGCACGTTTAGCGAGTACACTGTCAACGCTGGACCCGCTTTTGCCGTCGACTACGTCGGGCGTGGCACGGCGCAGGGCGATTACGATGCCGATGGCGACATCGACCTAGTGCTGACCAATTCTGGGGAGCCGGCCGCCCTGCTGCGCAACGAGGGCGGCAATGCGGGCAACTGGTTGCAGATCGACTTAGAGGGGACAACCAGCAACCGCGACGCCATCGGAGCCATCGTGCGCATAGAGGCAGGGGGCCGAGTGCAAATGCAGCAGGTCAAGGCTGGTTCGGGGTACCAGTCGAGCAGCCAAAAAAGCCTGTTCTTTGGTCTGGGACGCACGGAGCAGGTCAAACGCATTACGGTCGAGTGGCCTTCCGGGGGCAAGCAGTCCAAAGGCGATGTTGCGGTAAATCAGTCGATATACATTGTTGAAGAGGCCACTCCCTAATCACTGCCGCTCATCGAGTTGGGCGAGCCGCTGTCGTATTTGTTCGCGCAGGGGATGACCAGGCGCCGTGCGCTCGAGGCTTTTTTGCCACGCCTGGCGCGCGCCTTCCGCACGGCCCGCATTGAATTCGCTCAGGCCAAAGGCATACCAACCGCGAGGGTCGTCGGGGGCTAGTTGCTGCACGCGCTCGTAGTACCCGCGTGCCTCTTGGCCGCGCGCAAGCAGTTCGAGTGCCACGGCGGCGTTGAGAAGCGTGGGAATGTGCTGGGGTTGGATGTGTAGGGCTGCTTTAAATAGGCGCAGGGCCGATAGGGGGCGTTCGTAGCGCAGCATGAGGCCGCCCATTCTTCTAAGCTGTTCGGCATCGGCTCCCGGCAGTTCGCTCGCCAAGTCAAATAGATTTTCCGCTTCGCTCATAAAGCCGTGGCGGGCGAAAAATGCGCCCATCCTCTCGTGGTGAGAGGGCGATTCCGGTGCGTTGAGTATGGAGGCGCGCAGTTTCTTCATTTGCTTTGGCACATCGGGGTCGCCGCCCCCAATGCTCTGTAGCTGTTGGAACTTGCGCAGGCTCTGTCGGGCAAGGTCCCCTCGACCTGCGCGCCGTGCCAGTTGGGCCAAACGGTAGAAGCTTTCGGCAAAGCCGCTATCTAATTGAGTGGCTTGAACGAAAGCGGCTAAGGCGTCGCTATCGTTGCCCGACCCTTCGTAGGCGCGTCCTAAATAGTAGTGCAGCGTAGAGGCACGGGGGAATAGGCGGATGGCTTCGCTGAAATGTACGGCGGCTTCGTCAAAACGCTCCGTGCCGAGGTATACTTCGCCAAGACGGCGATGCACTTCGGGTTGGTTGGGCGCGTGGACTAGCGCCTGTGCAAGGTAGCGCTCGGCCGATTCGTACTGGCCGAGTTTGGTATAGATACCGCCCAGGTTCAAATAGGTCAGAGCAAAATCGGGTCGCAGCGACCGTATGCGTTCCAATGCCTCAATGGCTAGGGCATAGCGCCCTTCCGAAGCGTGCGCGGTGGCCAAAATGTTGAGGAGATCGACCGAGGTAGAATCTACCGCCAATCCCGCCTGGCAGGCACTGACGGCTTCGACGTACTGCCCACGGGCCATATGCTCCTGCGCGCGCTGTAAGAAAGGGGTGGGCGATTGGGGTTGGGTGGGTGGAATCGGCTCGATGTGTCCGTCCTGCTGGGGGCTGTCGCCGCAGGAAAACCAAGTCAGTGTTAGCAGTAAGAGAAGGGCCTGGCGAAAGCCCGTTAGCGCATATAGGAGCGGGATACGCACGGTGTCTTGAAGCACTTTCGTATGAGGTAAGAGAAGGAACGGATTGCTCATCGTCGAGAACGGGGTGCGAAGAAGGATACGATTTACTGAGCAATATAAACTATTTTCGGGGGTATATTGAACGGCGGGGGAAGAAAATGCGTGGAGGCATGATGCTCTCATGAGCGCAAAACAGAAAAAAGAGGAGCAACGCCAACGCCAGCAGCGCCAGCGGCGCCTAGGGGCAGGTATGGCTTTGCTCGTGGCTATTGGCTTGGGCGCTGGCTATTGGGATTGGCAGCGTAAAGTCGACGGACGAGAAGCCGTTGAATCCCTGCGGCGGGGCGATGGATTGATGGCGCAGGGGTATGCGCTACAGGCCGTTTCGCTCTACGAACGGGCGGTAGAATTGGCGCCAGAACAAGCAGAGGGATGGGCCAAAGTTGCCTCGGCGCATGCCGCTGCTGAACGCTTTGCAGAAGCGGCACCGCTTTACGAACGGGCCCTGGAACTGGATCCGGCACATTTCGAGGCGCGCATCGGCCTGGCCATATGCCGAGAGCGGCTCGGAGATTTTCTCGCAGCCGAGACACATTACAAAGCGGCTATTGAGCTCCGACCGACATTTGCCGAGATCTACTACAACCTGGGCTACCTGTACCAGCAGCAGCGATTGTATCAGAACGCAGCGCTGCAGTATGAGAAGGCACTAGAAATTAAGCCTAAATTTATCGGTGCATTGGCCAATCTGGGGTGGGTCTGGGACCGGCTACACGATCCGGGAAAGGCCGTTGAAATTTACCAGCGGGCGCTGAGTATAAAGCCCGATGAGGTGCCTATCTACGTCCGGCTCGGCGCCAGCTATATGAGCATGAGCCAGTACGAGGACGCGAGATCGGCCTATGAGCGGGCGATGAGTTTGGGCGACGAGCGCCCGTCCGTTCTGCACGATTTGGGCATAATAAGCGAGCATGAGGGGGCACTTGAGGCGGCGCGTGGCTATTTCCGACGGGCACTGCAGCTGCAGCCGCGCGCAAGCGAAACGCATTTTCATCTGGCTGGTGTAATGGATCGGTTGGGGGATCGGGTGGGTGCCGAGGTGCATTTCCGCCGGGCAATTTCACTAGATCCGGACGATGCCGGTGCCCACTATGGGTTGGCGCAGATGCTTTTTGCTGAAGGGCGCGGCGAAGAGGGCCAGGCGTTGTTAAAAATTTTTGCTCAGCTCAAGGAGTATCAGGGCCGCCTAGTGCCGTTGAAGCGAGCGGTAGAACAGGCCCCGCGCGACGCGCAGGCCGCATACGATTTAGCCCAGCTGCACGTGGAATACGGGCGCGTGGAAAAAGGGGCTGCCATTCTGCGGCGCATTCTCGAGCTAAATCCCGACTTTGCCGAGGCACAAAAACGCCTCGATGAGCTCGAAGAGCGGATGTAGGAAATCGGCCCTAAGGCTGGAGCGCGTAGGGGTTAGAGCGCAGGTCCACGGCCCTGTGGGATCCGTTCTGATAGACGACTAAGAGTTTGTTGGCCGGCACGTCCTGCAGGCGCTGGGTCGATCCGTCGGGCCAGGTGATGTCGACTGCGTCAACGCGCTCGGACTGGCCAAGGCCAAACTGCGCGCGCAGGTCGCTGTGTGACAGATAGCTTCCGGCGCCATTAATGCGCCGGCGCTGGCGGCGATCCCCGCTGGTAATCTCTATCAGAGCACCAACCCCGTCGCGGCTGCCGGCTTGGCCGACTAGCTGCACGTACAGCCAGTGTTGTCCATTCCCACCCTCGTTGCGCATTAGCACGGCGCGATCATTCAAGTTGACAACTAGAATATCGAAATCGCCGTCGTTGTCATAGTCGCCAAAGGCGGCGCCTCTACTGACCTGTTCGAGCGCGAGGGCGTGTGCGGCTCCTTCCTGCTCAAAGCGCCCATTGCCCCGATTGGCAAAGAGCTGGTTGGGCTGTTTGTACGGCGATCCCGTATCAATCCGTTCGACCTGTGGGTATACGTGGCCGTTGGCAACAAATACGTCCAACAGTCCGTCGTTGTCGAAATCAACAAAGCGCGTGCCCCAGCCCATCAGGTCGATGGTGGGTCCGGCTAGTCCAGCCGTGGTCGTTACGTCGGTAAAGCGCCGACCGTCTTCATTGCGGTACAGCGTGTTGGTTTCGCTAAAAAAGTGGGTGACGTATACGTCGGGATCGCCGTCGTTGTCGTAATCGGCAAAGTCCACGCCCATGCCCGCCTCGGTATCGCCGTCGGCATTGTAGGCAACACCGGCCATTAACGCGACGTCTTCAAAGGTGCCGTCGCCCCGATTGTGAAAAAGGACATTGGGCGTTTCGTCGTTGGCGATAAATAGGTCCATATGCCCGTCGCCGTTGTAGTCTTCAGGCACGACGCCGAGGCCGTAATAGCGGTTGGCGCGACCGACGCCAGATTGCTCGGTGACGTCGGTAAAGGACCCGTCGCCCTCGTTGCGGTAGAGCACGTCGGGAGCACCGACCAATCCCTTGGGGCCGCAGTAGACCTGCAGGCCTCCGTAAAAGGTGCACAGCTTGGGATTAGCCGGGCGATTTTCGGCGTCAAAAACAACGTAATTGGTAACGTAGAGATCGAGATCGCCGTCGTTATCGTAGTCGAAAAAAGCCGAACTAGCGCTAAAACTGTTTCCAGCGGTGCCGGCTGCCTGAGTTTGGTCGACAAAGGTCCCAGCCCCCGTATTGAGGTAGAGAATATTGGCACCAAAGTTGGTAACGTAGAGATCGCGATAGCCATCGTTGTCGACGTCGCCGACGGCAATGCCCGTGCCCCAGCCGGCGTGGTCTGCACCAGAAGCGGCGCTGTGGTCGGCGTAATGCCCATCGCCGTCGTTGATGTAAAACTGGTTACCCGGCCCCGACTGGTCTTTGTAGGTGGAAAAGGTCGCCCCGTTGGGCAGGTATAAATCCAGGTCGCCGTCATTATCCGCGTCAAAAAAAGCGGCGCCGTTACCGTGGGCTTCCAGGACAAACTGCTTGTCGGAGCCGCCGCAGACATTCTCGTAATTAAGGCCGGCTGCCTGCGTTTGGTCGCTAAAATGGATCTGCGCTGACAGCGTGAGAGGGGCAAAAGAGATCCACAGTCCGGCAATAAGGCACTTGGTCAAATTCAACTCCCGGCGAGTGAGAAAACGCGGCATAGGTTTATTCGGCTTCGGAGAAGCGCACTATGTGATCCGTCTGAAGTGGGCCGTGCCGTTCGCTCCGTCCAGACGGCCAGAAGATATGCAGGCTGTCGATGGCCTGCTGTGCTCCCAGGCCAAATTCGAGGGCAAAGCTGCTGGTCGAACCGAAGCCCCCACCGCTCTGGACTTCGCCGCGAAGGGCCTGCCCGTTGCCAAAGGCGACGGCTTGGGCGCCGATGGCCGAGGTATTGGGGGGCCGTCCTTGGAGGTGGACGCTCAGCCACCGGTTTGGAGTTCCCTCGTTGCGGTAGAGGCTGTTGGGCCACAGATCGCCCGGGTAGTGGCCGCCGAGCCCCACGTAGAGGTCGACATCGCCGTCGGCGTCGTAGTCGGCAAAAGCGACGCCGTGGCCCTTTCCCTGGTTGGCGACACCGGCATCGCTGGCAACGTCCACATAGCCGTCTTGGCGTGCGATAAACAGCGCGTTGGGTTCGAAACGCGCCATAATGGGGCCGCCGTTGGCAAGGTAGATATCGATTTGTCCATCGCCGTCTAAATCGCTATAGCCGGCCCCCATGGAGCCAAATGCACGCGCTAGCCCGGCGTCCGTTGCCCGTTCGGTAAATCGATCCTTGCCGTCGTTGCGATAGAGGTGGGCGCGGCTGCGATAAACGCCCGCTGCGCTGGTAGCCGAGGCTACAAAGTCCTCGTAGTAGGCCATCGCAGAAACAAAAATATCCAAATCGCCGTCGCCGTCGCTGTCAAAAAAGAGGGGGACGTAGCTGCCGTTGACTGGCGCGCCTACCCCGGCCCTTTCTGCAATATCGGAAAAGCGACCGCCGTCGTTGCGGTAGAGGCGATTGGCACCGGCCACATTGGCCACGTAGAGGTCGAGATCGCCATCGTTGTCGTAGTCGCCAAAGGCTACGCCAAGAGATTTACCGGCATCGTCTACGCCAAAGGATGCCGCGCGCTCGCGAAACCGGCCGCCGCCGCTGTTTATGTAGAGTTTGTTGGGCGCTCCGCTGCCGGTTACGCCGTCGGCTACGTAGAGGTCGAGCCAGCCGTCGCCGTCGACGTCGCCCCAGGCGGCGGTGAAGCTATCGTCTCCATCTTCAGTGCCCGCTGCCGCGGCAATGTCGGTAAAGCGCGCCTGGCCGTCGTTTTGGTAGAGGGAGTTTACAGCGGCCCCTTCCCACGCGTCGCGCGTGACGTAGAGGTCGCTGTCGCCGTCGCCATCAAAATCGGCGGCAATAGCCGCCCAGCCGCCTATGTGGTCGTCTAATGCTGAGCGCTCCGCAGTGGGAACAAAGCGGTCGCCATCGCGCATAAACAGCCCGTGCGGGGTGGAAATGCCAACGGTAAACAGATCGAGGTCGTCATCGCCGTCAAAGTCGGCCCAGGCCACGCCGCGCCCCCGGTCGGTTTTATCCACCCCGTTTTCTCGGGCTACGTCGGTAAAGTGAACCGGGGACTTCTGCTGGCCGTGCGCCGGGGAGATAACGTGAGCTGGCGCCAGGTCACCCGGGTAGGAACCGTGCGCGGCTAAGTAGGCCAGGCGCAGATTCCAGAGGCGCACCGGCCGCTGTGGGGAGGCTGGTGGCAGCACGTCTATGGCGCGCTTATAGGCCTCGATGGCACCGATATAATCGCGCTGCCAGTGCCGGGTGGTCGCCAGCAAAAAGGGAAGGTGCAGGTCGTCGGGGTCCTTTTGCAGCAGCTCCTCAAAATCGCGTTCGGCGCGTTCGAACTGTCCCAACCGCAGGCGCGAAGCAGCGGCCCCGGCCTTGGCCTTGACCATATCGGGGTCGACTTTCAGAATGGCCTCGTACTGCTCGAGCGCGCCCTTTGGTCGGGGGGGGGCATCCGTCATTAGCACATCGGCGTAGGCCATGCAGGCCGGTGTAAAAGTGGGGAAGCGCTCGACGATCAGTTTGAGCAGCCTGCGGGCCTCGTCGTCGCGTCGCATCATGCGGTAGACTTGCGCCAATTGATAGGGCGCGTCTACGCGCAGCGTGTCCACGCGAATGGCCCGCTGCAGAAAGGGAATGGCTTGGTCTAGCTGGCGCTTGCGCATACTGATCTCAGCAAGGCCGAGCAGCGCCGTATATTCGCTCGAGTCGCGGCGGACGATTTCGGCAAAGAGCGCGCGCGCCGAATCGAGCTGTGAGCGTGCTACGAGCTGCATGGCGCGATCATACAGGGCGGGAATGGGCTCTTTTGTAGGGGAAGCTGGTTCGGGCGTACTACAGCTCATACTCGCTGCGGCTGCCATAAAGAGGAGCAGAGCTATTGGCATGCGGGCGGTCATTCGACTACGTAGTCGATGCCTGTGAGTTCCTGCAGCGCTTTGCGGGCGGCAACGGCGTCGGGGCCTTCGCGCTGCTTGAGTAAAGCTAACAGCAGGTCTGCCGAAGCCGTATCTGCGTGCGCCGCTAGTCCCCGCACGGCTTCCAAGCGAACCCATTCACTTGGATCGCGAAGGGCCGTTCGCAGCAGGGGAATCGCACCATTGAGGGGGCGAATAGCCGCTATTTGCGTGGCGATATAGCGGACACTCTCATCGGGATCGCGCATGGAACGCAACACCGCGGGGGCGGCGCTCTGCGTCCAAATTTTGTTGATGGCAGCCAGGGCACTCTGTCGCACGGCTGCTGCACTGTCGTCGAGGGCTCGCTGAAGGACGAGCGTAGCGGATGTGTCGCGAAAGCCGGGCAGCGCTTCGGCTGCCGCCGCGCGCAGGTCGGCGTGCGGCGAAGAGAGTAGGAACTGGCGCACCGTATCGATCAGGGTTGGCAGGTGGATTTTCGATAGGGATAGGATTGCTTCTTTGGCAATGTGCGTATTGCTGCTATGGGCCAGGGCACGCAGTGTGTTTTCGGCGCGGGGAGAGCCAATGCGGCCGAGCACCTGTGCGCCTATGTAGCGCAGCGTGTCGGATCCGCTCGCCATAGCGGCGATAAGTGGTTCAACGGCCGTATTACCTTGGTCTACGAGGCGGTAGGCGGCTTTGCGTCGCACTCCTGAAGAAGGATCGGCTAAGTCGCCTATGAGCTGGTCTGTGCGATGTTGCTCACAGCCTAAACAGAACAGAAGAGCAAGGGGTATGAGTCGATGGAAAGGCATGGCGGGAACTGACGGGAATACGCCGTTTCGAGAGGCATGTTCCTCCCGAAACAGCGCGTAGAATTAGGTGATGTGAATATAGATCGCAGTGCGTTCTCAGTTGACCATCTGCATGAGGCGCTGCGTCATAGAGCCTTCTTGAGTAAGGGCATAGACTATTACGTTGATGGCCATTTGCATTTGGCGCAGCTTGTCCTGCCCTTCAACAGACTCCGTGTATCCTAGGCCGAGGCTAAAATCAATTCCCACGAGGCGGCCCTTAATAAAGTGGCCGGTCGTATATTGCCAGGCGTTCTGGTTTTTGTTCGAACTGGTTCCGCGCGTCGAGGTAGGCGCGCCTCCTTTAAAGTCAAAGTAGGCGCTGAATACGGGGTGGTCGTCCGGAAGGCGCTCAGACCAAAAATCGCGCCCTTCCACCAGGCCACCGTACTTTTCCAGCCCCTCCTTTACGAAACCAATGCCGCCAAAAATAAAGCCGCCGTTCAGCAAGTAGCGAGTCATCTGCTCCAACTCGCTCTCGTTGGGAGCGCCGGCGGGCAAGATAATGGGTATTTCCAACAGGCGATCGTCGTCGTAGGTAATACTGCCGATAAAATCGGCGTTAATACCGGTGTACTCATTCAGGCCGTTGACCAAAAAGCGCAGGTTGTTTGTCGATCCAGTCGCCGTTCCCGAGGCCAGGGCGGCGGCAGATATTACGCGGGCAAAATTGATAAAGCCTTTGATAGCCTGTGGATCGCCTTGCTCTTGCACCAGCATAGCGCGGTAGCGACCGGTGTCCATGCTGTTGACGTCGAGCATTTCAAGCGCCATGTCGATTTTGTTGTCTGGCTGGCGCGAGCCCGTGATATCTACCGCGGTCATGGAAGGCTCCAATGCAACGGAGCCCAAGTCCACGGAACGGGCGACCATCATCGAGGGGCTCGCGGTCATATTGAGTGCGGAAATGGTGCTAAAACTGGCCGTGGCCTTCACCTGGTCCATGCGCGCACGCGTTGCTACGGTCTGGCGCTGTATCATTTGCCGTTTGGGCTTGGGGATCTTGCGCAGTTCGAGCGGCTTGGTTAGCCGCGGCTCGCGCTTGATGAACTTGGTCGTCAGGGGACGCGGTGCCGTCTCCACTGTTTCTTCCAGTGGATCTATAATGGCCGCAGAGAGATGGATTAGCACGGCGAGTATCAGCGATATGAGGAGATACTTGTGGAGCTCTTTGAGAAGAATCTCAGGATGGAACGATCGGGCGGGTGAAACAAAGCGCCGCGCAATACCTGAACTCATTGTAAATCCCTTTTCTCGTAGTGAACGGGCCGCTGCTTTGAATAGACGAGATCGCCGATGCCCAGTGTTTGACCGCGCTCGCGCACGACGCGCTCCAATTTGTGGAGCCGCACGGTCGCCGAGGTCGCAGCGACGGCCACCACTTTTACTCGGCCTAGCTTTACTTGCCTATTTTCTCGCTGATACACATCGAGTTGTATACCCTCAATAATGCCATGAATGGCGCCTCTGTCAATGCGGTACTGTGGACGGTCGCCCGTAGTGGCCGCAATGACGGTGGAGATGGTGCCCCACAAGGGTAGGTGTGCGTCGATTTGTGGCAGCAGGTCGCGCATCATGGAGTCGATGAGACGGCCCCCAACTGCCGCATCGTTTTCAAGGGGGGACAAATACCAACGGTCCGCTGAATTGAGCATGCGTAAGGCTGCTGGGTTCTTAAATCGCTGCCGCAATATGGGTGCGACGTAATCGCGGATAACCTCCGGATGCGTATAGCCCGGATATTTGTCAGGGTTGTAGATGAATTTACTGTCGTGTTGCAGCATAATGGTGCTATCCTGTAATGCGGACCACACAATTTTATTGCGTTGGGCTTCTATGAGCCGCACTTCAATTGCCGCACTCAGCGCGGGAAGGGCGGCCACCTCTCTGGGCTGCGCGTCTGCCGAACTGGAAAGCGTAGCCGCACTCGGTTCTGCGTAGTACAGCGTGCGGTTGCGATACAGCCTGTCGACGCGTCGCAGCACAAAGTGCAAAACAAAGTCGATGCCTTCCTCTGGCTCAAATACGCTGCGGCCACGCGCGTCTAACCGCGCTTCTCGTGAGACGAGCCGGCAGCGAGGAATGGCTTGAAATCCCAGCATCGCCGCTTTCTGTGCACGAAAACGGGCCGATCCGTACAGTGCTTCTAAATGATCCCACTGCCTGTCGGTATCGCTATCGTCGCTGATTGCGATTGCAATATTGAGTTGGGGAGCGGCCCGAAGACCAGTAGGAGCGATGACTAATACAACGACAATCCACACGCTCCACCGCATGACCTGCTCTACTTTCATGTCCTGTCCAATGTAGCGACGAATTTTTTTAAGTATACGTCTCCCTCTACGTCATTTCAATAAGATTTTTCTCATATGGTGGCCCTCATTGGCTTGGGCAAGGAGAAGGCCCCGCGTGCCGGTGGCGTTGGGACGGGCAACGCGGGGCAGCACTTGTTAAGAATTTTTTTCTGAGAGGGTGTCTAATGACCTTGACTTAGATTGCTCTGCCAATTATCTTGGCCCCCTAAGTAGATGTATCAACCGCTCAATGCCTTGGCTTTAGTCGTGCACCGTGCGCGGAGATGGCCGTTGGCATTTTTCTTCAAGGAGAAGAATATGAGGAAGCTGAGCATTGCTGTAGCTGCAGTGGTCGGTTTGGCCGGTGCCTCTTTCGCCCAGGGCGATAGGGTATTCGACCTTCCGAAGCTTACCCAGGCGCCCGTTCTCGACGGTGTCATTGATGGCGACGAGTGGAACGGTGCCCTCGAGCTCGACTGTTCTCCGTCGCGCGTTCAGGCCGACGGGGCCGAGTATGGCTGGCGCGATATCGAAGCCCAGCAGAGCGAAGTTAGTGTTAACCAGCTGGTGCAGTCCGATGGCGAAGATGCCGCGATTGCCCGCACCGACGCTGACTTCAACTCGCGTATTTGGCAGGCTTGGGATGACGACGGCCTGTGGGTCGTGACCGCCGCCGCTGACAACGTCCATGACGTTGAGGGTGGTGACCGCGGTTGGGCCTGGTGGGAGCGCGATAGCCTCTCCCTCTACGTTGACCTGCTCAACGAAAAGGAAGAGTCGGTGCTCAACGGTGAGTACACGGCCTTGAACATCATCAACTTCCAGGCCCGTCCGCTCGAGTCGAGCCCCTACACCGTTTCGTGGGCCCGCACGGTTGAAAACGCGCGTTCCGACGAAGATGGTAACGATCCTGACCTCGTCGCCGGTTTTCTCAACGGCTACCGCGACGCGGGTGATGAGCTTGGTGGCGGAGCGGACTACGTCCTCGAGATGTTCATTCCCTGGGACAACCTGCTCCGTTTCAACCTGCCGGCCACGCCGGTCGTAGGTACCGAGATGGGTTTCTCCTGGTTGCCGCCGGACCCCGATGGCGATGACGCCTACGGCGGTCAGCTGCAGTGCTGGGGCTGGGCTGATGACCCCTCCAACTACTCCACTTGGGTCTTCTCTGATACGCCGGCGGGTCCCGCTGGTGGCAGCACGGCTGTCGAGAGCGATTCGTGGGGTCGTATCAAGACGACGTTTCAGTAGGACTGGGCTTTATAGCCTGATGTAACGGTCGTATTGTTAGGTTTCATGCCGGGGAAGCTATTTCCTCGGCATGAAACCTATACGGGTTTTCCTATTTCACTTCACATTGAGTGCGCGCCTCACGGGGTGTGCGCCGAGGATGACGGGGAGCCAACGGTGAAAACACCCCCAAAGGTGAATATTAGCCAAAAAGCACGGTTCTTGGCGTTGGTTGGCCTTTTGACACTTGCCACCCAGGTCGATGCGCAGCGCCATCCGGAATCGCAGGGTCCCTTGCCCTATTATCGCGATGAACCGGGCGTTCTGCCGGAGCCCGAATGGCTGCATCGTCCCGAATTCATCCGCGGACCGCGCGATCGCTATGAGCGCGGTGCCAATCGTCTTTTTTTGGCCACCGGCGACGACATTCCCTATCTGAACTACGCCGAAGAGCGTTTTATTCTCTCGCAGCGAGAGCTGATTCCCTGGTTTCAGCCCAAGGGCCGTCCCTGGAAGTTCCGCAATACGCGCTGGGACCGCATGGGCAATTATATGGGATCCCCCTCGAGCACCTCTTCGCCGGCCAGCGGTTATTTGCGGCTGTTTTCTTGGGAAGAGACTCGCAGCGACGACAACGGTTTAGGGCGCAGTTTTATCGACCATCGCTCGCCTTCGCCGTGGGGGCCACCTGCCGGATATAACGACGCCACTCTGCGCATAGGTCACTACAACTACAAGGATTTACACTGGACGGCTACCGTCGGTCAGAGTGTGCGCAGCTATTTTACGCCGCTCACGCTGGCACAAAGCCACCTCTCCGTTGCGCGCTTGGACTTCGACAATAAGTTCGGCAAAGATCGCGCCACAATCCTGCTCAACAGGGGGCGAACGCGCCCAGGTGGTCTTTTCTCCGAATGGGCTTCGGTCGGTGGAGAGACTGAAGACGCCAATCCAGTCCTCATGTACGGCCTGCATTACAAGCATCGATTTGGCCGCTACGCCCAGTTCGGAACGACGGTCCTCAACCAGATTTTGAACCAGCCCGGATCCGGCAGCAGCAGCCCCCTTAAGGGAGATCTTCCCTACGACATGCTCGGTCCGCGCGTTATTCGCGTATTTATTGGCGACGACTCTCCCAAAGAAACCCTGCACAATGCCAAGGTCTACGGCGTTGACATCGTCGTTCGCGGCACTCGCGAAGACCAGTCGGTGACTCTAAGCAACAGACAGGGAGAATTTTACGACCCGAGCCTAGAGCCCGTAATAGTGGGGGGGCGGTTGTTGAGTGGAGAGGGGCGCGAGGCTGTAGGCCGTGAAACGGTCATCTACGAGTTCACTATCCCGAGTGATATAACTGCGACGTCGGCCCGTTTCTTTGCCGATGTTTCTGACGACTACCGCATTGGCGTTCGCCAGATCTACGATTTTCCCGGGATTAACCGCTCGGGTGAGCTCGATCTGGAAGAACGGGTATGGCCCGACGACTTTGTCGTTACCGAAGCCGTTACGCGCCGCCCCTTCAAATGGGATATTGGGGAGGGAGAAGAGCCCTACTACACGGTGGCCCGTTCGGATGGCATTGGGAAAAACGGATCAAACCGGCGGGTTGTGCAGTTTGATCACGGGATGCCCACGGGGCAGAACCTGTTCTCGTTTGACGCACAGGCCAATCTAGTCGGCCTGAAATTCAGCGGTGAAATTGTTCGTAACAACCAGAACTTCATCTACCCAGTAGGAAGCAACGACGGTCGACGGACGACGCACAAGGCGCTGGCCTATTGGCTCAACGTCAAAAAAGACATTGGGATCGCCAAGCGTTTGGGTGCGCAACTGGGTGCTGAAGTTTTTCGCTTAGATCCCAACTACAGCGGAGGTTATGACAGCCAGCGGGGCGGCATGGCCTTTCACTTGGATTCGCAGGACAAGCCGGGTGCTCGTGTGAAGTCGGATACGCAAGAGTATGGGCTGGTTGAAGATAACGACGACGACGATCAGTGGCCCGATGACTTTGTAGAGGATACGGCCTCGCCTGGACGCCTTTCCTATCCCGGTTGGCCCAACGCATCCGTATACCCCGGCCTGGACGAAAACCTCGACAACATCCCCGACGTTGACCGAAACGAGAACTTCGTACCCGATTGGGACGAGGCATTTCTCACGTACGATGTCGACCCGCCAGAATTCGTCTACGGCATTGATTTCAACAACAACGGGATGCCGGACTTTCGCGAGAACGACGACTTGCCCGACTATCCCTATCGCCGAGATCAAAAGGGGCAGCACTTCTTCCTTCTGCTGGATCGATTGGGCGGCTGGGGCAATTCGATTTCTGCGGGCTATTACAAGTCGAACGAAATAGCTGGCGGGACGGAATCCAAGAGCATGTACCTGCGCTACGCTCTCGAGAAGGAGCGCGATGGTGTGGGCAGTTTGCAGATTAACTTCGATACCAAAATCGTCGAAGACAATATCCAAGACGACAGCTACGTCTATATCGTCCCACCCAACGACGACGACGTTATTCCCTGGCTCAACAAGCCGGACCACCACCCCGACGTTGCCGGACGCTACCGCCCGGCAACCCCCGATCCGCTGCGGATGCGCGCTAGCTGGGTAAACACCGCGTATATCGACGTAGCTTACATAAAACTTGCCAATATGCGTATTCACAATGCGCTGCTGTGGACGCGCAATAGCATGGCTGAAATTCCCCTTGAAGGGGGAGCAGAGGGCGAGTTGTTGCAGGCCGAAGACGTGCGCTCTCGCCTCATTTTAATCAACAAGGTCGATCGAACCTGGCTGCTTAAATCGATCGCGCTTTCGACGAAGTTCAAACACCGCCTGATTTACGAAAACATCGATAGCGAAGAAAATCCGCGCACTTCGGCGTCCGACTTTATTCCCATTGTGATGGGCGAGTATGCGCTAACCCCAAAAACTCGCTTGGTGTTGGGCGCTCAGGGCATGCCTTTCCTGCCGATGAAGCACTGGGACCGGGCCAACAAAGACGGCACGTATTCTCAAACAGACTACGCCTTCATGTATAAGATGCGCTCGGAATACTTTGGTTTCGAAAACGACTTCTTCTTCGGCTATTTGCTCACGGATAGGGAGTATACTCGATTGCGCGACCGCGACTTTAACCGCGGAACGTTTTTCGTCGAAGTCATAACGCCATTCTAATCATGGTGAATGCAATGCCATTGCTGAACTATACTGGCATACTCGCGGCCTTGGTGGTTGCGGGATGCTCGCTTCCACCGCAGCCGGTCCTGAAGTACCAGGTGCAGGCTACGCCCATTATTCCCTCGGGTGAATCGGTTTTTTACCAAGACCCGGTGGACAGCACCATCGTTTGGAGCAAAGAGGGGCTGCAGCTCAAGGTTAGGTTTTACAACGACGAAATGCTGGATGCTCGTTTTGACCCCAAAGTCAGCCCCTATACGCTTACCGGCTGGAGCGATCCGGTTTTGGGCTATACGCCGCCCCTGTGGACGACCTTTGAGATCACGGTGATAAACCGCACGCGCGAACGCGTGGAACTCGATCCTACGCAGGCTATACTGCGGCTTGATAATGGGAACCATCTCTATTGCCGTCAGGGCGTCGGCGTGTGGAAGACGCTGCCTCACTACTACGACTACAGCTATCTAAAGTGGAGTGGCCGCGAGGGCAACGTCGAGTTCTATGCCAACACCGACCGCAACGCCATCTGGAATCGCACGGCGTTTCAGCGCGAAAAACCCGTTCGCAAAGGTCGAAAATATACCGGCATGCTGACCTTTCCCCGCCTGCCCAACGACGTTGAGTCGTTTACCTTGGAAATCAACGACTTCATCCTGGCCTATGACAGCGCCGAGGCTGGGTTTGGAAATCCAATAGAGTTCACTGATATACACTTTGACTTTACCGTGAAGCAGGGGGTAGTCACCGTGGAGAGGAGTCGCTAAATGAGGGCGTCTGCTCGATACATGCGTGCATTTGCAGCCCTATGTGCCATGACGGCGATCGTTGGCTGCGGGAATCTGAAATACCAAGCTCTTAAAGGCACCAGCGTCGAGAATCCGCCGCAGACGCCGGTGAAGGTCTACGTAAAGGAGTTCCCCGTTACCAGTAAGGCCAACGTAATTGATCCCAACGCCGCGCTGGGTGATGGCGGCTATGGGGGGGGCGGTCGATCCATTAACGCGCTAGCCGAGGTGGGCAATGCCATCATGGTCATATCCAGGCCATCGCGCATCGAAGATCTGACCCGTTCCCTGCTGCGCGAGCTGCGCCCACAGGAGCTGCGCGTCTTCACCGAGTACGATCGCGTCACAGATCTTAATGGCGTGCGCAGCATTGCCAACCCGTTTGTCCTCGTGCCGCCGGAGGACGAGGCGGCGCAGCTGGAGATTAGCGGTTCCGTCTATTTGCTGAGCGAGCGCGTCGAACAGCGATTCTCGCAAAATAGCAGCAGTGCTCGCGTAGAGCTTGTAGTACGGGATATTGCCAGCGGGGAAGAAGTGCGCCTGCCGCCTACAGCCGCTGGCATAAGCATGACCTATAACTCGAAAGAGTTGGAAGAGGCGATCGCCATTTTTATTTCCACGCTGCTGACCCAAAAGACGCTCTTTTGAGGTGGTGAGGAAGAGTGCCTTGGTTGCAATGGTAACTATGCTGACTGCGCATGCCGATGGAGCGGATGCTGCAAGCCAAACGGAGACTTGGCGCTGGGGCGGCGCCGATGCGGATGTCTTGGAGTTGGAGCATACGAGCGTCGATGCCGGTCGCGGGGTCGTATTGGCTGCGCTGTCGCCAGATAAAAACATCGCGCTAGGCACGGTGGCGCGAAACGATTTTGGCCAGCGCGAACCCCTCACGGACGGGGAAATCTCTCTGGTTGCCAGCGAGTGGATATCGAATACGCCAAACGTATTCGGCCGATATTTTACCGTTGACCTTGGTGTCAATCGGGCGATTACCCGCGTGCGGGTGCGGCCCGGCCAGACTGCAATTAATCAGCCAGAATACTACATCCGCGGATATAGAGTGGAAGCGGCTTTGGAAAACGACCCGGATATTTGGCGCCTGCTCGCCGAAGAACGCACCAACTTCAATCTGCTGATTGACACGGATGCAGACTCGACCTGGGTTGTGGAAGCCAACGGTCAGCCCGCGTCGCGTCTCGGACGGCACGTGCGCTTCACCATAACGCGTCAAGACCGCAGCAATTGGGTCGCTGTGGGCGATATTGAGGTATTCGGCGAGGGCGTTGAGTCTACGGGCACGGCACAGCACACTTGGTCGCCGCCGGGCCCGGTCAACGTGGGGCGTATACGATGGCAGAGCGATGACCGTGCCGGGGGCTTCACATTGTCAGCTAAAGGGGGCGAGGAGCCGTGGTCTTCCGTGCTTCCGCTAGAACCGAATCGTTCTTTTGCAGGGGCTGAGCCGATTGATTCGCTGCAGCTGCTGGCCGAGCTGTCGACCAAAGACCCATTTTCAACGCCCGTTTGGCAGACATTGGAAGTCGAGTTTGATGCGCGCCTAATTGCCGATGGGGCACTGGGAGCAGTCGAACCGAATGCGGTGCCACGAGGCGAGTTGGCCCAGATTACCTACAGCATTGAACTGGATCTGAGCGCGGAAAACTACGGTGTCGATAGAGTGCTCTTGGATGGCGTTGCGCTGGCCGTCGATGCGCTGCGCGTGGATGGCGTTCCATTAGATGGGAACGACTACAGTTACAGTGCCAGCGATGAGTTTGGACAGACTGAGATCCGACTCAACCGTGCCATCACAAACTCGCAGACGGCGCTCCTGCAAATAGGGGGGCGTGCACTCTTTCTGAACGAAGTAACGGATATTGGTTTCCGCGTCGGCAACTCGCTGCAAGAAGAGGCCGATGGCTATATCAACTGGCAAAATGGTCGGCAGAGTCCAAGCGCCAGTTGGCGCGTGCGTGCACAGGGGGCGCCGGGGGAATTGGTAGGGGCCGTCGCCCTTTCCGAACGGCCTTTTTCACCCTACGACAGCGAGGCGCTGACGTTCAAGTTTATCGTATCCAACTTGAACAATCCAACCGACGTTGTCCTTTCGCTCTACCGGTTGAACGGTGTTCGAGTCCGACAAATGCGGCAAAACGGGGGGGCGCGCCCATACGAATTTCGCTGGGATGGAAGGGATGAGGGAGATCGAATAGTAGACCCCGGCCTCTACTTATACGAAGTGAGCGTTGCAGGCAGCAGTGCTAAAAGTGGGCGGCGAGGAACATGCGTTGTCGCGTATTAAAGGCTGGGTTTGGTTTTGTTGCTGTTTGGGAGGGGGATGGGCTTGGCCGGCGGTGGCGGCCTTTGAAATTGGTGCCGGAGCGCATGCAACCGCCCTCGGAAATGCATTTTCGGCAGGGGTAGAATCGGCCGAAGCGATTTGGTTTAACCCTGCAGCGTCGGCGCGGTTGCGCTTGCCGCGCGTAGCCGTAACGCACGGTGTGCTTTTTGCCGGCCTTGGCGAGAGCCCCAGCATTAGCTCGGCAGCGGGTGTTTGGCCAAGGAACTGGGGCGTGCTGCAGGCGGGGTTTTCGGGTCTTCGTGCCGAGAATTGGACGGAGAGCCAATGGCTGATGGGATACGGTCGCGTGCTGCATCCTCGACTTGCCCTTGGTGCGCAGATGCGAACGGCTGGCTGGAGTTCGGGGCGCTACGGACAGCGCCGCTGGTTGGCCAATATTGGCGCTCTCTACGAAGCGGGTTGGGTTAGTTCGCGGGCCTACGTTCGCTTTTCGGTTGTAGTGGCTAATGTGGGCCGTGATGTATCCAAGTCAGCCCGCTCGTCGGGAATGCCTGAGCGTTTACACACGCTGGGTATGCAGGTGCGTAATGGCACGCGCGCTCTGTTGCTCGACTTGGGTACACAGGGCGGCGATTGGCAGGTGCGCTGTGGATATGAATCGGTGCTGCGCGCCGAGCTAAAGCTGCGGCTTGGAGCGACGGTGTTGCGTGGCGATACCGTGAGTCGAACCGGGCATGTAGGACTGGGGTACGAGTGGAAAAACGTGCATTTCGACTATGCGTTTTCGCGTTCGTACGACCTAAATGACTTTGGAGCCGATCACCGATTTGGCATTGGTTATGCCTGGTGAGGTTTCGAACGCAACAAAAAAAAGGATTCGCTGAGCGGAGGCGAACGTCCATGAAAATAGAGCGGTTTTTATACTTCTCGGGTGAGGGAGCAAATATGGAGCACGCGAATCGCGGTTATCGCTTGAGGTTACACGTCCTCTGGGTGCTGTGTGCGCTGTTCGCTCTGGGTGATGTCGGGGTTGCGCAAACGCATTTGCGCGATCGCGACTTTCTCAATCTGGGCTCGACTGAGGGCTATCTCAACTACGGTCGCACGGAGTATGAGCCCTATCCCGAACTCATCAGTGCGCGCAATCGCTACGATCGACTGGGCAATTTTCAGATGCGCGGCCATAGGACGTTCACATGGGAACTCCAGCGCCCTGGATTTAGCGAAATCAGCACGCGCTCCGAGCAGTACTTGGGCTGGTTTAACAACCTCATCATCATGAACGATACCTACCGCGGCTGGGATTTTGGCGTCACGGTGGGTGAGGATATCCGCACAAAGCTCACCGATCTAACGTTCCACGACCCGCGCTACTACGGTATTCGCATGGACGGTGCGTCCGCCGACAACCGCTTTACGCTGCTACTTAGCCAGGGCGGCACGCAGGCTACGCAGTCGCCGAATCCCAAGTTTTCGACCTTTCAGGGCGGCAAAGAGCGGTCGTCGGTGCTGATGTTCGGTGGTCACTGGGAGACGCAGTTGGGTAATATGCTCAAGCTCGGCGCCACCTATTTCAACCATCACATGCTGGACACGTTCAATGATAAGGGCGCCTTTGTCCGCGGAGACACGCCCTATAGCATGCTTGCTCCTGCGTTTATCACGATTATCGTCGAGGATGATTCGCCCGATGCCGATCAGGTTGGAGCCGTTGTCTACGACATGGGTATAGAGATCCAGGCCGAGTCGCTGGGCCAGCAAATTCGCCTCAGCAGTATGGAGGGCGATGCCAACTACGATCCCACGTTGAGGCCGACGGTAGAAGGCGGCGTGCTCAATGCGGACGGTGGACGTCACGTCAGCGGCGACGGTCAGCGCGTGTTCTACACCTTCCGGATGCCTGAGTTTGCTCTGCCAGATGCGGCTGATTACGCCAACGACCCCTCCGTGGCGTTGAATGGCATTACGGTCAAGTCCGTTCGCTTCCTAGCCGATGTGGCGGGAGACTATAGGATTTCGGTCAAGCAACAGCACCTTTTCTTTAACGAATCTGCCTACGAGAAGAACCTCGAAAAGGAATATGTCCCAGGCGACAATAGCTACGTCAACCCGTTTACCGGGTTGAAAGGGGATGAGGCCCTACTCAGCCCGCAAGAGGCCTACGATGCGGGGGAAGACATATTCAAGCAGTGGCCGGTGCCACCCAATCCGTCGATCAGCCAGCTCAACCCCTTTATGCAATTCAAGTGGAATCTGGAGAACCCGGAAGAGGTTGCCTATACCGTTGTGCGGGCCGAGTCCAACACGACCGATCTGAGCAACCGTCGCGTGGTGACCTTTGACTATGGTATTCCTACCGGACAGGCGCTATTTGGTCTCAATGGCCATCTGACATTGGGAGGCTTCGACGTCAAGGCCGAGTTCGTGACCAACCCGCAGTATTTTATCTATCCCATTGGGAATAATGCCGGCAAGCGCTTTCAGAAGCAGACTCTGGCGTACTTTGTCAATGCGGTCAAGCGATATGAGTCGCTGTCTTTTGGTATCGAACTCTTTCAGCTCGACCCAGACTACGGCGGCAACTACGATAGCATTCGCGGCGGCGTCCCCTTCTTCACTGACGTGGCGCAAACCGGTTCGCAAATGCAGGAAATGTTCGTCATGACCGACAACGACGACAACGATCAGTGGCCCGACGAGCTGATCGTCGAATTGCCCAGCGCCGACCGCCAAGACTCGGGCGTTTTTCCCGGCCTGGACGAAAACCAGGACCTAGTGCCCGATACGGACCAGAACCTCAACGGAATCGCCGACTGGACCGAGCCGATTATTTTCTACGATGCCGACCCCCCAGACTTTGTCTACGGGCTGGATTTCAACAACAACGGCGTGGTAGACTTTCGCGAAAACGATGGGTTGCCCGACTATCCCTACCGGCGAGACCGTCGCGGCTTTCACGTATTTTCGCGCAAGGATGGCCTTGGTCTATTTGGTAAGACCCTCTCTTTGGGCTATTACGATACGAAGGAAGTGGCTGGACGGGGCAGGGCCAAAGCGATCTATGCCCGCTACGAATACAGCATCAACTCTCCCTATTTGGGGCGTATTCGCATCAACGACGATATCAAGCGCGTAGAAGACAGCATTCGCGATGATGTCTATATCTGGCGCGATCGCAGCGTGCAGCGCATCGACTCGCCCTATCCGCACATTACGCCGCGCCAAATCGAGGAACGCGATCTCAACTCCCAGCTGCTACCGCCGGACAGGGATCCTTTGCTCATGCGCAATAGCCTGGTCAACACGCTGTTTATCGAGGCGCGCACGAGTCCGATTGTCGACTTCAATCTGATCAATAACATCCAGTGGGTGCGCAATAGCCAGGCAGCCGACGAGTTTGATGATGGCGTCGTGCAGGACGAGGACGTCCGCTCGCTTATCACTATGGTCAACAAAGTCGACTATACGATTCGAGCTGGAAATGTCACGGTTAAACCGATGTTCAAGCATTTGCTCCTGCGCGAACACTCGCAAAAGCTCGATCGCGACCAGGGGCAGGGAAGCACGCGCTCATTCTCCATTTTTACGCCGATCCTACGCACGCGTCTCGATTTGACCAATAAATCGAATCTCCAGTTGGGATTTCAGGGTTTGCCCTTCTGGCGCTATACCAAGACGGACCGCGTCGACAGCAGCCAAGACTTCAAAGAGTGGACCACCGTGTTTATGCTGACCAACCGCTCGGATTATTATGGTTTTGCGCTGTCGACTCAGATTGGCTGGGAGACGACGCGTCGCGAATACGATGACGAGATCAACTCGGCTCTCAATCGCAACAGCTCAACGCTGTTTTTCGACGTGCTCGCCGGTTTCTAAAAGGGCTCAGCCACTTAGGACGCACAACGAACTAAGGATCCAACTATGCTTCTTGTGAATCTTCTCGTGATTGCCATCATGGGCGGTGCTGTGGGGTTGACTTCGCGCTATTTTTCCCCGCAGGAACTGCAGGATCGCTTTGGCTTTGGGCAGAAACTCTATGCCTTGGGCGATTACGAGAAGGCGTTGCCCCATTTCGAAGCCGTTATGGCGACTCAGAATAACGTCACCATCAATGTCGATGAGGTAACGGTAACGCTCGATGAGTTTATTCTGCCCGTGCGGGTTGCTGCTACCTACCAATTGGGCAACACGCACAACAAACTGGGGCAGGATAAGCTGCGTCGTTCGGGTTTTCTGCGCGCGGAGGGCAAAGAGGACCAGGCCGACGAGCGCTACCAGGAAGCGTTGGATGAGTTTAAGCGCAGTTTGGAGTATTTTGGCGAAATTAGCGCCGGTGAAGATATCGATGAGCGCACGCGCGTTATGGCGCAGTTTCAAACGCTTGAAACCAATTACAAACTCAAGCAATTCGATAGCGTGATTGAAGAGGGAGAGCGGCTGCTGGAGAAGTTCCCCAACAGCGTGTATGAAACCGCCGCTTATTACAATATCGGTTGGTCGTACTATGAGCTGGGTCGGTATGGGGACGCTGTCGAAAATTTCAAAGAAGTGATAACGCTTTCTCCGCGCGGTTCGCACGCCGATCGTTCGTACTTTCAGATCGCCGAGTCGTACAGCAGCCTAGAAGAGTACGATCAATCGTTGAACTACTTAGATCGGCTCATACGGCGCTACGACTTTTCTGCGATGTCGGAAAAAGAGCTCATAGAAATGGCAAGCCTCAAGCTCAAGGGGCTCGTCGAAGAGACTTCGCGCGAACTGGTTGCCAAAGCGCAGCTAAAGCGCGGCGATATTTTTGCCCGACGCGGCGATGTCGATCAGGCGCTGGCCGCCTATGCCACTGTGCCCGAGAAATACCCCATGGAAACGGCGCTGGTGCAGAATGCCTACATTCGCTCGGCCGAGTTAATCAACGAAAAGCGCGGCACCGACGCGGCGCTCATCGCCTACCAGAGTGCGATTGAAAACGTCGATGACAAGCGCTTTCAAGCTAGGACACAGCTGACCATTGCGCGCCTGCTCTTTGAGAAGGATGACTACGAGCGCGCAGCGGAGCAATATCGCATTTTCCTCAGTGCCTACGGCGATGTTGCATCGCGCATTGGCTTTGCCGAAGACAAGGTGCTGTTCCGGATTGGCCAATGTCACCAGTCGCTGATGCGCTCACACTTGGCCAGCGGTAATATGGAGGGGGCCGATGCCGCCTCGGCAGAGGCGATGAAGCTGTACGATGAGTTGCTTGCCAAATTTGGCGATAGTCCGCTGTTGCCCGACGTGTATTTCTCGCGTGGCTACGCACGTCAGCTGGCAAAGGATCAAGGCGCCGCGGACGACTTCAACCACATGGTTGTAACCTACCCAGATCACCCCGCTGCTCCCAATGCGCTGTTACAGCTTGCGCGCATTGATTTTGAGACCGGTCGCTATGGCGATGCGCAAGCGACCTATGAGCGCCTGCTGGCGGACTACCCCGAGTCCGATCCAGTCAATCCGGCTCGAATGGAACTGGGCCTGTGTTTCAAAAACCTGAACGATCTAACCCGCGCCATAGACTCTTTCGAGTCCATTGATACCGAATGGAGCCAGTGGGGCAAAGTGCAGGCCGAACTAGCGGATCTCTATGTGCGTTCCGGCGACCGAACGGGTGCCAAACGCGTGCTCGAGCGCGCGATGGAACAGGTGGATAGCGACGAATTGCGTGGACAGCTCGTCTACGTGAAGTCGCGATTGCACTTTACTGAAGCGGAATACCGCGAGGCAATTGAGGGATTTTCCCAGGCGCTCGAACTGCCGATCCGCGAAGATATCTACAACGGTTCTCTGCTGTCGCGAGGTAGTGCCTATTACGAGCTGGCCAAGATGCTCGACGCCAAAGGCGATACGGCACGCGCGCGCGGTGAATACGAAGAGTCTCTCATCGATATGAAAGCCCTGCTTGAACGCGACCCGCCGGCCAATATAAAGGACAGTGCCTTCCGCACGCTGGGCGCCGGTATGATCCGCCTGCAGCGCGAAGACGAAGCCGTTCGCTACTATAAAGAGCTCATCGCGTCGAGTGACGATCCGCAGCAGCGCGCGACGTTCCAAATGCTGTTGATGGAGCTCTATTTTGATCAGCAGGCTTTTGAGCAGTCCGAAACCTTTGCTCGAGAGCTACTCGAAATGGAATTCGAGGACGACAACAACGCCGGCTACTACCGCAAAGAGCGTGCCTACTCGATCATTGGCAACGCCCTTGTTCAGCGCAAGGATTACGCTGAAGCCAGTGATGTTTTCGCCGAAGGGTTGGCCAAATATCCGCAGTCTGGTGAAAGCGCCAACCTGGCCTTTTCGAAGGCATTCTCGGACTTTAACGGCGGCGAGTACGATAAGGCTGCACAGGGCTTTGCCTTTTACGTCGAATCGTTTGCAAGCGATCGCAATGCCGTGCACGGCCAGTATTACCTGTCCCACAGCTATCAAATGCTCACCGACTTTGATAGGGCGGCGACGGCCTTTAGTGTGCTAATGGAACGCTATCCCCGTTCAAACTACATCGAAGAAGCCATGTTTCTCGTTGGCGAAAACTACTACAACAAGCGCGATTTTGCGGCCGCTTCGCAGGCTTATTCGATGTTGCTCGATCGCTTTCCACAAGGACGGTACGGCGACGCGGCTCTTTACGCAAAAGCCTGGTGCGAATTCGAGCAGGAGGATATGGAGGCGGGGGTGGCTTCGATGGCTCAGCTGGTGCGCGACTACCCACAGAGCGAGTTCGCCGCCAAGGCCCAGTTC
>JAYPJE010000007.1:73120-112407 GCA_038128265.1 Gemmatimonadota bacterium
AGTTCACAGTGGGCGATTATCACTACAATAACCGCAACTACGAAGAGGCGCTCAAAGCCTATTCTGTGCTTATCGAGTCCTATGCCTCTACGCCGGAAAAACAGCGCGCGGAGGCACTTGTAGAAGAGTTAAGCGAAATCGAAGCGAGCTTGGATTACGCTCAGGTTATGGACAAATTCGAGTCGAAAGACTACGAGAATGCGATCAAGGGTTTCAAAGATATCATCGAGAAATACCCCGATACCTATACTCAGTTGGCAGCCTACTGCAATTTGGGACTCACCTACGAGATTCTCAGGCAGTGGCCCCAGGCAGTTGAAAATTACGATCAAACCCTGGCGAGAGGGGAGGGCGATATCGAAAATTCAGACGTCGTCAATTTTGCTCGCCTGCATCGGGATTGGATCGTCGAAAACAGGCTATAACACGCACCCTACAAGCGCTACAATGGGAGGTCTAAGATGTCGGAAAATTTTATAGTCGGCCAGTTTCTCAAGGGCGGTCCAATGATGTGGCCGCTGTTGATCTGTTCCCTCATTTCGATGGTCGTTGCCATCGACCGCCTATTGAGCTATATGCGTCTGCCTTCCGAGGAAGAAGCCGAAGCACAATTATCGGAAGTGGAGTCGGTGCTGGAGAATGGCGGAGAAGCGGCCGCCGTAGAGCATTTTAAAGCGAATAAGGGCGTGCTTAATTTTGTCTTTGCCGCGTTGCTTAAGCGCTATGACTCCCTCGTCTTAGAAAATAGGACCGACGTGGAGGATATGCGGCAGGAGCTGATTACGGTTACCGAGGAGGCCGGTATTGACTATCTCGGTCGCTTGCTCAACGCCCTGGGAACAATCGGCGTGCTCGCTCCGCTTATGGGGTTGCTCGGAACGATCGTGGGTATGATCCGCGCCTTTGACGCCATTGCCCAGGCCGGTGCCGGCGATCCGGCCGCCGTAGCCAGCGGTATTTCAGAAGCGCTGATTACAACCGCTTCGGGGCTGATCGTCGCCATTCCGACCATTGTATTTCACCGCTACCTGTCCGCTCGTGCCGACAAGGCATACAAGGAAATTGAACTCTACTGCCATGCGTTTGCCAATACGCTTATTGTCCGTTTTAGCAATCAGCGCGAGAGCTAGGAGAGGAGAAGGGCCATGCCCAAAAGGCCAGCGCTAGCTCGACGGATAAAGGGTAAGGCGCGCAAAAATTCGCGTTTTGCCACCAGTATGGATCCGGACATGACGCCGCTGATCAACTGCATCTTTCTGCTGTTGGTTTTCTTCATGGTGGCGACGACCTTTCTGAATACGAAAGGGTTAAGCGTCGACTTGCCCGGGGGGCAGGGCGACGATTCGTCGCGCGCTAGCAAAGACATCAATATCGTTATCGAAAAGGACGGTGCGATACAGGTCAACGGCGAACTGACGACTACGGAGCAGCTTGCCGAGCGGATTGGCACGATTGTTCAGTCCGATAATATCAAAAATGTGATTATTGAAGCGCATCGCACGGTTCGGCACCAAAAAGTGGTCCGCGTTGTCGATATTGCGCGCGGGCAGGGCATCCAAGCAGTCGCTTTTGCCAAGTCGGCGGAGGGCTAGCCATGGCGCGCAGAATGCAGACAAACGATGCCAACAACAACGATCTCAACCTGACGCCCCTGATCGATGCGGTTTTTCTTCTGCTGGTCTTTTTTATGGTTACGTCCGTTTTCGTTCAGGCCACCCAGCTGAAGATCGAACTGCCTATAGCCGACAACTACGACAAGATCGATCAGGAAAAAAAGCTGAATCTGCTTATTTCAGCCGAAGGACAACTCGAGTTTAATAGCCAGTTGGTCACCATGGGCCAGTTGACCAGCGTCATCGAGAACGAGCGCTTGCGCTCAGGTTCAGGCACGCTGATCGTAACGGCCGATGCGCAAACGCCGCACGGTTTTGTGCTTGATGCGATGGAAATGGCGGTAATGGCGGGTGTGAGCAAGATCGACCTCGAAACCGGCGAAGACAAGGTAGCCGGAGAGGCCGGCGCCGCGGCCGCAGCAAAGGAATAGCGAATGACGTCCCTTCGTTTGAGTTCAATTGCCCTGTGTATGACCATTATCGCCACGCTGAGTGGGTGCGCCTATCTGGCGAGTCTCATCCCCAGAGAGATGTACTATGAGGTTTCTCTCAAGCCAGTGCTGCCAGAGGGAAGGGGCGAATATCAGATCGACCCGGATGATCCCCAGGTGGTTACATTCAGCCACGAAGGTATGGTCGTGCGGGTGCGGCCCTACACCGACGACGAACTCAACGCGCTCTATCCGCCGCTCTTTGACGGACGCCATACCAATCCCTATACCACCGACCAGCTCAACGTGGATCTCGGCTACGTGCCCCCGATCTTTATGGTGTTTGATGTCACCGTGGTCAACCAGACCTATTCCAAGATCGAATTTGATCCAGCCAAAACCATGCTGACGACCAATACGGGGCGCAAGCTGCGCTACTATGATCCTGGTAGGGCCGGTGAAGGGGTCGATCCCTTGGGCGGCAACCGCTTTAGCACGTATTACCAGACAGAGCGGGGCCGTTCGGGTATCGACAAGGACATCAACCTGGAGCGCATGGGGCTAATCTACAAAACGGCATTCCACCGCTTTCGCCCTGTCTTTCGCGGCGACGAGCGCAGCGGCACGCTGACCTTTGACAAGCTACCCTCTGACGCTACGGAAGTCGTGCTTTCAGTAGACGACTTTGTCCTCTCTTTCGATGCAAGCGGCAATCCCGAACGGACCATTGACTTTGAGTGTCGCTTTACGGTCAGCCAAGGCATCGTTGAAAGCGAAGTAGATCCACTATTAGAGTAGGGTGCCTGCCCCTCTGCAGGGGCCCATTTAACGAGGGTTAACTCACCTGGCTACACCGCACATCGTTCCATCCGTTACGCATCCGACCAGAGAATGCACCGCATCCGCACTCTCTGGTCGAATGGTATTGTCGCGTTTGTCGCTGGCCCTGTGCTGGCTGCTAATAGCCTGCGGCGGCGATAGTCAAGAGCCGCCCTCTCTTTTGGCTCGCGTCGGGGAAAAATCCATCCACATAGATGATCTCAGGACATTTGGGCGCGCCATGGAGGGCGGCGATTCGCTGAGTATTGAAGCGCATCGTCAGAACCTCGAGACGCTCATTGATCGCGAAGTGTTGATCCTGGAAGCGCGCGCGTTGGGGTTGGAAAGCGATGCCGACTTTCAGGAAGTCCTGGCCGGCGATCTCGAGAGCCGACTGGCAGAGATGATGTTTAATAGGGAAGTAGCTGAGCGCTCTGAGCCGACTCCGGACGAGATTGAGGCGGCCTACGCCACGGGCGATTGGAATCAGCAGGTGGTCAGCATTGAATTATTCTTGCCCGATGAGGAAACGGCGCTGCGCGTGCGCGCAGAAATTCTCAACGGCATGGATATCTTCGAAGCCGGCAGGCTCTACTCGGTGGATCGCCTAATGCACATTCCGATGGGGGGCGCACAGCAGTTTGTCTACTCAAAACAGGATGGTCCGGCCGAAGTTGTACAGCGCGTTTTTCAGATTCCAGCCGGCAATATTTCGTCGCCGATACCGCTTTTTAAGGGTTTTGTCTTAGCCTACGTTGCGGAATATCGAGAAGTCGAACGGGCTGAAATTGCCGATGAGTTGGCGCGCTACGTTCGCAAGGAAAAGCGTCGCTTGCTGCGGGGTGCCTATTTACAGCACCTGAATAAGGCACTTAATCTGCAGTTTTCAACAGCTGGCCTAGCCCGCGCGGCGGACCATCTATCGCGTCTAAAAGAGGATGACTCGATGCCGCTGCCGGCCGACTCCAATGCGGTCGTCTATTCGTATGGAGATGTCTCGGTCGACCTTGGGGCCGTTGTCGGATTAATGCGCGGGCCTGCGCGGCGCTGGTCGGAAATCAACACCGAAGCCATTGTCGCAGAAATAAAGAATACCGTATTGCCAAACCTGCTGATGGCCGCCAATGCGCGCGAGCGCCAGATCGACACCTCGCCAGAATTTCTCGCGTGGAAGAACTGGCGCAGCGAGGATCTGCTGCTGTCGCTGCTGCGAAAAAACGTCTGCTCCGACATCCAAGTGTCCGAACAAGAGGTCGTTGCGCACTACCGAAAAGTGAAGCGGCGCTTTCGCATACCCGGCTACGCTCGGGTGCGCGATGTGCTAGTGGCAACGCTTGAGGAAGCCGATGCCCTGAAAGAAGCCGTTGAAGGTGGGGCGGATTTTGCGCAAATCATAGCGGAACGCTCGCTGCGCAAGGGAAGCAAGAAGGGCGTTTTCCGCGTCTTTGCTCTGCAGGCAAATAAGTACGGTGCCGGTTGGATGAATTACGTATTTAACGTGCCCGTAGGAACGCTCCAAGGGCCCGTGCAGGCTGAAGGGGGTTTTTCCCTGCTGGAAGTGGTAGAACGGGTGGAGGATGGCTATTATACGCTTGACGAGTCCAGGGTGCGCTCGGCGGTTACGCGCGATATGCAAAAAATAAAAGAGCGCACCGCGTTTAACGAATTTGTAAAGAGCGTGCGCGCAAAGCGCGCCGAGCAAATTACCCTTTACGCAGATAATCTGGCAGCCGTGGGGGCGCATCCGTAAAACTGCGGGCAGTGCGTTATTGGCCGAGGTTTAGCCGGCCCCATTCGATTGAGCATACCGAATACCTCTACGATTTGGGGTCGCGTGCGCTCAAAGCCCGTTCCTTTGGAGGGAAGTGATCTGACCGTGGCCGATGCAAAAGAGCAAGAGCGCTTTGAAATAATGCCCGAAGACGCGCCGTTTGAGCCGGGGTTCAATATCAAAACGCTCTGGGCGGCGCTCTTTGTGGGATTCGTCATGTTGCCTGGAGCCATTTACCTCGGTTTGGTGACGGGGCAGAGCATGGCCGGCGGCGCCGAGTGGGTGACGCTCATCCTCTTTATAGAGATTGCCAAGCGCACCTTTGTTCGTCTGCGCACGCAGGAGATTATCATTCTCTACTGGGTCGCTGGTGGCCTGGTGCTGATGGGGGGTAAGCTGGGCACGGGAGCCGACCTGTTTGGCGGTCCGTTTGGCGTGCTGATATGGGATCAGTACTTAATTCAATCGCCTCAGGCCGATGGGTTGGCCGAGCACGTTCCGGATTGGGTGGTGCCGCCGCGCGGGTCGGACGCGCTGTTGGAGCGCAGTTTTCTGCACGCGGCCTGGATCAAGCCCATTTTCATACTGCTCGTGGCGGTGGTGCTGCAGCGCATCAACGCCCTCTCACTCGGCTATGCCCTCTTCCGCATTACGCACGATATAGAGCGTTTGCCTTATCCGATGGCCTACGTGCAGGCTGGGGGCGCTACGGCGCTGGCGGAGACCTCTTCGCAAAAGGAAGGCTGGCGCTGGCACGTATTTAGCACGGGGACGTTTGTCGGGGCTGTTTGGGGGCTACTGTACGTCGTGGTGCCAACGCTGTCTTCCGTCTTCCTCACGGAGACGGTTTCCATCCTGCCCATTCCCTTCATCGACTTTACGGTGCCGATGAAGTCGGTGCTGCCGGCCGCAGTCATCGGTCTGGCGACCGATCTCATTCACGTACTCATCGGGTTGGTGCTGCCTTTTTGGGTCGTCGTGGGCGTCTTTTCCTCGTCTATACTGGTCAACCTGGTGGCCAATCCGCTGCTCTACGCGGGGGGGATATTGCATACCTGGGAACCGGGTATGTCGGCCATACCGACGATGATTGCCAACTCGTTTGACTTTTGGCTTAGCTTTTCCATTGGGGGAGCCATCGTCGTAGCTATCGTAGGTTTTAGCACGGCATTTGTCTCACTGAGAGCGGCCCAGCGCTCGACGACCTCCGCGCTCGAGCGCGGCGGCCCCAGTCCGGAGCGCGGCGACATACGCATCGTTTATGCATTGGGCATCTGGGCGCTGAGCACGCTTGCTTTTGTTGGTATGGTATACTATTTGGTGCCCCAATTCCCCTGGTGGATCACCGCATTCTTTGGCTTTGTGTGGACGCCTATTTACTCCTATATCGGCGCGCGTATGGTCGGTTTAACAGGCAGTCCACAGGGGGTCACGTTTCCCTATCTGCGCGAAGCTAGCTTTTACCTGTCCGGATATCAGGGCGCGGGTATTTGGTTTGCCCCCGTGCCGATTTTTCAGTGGGGTTATGAGGCGCAGACCTTTAAGCAACTCGAACTGACGCGCACTCGTTTTGGCTCGCTCATAAAAATGACGGCATTGACCCTCTTGGTCATGTTTGTTTGCTCGTTTTTGTTTTGGTCGCTTATTTGGAAGCTGGGGCCGATTCCCTCTTCGGCCTATCCCTATGTACAGAAGCTCTGGCCCTTTCACGCCACCATGCAGGCTTTTTGGGTTAAATCTACGCTGCCGGGCGCGGGTTCGAACCTGCTGACACAAATTATTCGCTGGGACTATATTGGCATCGGGCTGCTCTTTAGCGGCGTGCTCTACGCAGCGCTCCACGTGCTGCACGCACCCATGGCCATTTTCTACGGTTTCGTCGCCGGACTCGGCCAGTGGCCGCACTTTGTTATCCTGAACTTTATCGGGGCTATACTCGGGCGCTTCTATTTGCAAAAGCGCTTTGGCGAAGAGCGCTGGCGAGCCTATGCGCCGATCCTGCTGGCCGGTTATTCCTGCGGAGTTGGGCTTATTGGTATGAGTTCCATTGCCATCGCCCTGATTTCAAAAGCCGTTTCACAAGTCGTTTTTTAACGGGTTTGCAGGCCGATATTTCTTCGCGGCTTCTACGGCCCGACGCCGTTTTATTGATCCCCCAGAGATGCTTTGATGGAAATGAGAAGCGAGCCCAGCTGCGCACTATTCTGACGAAATGCCATGACCTATAGATCGTTTATACTGGGCACCCTGGTGGTGCTGGCCGTGGTGTGTGGAGCACCCTATGCCATTTGGATGGTGCGCTCGTCGGAAATTACGTGGTCCTATTTCCCGACCAGCGTCGGCTTTTGTTTTGTCGCACTCTTTTTGCTCAATTCCCTGATACGGCGAGTGAGCGGTCGCTCCTTTCTTCGGCCAGCCGAATGGGCCGTTGTCGTAATCATGGGACTCGCCGCTACGGGTATCCCAACCTTTATCGTCGGCACGCTGTTGGCTATAATCTCCAGTCCCTACTACGGCGCAACGCCCGAAAATGACTGGGAAGGCAATATTCACGCGTTCCTTCCGGATTGGCTGGTGCCCAGTCCCGAAGGGGAGGCCATGCGCCACTTTTACGAGGGGCTACCCGCCGGACAGGACGTGCCCTTTGACGTCTGGGTCGGGCCCCTGTTCTGGTGGCTGAGCCTTATTTTTGCCGTTTACTTTATCTGCTTCTGTACCGTCGTGCTTTTTCGCCGTCAGTGGGTGGAAAATGAGCGGTTGGTTTTTCCGCTGATGGAAATGCCGCGGCTTCTTGTGGACGACGAGGGCCGTCATCTGCTGCACTCGAAGCTATTTTGGGCTGGGTGTGCTCTGCCGCTGTCCATGATCCTGTTTAATGTGGTGGGTTTTTTCTACATCGGATTTCCGCAGATAAACTTTCACCATCCCGTTACGATCCAGCTGAGTCGCGATTTTCCCGCCCTTTCGCTCATGCTCTACTTTCCCGTCATCGGGTTTATGTATTTGGTGAGCACATCCGTCTCGCTCAGCATCGTCGTCTTTTACCTGATCGCCGTCCTACAGGAGGGCATTACCAATCGCATTGGCTACGACGTCACCCGTCCAGATGCCTTTGTCTGGGGAATGCAGTCGCTCTCTTGGCAAGCCTGGGGGGGCTTTACCGCGATGGTGCTCATCAGCTTATGGATGGCGCGGAGACATCTGGCAGCGGTCGCAAGGCAGGTCTTTATCGGGCACAGGACCGTGGACGACAGCGAGGAGATGGTATCCTATCGCACGGCGGTGTACGGTTTTCTTTTCGGTTTGCTCTACGTAGTGGGCTGGCTGTGGAAATCGGGCATGGACCTGCACGTCGCCCTGCTCTTTATCGGTGCCGTATTGATTGCCTATTACGGCGTTACGCGTCTGGTGATCCAAGCGGGTATTTACTTTCTGACCCCACCGGTGGGTGCTCAGGCGTTTGCTCTAGCCATAACTGGGACGAGTATTGGCGGGCATAATTTAGTGGCCCTGGGACTTTCCTACGCATGGTTTGGTGACGTGCAGTCGCTCTTTATGCCGGCGGCAGCACACGGGGCTCGCCTGGCCGAAATCTATCGCGTGCGTCGCGGGATGGCCTGGGCCTTGGGGGCCGCCGTATTGATCGGCTTTGTCGCCAATATCTATTTTGTTCTGACCCTTTGCTATAAGTTTGGCGCGGGCAATTTTGGCTCCTGGTACTTTGTCGCAGGCGGTGGTGCTGGAGGCATGGCCTTCAACGGAGTCATTCGCCATTTCAACGATCCCTGGCCAACGGATCTAAACAAGCTGAGCTACTTTGCCATCGGTGCGTTTTCCTATGCGGTTCTGGCATTTTGTCAGTACCGCTTTTATTGGTGGCCGCTATCACCCGTTGGTATCGCCGTCGCGCCGCTGTGGATGACGCGCCTGATCGTATTTTCTGTGTTTTTGGCCTGGGTGAGTAAGAGCGCGATTATGCGCTATGGAGGCATTCGCGCCTACCGCACGGCGCGGCCATTTTTCATGGGGTTAATCGCGGGTTATTTTCTCGGCGTGGGCATCTCGTACTGCGTCGATGCCATTTGGTTTATGGGGGATGGGCACGTTTACTTTCACGGGTAGTGCGCCGTAGCCGTAAGGGCTCTTAGCCCTGTTTGGTGTGGTTATAAGGGAGTTCGCTATGAATAAACTGCTCAGTGGAGCCGCCTTGGTCTTTGCGCTGGGAATGGTGCTGGCGTTGGCCTCCGGCGATCCGCAGCGAATCAACGCACGGGTGAATGCCTTTTTCGGCTGGCAGCCAACCGCTCCGCAGGCCGAGCGGCTGGTAGACGAAGAAGAGGCTGGAGCCCTGAGAGCGCTGGTTGCGGAGATTCGCCGCCAGGACGTGGCGGCCGAAATCGAGCGCTTTGCTTCTATGGGGTCGCGCGTTACAGGATATCCAGGAGAACGTCGCGCCTACGAGTATATCAGTGATCGCTTCGCCCAACTGGGATTAGAAGATGTGCGCAGCGAGGCGTTTGAGGTCGCCGTGCCAATGGACAAGGGGGGGAGGCTATACCTCCCGGGCGGAATAGTAAAAGACCTCCACAGCTTGTGGCCCAATGGGGTGCGCACGCCTTCGCTTCCCGCAGGGGGAGTGGAAGGGCCGCTCGTCTACGGCGGCAAGGGCACGCTGGAAGAGGTCGATGGCAAGGTCTTGGATGGGGCGATTGTCCTGCTGGATTTCGACGGAGGACAAAACTATTTAAACCTGGCTACGCTGGGGGCGCGAGCGGTCGTCTTTTTCGACAACGGGGGGGTTAACCGCGAGCAGGCCGCCGACAAATTTCTCAAGGTATCGGTTGATGTGCCGCGGTTCTGGATCGAACGCCAGGATGCACTGGAACTGGTAGAGAAGCTGCGGGAGGCCCCCGTTCCGGTGCGCGTTGAAGCGACGATGGATTGGGAAGCGGTGGAGGCGCGCAATATCTACGGCTGGCTCCCCGGCTCAGAGGCGATGATGCCACCCAAAAGCCGCGAGGGCGATCAGGCGTGGAAGGAGCAGGTCATCGTCGTGCAGGCCTATTACGACGCGATGTCGGTCGTGCCTGCTCGCGCGCCGGGCGCGGAAAATGCAGCCGGTATAGTCGCCCTGCTCAAGCTGGTCGAAGCACTCAGGGAACAGCGACCGCACTACTCGGTGCTCTTCCTGGCTACCTCGGGGCACTTTCAGGGGCTGGAGGGCATCAACGACTTTCTCTATCGGCACAGCCGCGGCAGCGAATACTTTCGCGAGCGCATGGCCGATGCCGAGCGCATTGATTTTGACCTCATGCTCTCCCTCGATCTTTCGAGCCACGGGCAGCGCAGCGCTTCCTTTGGCATGGGAACCTTCTACAACCCCGAGTGGCAAACCGACAACTATGTCAAATACATGCTCACGCCCTATTCAAAGCGCCTGAGCCAGGCTGTCGAAGAGATTTTCGTTGACTCTACGCGCCACTATGAAGGAATTGCCCCCCCCAAGCGCACCTGGAAAAACTACATGCCGATCCCGCTGGCCTTTGCCAGCGAAGCGGCGGCCTTTGTCGGACAAAAAGCCCTAGCGCTGGCCACAGCGAACGATGCGCGCCGATCCATCGACACACCCCTAGACGTGCCCGAAGCAATGAATATGGGCAACCTCACTCGGCAAATCCGCACGCTGGCCGCGATGCTGGCCTGGGCCGGGCGCGATGCCGAGTTGCTCAAGCCGGGCAAATTGGAGCTCGAAGACTACGGGCACAGTCTTGCCGGTTCGATTTACTGGTTTGATCGCGACGTAAACTTTGCCGTGCCCAAATCGCCCGTGGCCGGTGCGCTGGTAACCTACCAGCAGCAGGGGCCCAATTCCGTGGCTGGCGTGCGCACGCTGATGGTGCGCAAGGCCGACGACGAAGGGCGCTTCCGCTTTGACATCATGCGCAACCGCTATGAAAACACCATCAAAGCCTATGAGATTGACGCGCGCGGTCAGATTGTTTCGGCGCCCGATATGGGACAGGAGGGGGACGAGACCTATCCAATGGCCCATCCGTGGGGGTGGTGGGAAAACGAAATGCTGCAGGTCTTATTCAAATGCCGGGCCCTGAGCCTGTTTGAAACGGTGGACTCCCGTTACCTCTCGGTGCTCGATCACGTAACGGTGCTCGACGAGCGCGATGGCGTTCCGCAGTCGTGGGGGGCGGACTACGTCGAGCGCCAGAGCAACGAAGAAGGCAAAGTGACGCTGGCTTCCGTCGTCTATGCCCAGCCCGGCACGCGGGTAAAAGTGCTGATGAGCACCAGTCTGTTTGGCGTGCGCTATCTGCTGAGCGGGGCCCCGGATGCGCTTTTGGAACACCCGGTGCAGCCGGAAGAAGTCGATGAGGGCGTGATGAAGCGCGCGCTGGGCACGGGTTATCCGATCGATGCGGGTACTGTGCTGCGCCCGAGCTATGCGGCGGCGCGCGATATGTGGACGCTCGACGATGCGCGCATTAAGCAGCTGGCTCGCTACGGCGTGCGCAACGATAAGTTTATGCGCCTGCACGACGAGGCGCGCTCGGCGCTGGTGCGGGCGCGCGAACACCTCGAAGCGCTTCGCTATAGCCAGTTTAAAGCGAGCACGCGGGAGGCATGGGGTCTGGAAGGTCGCGGGTATCCAGATATCAAAGCAACGGCCGATGACACCGTATACGGCGTGATTTTCTACTTTGCCCTGCTGCTGCCGTTCTCCTTCTGCTGCGAACGCCTCTTTTTTGGCTTTGCCGATGTGCGCAGACAGATGCTGGGAGCGGCGCTCTTCTTTCTCGGCATCTTTCTCATCATGCGCTTTATTCACCCGGCGTTTAAGCTGTCTTCCTCACCGTATATCATTTTTCTCGCCTTTGTAATTTTTGCTATTGGTGGCACGGCGCTCATGATGATACTGGGCCGCTTTACGCGCGAGGTGAGCCAGCGCAAGCGGGCTTCGGCCGGCGTGCACGAAGCCGATATCGGACGCATAAGCGCGACGGCTGCGGCGGTCGCCTTAGGTATTTCGAACCTGCGCAAGCGCAAGGTGCGCACCCTACTTACAGTTGTCACATTGACACTGTTAACATTTACGGCACAGGCATTTACATCTGTGCAAAGTTATTTGAAGTACTACCAAATTCCGCGACCCAACGCCCCCAGTTACGAGGGGGCTCTGCTGCGCGATCGCGGCTGGAAGGGCATGCAGCTTTCGGTTCTCGACTACGCGCAGAGTGCCTTTGGCGAGCAGGGCCAGGTGCTGCCGCGTTCCTGGTTGTCGACCCACCTGATTGGTGAGCGTGCCTACATTGACGTGCAGCGCAGGGAGACGGGGGCCGAGAGCTTTGCCTTTGCCCTTATGGGGGTGGTGCCCGAAGAGCGCGATCTGATGGGCTTTGGCCAAATGCTGGTCGGTGCAGAAAGCCGCTTCTTTGCCGAAGGGGAGCGCGATGTATGTATTTTGCCCAAGGCGCTGGCCGATATACTCGGTATCGGGGCCCAGGACGTTGGCCGCGTCGAGGTGTGGATTATGGGGCAGGCCTACCGCGTCATTGGGTTAATCGACGGCGAGCGGGTCGATGCCTTGCGCGATCTGGACAACGAGAGCCCCATGCCGGTCGATACGGTAGCCGAGGCGCAAAAGATGCAAGAAATGGCCAATCTCGATCCGCGTCTGATGGACACGGCGGCCATCGAGACCTTTACGCACCTGCTGGCCAACAACGTCGTGCTGCTGCCCTATCAGAAAGTCGTCGATCTGGGGGGGACGCTGCGCTCAATCGCCCTTGCCGGCTTTTCCGATCGCCAGGTTTTGCTGGACGAGGTCGAGGATTTTGTTTCGCGAGTCGCCGTGCCGCTCTTTGTCGGCGCGGATGAGCAGGTGCGCGTCTATACGTCTATGGGCTCGGCTTCCCTGTCGGGGATGGGCAATCTATTCGTGCCGATGCTCATCGCCGCGCTCATCGTGCTCAATACGATGTTAGGCTCGGTCTACGAGCGCTCGGCTGAAATCGGCGTTTACAGCTCGGTGGGGCTGGCTCCAGGCCACATTTCATCGCTCTTTATCGCCGAGAGCCTAGTCTTTGCGATCGTCGGGGCGGTGCTGGGTTATCTGGTGGGCCAGTCTACTACGCTGCTGCTGACGCGCTACGATCTGCTGGGGGGGATGTTTCTCAACTATTCCTCGCTGTCGGCCATCACATCGACGCTCATTGTCATGGCTACTGTAGTCCTTTCCACGCTCTATCCGGCGCGCAAAGCCGCGTCGATGTCCGTGCCCGATGTGACGCGGCGCTGGACGTTTCCCGAACCCGATGGGGATCGCTGGCAGTTTGATTTTCCCTTTACGCTGGCGCGCAACGATGCGCTGGGCAGCGGGGCTTATCTGCACCGGGTATTTTCCTCCTACGGCGAGGGTTCGGTGGGGGATTTCATGACCGAGGGGGTCTATTTTCGTCGGGAGCGCAGCGGCACCGATCCGGTCTACGCGCTCGAACTGATGGTCTGGCTCGCTCCGTACGATCTGGGGGTAAGCCAGCGCGTCGTGCTGCGCATGCTGCCGACAGAGGATATTGCCGGCATCTACCGCATTGAAATGGAGCTCGAGCGGGTCAGCGGCGACGTGGCCTCATGGAAGCGCCTCAACACGGGTTTTCTCAACGTGCTGCGCAAGCGCTTTCTGGTGTGGCGCACGATTCCGCAGGAAATGCGCGAAGAATACCGCCTGCAGGGAGATGCACTGGCCGGAGCGGGCTCTCCTCAGGAGGCACCTGTCGGCAGTTAGAGGTGCACTTCGCGTCCGCTGCGGGCCGATTCGTAGCAGGCATCGATAACTTTTTGCAGGTTGAGCAGCTGGCGGGTGTCCTGCAGATCCCACCGTTCGCCGCGCAGCAGCTTGTCGACAAGTTCGGCATCCTGTGCGTGCACGCTTTTGGACCAGTTGTCGCCCGGCAGCTCGGGGGTGCGGTCGACGACTTCGCCCCCTTCGTCGACGAGCACTGAGAAGGGCGCCCCGGTGATCGTGCCCCTTTCGGCCGTGACCTGAAAGCTGTGAAAATCTGTCACTTCGCTGCACCAGTTTCCCTCGAGGGCCAAATAGCTGCCGTTATCAAAGCGCACAAAGGCCCCTAGGAGGTCTTCTGCATCGTAACGGGCGTGCACGTGCTCGCCGAGTTTGGGGCCGCGCTTGGTGGGAAAGAGGCGCGAGGTAGAGGCGCTAACGGATACGGGATTGGGCGAAAGGCTGACCCACATAACCAGATCCAGCGTGTGCACTAGGGTCGAAGCCAACACGCCGCCGCCCGATGTGGCCAGGTGATAGTGCGGGGCCCAGGCCGGTGGGACGGTATGGCAGCCCCAGGCCTTCAAATACACGGGATCGCCCAGGGCGCCTTCGGCCATGAGCTTGCGCGCATGCTGGGAGGAGGGTAGGTGCCGCATATTGGTGCCTAGTTGGACCTGGCGACCCGCCTGCTCGGCCTTCTCAAGAACCTCTGTAGCTTCTTCAAGGTTCATCATGAATGGCTTCTCGCACAACACATTAGCGCCTGATTCAATGCTGGCAGTGGCCATGAGGCAGTGCGTGTTGGGCATGGTGGCAATAATGACCAGATCGAGCGGGTCGCCTTCGAGCATGGCTCGGTAATCGCTGGCTTTGCGCGCCTCGGGCCACTGTTGGCCGGCTGCTTCGAGCCGTTCGGTGTCGAGGTCGCATAGGGCGGTCACGGTGGCGCGATCTTCTCCGAGCGCTTTGAGGCCGCCGAAGTGGACGTTGGCCTGCGTGCCGCAGCCTATAACGCCGATGCGTATGGGGTGGTTTGCCATGGTGCTATGCCTTCTTGGCGAGAGGGTGTTGGGATACGACGTAGGCCGTGCAATTTTATGCAAGCAAATGGCACCTGCGCAAGGGGGTCCGCGATCTAATCGACGTACTCCGTGCGATCGGAGTTGAGCAAGTCGCGCACTGCATCGATGTTGTCCTGGCCCAGGCGGACGCTGCGGGTCAGGTCCTCTTCGGCCTGGCGCACTGCGGGCAGTTTTTGGCAGACGGTCTCGATCTGATCGCGCGGGATAACGACGACGCCGTCGCGGTCGGCCACGGCGATCTCGCCCGAATCGACGCAGGTGCCTCCCATAACCACGGGTAACCCCGCGGTGCCGGGCCCGTTGCGGGTGCAGGAATTGGGGGTGATGCCCATGCAAAAGGTGGGGATGCCCACGGGGATGATTCCGTCTATATCGCGCATGAGTCCGTCGGTAACAAAGCCGACAATCCCCTTGTTGCGGGCCATGGAGAGCATGATGTCGCCAGCCACGCAAGTTTTGGTGAAGGTGTCGGTCGCGACGAAAATGGCGTCGCCTGGTTGGGCCAGTTCAAGTGCGGCAAAAACGGCCAGATTATCGCCCGGTCCCGGGTGGCAGGTAACGATGGGGGCGGTGAATTTGCAGTTGCCCGGATCGAGGGCCTTGATGCGGAAGTCGAGTGCGCCGCGGCCGTTCATACAGTCGACGATAAAACCAGTGGGTGTGTTGCGCAGTGAGCGCAGAATGTGGCCGTCGGGCCGCGGGATATGGCGGCGCACCGTCAGCAGGGGGGGATCTTTGATCATGGACTTTTCTCCGTGTGGACGATGCGGTTCAATGTAGAATCCGCAATAAAATAACGCTAGGTTGTAAGGGACGAAGGGCGATGGAGTAGCCTCAAAAAATAGGCCGATACATATTCAGTTCGGCCGTAGGACAGACCGGCCATACTAGCGGGAAATCACCACCTGAGCCGGATTGATAGCTCCGAACTTACCCTTATTTGCAGTGATCTCAAAGGCCTCCGGGACCTTGTCGAGGCCCTCCAATACGTGGCGAATCGTTGGCTTCATAGAAATGCGGCCAGTAGCCACTAGCCGCACGGTGTATTCGAGGTGGGCCTGCGAACTAATATCGGGAAAGAGATAGCGCAGGCTGCGCTCGCGAAAGAGGTCAATATCCAATTCGAGCGGCGTGCCAAACCACGAAACGCCTACGAGTTTACCGCCCGACCGGACCGAGTACATGGCCTGTTTTAAGGCGCGATCGCCGGCTAGCCCCTGCTTGGGGCTGCCGCCGGCACACTCAAACACCACGTCGGCACCCTCGCCTCCCGTCAGATCGAGAATGGCCTCGACCGGATCGCAGCTGCTGGCGTCGATGGCGTGGTCTGCGCCCAATTCGCGCGAAAGCTGACAGGCCTCGGGTCGCACGTCGACGGTGATAATCTGACCTGCGCCGCAGGCTCTTGCCGCCTGCATGCTCTCTATGCCCATGCTGCCCTGGCCGAATACGGCGACGCTGTCACCGGGTCGTATTTGCGCGGTCTCGACCCCGGCGATGCTGTCGCTAAGTGACTGCAGCGTAGCCGCTTCACTGTCCGAGATGCGCTCGTCGACCTTTACTAGCGACAGGGCCGGTAGCAGGGCGCGCTCGGCAAAGCAGCCGGGGAGTTGAAAGCCGATGATAGGGCCTTTACGGCAGTCGTTGCCGCGCTCGGAGCGGCACATGGGACACTGTCCGCAGGGCAGTTTGGCGCGGGAAGCCACGCGGTCGCCGACGGCATAGCCCTCTACGCGTGCGCCGACCTCGAGGATGCGGGCGCAGAACTCGTGCCCGAATAGCTGGAGCGGCGCATCGCGTTCCAAGCGCCGTTTGGTCTGTTCGTAGGCCAGGGTCGGTATGCCGAAGGCCAGCTGAGCCTCAGTTACGCTCGGTTGCACTACGAGTGGTTCAACTAATACGTGATCTGCAGGACAGGCGGGCATGTCGATATCATCCAACCGCATATCGCTAAATGCGTAAAATCGCCATGCTTTCATTGCGCTTCTCCGGTGGAAGGGGTTGCAGCAAAGTATAGTGTATCCCAGCTGGCAACAAGGGGCTTGCTGCGCTTTCTGCAATGGAGGAAATTACAGCAAAATTCAAAGGAGGCGCGTCGTGCGAGTGCACCCAACCTTTAGTTCCGATCAGCGCGGAGAAATCATCGATTTTTTTCGGGGACAGCAATACGCCGTAGTCGGTGACGCTCTTTCTACAGCAGAAGTGGCTGCACTCAACCAATTTGTCGATCGCTCGAAGGGGCAATGCCCAGCGCTGTGGGGAGTAGGCAGCGCGGATATCCACACGCACGGCCAGATTCTCGTCGATCATCCGGAAATGGATTCTTTTGCTCGTCATCCTCTGACATTGGGTTTAGTGGCAGAGATTTTGGGGCCACAGCCGCGCTTTGCACAAATTGATTTTCGCGACGTGCCGGCCGGCGTGGGCGATAGGGCGGCGCTGCCCTTCCACCGCGACCGCGGCTTTGTGCCTGCTGCGTATTGGGAAGAAAAGCAGGAGGAATGCGTTTACGTGTGCGCTATCTATTATTTGAGCGATGTGGGAGAGGGAGACACGTGTTTTTGCGTGGTGCCAAACAGCCACCCCTACGCAACGCGAGAAGAAGCAGAGCAGCAAATGGGGCCTGCCTATGCGGAGATCCCCATTCGCGGTCCAGCGGGTACGATGGTGCTCTATAACATAGCCATATACCATACGCGGGTGCTTGGCCGGAGCGATGCCGGCCGCCGCACGATGCACCATTATTTTAGTCGCGAGGGCAATCCACCTCTGACCAATTGGGCGCTGGTGCCGCGGCGGTTAGCTGAGCACGAAGACCCTGAAACGCAGGCCTACTACAGCCAGTGGACGGAGGCGATGCGAGCCTATGCGGACGCGGGGTTTACGCGCGCAGATTCGGGGAAAAACACATAGAGCGTCGCTACCCGTGCAGGATGGGATGGCCGTTACCGGGGAAAAAGATCATATCCACGATAAAGGATATGCCTACGGCGCTAAAATGCCCGACGATAAGGCCGAGGAAAAAAGGGGCGGCCTTGCGATAGAGATCGATACCGCCAAAGCGCATAATGAGGCTTTTAGCCGCCCAGGCGATAAAGATGGCTGCGGCCTGGTTGCGAATCATCCACACGGACGATATGGCCAGGCCAACGGGGTGGAGCGGCCACCACGGAAAGCGGTACTGTAAAAAGGTCAGGACCGACATGGCCGCTGAGCCGATGGCAAAAAACGTCAGTTTCTGGGCGTGGAAATCGGCTGGACTCTTGATCTTGGCCATGACGTCGTCAAATGAGCGCACGCCAGCCCCAGAAGAGACGCGGAAAAACCACGAGTTGAAATTCGATGCGCCCTGATCATAGGCCATGATAATGACATAGGCCAGCGTGGAGAAAAAGCCAACGACAAGGGCGAGCACAATGGCCAATCCCAAGCCGCGTCGCGTCATGCGCATGGCGTCGTGCAGGCGTGCCGCGTGCGCGGCCGAAGGCATGAAGATCGACTGCACGTCCCCAAAAAAGGAGTAGCTCAGGCCGAGGGCGGCCAGGCCGCTGGGCGTTATAGAAGCCGTCCCCAGCGTCATCATGGTCATCGCCTGGCTGACGATCGGGGTGGTCATATAGAACACGCCGGTCTGCACTACTAGCCGCGTTATCCCGAGGTAGGCGATGAGCACGCCGGCCAGAAAAAAGGCTGCTACGGAAAGCTCCATGCCCGCTCGAAAGAGCCAGGCGAGCATATAGGAAACGCCGAGAAGCAACCCGACGCTGGCGGCGCGATAGGACATCAATTCGCGGGAGTCGTCGACCAACGCACTGCTGTTCCACGCCTTGCGTGCCACGTCTTTTAGATGGTCGCGCGCCATCCACAGACTCCACAGCACGAGCGTCACAAAAGCGCCCCAGCACTGCCAGGACGTAGAGGGCAGGCCCCAGACAAAGGTGTCGCCCTCCGTTACGCCTAAGCCAAAGCGATTAAAGAGCCCTTCTTCAAGCATGGTTATGATAAAGAAAAACCATATGCTGAAGGTGATGTTCAGGTTGGCAAAATACATGAAGCCAACCACGGGAAAATAGTAGCGTATGTTAATTGTCGGAAAACCGTGTGCGATCTGTATCGGATGTTCCCAGGCGATTGTGGGAAAAAAGTGGAAGAAGAAGCCGACGATATTCCACAGGGCAATAAAGAGGGGAATGGCGGCACCGGCCCAGAACACTTTGTTGCGCATGATAGCCGGTAGCAGAGAGGGGGAATCGGCGTCGGCGACGAGTGCCTGCGGCACTTCCATGAGCGGGTAGGCCAGTCGCTCTCGTTCGACCCACTGCTTGCGCAGGATAACGACGAGGCAGAAGCAGACAAAATAGAGCGTCCAGATAAAGCTCAGCCACCAAAATAGCGGCATGGTCCAGGCGTTGAGTAGGGTGCTCCACGGGATGGGCTCGCCGATGGGAAGGCCTTCAAAAAACCAGGTCATGGCCAGCCCCTCGTTGGATGGGAGGAGCCAGGCGGGTAAATGCGGCAGGACGTGGGTGCCCCACTGGTTTTCTGCCGAAGCGAAATAGTAGGGCGTTGTCGGAATGGACAGGACAAAGCCCATCATAAAAATGGGAATGCCCGTGGTAACTAACCCCATAACGACGACGGTAATTATCTCGGCCGGTCGCAGGGCCCAGCGCGGATTAAGGGCTTTGAGCAGGGCGTTGAGAGCGATGAGGCAAACAAAGAAAAAGCCGACGGCAATCGGAAAGAACGACCAAGTGATTTCCGACGAACCGAGCACCCAGATGGCATAGGGCGCCCCCAGACACACGACGAGAACCTGCACCAAACCCAACAGCAGCGAGCGCAGCGTCAGTCCGCTGGCCAACACTGGCTGTGTGGATGACGCGTCGTCTGTTGTATCAGAGGTAGGCAAAGATGTATCGGGCACGGTGGACTCTCGGTTTGGGTCGCGTCAAGATATTTTGCACGCAGATGCGCGTCAATGCCGGCGGCGCAGGGGCAATCTATTCGGGGAGTCGCCCCAGGGGCGCTTGTGGTCCGGTCAGCACGGCGTGGCCCCAGGTGCTGTCGTCGTCGCCGTTGCCATAAATCATAAAATGTCCTCCGTAGGCACCCCCGTCTGGATCGGTGTGGACGATTTCCATGCTGTATTCATCGCCGACCTGGGGCGGCTGCCAGCGCGGGTCGCTCTGACCAAAGGTTGACGCCATTTCGACCCGCGCTTCTAGGACAAAGTCCCCGGCGTTGCCGGTAAAGCGGACCTGCCATTCAACGGAGGGAATGGGCTCTTCTATGTAGGATTTTCCCGGGGCGCCGTGCCGCCACCAGGCGTGCGAGGGCTTCTGTTCGGTCGAAGCGGTAAAGCAAAAGGCATTGTCGCCCTGGGCAAAGAGTTCGGGGGCGCGATCCCTGGGCGCCTCCATAAACCAGCAGATTGCATCGCGGAAATACCAGCGCTTATCGGCCGGCTGCGGATCGTCAACGTCGTTTACGTTATCGCTGACTTCGGCGCCAAAATAAAAGTGGGTGGCATCCCAAGCGGCGTAGTAGCGCGCGCTGAGATCGTCTTCAATCGACCCTTCATCGCCGTGATCGGTGAGCCTGTTGCGCGCGCCGCGGTCGAGCGTATAAGGGGCCGAATGGCTAATGCGCCGCATGTCCCAGACGCCGTCGCTGTGCGCCCGATCTTTCCACTCGCTCAGATCGCCGTCGATCGACGGGGGTGAGAGCAGGAGGGGTATGCGCAGGGGAGAAGGGGATTCGAGCCCCCAAAGAGTGGCCGGTATGAGCAGTGCTGCGATCGCGATATTGATCATAAAGTTGACTCCGTTGTTGGCTTGATACTATACGCAAAAAAGGGAAATACGGCGAGTGAGCATTGACGTTGGGGGAGGGAAGGGAATACTAAATCAGCGCAAACTGCGCCGATTCGCCTTGCAAGCAATGCGGCCACTCGCTATATATAGCACCGTGAATGGATTGAGCAAAAACGCGATGAGGGCGGTGGTCGCCAGGCGCTGGCTGTGGTGTGTTGCCCTGCTGTGCTTTGGCTGCAGTGCGCCCGAGCGCATCCGCCCGGGCGAACCCGTTCGGGTTGTGCTGTGGGAATTCGGCGGCGTGCCCGGGGTAATCGAGTGGAGCAAGGGGGCTGTCGAACGCTTTAATGCCGAACGGGACGACATTGAGATCGAGTTGGAGTTTCGCGATTGGGCCACTCAGCGCGAGAGTTTGATTAGCACGACGATCCTTGGGGAAGGACCCGATATCATCCGGGTACACCACAAGTACTCCGTCGAATTTGGCGAATTGGGCGGCCTCTATGCGCTGGAAAATTTTTCGGATTTTCCGGACGTTAAAGAGCGCATTCTAGACAACGTATGGGAGCCGGTGGCATACGGCGGCAAGCACTATGGGCTGCCGGTCACAATGCTTCCCTTTATCCTAGCAGTAAACAGAGATATCCTGGCCAAAAACGGCGCGCAGGTGCCGCAAACCTGGGAGGAAATGCGCGCCATGGGGCCCGGTCTTAAGAAGGCGGGCATCCACACCTTTACCATGCCTGGAGGGGTTAATTTAGACACGGCCTATCGCTTCTTGCCGCTGCTGTTTCGTGCCGGAGGACGCGTGTTTAACAAGGACTGGACGGCGGCTGCCTTTAACGGCCCAGCCGGTGTGGCTGCGCTCAGCTTTCTGGTCGAAATGAAAGAAGCCGGCTATATGCCATCGGCCAGTGCGGCCTACCGCTTTGACGAGAATGCCGCCCATTGGGCAACGGGTAAAGCTGCATTGTCCATCGAGGGGCCGTGGTGGCAAAATGCGATGTCCGGCAACTACGACTTTGATTTAGATAAGCTGCAGTTGGCACAGGTGCCCGGTCCGGTGCAGCGCTATGAAGAGCATCCGCCGGGTACGCTTCTCGACGTGGTTATGGTGGCTATAACCGGCTATAGTCCGGTTCCCGAGCACGCCTGGGAAGTGCTCAAAGCGCTCTACGTTGAAGATCCCGTGTGGCGCACGCCCAATCCAAATTTAGGGGGCATGCCCACGCAGAAAGCGGCCTATGCACCCGGCGTGCAAAGCGATTATATCGGGCTGAATGAACTGGCAGAGGCCGGTCGCAGCGGCATAAGTTGGCCCGGCCATCCCGGCATAACGGAGATTCAACGCCACATCGCCGATGCGGTGAATATGGCGCTAACGGGCACTCTGTCACCGCAAGAAGCACTCGACGGGGCCGCGGTGGAAGTCGACGAAATTCTGAGCGATTATTGACATGGATCCAAAGCGTAAAGGGCAGTTAACCCCCTATTACTTTCTCCTGCCGGCACTGATTGTGCTGGCAGTGGTCATTCTATATCCCGTTGTCAACAATCTGGCCATGAGCTTTTACAAGGTGCGTCTGCTCAAAGCCAGCGGCGGCGACGTGTTTATCGGCTTGGAGAACTACGCCAAGCTGGTGGGCAGCCGGTCTTTTGGCAATAGCGTATGGGCTTCGCTGCGCTTTGCTCTTATCTCGCTGCCCCTGGCTTTTATTCTCGGCTTGGGGATGGCCCTCATCTTTAACGAGATTAAAAAATACCGTCCGGTCTTTACCGGCTTTCTGCTCGTTCCCTGGGCCATTGCTCCGGTTGTCACGGGGTATATGTGGCGCTGGCTCTTTCACGACAGCTTTGGGCTGGTCAACTACAGCTTGTTGAATCTCGGCTTCATCGACGAGAACGTGGCGTGGTTGGCCGAACCGGATGCCGCTATGGGGGCGGTGATTGCAGCCAATATTTGGCGCTTTATGCCCTATATAACCATCATGCTGCTGGCCGGTTTGCAGGGTGTTTCCAGCGAGCTATACGAAGCGGCTCAGGTCGATGGGGCCAATGTGTTTCAGCGTTTCTTCAGCGTTACGCTACCCCAGCTCCGGCACGTTATAGGCGTCGTATTTCTCTTTGCTACTATTTGGATGGTAAATGACTTCGCGCTGATTTTTATCATGACGGAGGGGGGGCCAGCCAAGGCGACGGAAGTCGTTCCCATTACAATCTATCGCATTGCCTTTGAGCATCTGCGCTTAGGGCGTGGGGCGGCCGCCGGCCTCTTGCTGCTGGTATTTTTACTGGCGATGAGTCTGTTTTTTATTCGCATGCTGTTCGCAGACAGAAAGGCATCCGATGCGCATTAGAACGCAGGCGCGATTGCGGGCAGCCATAGGGTATGGTCTGGGGTCAATTTTTGTTTTTGCGCTGGTGCTACCGCTTATATGGGTCGTGACCACATCGATTCGCCCGCTGGCCGAAGTGACCAGCACGCCGCCGGTTATTTTCCCGCGCTCGTTTACGTTTAACGCCTATGTCGAACTCTGGGATGCGGGCCCCTTTCTAAAATACTTTCTCAACAGCGTTGTTATTTCGCTGAGCACGGCGATCATTGCCCTGGCCTTTAGCATCAGCGCGGCCTATGCCTTCGCCCGCTTTCGCTTTTGGGGAGGGACGGCGCTGCTGATGGTAGTGGTCATGTCGCAAATGCTGCCCGGATCCTCCATCCTCATACCGCTCTTTCAGGTGATTCGCGTGTTGGGTTTGCTCGATACGCATCCGGGTATGGTGCTGGTCTACACCGGTTTTGCCATTCCCTTTTGCACGTGGTTGCTCAACGGCTACTTTCGCGCGATTCCGGTCGACCTGGAACAGGCTGCTCTCATCGATGGGTGCAACCGCTTTGAGCTGCTCTATCGGATTATTCTGCCCCTAGCTGCGCCTGCCATCATTGCCGTGGGCACCTTTGCCTTTTTGCTGTCCTGGAATGAGTTCCTCTTTGCCTTTGTCTTCACCAAATCCAAAGCACAGACCATTGCCGTTGGGCTGCGCACCGCCTTTCTCGGTCAATACGTCAATAAGTACGATCAGCTCTTTGCCGCCTCCATCATATTTAGCCTGCCGCCCATTGCGATGTTCGTTGGTTTGCAGCGCTATTTTGTGCAGGGCCTTACGGCGGGAGCGGTTAAAGAATGAGGAGACCATACGTCCGATGCTAAAAAATGTATTCCGCCTCGTGGCCTGTGCACTGCTTTATACGGCGTGCGGCGAGGGCCAGCCGGAAACCGAATCGGGTGCGTTAAAAGTGGGCTACGTAGTCAACTTTATGTCGCACGAGTGGTACCAAAACATTTGCAAGGCGGCAGAGCGTCACGCTGCCGACCAAGGCGTTGACTTGGTTATTGCCGATGCGAATATGGATGTGGCTGCACAGATTTCCAAAGCGGAAAATCTCTTGGCACAGGGAGTCGAGGTGCTCGTACTTACGCCGGTTGATGCCAAGGCAATGGGACCCGTCGTCCAGCAGGCCAAAGCGGCCGGCGTGAAAGTTATCACCGAGTCGAATCCCGTTCCTGGAAGCGATACCTATGTGGGCATCGATAACGAAGCCAGCGGCTATAAAGCGGGCACGTGGTTTGCCCAATACGCCTCTGAAAATGACTTAGACCCGCGGATACTCGTTATTGGATTTCCCAACTTTGAGGACTGCAGGCAGCGCGTCGCCGGCTTTAAACGCGGCCTAGCCGAGAGCGGTATTGACTATTCAATCGTTCAAGAGGTCGATGGTCAGGGACTGAAGGAGAAGGCGTTCAAAGTGGCGCAAGATGCGTTGACGGCCAATCCGGATATTAACGTCGTTTTCGGGATTAACGACGATTCTACCTCGGGCGGTATGGCAGCCTACAAAGCGGCGGGTCTCGATGAGAATGGCCTGACGGCGATCGGCTTTGGCTTTGAAGGAATCGTTGGTCAGACCGCGCTTATGGGCGATACCTCGTATCGCTCCGCACTGGGAATGTTTCCCGACTTTGTCGGTGTCTCCCTCGTCGATGCGGCGATCAAGCTACACGAGGGGCAGAAGCTACCCGATCACTACGAAACGCCCACGATCATGATTACAAGAGAAAACGTCGACCAGTTTTACGATCGCTCTGCGCAGCCCTTTGCCATGAAACTCGACGCCGTGCGAAATCTCCTGCCGTGAAGAAGTGGGCCGGTCGGGTAGTACAAAGCGAGCAGGCTGGTTTGCTGCTGGCACTGGTCCTGTTGTGTGTGGTCCTTTCTATGTTGAGCCCAGTTTTTTTTACAGCTATCAACATCAAGAACGTCCTGCGCGATGCCGCGCTAGTCGCCATCGCCGGAACCGGTATGGTCATGGTTATTTTGCTGGGCGAGATCGACCTCAGTGTTGGCTCGACGCAGGCGGTAGCCGGCATTGTAGCCGTATCCGTGCTCAATGCATTCTCGAGCGTGATGGTGGCCATGGGGGCTGCGCTCGCGGTGGGGGCGGTCATTGGTTTGCTAAACGGCTTGCTCGTCACGCGTGCGCAGATTAACTCGCTTATTGCAACGCTCGGTATGATGGCCATTCTGCGCGGCAGCGCAATGGTTTCTACCGGGGCCGTGTCGATTCAGGGTACGGTTGATGGGTTTATCGAAGTGGGTACAGGGCATATTGGTCCGATTCCCATTCCCGTCCTGATTGCCTTCACCCTGCTAATACTGTTCTTCTTGGTGCTGCATTACACCACGTTCGGGCGCTATGTCTACGCCATCGGCGGCAATCCACAGGCCGCGCGGCTGTCGGGTTTATCGGTCGACAAAACGCGGATTCTGGTTTTTGTCATCGCCGGTTCACTGGCGGCCCTGAGTGCCTTTATTCTCGCATCGCGGCTCAATTCTGGGCAGCCCAACGCCGGTCTGGGTTTTGAATTACAAGTGATTGCGGCTGTCATTCTCGGCGGTATTAGCTTGACCGGAGGCGTGGGCACGCTAGCCGGGGCCGTTATTGGCATTCTCATACTCACCGTGCTGAGCAACGGGCTCGTGCTGCTCAATGTGTCCTCTTTTTACCACGACATCGCCCGCGGGATAGTCATTATCCTGGCGGTTTATTTGGATACGCGGCGCAAGCAGAGCCTGCTGCGCCGCATGCTGCGTGAAAAACAATGAATGCCCCGCTCCTATCGCTGAGGGGCATCGATAAGTTTTTCCCCGGTGTGCACGCGCTGCGCCGCGTCGATTTCGATCTGGATGAAGGTGAAGTCCATGCGCTGGTAGGAGAGAACGGGGCCGGCAAGTCGACCCTGATAAAAATCATTGCTGGAGTCTACGCCCCCGATGCTGGGAGCGTAGAAATCTCTGGTCAAGCGACCGTGTTGGCCAATCCGCGCCAGGCACAGGATCTCGGAATGGTCGTCGTCTACCAGGAGTTGGAATTGGTCCCGTCGCTATCGGTGGCGGAAAATCTCTTTTTTGGTCGGCTCCCTAATCGCGGTGGCCGCGTGCTGTGGGACGAACTCTACCGAGAGACTCGACGCCTGCTGAAAGAAGTGGGATTGGACGTAGATCCCAGAGACAAAGTCGGCTATCTAGGCATCGCCGCACAGCAGCTGGTGGAAATTGCCCGCGCCCTTTCCCAACGCGCCCGACTGATCGTAATGGACGAGCCCACTTCGGCGCTGAGCCCCCAAGAAATTGCGCGGCTATTGGATCTGGTGCGCGACCTGCGCGAGCGGGGTGTGTCCGTCCTATATGTATCGCATAAATTAGAAGAGGTGCTGGCCATCAGCGACCGAGTAACCGTGCTGCGAGACGGCGCAAAAGTGGCGTCTGAGCCCACGGCAACACTCGACGAGGGAGGCCTTATTGCGCTGATGGTGGGGCGCGAATTGGGTATGGGTTTTCCCGAACGCGCCGCCGACGTCGGCGAAGTCGCTCTCGAGGTAAACAATCTGAGCAGCGATGCGGTGCGCGACATATCCTTCTCCGTATGCGCAGGTGAAATAGTCGGTTTCTCGGGGTTAATGGGTGCGGGCCGCACCGAACTCGCCCGGGCGCTGATCGGCGCCGATAGGCGCCTGCAAGGGGAAGTGCGCATTGGAGGGGAGCGACTGCGACCTTCAAGTCCCCAGGCGGCGCGTGCGATGGGACTAGGTTTAGTGCCCGAAGATCGGCGAGAAGGAGGGATCTTTCCCCGCCGCAGCGTTTCCGACAATGCCAGCGTAGCTGCTCTGACTGCGCTGAGCCGAATGGGCTGGGTGCAGAAGAGGCGCGAACGGTCGCTGGTCGAGCAGCTTATCGCGAGACTGCAGGTGCGCACGCCGGATATCGACGTTCAGATCGCTAATTTGAGCGGAGGCAATCAGCAGAAGGTGCTGCTGGCGCGATGGATGATGGTCGAAAACCTGCGCGTCCTGCTGGTCGATGAACCGACCCGCGGAATCGACGTTGGAGCGAAGAGCGAAATATACCGGGTGCTCGACGAAATGGCGCGACAGGGCCTCGCGATTGTCGTGCTTTCGTCCGAAATGGAAGAAGTCTTGGGTCTCTGCGACCGGATATACGTCATGTGCGAAGGGCGGATTACGGACCACTACGCACGCGGAGAAGCCACGCCCGAAGCGCTGTTGTCCAGCGCCTTACCGAATGGATAAAGGGTGGTTTGAGCGCATGCAATATCTCTCTACACTAGTCTTTTTACTGGCGGTGAGTGGCTGTGCCCCGCTGACCTTGCCCGAGGAAATGTCCGAAGGGGGGGAAAGCGGATTGGCTGCGGGAGAGGTTGTCGAGCAGATCAGTCACTTCGAGGTGTACTTGCAGGCTAAGCGGGCGCGGGAAGCCAAAGCCGATGTCGCGCCCCAATACGTGGCCGTTTTGCCTTTCATCGACGAGTCCGGTTTTCGCAGGGATATATGGGATCTGGGCTGGGAAATGGCCCGTATGCTCAGCCAGGAGGCGGTGGCCAGCGCGCAGTGGCGGGTGGTGCCCTATGAGGCGGTTGACGAACTGCTGGGCAAGCGGCGCGTGCTCAGTATGGAGGCGCTGTTGGAACTGGGAGGTCAGCTGGAGGCCGATATCCTCTTTCTCGGTACGATAGACGATTACGATATGAAGCGGCTGTCGGTTGGAGATCCTATGCTGGGAGGGTATAAGTCCTATGTCGGCGTGGCGGTCATGCGCGTGGGGGCTCTGCGCGTGGTCGATGGCAAGGATTTAGGCATGGTGTTGAGCGAACGCGAAGCCAGCGATAGAGATTTAGGGTTAGACCTATTGGGCAAACCCCGCGACCAGGACGTTCAGTTTGCCGACCTGCGGACGATGGAGTTTGGCAGCGCAGACTTTCGCGAGTCGCTATTGGGTCAGGCTACGCTCGCTGCTATGGAAGAGATTATCAGCGGCATGGAGTCGCTCTTCGAGCCGGATGACCTAAAACTCGACGGCCATATGCCGGAAGTGCTTTCCGTGTACGGAGAAGATGTGTATATCAACATCGGCAGTGAAAATGGGCTTCATATAGGCTACCGGTTCTCAGTATTTCCCGGTTTCGGCCGCGTTGATGAAGGCGATCCCGAGGCTCTTGTGCGGCTGGGAGTCGTGGAAGTCAAGGAAGTGATTGGCAATCGCCTTTCCAGCGTGCGCATTATCGAGGGCGGGGAGGCCATCCGCGCAGGGGATCGGTTGAGTGCCTATCGACAGGAAGCCGGTGAATAGATGACTCGTCTAACAATCGGAGAGAGTGGATACGCATGATGCGAAAAGTCGGAGCTATTGATTACCGTGGGCGCGGAGTGTGTATAGAAGGAGACCTTCCCGAACTTGCTGCAGGGCAGGTGCAGGTCGAGGTGGCCGCGTCGCTCATCAGTCCGGGCACCGAGTTGGGCCGGGTTAAAAACATGCGCAGTGAACCGCAGCAGGAGCGACCACCGCGCCCCTTTGGCTACGCCAATGCAGGGGTGATCGAACGGGTTGGGGAAGGAGTCGAGCAGTTTTCCGTTGGGCAAAAAGTGGCTTGCATGGGTGGAGGCTATGCACTGCACGCCGATCGAGTATGCGTTCCGCAAAACCTGTGTGCGCCGGTGCCCGATGGCGTATCGCTGGAGGCAGCAGCTTCCGTGCACTTGGCAGCAACTGGGCTGCATGCCATTCGTCGTACGGCCCCACTTTTTGGCGAGAACGGCATGGTTGTCGGCATGGGACTCGTCGGGCAGTTCAGCGCCCAATTTGGCCAACTGTCGGGCTGTCACATCCTTGCCGTCGACCGCGTTCCGATGCGTTTAGAAAAGGCACAGGGAGCCCGCATTGAAGGCTGGGTAAACGGGGCTGAGAGCGATCCGGTGGCGGCGGCAGACCAATTTTCGGCTGGATGCGGAATGGACTTCGGCATCATTGCCTTTGGCGGGGAGGCGACTTCTGCCTTCGAGCAACTGTACAGCAGTTTGAAGACGACGCCGGACGGCCACCGCATGGGGCGGATAACGATCGTTGGCGGAGCCCATATCAGCCACGGTTTTGCCGCCGGTTTGGGCAATGTCGACGTGCGCAGCGCGGCGCGCACGGGGCCGGGTTATCACGACGAGGCCTACGAGCACGGAAGCAACTATCCGCCCGTATTTGTCGAATGGCCCACCCAGCGAAACCTGAATGAATGCCTGCGCGCCATGGCCAGCGGTGCCCTGCAGGTCGAATCGCTGTATACGCACGAATTCGCGCTGGGCGATATCGCCGACGCGGTCGATGTGCTGGTCGAAACCCCAGATCAGGCCCTGGGCGTAGTGCTAAAACCGTAGCCTTTAAACGGGTTCACCGGTGACGAGGCTGCGTTTGCCTTCCGGATAAAAAGTCACAGTCGGCAGGTCGATCTCTTCGCCGGCGATCATTTGCTGTAGTAGCTTGGTCACTCCTTCGATGGCAGGGGCCACTAGTGCCTCCCCTTTCTCACGCGTGCCCAGCGCGGCCGACTCATTGTCAATGGCATCCATTTGCACGCGCTCGGGCGCTAAATACAGCATGGTCGACGTCTCGTATTCGTCTGCGTGCCCTGGCAGGCGGCCATGCTCCATATACTGCTGAACCAGATCCGGGTCGTACACATCCCAGTACGATTGAAAGCGCAGGTTGACCTTTAGTTTCTCCCGATACTCGTCTATGCGGCGCATCATCGGTTTCACGTTCCCGCCGTGCCCGTTGAGGATAAGGATATGTTCGACGCCGGCGCGCGCCAGTGAGTTGCATACGTCGTACACGTATTCGCAGAAAATCTCTGGGCGCACCGTCAGCGTGCCAATGTGCTCCATCCAATGCTCCGATACGCCGATGGCTACCGGCGTGGCGACCACTACGTGCGGGAGTAGATTCCGCGCGGCGTTTTCCGCCATATGCGCCGCGTGTAAGGTGTCGTGAATCATGTGCAGATGTTCGTTGTGCTGTTCGGTCGCAGCAGTGGGAACAATGGCCGCCTTGATCGTGCCGGCCTGCATGCGCTCGCGAAATTCTTTGCGGGTTAGGTCGCCGATAAAAACGCGTTGGTCGCTCATGATGGGCTCCTTTTAACTCGTATGAATAGTCCAGATTGATTTACTCAACGAAAACAAATGAATGGTTGGTGCGGAAGGTAATGGGCTGGAATCGGATCGTCAAGAAAATGCTCACAGCGCAAAAAGTTGCCCAAAGAGCGGGAAGCAGGGAAGTAGAAAAGAAAGGCTCCATTGGCCGTGCTTTGATGGGTAGTTGATCTATCTTTCCACCTTTCCTACTTTCCCGCAGTACCCGTTTCGTCGGCCCATCTCTACGCTAGGTCGATGAGGGGATAAACCATGCAAAACGGGATCGACCGCGAGAGATGAAAGCCAAAAAAGCAGTCCGGATGAAGGGTGCTACGGGCCTATCCGCATCCACGGCGAAGCGGTACTCTATCGCGTTTCGATCGTCGTTCGCCGTTGAGGAGTACCGCAGAGCGCTATGAGTGCCGCCGTTTGTTGCCATGGTTTTCTGGGCGACGCAGTCCATCCGTTGGTGAACCCACTGCAAGCAGCGTGCTTTGGCCACACCCCCTCTTAGCGGTCATGTGAGTTATCGCGCCATTGCCGTAGGGGCGCTCTTGGCTGCGGTAGTGGGCGTTGGTGCTCCATACGAAAATTTGATTATCTCCGGTTCGCCGCTGCACCTAGATTACAGCACGCCAGCGGCCGTATTTGTTTTTTTCCTCTTTTACATTCTGGTTAATCCGCTGCTCGGGGCTGTGCGTAAAGACTGGGTATTCAACCGTGCCGAACTCGTTACGATTTACATTATGGCAGCTGTTGCCTGCTCTGTTTCAACCATCGGCCTAGTCTGTGTGCTGATACCTCATATATCCGCTGGATCTTATTTTGCCACACCGGAAAACCAGTGGGGGAACCACGTGCTTCCCTACATAGCTCGTTGGCTGCGCGTGGGAGATGAGGAGGCCGTCCTGTTTTTTTACGAAGGGTTGCCCCGCGGCACAGCCCTTCCCTGGATGGCGTGGGTGGCCCCATTGGCTGGCTGGGGGGTGCTGATTGTATCCTTTTTTGCCTCCATGACGGCTGCGATGGTCATCGTGCGAAAACAGTGGATAGAAAACGAACGCTTGACGTTTCCTTTGGTGCAGGTGCCCATCGCGATGCTGGGGGACGAGCAAACAGATCGCGGCGTCATCAGTCCCTTCTTCAAGAATCCCATTGTTTGGCTTGGCATCGTAGTACCCATTGTTCTTTACAGTCAACGCGGTTTGCATAACTACTACCCCTTCATTCCCGAGGGCATGCCCATTTCAGAGTCGTGGTATTTCTTTAACGACAAGTTTCGCCTCCGCCTATCGCTGAGCTATGCCGTGCTGGGATTTGGGTATTTACTCAGCACGAAGCTTGGGTTTAGTATGTGGTTTCTCGGTCTATTAACGATGTTTGAAAATGCCTTCCTACACTATGCCGGCTGGGGGGGGACGGACCGAGTCGTTGGCTCTTCACTTGGCACGCCTAACTTACTCTATCAGGGTTTTGGCGCTTTGGCGGTGCTCGTTTTCAGTTCGCTGTGGATCGGTCGCAGTCATTTGCTGCAGGTAGTGCGCGGTTTCTGCAGGCCAACGCTTAGCGATGAGGGCGAAATTATGTCCTATCGTCAAGCGGGTATTCTTTTTCTCTCCGGCGGGTTGTGTATGTCGATATGGTGCGTTCTGTCCGGTATGAGCTGGTGGCTGGCGCCGCTATTTTTACTCGTGGCCTTTCTGCTGATGTTTGCCATAACGCGCATTGTTGCAGAAGGGGGGTTAGCCGTGACTAAGCCAACGATGATGCCCAACGATGTAATGGTGGGTGCTCTCGGAAGCAGTGCGCTGGGTGCTGGAAATATTGGAGCCCTTGGAATGACCTACCCCTGGGTGGGGCAGATGCGCACGACGATGATGGCCGCTGTTATTCACGGCCTGAGGCTGGTGGAAAGCTACACTATCGGACATCGCAAGCGTCTGTTCTGGGGCATTATGCTGGCCGCGCTCGTGGCCACTTCATCTTCTATTGCGACGGTGTTGGTTGTGGGCTATCGCTACGGCGCGCTCAATCTAAGCGAGTGGTTTTTTGGGATTGGCTCGGCTACCGCTCCCTACAGCTATGTGGATTATCATTTGGCAAATCCAGCCGGGCCAAGCCAGGCTTTTTATATCATGTCGGGCATCGGCGGCATTGTGCAGCTCATGCTAACGGTGGCCAATGCACGCTTTCTTTGGTGGCCGATTCATCCAGTCGCTTTTCCCGTTAGTGCCTATTGGACAACGCATCATCTAATGCCGAGTATTTTTTTAGCCTGGGCTATAAAGAGCGTGGTGTTGCACTACGGGGGCGTCGTGCTCTATCGCAAAACCCGGCCCTTTTTTCTCGCTTTGATATTGGGCCATTATGTGGCGGGTGGCCTGTGGATTGTCATCGATGGATTTACCGGTATGACAGCGAATCATTTGTTCTATTGGTAAGAGGGTTAAGCGCTTAGTGCTTAGTGCGATAACCCGAGTCTATGATAGCGGGATGTGATCTATCGAACAAGATAAAGGAGGGTTACCCATGAGACAGATGGGAAATCCGTTTCAAGAATGGAGTCGCAATTTTGCCCTGCTGGCGCTCGCCGTAGCTGGCGTCGGCGTATTCTTTGGCGTGCAGCTGACGCTATTTAATAATTTCATCGTTGACCGGCTAGGCATTGAGGCCCATGAATTGGGCTACGTGGAGGCCCTGCGCGAAGTGCCTGGTTTTCTCAACGTGCTCTTTATGGCCCTGGTCATCCGCTTTGCCCCTTCCCGCGTCGCAAGTATATCGCTCGTAGTTATGGGTATTGGCATTGTCTTTTACTCTTATGCCTCGACGGTGTATTTACTCGCGCTGTTTTCCCTTATATGGAGTCTTGGATTCCACTGCTGGATTCCGCTTGAACAGAGCATGGGGTTAACGTATGCGCCCAGCGCAGAGCGCGGCCGGTGGCTGGGACAGCTGCGCTCAGTCAATAGCGTGGCCTGGCTTCTTTCAATCGGTATGTGCATGATCCTAATCGACGTTTTGCACTATGAAGGCCTCTTTATCATGGCTGGTTTAGCTACGGTCCTGGGTGGAGGCGCCCTGCTTTTTGTAGATCGTACCGGTCCAAAGACAGCCGACAAAAGCATGGTGTTTAAGCGGCGCTATGCGCTCTACTACGCCCTAAATTTTCTGCAGGGGTTACGCAAGCAAATGTTTATAACCTTTGCCATTTTTGCACTGGTAAAGGTGCACGGTATGCCGGTAAAGACGACGATGATATTGGTTATGATAAATCAGTTTCTCATCACGCTTACGGGCCCGTTAATGGGGCGGTTAGTCGACCGCCACGGCGAGCGCAAAATGCTTAGCATAAGCTATGTGGTGCTCTTTTTTGTCTTTCTGGGCTATGGTGTGATAGAGCATCGTCCCACGCTTTATGCGCTATTTTGCCTGGATAATCTGATTTTCTTCGGTGGCATCGCATTGACTACCTATGCCCATAAGATTGCACCGCCCGACGAATTAAAACCCACGCTTTCTATGGGCGTTACCATGAACCACGTCGCCGCCGTCGCCGCTCCACTTATTGGGGGCTTGGCATGGATGCACTTCGGGTATCAAATCATCTTTTTTGCCGGTGCCTTTCTGGCCCTCGTATCGCTTGTGGTATCGCAGTGGATCGACCCGGACGAGCAGTGGACAGAGCCTGAAGGTGCTGTTGCGCTCAGGCCTGCAACGAGCTAGTATATCGGCTGTGATCTCATGGCTCATTCACCTAGGAGAAATAAAATGAAAATTGGAACGCGCATGCCGCCATTTGCTGGCAAAATCGGCTTTGATAGCTATGCTGAATGGCTCGCAGAAAATGGCTTTGACGCGATTGATACGCCCAAGTTGACCAAGGAAATGGCTAAGAAATGCAGGGATCTAGGGCTGGCCATTGGCACCTGCGACGCCGGCAGTGGGGGCTTGCTCAGCCGTGATGCTGCCAAGCGCAATAAGGCGCTTAGCGCGCTAAAAAAAGACCTCACGGCGATCGCAAAAAATGGCGGTCATACTTTTTTTACTGTGCTGGGTCCCGACGATCCGACAATGAAGCGCAGCGAGACCTTTGAAGTATTCAAGAAGGTGTATCCCAAAGTGGTTGCCCATGCCGAAAAGGTCGGCGTCCAAATAGCCATCGAGCCGTGGCCGGGCGGGGCTCCGTATTACGGCAACCTGGGATGCACGCCGGAAAGCCTGCGGCGTATATTTGAGGTCTGTCCTTCGCCCAATCTGGGCATTTGCTACGATCCGTCCCATTTCCTGCGCATCCAGGTCGACTACATTCGCCTGCTCGCCGAGTTTGGTGACCGCGTGCGCCACGTGCACCTAAAGGACACCGAAGTCATCGAAGAAAAGCTCTACGAATCGGGTATACTGGGCGAGAGCTATAGCAATACCTACGTTTGCGGCGAGGGCTGGTGGCGCTATACGATTCCAGGCGAGGGGCAGGTCGACTGGCAGCAGGTAATTCGGCGTTTGGAAGACTACGGTTACGACGGTGTGCTGAGCGTTGAATTGGAAGACCATCACTTCTGGAAAACAGCCGAACTACAGCAGGAGGGATTGCTGCGTTCGAAGGAGTATATCGCCCAATTTCTCAAGGGGTAATGCGGCAAAGGTCCGCAGTGTGTAAAGGGGGCGTTCTCTCTGTGAGCGCCCCCTTTCTCATTGCAAAGAGGGTTGGTTGACAGCCCTTCGCAGCACATCTATTATACTGCCCAATTAAAGCTCAGGGGGGTGTTTTATGGTAGGTTTCGCCGTAGTTGGGTTGGGGATGGGGCGCAACCGCGCGCGGCAAATAGCCGAGACAGAGGGCGCTGAACTCAAAGTCGTCGTCGACCTCAACGAGTCGCTGGCCAAAGAAGTCGCCGAAGAAATGGGCTGCGATGGATGCGCTGCGCTCGATGATGCGCTAGGAAGAGACGACGTGGACGCCGTAATGGTAATGACCCCGAGTGGGTTGCACGCCCAGATCGGCGTGGAAGTCGCGCGCGCCGGCAAGCATGTCATCACCACCAAACCGATGGATGTCAGCACCGAGGCCTGCGATCGGCTAATCAACGCTGGCCAAGAAGCCGGTGTCCTGGTCGGCGTCGACTACCAAAGCCGCTATGTCGACAATAACTATCGCATAGCAGAAGCGCTGAAACGCGGCGATTTGGGCGAGCCGCTTCTCGGCGAAGTCCGCTTCAAGTGGTTTCGCTCAGACGACTACTTTAGCCACAATGGGAACTGGCGTGGGACTTGGGCAATGGACGGTGGGGGGTCGCTGGCCAATCAGGGGTCGCATTTAATCGACCTGCTGCTGTGGTTTATGGGCGATCCCGCTCGGGTGTACGGCGAGACGGCCATTCTCAACCACGATATTGAGACCGAAGATGTCGGCATGGCGCTTCTCACGTATCCAAGCGGGGCCAAGGGGGCGATTGTAGGTACGACCACGTTTCCCACAAATTCCTACTTTAGCGCCGAGGTGCACGGCCGCGAAGGTGGCGTGTTAATCGATGCGGTGCTCTCGGGCGAGATGCGCGTCTTTGGTGACGGCCTGGAAGAAAAGCTGCAGTCGGTTGATAATCCGCTCAAAAACGTAGTCGAGGATGTCGTTTCGGCGTTGGAAAAGGGGACCAACCTGCGGGTAGATGGCCGCGAAGGTCGGCGCACCGTAGCGCTCTTAGAGCATATCTACAACTCGGCCCGCGTGGGACACCCCGTAGCATACGGCAGTGTGCATGCCCGTTAGAGCGGCTCTCGTAGGCGGAGATAATCCGCATGCAGGCGGTTGGCTAGAGACGCTGCGTCACGCACCCTCTATATCCGAAGTGGGCCTGTGCGGTGAGTGGGATGGGCAGGACGAAGAATTCGAAGTCTACCCCAATGTTGACGCATTGCTGTCTAGTGGCGCGTGGGGCATGGCCCTGGTGTGCACGCACAATGCGCTGGCCCCAATGCTCGCACATCGGTTGCTCGAAGCGGGTGTACCAACGCTTGTAGAGAAGCCGGTAGCGCGCACGGCGCGCGAAATCGCCGAGCTAAATAGGTTAGCGGAGCGGGTTGGCGTTCCGTGGAGCACGTGTTTTCTCAATCGCTACCATCCTGCCGTGCGCACGATGAAGAATTGGGTGCAAGAAGGGGCGATTGGGCGACTGCTCTCCGTGGAAGGGCGCATGGTCACCAGCACGGTAGCGCAGCGCAACCCCAGCCACTGGCTTTTTAGCCACAAGGAGGCCGGTGGGGGGATACTACACTGGCTTGGTGTGCACACGGTCGATCTCGTGCGCTTTATCAGCGGGTGCGAATTTAATCGAGTGAGTGCGGAGACGGCTACACTCGTAGAGCACATTGACGTTGAGGAAGTGGCCAGCGCCGCTTTTCGCCTCGATGGGGGGGCCATCGGCCATATCCACGCAGCCTATGCCCTGCCGCGGCGCTATGGGGATATCTCGATGGTGCTGCGCGGCAGTGACGGCGATATCAGCTGGCAGAGCTGGGACTATGCAGGGCGCCAGGAGCGGCTCGTCGTTCAGAGTCGGGTGGGCAAATGGGCGGACCAGCCCTACTGCGAGGAGGTTTGCAACCCGCCGGTCGGCCCTGGTTACGGAGGGCAAATGGGCATCGACTTTGTCGGTGATTTCATTGCCGCAGCGCAGCGCAACGAACCCTTTGTCTGCAGTGGGATGGATGCGCTGCGCGCTATGCAGTTTATCGAAGGGGCTTATCAATCGGCCGAAAGCGGCCAGCGAGTGGAGCTAATCTGTGAAAATAACTGAAATCGACGTGCGCCTTATTGACGCCAACTTTCGCAATTTAATTATAACGCAAATTCATACCGATGCGGGGATAACCGGTATATCGGAAGTGGTGACCAAGCGCTTTGACGACGCCACGCTCAACGGCGTGCGCAACCTGACGGAAAATATCGGTCTGATTGGCAAAGACCCGCGCCAGCCCAATTTGCACCTAGAGCGCATGTACCGCGACAACCAGTGGACCATTGGTACCGTATCGGTCTCGGCGATAAGCGCCATTGAGATGGCGATGTGGGATATTAAAGGCAAAGAGGTTGGCAAGCCGGTGTACGAGCTCTTTGGAGGGCCTACTTTTACGGAGCGCGTACCGGTCTACTGCCATGTGCCGGGCGGTTCTTCTCCGCAGGAATTTGCCGATAATGTGGCCGCCGCACGGGCGCGGGGCTACCGCGTGTGCAAGACGACGCTGCCGGTCTATTACGGACAGGTGCAAAAAGTGTCCAGCGATGGTTCGGAGTACAAAATTGGCGGCAACGCCTACTCGGGTACCAAGGGCAAAGTCGACGGCTCGTATAACGAGCATCAGTGGCTTGACCAGCGCATACTAAAAGAAGTGGTTGCATTTTTTGCCGAAGCGCGCAAGGTGCACGGGGACGAGATGGAAATATGGGTTGATTGCCATGCCCGTTTGAGTGGGGCGCACGCCGCCCGATTGGTATACGAGCTGCGCGGATTAGCCGATTTGATTGAAGAGCCATTGCCCCCCGAAGACATCGATGGACTCAAGGCGCTGAAAGAGGCATCCTATGCCTGTGGTGGTCCCAAGATTGCCGCCGGTGAGCGCACGGCGACTATTTACGACCGCAACATGCTGCGTATGGTAACGGAGCAAATGGTCGATATCTTTCAGCCAGATATCGGTAACTGTGGTGGGTTTACCTCATTCTACGAGTTGGCTACGGTGGCCACGATGCACAATGTCGCCATGGCTCCGCACAATCCAAACGGCCCGATCTCCGTTGCGCAGGGATTGCAGGCCATCGCCTCCGTGCGCAACGGACATATCCTCGAGACGGTAGGCAATGAGGCGGAGGAGGCGCTGGCCGCCGAACTGCTGCTCAATCCCGAAGCAGTGCGCAGCCAAGATGGCTATATCGAATTGCCCAAAGGCCCCGGTATTGGCGTCGAGCTCAATCTGGAGGGTTTGGAGCGCCGGCCGTTTAAACGCTATTACCAGACGACGCGTTAGGCGTCTGTCCCACCCCTAGGAGATAGCCTTATGAAAGTCGTAGACGTTGAGCGCATCATCGTCGATGTCCCCTTTACCAAGCGCCAGCAAAAGATCGCCGCGCGCGAAGTGTATAATTGGGCCGTACTCGAACTGTGCCGCGTAGAAACAGATAGCGGACACGTTGGCTGGGGCGAAACCGTCATACACTATACTTGGGCTCGTGTTACGGATGCGGCCGTCGAGCGGGTTATGGGCAAGAGCCCTGCTGCCCTTATGAACGACGACAGCCTGGGAGCTGGTTTACAAATGGCGCTGTTTGACGTGGTGGGCAAGGCATTAGAAGTGCCAGTCTACGAACTACTCGGCAGCAAAGTGCGCGATTGGGTGCCCATCTCCTGGTGGTCGATTGATGCATCGCCGCGCGATTGGGCGGCCGAGGCCAAAGATGCTGTAAAAAAGGGATATACCAGTTTTAAGACCAAGCCGCGTCCGTGGTGGGATATTGTTGCTCAGGTCGACGCCATTTCAAAGGTGGTGCCTCCTCACTTTAAGCTCGACCTGGACCCCAATGGCACTTGGCAGGATGCGGCTACGGCGATTCCCATCATAAAGAAGCTAGAGCAGTACGAGCGGATCGCTATGTATGAGACGCCTATTCCACAGCACGACGTGCTCGGTAATAGGCAGATTCGCGCCGTCAGCAGTCGGCCTATCGCCATGCATTTTGGTTCGCCCCCCTACATCACGCACGTGCGCGAAGAGGTATGCGACGGCTACGTTATATGCGCAGGCAAAAGCCAGGTTATGCGTCAGGGGTTGCTCAGCGCCGAAGCGCAAATGCCATTTTGGTTGCAGTTGGTCGGCAACGGACTAACCACGACGTGGGCGGCTCATCTCGGGGCCGTGCTGACCAATGCAACTTGGCCGACGATTACCTGTATCAATCTCTACAGCCACCAATTGCTAAAACGGGATATTGAGGTCGTCGGTGGCTATCACAAGGTGCCCGATGGACCGGGCCTCGGCGTCGAGGTAGACGAGCGCGCGGTCGCGCGCTACCGCGTTCCGGATGCGACCTTAAAACAGTTTGCCAAGAAGGGGGAGCGCTACGATCGGCCCGACCCACGTATTATCAACAGCGTGGTATATCCGGACGGATCGTGTGTGCATATGGGTCGGGCTAGCCAGGGGTATGGTTATTATGGCTCGGGCAACGGGCCGGCCTACGTTGAAGGGGTGCGCCTGGTCGCCCAGCCGGACGATGGGTCGAAAGCGTGGAAGAAGCTTTATGAGCGCGCTCTGCAGCACCCGGTGCGCGACCGCTGGCAGCCTTGATGTAAAACGCGCTAATAGGGGGGAGAAGAGATATGCAGTTGCTCGATTACGGCCGCTCTTTTGTGACCTTTGTTACGCCGGGACGC
>JAYPJE010000008.1:0-84138 GCA_038128265.1 Gemmatimonadota bacterium
TGCGCAACGGACAGTTTTACGGCATGTTTTCCTCGCCGCCGGGCAATCCCACCGATCGCTCCGACGAGTTGGTCGAGCGCTTTCGCGTCATGTTTGGACCCGTGATGGAAGTGGCCGAAGACCTCGATATCAAGGTCTCGCTCGACGTGGCCGTGCGCATGGGGCAGATCGGCTGCAACCCAGAGATGTGGGAAAAAATCCTCGACGCTGTTCCCTCGCCCCACCTCGGTCTGTCCTGCGACCCATCGCACTGGCTGTGGATGGGCATGCTGCCCGTTGAAGACGTTATTCGCGACTTTGCCGGCAAATGGTATTTCGCCGACGTCAAAGACTGCGAGATCAGCGAGCGCATGCGCTACCGCCAGGGCATTATCGGCAACTGGTGGTGGCAGTATCGGGTACCCGGCCGCGGCCAGCTCAACTGGGCCACCATTATCGGTGCCCTACTCGAATCGGGCTACGGCTATGTGCTATGCGTGGAGAACGAGGACCGCGGCTTTCCCGGCCTCGAGGGCTTTGCCTATGGCTGCAAACACCTGCGCCAGTTCCTGCCGCCCAGGGGCTCCGACTACGCACGCCCGTCACAGCACTGGAAAACGAGCTCGTGGGAGCGACGCACCGACGTCTGATGGCTTGACTTCAGAGCGTATTGCGCTATCCTTAAGTGCACTGCACGACTGACCCTGAGCCGAGTGATATGCCCATCCGCCAACAACAGCGACAGCAAGAGCCACTGCCATTATCCGTCGGCGGATAGTCCTGTGCACCAGCAAACCACTTTGCAAAACCAGCCCGCTGCCGACTCCGCGCAGCGGGTTTTTATTTGGCCCGAGCGCGAACCCAGCGTGGAGTCGGCGCGGCTTGTAAACGAGGAACTATGAGCGACGCAAAAACGGATCGCGGTAGCGAACAAGACGGCACCGAAACAGTGCGCGACTTTCTGCGCGAAGAAATTGACTCCGACCTCCAAAGCCGGCGCTACGACGCCGTCGTAACCCGCTTTCCTCCCGAGCCTAACGCCTATATGACGATTGGCAACGCCAAGGCCATCTGCATCAACTTTGGCATAGCCGCCGAGTATGGAGGGCGCTGCCACCTGCGCTTTGACGACACCAATCCAGCGCGCGAGGAGCAGGAGTTCGTCGACGCCATTAAGGAAGATATTCGCTGGCTCGGCTTTGACTGGGGTGAGCACGAGTACTACGCCTCGGACTACTTCCCGCAGCTTTACGAATGGGCCGTCGCGCTGATCGAGAAGGGCCTGGCCTACGTAGACGACCAGTCGGCCGACGAAATACGCGCCAACCGCGGCACGCTCACCGAACCCGGCACCAACAGCCCGCACCGCGAGCGCACGGTCGAGGAAAATCTCGACCTCTTCGAGCGCATGAAAAACGGCGAGTTTGCCGACGGCGCCAAGGTGCTGCGCGCCAAAATCGACATGGCCTCCGCCAACATCAACCTGCGCGATCCCGTCATGTATCGCATTCTCCACATGCCTCACCACCGCAGCGGCGACCAGTGGTGCATCTATCCGATGTATGACTGGGCGCACGGCCAGAGCGATTCGCTGGAGGGCATAACCCACTCACTGTGCTCGTACGAATTTGCCAACAACCGCCCGCTCTACGAATGGTTTATCGAACAGTTGGGCATCTTCCCCTCGCGCCAAATCGAGTTTGCGCGCGGCAATATAACGTATACCGCACTGTCTAAACGCTATATTCGCGAGATGATGGAACGGGGCATTATCAGCGACTGGGACGATCCGCGCACCTACACGCTGCGCGGCCTGCGCCGACTGGGCTGCCCGCCCGAAGCCGTGCGCCGCTTCTGGCGCGAAGTGGGCGTCGCCAAGCGCGATAACAACATCGACATCGCACTCCTCGAGTACTGCATGCGCGACCAGCTCAACCGGACGGCGCTGCGCCGCATGGCCGTGCTGCGACCGCTCAAAGTCGTTATTGAAAATTATCCAGAGGGCGAGAGCGAATTGCTCGAAGCGGTTAACAACCCAGAAGACGAGCGGGCGGGCACGCGCCAGGTGCCCTTTTCGCGCGAGCTCTACATTGAGCGCGAAGACTTTATGGAAGATCCGCCGCGCAAGTTTTTCCGCCTGGCACCGGGCCGCGAAGTGCGCCTGCGCTACGCCTACTTTATCACCTGCACCGACGTCATAAAAGACGAAAAGGGCGAGGTCGTCGAGCTGCGCTGCACCTACGACCCGGCCACGCGCGGCGGCGACGCACCCGACGGGCGCAAGGTAAAGGCCACGCTGCACTGGGTCTCCGCCCAGCATGCCGCCCAGGCGGAAGTGCGCCTCTATGACCGCCTGTTCAAGGTGGAAAACCCGCGTAAATTTCCCGAGGGCGGCAGCATTATCGATAACGTCAACCCCGACTCGCTCGAGGTCATTTCGCCGGCGTATCTGGAGCCCGCCCTAACCGAAGCCGCGCCGGGCGACGCCTTCCAATTCGAGCGCATCGGCTATTTTTGCGCCGACGCCAAAGACCACGAAAGAGAGCACCCAGTATTTAACCGCACGGTCACGCTGCGCGACACCTGGGCACGCGTGCAAAAACAGGGCGCATAAGGCCCCACTCGCAGAGCGCAGAAACGGCTCGGGTTAACGAGAGCCCAAGCCGTTTCCAAACGCCTTGTTTTCAACGCGATCAAGGAGCCTGTATAGAGGGGTGCCGCTGGCCAATTACCTGCTGCACCGCCAACAGGCCTAAGAGGCGGACGGAGGCTTCTTCCACTCCTTTTCCAGCTTGGTCGCCTTCTTTTTTGACAGCCCACCCAGCGCGTTCATCGCCTGCAGCAGGCGCATGCGCACGATGTCTTGTCCCAACAGATGCGCGGTGTCAAAAAGCGGCGGGCCGACGCGCGATCCAACTAGCGCAGCCGTCAGCGGAACCGTTACATCGCGCACCGGCCAGGACCAGTACTCGGCCAGCGAGCGCACGGCCGACTCGATACCTTCGCGGTTCCATTCCAACAGAGCATCAAACGTCCAAATAGCCGTCTGCAGCATTTCAACTGCCTCTTCTGGTGCCCGCTTTTTGGGCACCAGGTCGTCAGCGACAGGCGCAACTTCGCGCGCCCAAAAAAACGCCGCCTTGGGCATAAAGTCTCCCAGCGTTTCCATGCGCTGCTGCAGCAGCGGAACGATCTGCCCAACGAATTCGTCGTTGAGCATCCACGCCTTTAGCTCGTCTAATACCTGCTCTGCCGTGCGCTCTTCGCGCAGATAGCGACCGTTGAGCCAGTTGAGCTTTTCCAGATCGAAAATCGACCCCCCGAGATTGATCCGGTCGGCATCGAAATGCTCGGTGAGCTGTGCAAAGCTAAACTTCTCCTCTTCTCCCAGCGGTGGGTACGCCATGAGCGCCAGGTAGTTGAGCAGCGCATCGCTGAGATAGCCCGCACGGCGATAGTACTCGATGGAGGTGGGATTGCGCCGCTTGGACATCTTGGTGCCGTCGGGGTTGAGCAAGAGCGGCAGGTGCATATACTCGGGCGGCTGCCAGCCAAAAGCCTCGTATAGAACCAGGTGTTTCGGCGTCGAGGTAATCCACTCTTCGCCGCGAATTACGTGCGTAATGCGCATGTGGTGATCGTCGACAACGGCGGCCAGGTGATAGGTCGGAAAACCGTCCGACTTTAACAGCACCTGGTCATCGGACTGGGCGTATTCCAACTCCACGGTGCCGCGCAGGCGGTCGCGCACAACACAGGTGCCTTGCTGAGGCATCTTGAGGCGAATCACGTGTGCCTCGCCGCTGGCTACTCTGCTATCGACTTCGTCCTTGGCCAGGTGCATGCAGTGGCGATCGTAGCCCAAACGCTCTCGGTTTTTCGCCTGCTCGGCGCGCAGCGCGCTCAGGCGCTCGGCCGAGCAAAAGCAGGGATAGGCGTGCCCCGATTCGACCAGTTGGTCGACGTGCTCGCGATACAGTGCCAGGCGCTCGCTCTGGCGATAGGGCCCGTGGGGACCGCCAATATCCGGCCCCTCATCCCATTCCAATCCGATCCAGCGCAACGACTGTATTAGCGACTCTTCGTACTCTCTGCGCGAACGCGTCTGATCCGTGTCTTCGATGCGCAGCACAAACTGCCCACCATACTTCTTGACGTATAGCAGATCGAACAAACCTTGGTAGGCCGTTCCCACGTGAGTGGGCCCCGTCGGCGAGGGCGCCAGACGCACGCGAACTTCGCTCATAATCGACTTCCTCTCGAGTGTAAAACCAGCTTAGACAAAGAATTAAAAAGTAAGGAGTTCCACATCAAACGCAACGCACCGGGTTTGCATTATTCGTCCCCATACGTCATCTTAAGTGCATAACATGCTGTATGTTCCGCCTCTCGAAGATCGCCGCATCACTCCCATATCAGCGCCTCCTCGATAGCGACAACGCACCACCACTGAAAGGGTTATATGCTCTTTAGAGACCTAGACCTACCTGCCGCTGTGCTCAAAGCTCTCGATGAGATGGGCTACGAGGAGACCACACCTATCCAGGAAAAGACGCTGCCCCACATTTTGGCCGGCAAGGATGTGCTTGGCTTAGCCGAGACGGGCTCGGGCAAAACCAGCGCCTGCGCCATTCCGCTCGTCTCGAAAATAGACGAGGAAAATCGCGGCATTCAGGTGCTTATTCTCGTTCCCACGCGCGAGTTGGCGCTGCAGTACGTGCAGGAAGTCGACGAAGTATCCAAACACTCCGGCGTCGTGCCCTTTGCCGTATTTGGCGGATTTGATATGGATATCCAGAAGGCCAAACTCAAGCACGGCGTGCACATTCTGGTGGCCACGCCCGGACGGCTAATCGACTTGATATGGAATCACCGCCTCGACCTGGAGCAGGTAAAGAGCGTCGTCCTCGACGAAGCCGATGAAATGCTCAAAATGGGTTTTATCGAAGACGTCGATTTTATCATGTCCTGCATGATGCAAGAACACCAGACACTGCTATTCTCGGCGACCATGCCCAAAGAGGTCGAGCGCCTGACGCAGCAGTACCTGCGCGATCCCGAGCGCGTTGAGCTCAACCGCGAGCAGCGCGCGCCGCAGTCGCTCAAACACTATTTCCAGCACGTCGGTCGCAACCGCATCGACGCGCTCGTCGAGTACGTCGACGCCAACGACGTCAAACAGGGCATTATCTTTTGCAACTCGCGCGACAAGGCGTCGGAACTGCTCAACAGCCTACAAAAGCGCATCCGCTCACTGGAAATTATCCACGGCGGCTTGGACCAAGATCGTCGCACGTCGATTTTTCGCCGCTTTCGCCAGAAGAAAGTGCGCTTTATGATCGCCACGGACGTAGCGGGCCGCGGACTCGACTTTAGCCACGTAACCCACGTCATCAACTACGACTTCCCGTTCAATCCGGAAATATACACGCACCGCACGGGGCGGGCCGGACGCATGGGACGCGAGGGAGTGGCCATCACCTTTGTCGGCGATCGCGATCTGACCGAACTCAAGCGCCTTTTTCGCTCGCATCCCATCGAAGCGCACTGGATCGGCGAGGAGCCCGACCTCGAGGCCGTGCGCGCCAAGCGCAACGGGCGCGGGGGTGGACGTGGGCGCGGAGGGGGGCGCGGGCGCGGCACCGGACAGCCCCGCGGTCGAAGTGGGAAGGGCAGAAAAGCCGCAGCCAGCACCTAACGCACCACGGATGTACATAACTGCACTACACCCAAAACCAAGGAGTCCATCGTGCACATTGCCGACAACAGCGTCGTAACCATCCACTACACGTTGACCAATGACGCAGGTGAAATGGTCGACACATCCGATGGCCGCGAACCGCTGGTCTATCTGCACGGCGCGCAAAACATTATCCCCGGCTTGGAAAGGGAACTGTCAGGTAAAGTCGTAGGCGATTCTTTCGATGTCACCATCCAGCCCGAAGACGGCTATGGCATTGCCAATCCCGAGTTGGTGCAGACGGTGCCACACAGCGCGTTTGAAGGCGTCGATAAAGTAGAACCCGGCATGCAGTTTCAAGCACGCGGCGACGACGGCAATACGCAGGTAATCACCGTCACCGAAATCGGCGACGACGGCATCACGGTCGATGGCAACCATCCGCTGGCCGGACAGGTGCTCAATTTCTCCGTAAGCGTCGAAGACATCCGCGAGGCCAGCCAGGAAGAGCTCGAGCACGGACACGTGCACGGTCCCGGCGGCCATCATCACTGAGAATGCCCTGGCCGTGCGCGCTGAGATTGCCGTTGAAATCTGCATCGACGCCAGCGATCCACACAATGCAGAAAGCGCACTGCTGGCCGCATGGAAGGGCGGCGCCGATCGCGTTGAAGTCTGCGCTGCTATGGACGTCGGTGGCGTGACGCCCGATCGCCAGCGCATTCGCACTGCCCGCTCTATTTTTGCCGACCGTCCCGGCGTCGTATGCATGATTCGACCCCGGGGCGGTGATTTTTTTTACAGCCCAGCCGAGATCGACGCCATGTCCGCGCATATTGAGGGAGCCGCCGAAGCGGGCGCTAATGGCGTGGCCCTGGGCGCCCTGCAGCCGTCGGACAGCAGTCTCGACGTCGAGGCCATGCGCCATCTGACGGACCGCGCCCGTGCGCTGGGACTAGCCGTGACCCTACACCGCGCGTTCGACGCCACACCCAACCGGGCGGCGGCGCTGGAAACCGCCATCGAGCTGGGTGTGCAGCGCGTGCTGAGCAGCGGCACGCCCTGGGGTAGCGACGACGGGGCTCTGACCGGCCTGAGCGTGCTGGAACAGCTCTGCGCACAGGCCAGTGGGCGCCTAGAGCTCATCGCTGCCGGCCGCATCTGCCCCCAAAGCGCCCAGCCCATTGCCCGCGCACTGGGCGCGTCGACCACCCCCCTGAGCCTGCACGCCTTCTCTGGAGCATGTGCACAGGGAGCCACTTCGGCCGCACTCGTCGATGCCATAAAAACCGCGGCCAATCGCGATCGACCATAGGAAGCAACCCGAGCGATTGCGCCATCCGAGCGGTTTTTCGCCCCTTGACACATGCACACCTGTTCACTATACTGAAGCGCGGAGATTTTCTTACATTAGCAGCGCCCACGCGCCAGCGGCTCCCCCGCCTCTTCCCCTAAACCTGGCCTCGGCACCTCCCCATACGTAGCGTAAACGCACTCCCATATGTCCACAGCTGGCGGCGCGCCCCTGCGCAATACGCCGGCCTTTTCAGCCCAACTATATCTCTTATGGAAGCAATGGCACTCACTGCAGCAAACGGCAAAACCGCCAAAAACGGCGCCGTTCACTACGACGAATCCAAAATAAAAACGCTCTCCTCGTTAGAGCATATTCGCCTGCGCACCGGCATGTATATAGGCCGCCTCGGTTCGGGCGCCGATCCAGATGACGGCATTTACATCCTGCTCAAAGAAGTGGTCGACAACGCCATCGATGAGTTCATTATGGGACACGGCAAGCAGGTCGATGTATCCATAGAGGACGCCACGGTGCGCATACGCGACTACGGGCGCGGTATTCCCTTGGGCAAGATCGTCGAGTGCGTATCCGTTATCAATACGGGCGCCAAATACAACGACGACGTCTTCCAGTTCAGCGTCGGCCTAAACGGCGTTGGCACCAAGGCCGTCAACGCGCTGTCCTCACACTTTCGCGTCAAGGCGTTTCGGGGCGGCCAGTACGCCGAGGCCGTCTTCGCGCGCGGTGGCTTGGTCTCGCATACGCGCAAGGGCAAAACCGACGAGGCCGACGGCACGTTTGTAGAATTCCTTCCCGACGCAGAAATATTCGGCGAATACGAATTCAACTACGAATTTGTCGAACGCCGCATGTGGAATTATGCCTGCCTAAATAGTGGCTTACGCCTCGCGTTTAATGGCCAGAAATTTGACTCTAAGCACGGCCTGCTCGACCTGCTCAAAGGCGAGGTGGGTGACGGCACCGTTTACGAACCGGCCCACTACGCGTCTCAGTACCTGGAGTTTTCTCTGACGCATGTTCAGGGCTACGGCGAATCCTACCGCTCGTTTGTCAACGGCCAGTACACCAGCGATGGAGGCACCCACCAGAGCGCTTTCCGCGAGGGCGTTTTCAAGGGCGTCAACGAATTTTACAAAAAGAGCTTCAACAGCATCGATGTGCGCGATGGCACCTTTGCCGCCGTGGCCGTCAAAGTCAAAGAGCCCGTCTTCGAATCGCAGACCAAGAACAAGCTCGGCAATACCGATGTGCGCGGCTGGATCGTCAACGAGACCAAAGAGGCGATCGTCGATTTCCTCCATAAAAACCAGGAGGCCGCCCAGCGCCTCGAACAGCGCATCGTCTACAACGAAAAGCTGCGCAAAGAGCTCAACGCCGTTAAGAAAGAGGCCAAAGAAGCCGCGCGGCGCATCGAGATAAAGATTCCCAAACTCAAAGACTGCAAATTTCATCTCGGAGACAAAAAGCGCGGCGAGGAGTCGACGATCTTTATCACCGAGGGCGTATCGGCAGCTGGTTCGATCGTCTCTTCGCGCAACCCAGAAACGCAGGCCATTTTCACCCTTAAGGGCAAACCGCAAAATCTATTTGGCAAGAGCCGCGCCGACATTTACAAAAACGAAGAACTCTACAATATGATGATGGCGCTCGGCATTGAGGAAGACGTAGAAAACCTGCGCTACAACCAAGTCGTCATCGCCACCGATGCGGATGTCGACGGCTTCCACATTCGCAACCTGCTAATGACCTTTTTCCTAACCTACTTTGAGGAATTGGTAACGAGCGGCCACGTCTATATTCTCGAAACGCCGCTCTTTCGCGTGCGCGACAAGCAGCAGACCATATACTGCTACAGCGAAAAGGAGCGCGATCGCGCCTTCAAAAAATTGAAGAGCGCAGAAATCACCCGTTTCAAGGGCCTGGGTGAGATCTCACCCAAGGAATTTGGGCAGTTTATCAACGGCGATATGCGCCTAGTTAAGGTCAGCGTGCGCACCATGGCTGCCGTGCCCGACACGCTGTCTTTCTTTATGGGCAAGAACACGCCCGAGCGACGCGATTTTATTATGGAGCACCTCGTCTAATGGCCTACGTCGACACCCTCTACAACGACTACTTTATCGAGTACGCCTCTTACTATATCAAAGAGCGCGCCATACCGTACCTGGAAGACGGGCTCAAGCCAGTGCAGCGACGCATTCTTCACTCACTGCACGAATTGGATGACGGCAAGTTTCACAAAGTGGCCAATATTGTCGGTCACACCATGAAGTACCATCCCCACGGCGACCAATCGATCAACGGTGCGCTGGTCGTGCTGGCCAACAAAGATCTCTTTATCGATAAACAGGGGAACTTCGGCAACATCTATACCGGCGACGAGGCAGCCGCCGGACGCTATATCGAGTGTCGTCTGACTCCGCTGGCGCGCGAGGTACTGTTCAACAAGGAGCTAACGGAATACGTCGACTCCTATGATGGACGCAACCGAGAGCCCGTCGTCTTTCCCGCCAAGATACCGGTGCTACTCGCGCAGGGCGCCGAGGGCATCGCCGTGGGCATGTCGACGCGCGTGCTGCCGCACAATCTCATCGAATTGCTCGAGGCGCAGATCAAGTACCTCAACGACGAGCCCTTTGAAATTCTACCCGACTTTCCCACCGGCGGATTTGCCGACGTTTCCGACTACGATAGCGGCAACGGCAAGGTGCTGCTGCGCGCGCGCCTCGACACGGATGACCCTAAGCGCATCGTCGTGCGCGAAGTGCCGTTTGGCACCACCACGGAGAGCCTCATTACCTCTATTGAGGACGCCGTGCGCAAAAACAAGGTCAAGATCTCGTCGATAAGCGATTACACCGCAGAAAACGTAGAAATCGAGTTAAAGCTGGCGCGCGGTGTATACACCGATGAGGTCGTCGATGCACTCTACGCATTTACTGACTGCGAGGTTTCCATATCGGCTAACTTGATGCTCATTCAGGATGGCCACCCGCGCGTGATGAGCACGGCCGAAGTGCTGCAGCACAACGTGGACCAGCTAGTCAATATTCTGACAGCCGAACTCCGCCTCGAGCAGGACAAGCTCAACGCACGCCTGCACGCCAAAACACTCGAACAAATCTTTATCGAGAACCGCGTATACAAGGCCATCGAGGAGCAGACCAGCGCCGCCGATGTGCAGCGCGCCGTGCAGCGCGGCTTGGAACCGTTTGCCGACCAGATCAAGCGCGAGGTCAGCGACGAAGATATCGAGACGCTGCTCAAGATTCCCATTCGCCGCATTTCGCTCTACGACATTCAGCGCGCGCAAAAAGAGATGCGAGAAATCCGCGCGCGCCTGCGCGAAGTAAAGGCCCACCTCGACGCCATCATCCCGTATGCCATATCCTTTATCGAAGATATCGTCGAGCGCTACCGCACCCAGTTCCCGCGGCGCACCGAACTGCGCTCTTTCCAGAAAGTCGACGTGCGCGAAGCAGCCAAACGCGACCGCAAGCTGCGCTACGATGCCAAGGGCGGTTATCTGGGCTACGACGTCAACGGCAACGTGCTATTCGACGTGTCGCAGTACGACCGCATACTGGTCATACGCAAAGATGGCATATACTCGGTGATCGACGTGCCCGACAAGCTCTTTGTCGACAAAGGCATGCTGCACTGTGGATTTGTCGATAAGGACGTCGTGTTTAACGTCGTTTACCGAGACGCCAAAGGCTTTCCCTATATCAAGCGCTGCACCATTGAAAAGTTTATTCTCAACAAAACCTACGATCTTATTCCCGACAGCTGTAAACTTCTCAAGCTGACGACAGACTCCGATAAGATCGTCGCCCTCGACTACAAACCGCGACCGCGCCTGCGCAAACTCAACGAGGAGTTTTCCATCGCCCAGTATCCCGTGCGCGGCCTGCGCGCGGGCGGCATTCGCCTGGCGACCAAAGAGCTGCAAAACTGCAAGATCGTCTGACCTGAGATAGGTTCTGCTCGCTGAGACCGGTGGCGTCCCTTCGCACCGGTCTCTATTTTTTGTCTTCCACCGCGCGCCGGCGCAGGCGTGCAGCGGCGCACCCCCACAACCGCGAGCAGCGCCCATGGTTATCTTTTCGGCCATCTCGGCAATAGTCAGTGCCGCCCTGGCCGCCCTCATTCTCTACGAGCGCTACTATATACAGGGCTTCCTCGACAACTTTACCATCCTGCTCGTCGGCAGCCTATCAATCGTCGCCGCGTTCTCGCTCTATTCTACCTATGCCATAGGCGTGCGCTGCGCACAGCGCATTGAACGCGTGTGGATTGTCGCGCTCTCAGTCGCCCTAACCTATGGCGCGGCCGACGTGCTGGCCGGTCTGTTGCTCATTCCCCCGCTCTCGCCGGCGCTAGTGGGGGATGCAACCGTTCATCATCGCCTGGTGGCCAATTCCAATTCAGCGCTTGCAAGCCGGGATTTTAGCTACATACAGCGGGTCAATAATCTCGGTCTGCGCGGAGGCGATATCGCTCCGCAGAAAGACGCGCATACGTTCCGCATCGCCATGCTCGGCGATTCCTTTACGATGGGCAAAGGCGTCGAAGACGGCGAAACGTTTTCGGCCCTGCTCGAGGCCGAGTTAAACGGCGCGGCCGGTCGACGCGTCGAAGTGCTCAACGCCGGCGTCGACAGCTACGCCCCCATTCTCTCCTTCCTACAGCTCAAAGCCCAGCTGCTGCCGCTCGCTCCCGACCTGGTGATGCTCCACCTCGACATGAGCGATCTGCAGCAGGAAATCGCCTATCGTCAGCGCGCTGTCTACGATGCAGATGGACAGCTCGCCGGCGTCGATGGACGCGAAGACCAACTCGCCCTTACGCGCATCCAGAGGGCGCGCAACTGGATCAACGAACACCTTTTTTTTAGTCGCCTGCTGGTCTACTACACCCAGCGCATGGTCCATGGAAGCGCGGGCATCAACGTGGCCAACGTCGTTGGTATGGCCAATCCAATGGTGCTCGCCCATACGCTAACCGGCTATGACGAAGTTCGCCGACAGAACGAGTGGCAGCAGCTTTTTGCCAGCGTGCGCGCGATAAAGACGCTGTGTGCAGAGCGCGGCATCGACTTTGTCCTGACGACGTATCCTTGGGGGCACCAGGTCGGCCCCGGCGAATGGCAACCCGGGCGATTTGCCTTTGTCGAAGAGAGGAGCATAGTTTCGGATGCCAGCTTGGACGTCATTCGCTCTCTAGCGCGCGCCGCCGACATACCCTTTATCGACCTATTTGCCCCGCTGCGCGCCTATGGCGGCAGCGAGAGCCTATACCATCGCTACGACATGCATTGGACCCCTGTCGGCCACCGCATCGTAGCCGATGCACTAAAAGAGTATTTAACGAGGCATTACCCCCTCTTCTCACCGGAGACACAATCGCTATGAGCACGGCTATGGACTGGGATCTTACCAGCTATTTCCCCCAATTTGACGGGGAGGAAATGCGGCAGTTTAGGGATAGCTTGAGCAGCGATCTACAGGCGCTGTGCCAGCGCGCTAGGCAGCTCTCCCCGCTCGACTCAAGTAACGGCGCGACCTGGGAAGACGTGTTCCTACAGGCCGAAAAAATCGCTGAGCGCCTTTCGCACTTGGGATCGTATTTGGGCTGCCTGTCGGCTGCCGATGCTAAAAACGAAGAGTATAGCCGACAAGAGGCGGCATTTGCCCTCCTTGAAGCAGAGGGCGAAAAGCTCGATGTCGAACTGCTGCGCGCTCTGAAGAACGCCGACGACGCGCTCTTTGCCGACTTTGCCGACCGGCCCGCCCTGCGCGATGCCGGCTACTTCCTACAGCGCCAGCGCACCGAAGCGCAGCGCAGTATGGAGGCGGACAAAGAAGTGTTGGCCGCCGACCTCGGCGTCGATGGCCTGCACGCATGGGGACGCCTGTATAGCACCGTCGCAAGCAAGCTCGAGTTTGAAATGCACTATCCCGACGGACGCAGCGAATGGCGACCCATGGCCCAGCGCCGCGCCCTTATGGAACATGCCGACCGCCGCGTGCGCAAGGCCGCTTTCGACGGCGGCAATGCGGCCTGGGAGCGCGTTGAAGACGTGACGGCCGCTGCGCTCAACGCCATTTCCGGCACGCGCCTAACCCTCAACCGCCACCGCGGCGTCGACCACTTTCTCGACATCGCGCTGTTCCAAGCTGGCATCGAACGACGCACGCTCGATGCGATGTTTGAAGCCATATTCGACTCCATCGAACTACCGCGACGCGCGCTGCGCCTTAAAGCACAGCTGCAGCGGACCGACGGCATTGCCTGGTATGACCTGGGCGCCCCGCTGCCGGTGGGCCAGCGCGCTGCGCTCTCCTGGGAAGAGGGAAAGGCCCTGGTTGAAGCCTCGTTTTCGGAGGCCTATCCGCTGCTGGGAGAATACCTGCGCCAAACCTACGCCAAAAACTGGATCGACTGGTCGCCGCGTCCCGGCAAGCGCCCCGGTGCGTTTTGCACGGGCTCTCTGCTCACGCGCGAGTCGCGCGTCTATATGACTTACAACGATACGCTGGGCGACGTGCGCACGCTGGCGCACGAGATCGGGCATGCCTTCCACAGCTATGTTATGCGCGACGTGCGCGCGTTTGCTCGCTTCTATCCGATGACGCTAGCTGAGTCGGCCTCGACCTTCGGCGAGATGCTGCTGACAGCCGGTGCCCTTGCCGATCCTTCGATCACGCCAGAGCAGAAGGCCAGCCTGCTCGATATGGAAGTGGGACACGGCGCAATCTTTCTGCTCGACATTCCCGTTCGCTACCACTTTGAGAAGAAGCTCCACGAAGAACGCGCGCGCGGTGAGCTTTCCTCCAGCCAACTCAAGCAACTGATGGGCGAAACGCAGCGAGACATTCTCGGAGACACCTTGGAAAGCGGCGGCGAAGATCCCTTTTTCTGGGCCTCTAAACTGCACTTCTACATTACCGGTGTCACGTTTTACAACTTCCCCTACACATTTGGCTTTCTGCTCAGCCGCGGCCTCTTTGCCGCGTTTCAACGCGAAGGTGCCGACTTTCTGCCGCGCTACGAAGCGTTTCTGCGCCTCACCGGCAGCGATAGCGCCGAAGGCGTTGCACGTCGCACGCTCGATTGCGACTTAGGCGATCCCGCGTTCTGGTCCGATGCCATCGCTACGCTCAACGAACCGCTCAACCAGCTCGAAACCCTCTTACCCCAGCTCGCCTCGAGCGATGCCTCTTAGGAAGATTGCCATGCACCCTCTGCCAGTTGCCGTAGGTACCCTAATACTCGCCGCACTACCTCTATTCGCGGAGGCCTATCCCGCCGCGGAGGGATTTAACGCCGACGCTTCTGACGCACGCGCCATCGCCGTTGCCGACGCCACGATGGAAGCGATGGGCGGCTATGCGGCCTGGGACCAGACGCGCTACATAACATGGCGTTTTTTTGGTGGACGCCTGCACGTATGGGATAAATGGACGGGCAACGTGCGCTTTGAGCAAGATGATCTCACCGTGCTGATGAACCTGCATACGCGCAGTGGACGCGCCTGGCGCGAGGGACGCGCGCTGGCCGATGCCGAACTGCAGGCCGCACTCGACCGCGGCTATCGCTCGTGGATCAACGATGCCTACTGGTTGGTCATGCCCTACAAGCTCAAGGACAGCGGCGTTACACTCAACTATGTGGGAACCGCCGACAGCCAAGACGGGCGCCCAGCCGACGTGCTAGAGCTCACGTTTGAAGGCGTCGGCGTCACTCCGCAGAACAAGTATCGAGTGTGGGTTGACCAAGAGACCCACCTAGTCTCACAGTGGGCTTTTTACCCGCAGGCGAGCGACTCCGAGGCACGCTTTATTGGACCATGGAACAACTGGCGGCGCTATGGACAAATCCTGCTCTCTGACAACCGCGGCGAACGCAGCCACACCGGCGTGGCCGTTTTCGCCGACTTGCCCGCCGCCGTATTTGACGACCCACAGCCGCTCGGGGACGAAGTGCTCAGCCCAGTCAAGTAGGCTGTTGCAAATGCCGATATTCTAGGTAGGTCGGATGCCCCGTATTTGGAGCAGCAATTATGCGGATTGAATCGCCACACACTATACCGCTTTCTGCAGTCAGCGAGCAGGGCCGCGCAGCGCCCAACGAACAGGAGCGTATCGACGATACCTCGAGCACACGCGGCAGCCGTGCGAACGACTCCGTCGAACTGCGCCAAATCGTCAGCACGCTGCGCGCAGAGTTGGCTATAGAATTGCCCGGCGACACGCGGACTGCGGCGAGTGTGCCATCGGATAGCGCAGCGCCCGCCCAGCAGGGGCTGGATGCTGCTGCTGAAGGCTCTGTGCCGCAGGACGCCGCAGCGAACGCCCCGGGGCAGGCAGAGCTCACGCCAGAAGAAGCAAGGGAAGTCGAACAGCTCAGAGCCCGCGATCGCGAAGTCCGCGCGCACGAACAGGCCCATCTGGCCGCCGCCGGCCCCCATGCCATAGGCGGGCCCACATACGAGTATGAGCGCGGTCCGGACAACCGGTCCTATGCCGTTGGTGGCGAGGTAGAAATCGACACCTCACCCGAGCGCGACCCGGAAGCCACTCTGCGCAAAGCGCAAACGGTGCGCCGGGCTGCGCTGGCACCGGCTCAGCCCTCGCCGCAGGACCGACGCGTTGCTGCTCAGGCGGCGCGCATGGAAGCCGAAGCCCGCAGAGAATTGGCCCTACAGCGCGTAGAAGAACACCGTCCGCATGGAGGCGAGCCCCCCGCAGAGGGAAGCACAGTGGAAGGACGAGGAACAGGGGCAAAAGCGGATACTAAAGCAAAGGGGCACGTTGTCGATATGATTGCCTAACGCGAACCCATTGCCGCAAAAGAGCGGGCCGGGAAAACCTCCCGGCCCGCTCTTTTTTTATTCTGATGTCAATGGCTCGGGCGCTAGGCGGCCTGCAGTTCCCGTTCCGGCATATTTTCTATGCGCGAGAGCCAGTAAGACACGTCGTAGCGATCGTCACCGATTAAAAAGCGCCACATCTTTATGCGGTTAACCACCTCGATGCGCGACTCGTTGCCATACCAGCGATGGTCGGCACTGAGCAGCGAGGGAATTTCGCCGTCTTCCAGATCATCCGTATTCCACAGGAGCTTCTGGCGCACCGTTGGGTTCAGGCGCAGCTTAAACATATAGCGCATCATGCCGGTCGTGTTGGGCTGTGCGCAGTGCCATATGCCGTGATGGGCAACGGCTACTGTGCCCGCCTTGCACACCATGGGCACCTGGCCGACAAAATTCTGGTAGCGCGCAATGTCCGACTCGCTGATGCGCCGGTACTGGCTGCCGGGCAGGAACATCGTACCCCCCATCTCGCGCGGCGTATCGTGAGCAAAGTAGAACAGCTGTATATCGAAGTGCATGCGCGTGTCGATAATAGCGTCGGCGTGCCATATCTGACCATGCTCGTTATTGGCCTGCACCGTGTGCACCGCGTGGTGGTCGTACAGTGGCCCAGGGCCGACTAGACTGTGGATAATGGCCTGGATTTTCGGCAGGCGCACCACCTGACCAATAGCCTGCTCCTGCCAGAGGTCTGACAGCGCTTGGCCGCTGTGAACGCGGGGAATTTCGCCCCGCTCCATCTCTTGGCAAACCGCCTCGTTAAGCTCGCTCGGCACCAATTCGTCAAAGCGCAAAAAACCATCCGCCACAAAGCGGGCCATCTCCTTGCTCGTCAGCAGGTCGCTCTTTTCAACCATTGCTATCCTCCAGTTTTTCGAGAATATATTCGTAGCGCAGGTACGAAGTATTGTATTCCATACCCGGATAAGCCGGATATTGCTGAGGAAACTGTATCACGCGCCAGCCATCGCGCATCGCGGCGACAACGGAGCCGTACGGCGGCGCTTCGGCATCGCCCGTAGTGTGCTTTTCCTTGCCCGTTCCATCGTACATCGCCCAAGCAACCGCCGCGCTGTTCAGATCGGGCGAATGGGCGTAGAGGACCAATAATTTCTGTCGCATATGCGTTGTATTGCCTTGTCGCAGGTGGATACTACAGCACCGTCCGCGCTTCAATATAGGGAGCGCGGATCGCAACGGCAATCGGCGCTCCCTTGTGCAAAAAGCGGCGCCCGTTACATTTCGCCAGTCCACTCCATGCTCCCAACATCCGAGCCCAACGTGAACCAACAGCGCATTCTACTTTCGACTTTCTTCGTCAACTTCGTCTTTTTTGGCGCAGCCGCTATTCTCGTCGGCGCCGCCGTACCCGAGATATTGCGCACCTTCGCCTGGAGCTACTCCGATATGGGAGCCGTCATGGCCAGCGGTGCCATCGGCTACTTCACCTCAACCCTGCTCTGCGGCATCTTGCTACGCCGCTGGGGACCGCGCCCCGTCCTCGTCTGTGGGCTGATTTTACAGGCGGCAGGGCTGGCCGCCTTTGGCCAGACTCCTTCCTTTTGGCTCAACCTACTGGCACTAGCGCTTTTTGGACTAGGCGAAGGTGCCAGTGAGGTGGTAACCAATTTCAGTCTAGTCCGCATCGAGTACAGCGGGCGCAGCAATTTGATGAACTTTATCCACTCCGCATTTACCGCCGGTGCCATCGGCGGACCGCTGGTCGTCGGCCTGCTCATAGAACGCGGCCTACCGTGGCAACACGCATTCGAGGGCCTAGCTGCCATATCTGTGCTAATGGCTATTGCCTTTTGGCTACAGCCTTCCGTCGAAGCACCCGCCACCGGTGCGCAGCGAGCGCAGGCGGCACTAGTCGATTTGCTGCGCCAGCCGCTAATGGCCTTCCTAGCGCTGGCGATCTTGCTATACGTGGGCGTGGAAATCGGCGTATCGAATTGGATCGCCGAGTATTTTGTGCAGAAACTCGGTACGTCGGCCGCGATGGGAGCCTATATGGTTTCGGTCTTTTGGCTCGGCCTGCTGGTGGGCCGCCTGGCCACCGCCGCCCTTTACCGCAGTGAGGATCAGGAGACGCTGCTTATCGCCTCGTGTGCATTGGCTACGCTGGCACTCGCGCTGGCGCTTTTGGATTTGGGTTTTGCCTGGACGGCGGCGTGCTTTTTTACCAGCGGCATGGGCTTCGCCTCGATATATCCCGTCGTCGTCGTGCTGGCTGGGCGCCACTTTGCCAGCGAACAGGGGCTGGCTATTGCCATTATATCGACCGGCGGCGGCATCGGTTCCTTTGCATTCCCCTTTGCCATTGCCGCGCTGGCCGACTATTGGGGCATTGAGCGGGCCTTCTGGGCCTATGCCTTTACCGCCGTCGCCATGAGCGCGAGCGCAGCAGCCGCTCTTGTGTGGATTCGCCGTGCGAATACATCGCACGGCGTTTAGCCATTTTGCGCAGCGAAGGAAAAAGCCTTCTCCGTCGCATCACCCTTCGTCAAACTTGGCGTGCGGAGGGCGGCGAGAAATGCAGCGATCAAGCCAACAAGCGGTGCGATAAACAGCGCGTATTGCATGGTTACTCCCCAATAGTAGAGGTGAGTCGAGTGCGACAGTCCTACCGATATAGTAGCAGCGATCGTTTACATTTACGTTGCAAGTAGGTGATTTTATGTCTTTAACACACCCCATCGAGCGTCTATGCAACCACTCTTTCTCGCGCTAATCGCGCTCGTTTGCAGTTCCGCCTCGGCTGCCGAACTCAGCCGTGATGCGCTCGACGCCCTAGCCGGACGCACGGTGAGTTCAATCGCAATAGAGGGCAACCGCATTACGCGCGACTACGTAATCTACCGCGAAGTGCGCACGCGCATCGGCCACCCTTTGGACGCAGAGATCCTGCGCGCCGATCTGCAGCGCCTCGACAATCTGGACATCTTTTCTTCAGTGCGCGTGCGCGTCGAGGAACGGGGCGACGAGATTGACCTGACGCTCAGAGTGCGCGAATTGCCCTTCGCCATTCCCTATGTGAGCAGCAACGTCACGGACGAAGATGGATGGTCCTTCGGACCGGCGCTGAAGTCGGTCAATATGCTGGGACGAGACATCTTTGTGGCTGGCTACGCGCTCTTCGGCGGCAAAACGACCTTTTTACTCGACCTCGACTACCCGTGGATAGCGGCAAACCACCTCTCGTTTCACCTTGATCTCAGCCGCATCAAACGCCTCAATGAGTTAGATGGATTCGACGAAGAAAGCATTGAACTGAGCCCAGCGCTGGGCCTGTATATAGGGGAGTCCGGCCGAGCGGCTGCCGGCGTTAGTTACTTTCGCTTTCGCAGCGACCGGGACGGCCACACGCTTACGCCCGACAATACCGACCAATTGCTGCAGGTAGCGCTGCGCGCCGGCTACGACACGCGCGATAATTGGGGTGACCCACACGCGGGCTGGCTCAACGAATTTGAGGTGCGCCGCACGGGCGGTCCCCTGCCCGGCGACGGCGACTTTTGGACAACGCACATGGATCTGCGCCGCTTCCAGCCGGTAGGCACGACCCATACGCTAGTTGCAGCGTCTCTGCTATCCCTGCAGTCGGGCCGCGTCGGCATTGACCTACCCGAGTATATGGACTATCACCTCGGCGGCTCCAACAGCCTGCGCGGCTACGATATCCGCGAGTTGGGAGCGACGCTGGCCGGAAAAAACCAGTGGCTTGGCACGCTCGAGTACCGCGTGCCGCTGCTGCCGCGGCGCGAATACGACCTCCTTGGTATGACTTCTAATATCGGCCTGTCGGCGGCGCTGTTTGCCGACGGAGGCATGGCCTGGGACCGGGGTGAGCAATGGGGACGCCAGCGGCTGCGGATGGGATTTGGAGCGGGCCTTCGCGTGCTGGCGCCAGCGATCGATATGATGCGCATGGACATCGGCTTCGATACCGAGGGCCATTGGAAAATACATATCGCTTCATTCTCCAAGATGCGCGCCCAGCGCCTGCGGCTACGCTGAACGCCCAGCGGCACAAAAAAACCGGCCCCATGCGAGGAGCCGGTCGGTCTGAACAGGGCGAAGAGAGGGCGTCAGTTCTGCGAAAACTCCACTAGCTGATCGCCGCATTGAACGCGCATTTTTTCGAGGGCTCGGTTGCGCAGCTGGCGCACGCGCTCGCGCGTAACGCCCATTGCATCACCGATTTCTTCCAGCGTCATAGGCGCCATGCGATCCAGGCCAAAGTAGGAACGCACAATCTGCGACTCGCGCGGATCCAAAATATCCAGGCACGCGTTGACCATCTCTTCCATCTGCGTGCGCTCTAACCGCTCGTCGACACCTTCCTGATCGGCGACAAACATCTGCACCAGCGTCGTTTCCTCGTCGAGAAAAGCCGGCGCGTCGAGCGATACGTCCTGCTGCGAAACCTCCAGCGCATTGCGCGTGCGTTCTATGCTGATGTCGACCTTTTCGGCGATTTCGTCAAACGTCGGCGCCCTGCCCAACGCCTGGGCAAGCGCTCCGGTTTCCTTCTCCACTTTCTGCCAGTCGTTAACCTGACTCATCGGCGGCCGCGCTATTTTGCCCTGCTCGGCCAACGTCTTGAGAATGGCCTGGCGGATCCACCATACGGCATAGGTGATAAATTTGAAACCGCGCGTCTCGTCAAAGCGCTTGATTGCTTCCATAAGGCCTACATTGCCCTCCGAAACCAATTCGATCAGCGACAGTCCGTAGTCCTTATACGTGCGCGCCACGCTGACGACAAAGCGCAGATTCGCGCGCACCAACACCTGGCGTGCCTCTTCATCTCCGGCGCGCGCGCGCTCGAAATAGCGCACCTCATCCGCCCTACTCAGCGGCTGAACATCCTTGATATCGCGCCAATACAGCTCTATTGTATCGCGTACTTCTCTCGCCATAGTTCCCCCTAATTACAGCCCGGTACACAAAAGACCATACTTTACCCTAACGTTAAAGTTAAAAATACGCGAACAGGTGTGCCAAAGCAAGTTTTTCTCGCTTCTGATCCAGAGGAGTGCGGGGGAAAAAACGGCTATATCTGCGGGCGCCGGCGGCCGCTTTTCTTTTCGCCATGGCGCTTTTTGGCGTCTAGGCGGCGCCTCTGTGCGGCGCGGGTAGGGCGCGTCTTTCTGCGCTTAGGCGGAGGTGGTTTTAGCGCTTCGGCCAGCAGTTGCACCAGGCGCTCCTGGCAGTCTTCGCGATTGCGCCCCTGCGTGCGATGCCTGTCCGAGTGGATTACGAGCACCCCATCCCCTGTCAGGCGCGAGGCGAGCTGGTCGAGTAAACGGGCGCGCTGCCCCTCGCTCAGCGCGGCGCTCTTGGCCACGTCAAAACGCACTTCCACGCGGGTATTCACCTTGTTCACGTTTTGACCACCCGCACCGGAGCTGCGCGAAAAGGCCATGCTCAGTTCCGCCACGGGTATGGACAGCGTTCTGGTTATGTATAGCGCATCCATCGGCTCACTCGACCGCAATTGATTGGACTCTGTAGATGATTTAATTTAGCCGCGCCGATTGCAATGACCAGTTTTTTTTGAGGAGAATGCGCATGAGCACCCAGTATAAAGCCGCCATTGTCGGCTGTGGATCCATCGGACACGCGCACATGGAGGGCTATCAGCTCGTCGACGAAGTCGAAGTCGTCGCTGTTGCCGACCCGGTCCCAGCCGCGCGACAGCGCTACATAGAACAGTACGGTATTCCCCAGCAGTACGATACCGTCGAAGAAATGCTCGCGCAGGCACAGCCCGATATCGTCAGCGTATGCACCTGGCATCTGCTGCACCCCGCTCCGACCATTGCCGCAGCACAGGCCGGCGTCAAAGCCGTCATATGCGAGAAACCAATGGCCATTGGCATGGAGGCCGCCGATGCCATGGTCGACGCCTGTGCCGCCAGCGGCACCAAGCTCGTCATCAGCCACCAGCGACGCTTCACGCCAGGCTGGGAAAAGGCGCGCCAGCTCATAGCAGAGGGCGTGATCGGCACGCCGCTCTTTGTCACCAACAAGGTCGCCGATGGCTTGACCAATTGGGGAACGCACTCGATCGACGGCTCGCGTTTTGTGCTGGGCAATCCCAAGGCGAGCTGGGTTATGGGCGCCGTCGAACGCCGCACCGACCGCTACGAGCGCGATACGGCCGTCGAAGACGCCTGTATGGGCCTCGTGCAGTTCGACGACAACCTGCAGCTGTTTATCCAGTCAGACCTGATGCGCGAGGGAGCGGCCGCAGGCCACTTCCAAATTCGCGGCAGCGAGGGTTATATGGAAGTAACCGAACTCGGCGTGCGGCTACACACCACGGACAGCGCGGGCTGGCAGGACGTGGAAATCGAGCTACCCGAAGGGGCGAAGGCAATTGGCGGCTACACCAACGCCGCCCAGGTGCGCGAGCTGTTGGCCTGGATTGAAGGCCGCGTCGAGGAGCACCGCAATGCCGGCACCATCGCCCGCGATACGGTGGAGATTATGATGGCGCTCTACGAATCGGCTCGGCGCAACGCGGTCGTTCATTTGCCCTTAGCAGAGAAGGGGTACCCGCTCGAGCGCATGATCGATGAGGGCAAGCTGCCCGTGGAGATCGAAGGGCGCTACGATATTCGCTCGTTTCTCAAATGGGACGGTATCGACGAAGAAAAATACAAGGCGCTGCGCGCCAGCGGCATGGGGCACCATCAGATTATGCGCCAGCTGCACGAAGAGATGGGGCAGTAAAAAAATACGGCCGCTTTCGAGAAGTGTTAACCAGACTTCCCGCAAGCGGCCGTTACCGATGTATGTAGTGCGGAAGGAGTGGGGACTCCATCCCACAGCGTGTCTGTTTTCAGGGTGGGTAGCCCCGAGGGGAGATCTATTTGAGGGATCGGGTAGCTTCAGAGGTTCGACTCATACTTAGTATCAAATAGTCTCTAATAATACTATCGTCTATTGGATCAATTTCTTTAGAGATATTTTCCCGGAGCCCCCAAATCTCTATAAGTTATTGTTATTAAACCTTTTTTCGCCCTGCTCACCCAGAGCGACGCCCAGGCAAACCCAAAAAAACAGGCCGTTAAAGGGCAAGCGCAGCGGATAGCTGACCAGACTGTGCAGCAGCATGGCGACCAAAGCGGCAACCAGCGACCACGCATAGGGCGAGGCGCCGCGCCGCAGGCCGGCAATCAACCACCCCCCCAAACGACCCACGAGCCACATAAAGCCCAGCAGGCCGAGCGCGCCGCTTTCCGCCCACAGATGCAAGTATTCGTTGTGGGCATAGCGCGTGTTTTCATACTGCTGCGTCTCGATAAGGCTGCTATACCATGGGTCGCTGCGCAGCCCGTCGCGGTAGCGGGGGAAATGGTCGGCAAAAGCGCCGTAGCCTACGCCCACTAGGGGCTGATCGGCCACCATGGCCCAGGCAACGCGCCAGATAAAGTAGCGGTGGTTTATCGTCGTATCATTGACCTGCACGTCGCCCAGCTGCACGGAGGTGGCCGAGGCCGGAGCCCCTTCGTCGGACTTCTTGGCCTCTGCACCGCGGCTGTGCGGCGAAACGATGTAGCGCGCACTCAACAAACGCTCGCCGACCGAGACCTTGCCCTGTGCGTTGGCTATGATCGGAGCGCGCGTGGCAACATACGTCGTGGCGGCTAGCGCCAACGCCAATAGCGCAATATCTAGCCAGCGCATGCGCAGCCCTCCATGCCGCACCGCGAGAACAACGCCGAGGCAGGCAAGGGCCGTGCCCGCCATGCCGGCCAGCCAGGCACCGCGACTACCCGCCAAAATGCAGGCGCCGTAGCTGAGCGCGACCGCAAGCCCGGTTAGCAGGCGCTCATAGGGCTTTCCCGCGCCGAGAAAAAAGACCAGCAGGAGGGGCAGTGCACAGGCGGCTACATTACCCAGATAATTTGGATTTTCGAAGGTGGCAACGATCCGCCGCCCTTCAAAGGGGGTTGCCGATGGCAGCGGATCCCACCCGTTGCTTTGCACAAACGCGTAGGCCCCCAATGCGATGCACCCCGCTACGAGCGCGCGTGCTGCGATCCCACGCGCCAGCGCATCGCGCGCCATCCAGCAGCTCAACCACAGCAAAAAGAGCTGCGACAGGAGTTCCAATAGGGCAACATTACCCCATGTGCCGTTGAGCCAGAGCGAGAGGCAGACCGCTCCTACCAGCGGAGCTACGGACCACGTCAGCAGGCGCCTGAGTTCGGGAATAGCCGGTGACAGCAGCGCCCAGCCACCCGCTATACAGCACGGCACCCAAACCCACCAATACGCACTGCTGCGGGCGTATACGCCCGGATGCGCCAAGAGCACGACCAAGCCGGCGGCGGAAACGAGCAGAGCCACTACGGCGCTGGGCATCCACCCTCCGACCGGACACTAACCATATTGACTTTAGTCCACACAGTATCTATTTTTTTTCTTTCAATTGTCGCCTATAACCATGCACCCTGCCGGGTGCGTCGGCAAGGAGTAGTAGCCATCGCTAAGTTTCGCAGCAATCGCCGAGAGGCCGTAGCCAAGCTCAAGCCCGAGGAAATCGATTATAAGCGCATCGACGTCCTCGCCAAATTCGTCACGCCCACTGGCAAGATCGAAGCAGCGCGCCGCACGGGCGCTTCTCGCAAACAGCAGACGCGCGTAGTGCGTGCGATCAAGCGCGCCCGCTATCTAGCGCTGCTGCCTTTCACGATCGACGATTCCCGCTAGTACACGGGCGACCGACCATGGCGCAGGGGGCGATTGGATTCATCGAAACCCGCGGCTTAGTCGGCGCAGTAGAAGCGGCCGATGCCGCGGCCAAAGCCAGTTCGATCGACCTGCTCGCTTTTGAACAGATTGGCGGCGGCTTGGTGTCGGTGCGCTTTCGCGGCGATGTAGCCGCTGTCCAGGTTGCCGTTCAGGCAGGAGTGGAAGCGGCCAAGCGCCTCGGCGAAGTGATAAGCCACAACGTCATACCCGCACCCCATGCCGACCTGCTGGCCACGCTGGTAGCGCCACCGACCGCGCCGCGCACTACACGGCCTGAACCCACCACACCAACCGCACCCGCCGATGCGCCGGCCCGGCCCGAGCGGCTCGATGACGTCCCCGTTGCTCGCCTGAGACAGCTCGTCCGCCAGCTGCCGGACGCACAGCTCAAAGGTCGACAGGTCTCGCGCGCCAACAAAAAAGCCCTCATTGCCGAGCTAGAGCGCGCCCAACGAGAGTCCAGATAAAACTATGTTAGATAATATAGCAAAGAGCCTGCGAGAAAGCTTTCACATCGCCGCCGACCTAGCCGGCGATATGACCCGAGTCGCGCGCGCGCGGCTCGATATCGCCTCTACCAAAAAGCAGATACAGCGAACGCAGACGGCGCTGGGGGCCTATGTCCACCAAAACCTGGCGCAGGGCGATCTGGCCGACCAGCCGCAGGTAAAGGAATGGGCGAGCGAATTGGACGAGTTGCTGCGCGAATTGGACGCACGCCAAGCCGCGCTTGAGGAACTACAGTGCCAGCAGGAAACGCCCGAGCAGGACGAAGAAGTGCACTGAGTTTGTAGGTGAGTGCGAGCGGCCTACGACGGGTCGCTCAGGAGGGATTCTTCCGTTTAACGGCCACCTTCCGACCGTCTACCACGCGATACAGCCGGCCGTCTTTGGTCCGGTACACCTTGCCTTCTTGCAGCTTGTTCTTGGCTTCCCTTTTCTTCTCAGCGACTTTTTTGCTCGCCTTTTTAACTTGTGGAACCGCGTTGTCGAACGGCAGCGAGTCAATATCGTCGTCTAGGCCATCGGGCGCTTCGTCCTCATCAAACGCCGAACTCCAGGCAGCTAGCTGTTCTTCCATCTCGGCGCGATGGCGCTCGGCCATCTCCTCTTCCGATGGCTGTGGCCAGTTGAGAAAAAAGTCCTCTACCGCCACCGACAGCATCGTTCCTTTGAGATAGCGCTCGAACGTAGACGCTATAATGTGCGCACTGAGCGCGTCGATATCGGGTGTATTCTCACTCAGCCACAGCTCGACAATTTCGTGCAGCAGCAGGGCGTCCAACAGCGTGAATCGCTCAATGCCGCCCGTGGCCATCGAATCCTGATCCCAGCTCTCGAGCACTTCGCGCACATCCGTAACGAGATGGATGTCGCCCTCGCGCTCGTACGCAACCGTCTTACTGGCAGCCAGTTCCAACAAGTCGGTGCTGCGCACGTCCTCAAAGGCGTGGCCAATAATGCGAAAACCCTGTTCGTTGGTCGGACTTAGCCTATCGGCCAGCAAGCGTCCCACGTGAGCGGGCTGGTGAATGATAAAATCGAGGAGGGACTCCTGCGTCGGAGCCCACGCATCGGCCAGACGCTTGGCTTGGGCGCGCAGAATAGCCGTAAAATCATCGCCTTCTGGTTCGACAAAGATCGCAGCAATTTTGGCTTTTTTCTGTTCGGGACTATCGACGGAGCGGAACTTAAACGAGCCCAATGCCTGGAGAACGGCCACCCGACTGCGCATATCTTCTGGGGCGAAGTCCAGCAGTGCCTGAAAAAATGTGCACATACCGTCTTCATCCGTCCAAGTTCTGAACTCACCCGGCGTGCGCTTAAGCGAATCCATTTCGCCGTACAGCCCTCTGATGATTTCGGCATATTCGCCGGTGCCTTCGACGCTGTTGTAGAGCTCCTCACCCCCGCCCTCAGCCTTCTCTGCGGCTTCTACAACCTGCGCATCAACCGGTTCTTTGCCACCATACCAGGCTCGCACCTTGCGCGTGTTATCGCTCTCCATTCGATCCTTTGCCATCGCTGATCACTTTGCTACGAGGCGTATCTAGTGACACCTAAGTGTCTCATATCGCTAAATTTAACAAAATTCGACATTTCTTCAAGCCGTTTCCCAAACGCGCAGACCAAAGCGGCTCAGATAGATGGCTATGTTCTGAAATAAGGGGTTGGCCCCTTCGATCTCTTCGATCAGATTTCGCTTCTGCGAAGAATCGCCCCCCACCAACAGCGTCAGCGACCCCCCATCGCCTCCGGCACCGTTGACCTTCCAGCCCAGCGCACCGGCGCGACGCGCACGCTCGATAATGTCGCGTGCGTCGGCCGACACCAATTCGGGATGTAAGCGCATCTGGGCCTCGGTATTCTCGGTCATAGCCTGTCCCAGGGCGTGGAAATCACCGGCATACACCGCGTCGCGCGAACGACCCGCCGTGCGACGCAGATCCTCCATTCGCACGTCGTCGGGCGGCGCGCCCTCGAGATCGGCGATGACATTCTCGTGCACCTGCGAGGACGAGTGCGATTTGCCGAGAAAGATCAGCACTAGGCGCCGCTCCATTTCCCACCAAATGGCGTTGGAAACGTGCAGCTGAGACACCGAGGCGTGCGGATACTGGTACATCTCGATGTAGTTGATGCCGCCGAAAGCCGAGCACAGTTGGTCCTGTATGCCGCACTGCTGTCCGAGCATCTCCGTTTCGACGCGCTGCGCGGTCTGCGCCACCTCGTAGGGCGTCATGCGGCCCGGCGTCAGCAGGTCGAGTGCACCGATTAGAGCCACGGTCACAGCTGCCGACGTGCCGGTGGAAGCGCCGGCCGGCGCCTCGGAGAAGATGCTCACTTCAAAAGCGACCTCGTCCGGCACGTTCATATACTCGACGGCGGCCTCCAGCAGCGGATGATGCGTCCAATCGGCTCTACCCCGCTCCACCGCAAAGCGCTGTCCATAGTTCTCGGCGTGGATGACGAGGCGATGTTCGACGTCTTCACGGCGAAACACCTTGAGCTGCGCCTCGGCATAGGGATATACACCGATATTGAAAATCGCACCGTACTCGGCAAACCACGTATCGGTCCACCCGCCGTTGTCGCAGATGCGAATAGGCGCTACGCTATTGATAATTCGTATCGGTTCGGCCATGTATATCGCTTTTCCTCTCGCTCCTACCTATACCATCGGTGCCAATCGGCACAAACTGAAGTTTTGTCGTTGGCGCTCAGCGGGTAAAAATCGTGCCGCGCACGTACGATCCCTCTTCCGAGGCGAGGAACGCCAGTATCCGCGCCACGCCAATGGGCTCACCCAGATTGGCATTGCGCTGGGCCGCCTCTGGGTCCTGGCCGCTGGCCGCCGCTCCCTGCGCGACGTTCTCCAATTTTAGCGGCGTGGCAATGCCGCCGGGGCAAATTACGTGAAGACGCACGCCCTTGGGGGTCAACTCCTGCTCCATCTTATAGTGCATACCGTGCATGCCCGCCTTGCTAGCAGCATATGCATAAGAAGACGATGCGCCGCGCACGCCCGCGCCCGAGGCAATAAGCAGCAGCACCGACTCGCCGGCTTTTTCCAGCAGCGGCGCCACATACTTAACGGTCAGAAAAGTGCCTTTTAGGTTGGTATCTATCGTCGCGTCCCAATCGCCTTCATCCAATTCATCAATCCCCTTGAACGCTCCTTTTAACACGCCGGCCGCCACCACGGCGACATCGACCTTGCCGCTTTCAGCCGCCACCTGCGACACGGAGCGCGACACGCTCTCCTCGCTGCGCACATCGGTCGCGTAGAACTTGGCCTGCCCGCCGGCTCGAGCAATCGCCTCTACGGCGGCCTTCCCCTCGGCTTCGTTGTAATCGATAATGTGCACGAGGGCACCTTCCGACGCATAGAGCTCGGCCGTGGCTCGGCCAATACCCGTAGCACCTCCCGTTATCAGGGCAATTTTTCCACTCAGCTTCATGGGATATTCCTTTCTCTCATGTTTAACGTTGCCAAATCCGCAGGCGCTGTCCATCGTGTCCGGCACCCACTAATATGCTGCCATCGGCGAGTGCGGCAGCGGCTATATTCGTCGTTATCTCTCCGCCCAACGCCACCTGCCACAGGCGCCGCGCTCCGCCGTCGACGCGCCCGATAGCAGCCAGGTGGGTGCGCGCCTGGTTGGGCAGCAGCAGTTCGAGCCCCCCGTCGCCATCAAAGTCACCCACCAGCCCCATATCGAGGTTGCGCGTCCCAATGACGTGCGAAGTGAAGCCATCCAGCTGCGCGGCGATTTCCAAACGACCTGCGCGCCGCGCGTAAAACTCGACAGTGCCTCCTATATGCGGCGTGCGCACGGCGACCAATTCGCTCTCGCCCCCGGCCAGCGGCGCCCACGCCAGAACGTGCCGCCAGCGAAAACCCCTGCCCACCGGCTCACTCGTCGCCAGCGCCGTTCCGTCTTCGGCAAAAATCGCCACGCGCGCACCCGCATGTTCGTCGCTCAGCGTCGCAATCAGTTCGCGCTGCCCATCGCCATCCCAATCGACCCAGAGCGGCGCCAGCCCTTCGGCCACCAAAGGCGGCGAGAAATCGATCTGCGCCTCTACGCGCAGCCCCCCCGCAGTGGCGACGATGACTGCGCCCCCGGCCTCGATCGCATCGCCGAGCACGCCGTGCGCATAGCGCGTCGTGGGCCGGTTATACAGCGCCAAACGCCCTTCTTCATCGACGAGCAAACGCGCGTCGGGTAGCGGGTCGACAAATAGGCGCTCCCGTTCACCTTCGGCAGACACGACGAGATAGCCGCCGTGATCGATGTGTGCCGTGCGCCCGTCGGGCAAGGCTACCGGGTGCGAGAATGGCGCGGCCATCCCGTCGCCGACCATAAGCCGCGCGCGCAGAGCCCCTTCCACCGCTAGGGCGGGCGGCGCGCCGACGGGCAGCTGGTCGCTTCCCACCCCCACCGGCGCATACGTCCCGTCAGCTAGGCGGAAGGCCTGCACGCGCCCGTCGTCCAGCGTCACAACCCACACGCTGCTGCGACCGGTCGGTGCCGCAACGACCCACGCCGGCACACCATCAAGCGCAATATCCACCGCGCGCGCATCGGGCAACGCCCCGCGCCCCTCAACGAGGCGATTGCCATCGGCGCGGTGGTGCGTGTAGGCCGCGCGTTGCACCGGGTCGAGATCGGCTACATCCGCATCATCTCCTGCCGTTGTTTGCACGGGACCATCGCCGCATCCCAACGCAATCAGAGCCCAAACCAGCCCTCGCAGCGCAACCCGTACACAAGCGACTGCGCGGATATTGCCCAAACAGAACTCTCGGCTATTTTCTCTTATCGACACCAACCCAATCAAGAGCCAATGAACACAGAAGAAGCAAACCGCTCTGTAGGCCTATGGCTGCTCTCTGTCTGCACCATCATCACCATTCTCATCGTCTTTGGTGGCTGGGTGCGCTTGACGCGCTCGGGGCTATCCATCGTCGAATGGAACGTGATCACCGGCATTATTCCCCCACTCAGCGAGAGTGATTGGCACAGCGAGTTCGCCAAGTATCAACAGTCACCTGAGTACAAAAAAATAAACGCCGGCATGCCGCTGGAAGAGTTCAAATTCATCTACCACATGGAATTTTGGCATCGCTTCCTGGGACGCATCGCCGGTCTCAGCTATGTGCTGCCACTGCTCTACTTCATAAAGCGCGGCGTCATCCAACGCGCACAGATGATCACCTACCTAGGCATCGGCCTGCTCTTTGCCCTGCAGGGGCTCATCGGCTGGCTGATGGTCAAGAGCGGTCTCGAAGATCGCCCCAGCGTGAGTCATCTACGCTTAACGCTGCACCTCAGCGGCGCGCTGCTGCTGCTGGCGACCTGTCTCTGGCAGGCCTTCCGGCACCTGTGGCCGCGCATTCGCCCCGGCATGCCCCATTCGCTGTGGCAACCTAGCGCACTGTTCTTCACCGCGCTCTGCCTGCAAATCGTCGCCGGCGGATTCGTGGCCGGCTTAAAGGCCGGCTATATCTCCGACACGTTTCCCCTCATGTTCGGCCAGCTCATTCCAGGCGGCCTGCTGAGCCATACCCCTGCCTGGATCAATCTGCTAGACAACGCTGCCACGGTGCATTTCCAACACCGCTGGTTCGCCTTTATAGTGCTGGGATTGGCCTGCTGGCTCTACTACAAAGGGCGCGCGCCAGATGCTACGCCCCTGCTGCGCCGCAGCACGCAGGCCGTATTGGGCATCTGCCTCCTACAGGTGCTGTTGGGCATCGCCACCGTGCTGGGCGGCATGCCCATCGCCGTAGCCTCGCTACACCAGGCCACGGCAGTCGCCCTATTCGGCGCAGGACTGTTCACCTGCTACTGTTCGTCCTAGACCAGCGGCTGTTCCTCTTCACTTACAGAGGCGACCAGCACCTCTAATAGGCGCTGTAAATCGCTGTGACGCCGGTGTGCGAAGCTGCTCCACGCGGCACGCGCAGCGGCGTACGAGGCGAAAAAGCCCACGATCCCGATGAGTGCCATGCCCTCGATTGAGCTAGGCTGAAACGCAAAGCCGCCGATGGCCGCCGCTACGAACATTCCGGAGAATAGTATCGCAAAGAAGGCGAAAAACGTCATCGAAGCATAGTCTGCGCGGATGTGCACGTGTGCGCACTCTGCCCGGTTTTGCGCTGTGACCTGCAGCGCTTCGACATCGCTGCTATTGCGCCAGTCTAAGCGCTCGCCCGATTCGACAATCTGTCCGCGCCGATTGGTGAGACGCGTGATGAGTTCAACAAGCGCAGCGTGGTGCTCTGCTGCCAGCGGCGCTTCGCTGCGGGCCGATAGATCGAAGCGCATGGGCGCTCCCAATAGCGTGGTTATCCACGCGGCATGTCCACTCTTCACATCGGACATCGCTAAACCGTCATATCATTTCGTTGGCAGCTAAAAAGCCGCGCAGGCTGGACAGTACATTTTCCTTCATGATCAAATACCCCCTGCCGTTGGGATGCAACTCATCAAACATGAGCTGGGCATTCCACCATATACCCTCGAAGAGGTATTCAACGAGTGGAAGCTGGTACTGGTCGGCCAAATCGACCACCATGGCATGGTAATCCAATAGAGGCTCAGACATGGACTGCAGCCGATGTCCCGTTGGCGTGCTCTCTATCATATCGGGATGCAGCGCACTAATCAGGGCCACGGCGCTGCCCTCTGCGTGCAGGCGCTCAATAATCTGCTGCATGTTCGCGCGCGCGTCCTCCACCGACACGCCCCGTATCAAATCGTTTGCGCCGTATTCCAGCAGGACCAGAACAGGATTGTGCAGCAGCGTTTCGCTCAGCAGTGCAAGCCCATCACGCGTGGTCGATCGCGGCTGTGCCAAGTTGACTATAGGCAGGCGCAAATCAGCACTCAGCAGCGTCGGGTAGGCCGAATCGCCCGCACAGGGCACGCGCGGAGGCAGCACCCGACAGCCCGAGCCATAGCCGAAGGTCAGACTGGTGCCCATGGCGACAATTACGTCGCCTTCACCCCATTCGATGCGCGCGGGCTGACCGGGATCTACCGGATTGGGCGCATCTCCAGAGCAGCCGAGCAGAGCGATACACGACGCAAAGAAGACCAAGCGATGCATCATGCGCATTGCTCCAGGCCGGCGCGCAAACGCTCGATGCGCTGGCAAGAAGCCTCAATGCGCGCGCGGCTTATCTGACCGGCTTCGACCATACCGGCGATCGCAGCGACGGCACGGGGCACGACGTCGGGCTCGTATAGCGTGTTGTTGGCCAGCGCGATCATATCGACACCTGCCTCTATAGCCAGGCGCAACGCCTGCTCAAAGCCATAGTGGTTCGCTATGGCACCCATCTGCATATCGTCGCTTACGACGACGCCTTCAAAACCCAGTTCGTCGCGCAATAGGCCCTGTAGTATCGCCGATGAGAGCGTCGCCGGATGGTTTGGGTCGAGGCCGCGATGAAATACGTGCGCCGTCATAACAGCGTCGACACCCCCCTCTCCCAGCAGCCGGCGATAGGGCTCCAGCTCGCTAGGCGACCACGTATCGGTAACGTCGGCCACGCCCAGATGCGAATCCGCGGTCGATGAACCGTGTCCAGGGAAATGCTTTAGCGCGCACAATACGCCGGCGCGCCGATGGGCTTCGACAAACGAGCGGGCCTGGCGAATAACGACCTCCGCATCGGCAGAAAAACTGCGCTCATTGCCGCCAATGACGGGGTTGTCCGGGCGCAGGTTGACGTCGACAACGGGGGCCAGATTAAAGCGTATGCCCAGATCGGCTAGCGCCCGGGCGACAGCGCCTGCCAACCGCGCCGTCTCCTCGCCGTCATCGGCGGTGCCCAAGGCCTGTGCCGATGGCAGAGCGGGAAACCCAAGGCGCTCTTTAATACGGCAAACGCGCCCACCCTCCTGATCGACGCATACCAACACCTCGCGCTCGGCGCGCGCCTGCAGCGACGCAACGAGCTGCTCGACCTGCTCGAGTGACGCAATATTGCGCGGTCCACTTTGCAGGGTGACATCAAAGTCAAACAGCACGACGGTGCCCACGCCGTATTCGCGTATATCGCGCAAAATAGGATCGCCCTCATCGACAGAGAGGCCGCGAAATCCAACCATGAGCATCTGCCCAATCTGACGCTCTAATTCCACCCTCTTATTCCTCCCCGCAACGGCCATGCCGGCTCCGGGCGGCGCCTACCAATTCGTCCCACGTCGATTTCATGCGGCTCGATATCGATTCTCGACGAGAATTTCGGCAGCGCCGCTGTGTGGGTCGATCGAGCGCACCGCCAGGGAAATCTTATTGTCGCTATTCAGATGCGACCAAAAATGCGCGGCGATTGACGATGCACCGCCCGATAAGTCCAAAACGTAGGGCGCGCCGTCAAACGAGGGCAGCGGATTGCCGTCCCCGCAGTACGTAGTTATAGCATAGCCGCTGCCGGGCGGTATGTCGTCATAGCGGAAAAAGTGGCGCTCGGATGCATCGTCGCTAAAGGGACTTTTCTTTAGTATGGAGAGCCAGCAAACGCCCGCTTCCAGGTCCGTGCATCCCGAAATGCGCGGCGTAAAGTTTGGCGCATCGGGTTCGTGATGCCACGCGGCGAGCGAGTCGGCAAACGACCCACCCGCTTCTACCCCTCGCCAAATCGCATCCGTCTGCACGCCATTGCTCACGACAAAACGGCGCCCGCTGGTGCGCATGGCATTGTATATGATGAGCGAGGGATCTTCGACCTTGGCCGGATCAGCCGCCTGCGTGCGCAACATACCCTCTTCGCAGACAAAGATGCGGTTGCGACTATTTTCGCTGCGCCCCATGATCCAATACACCTGTATCCACGCTCCATCCTCCGCCCTTCCAAGCACGATGCCGCGACCGGGATACGGATTGTTTGCCAGGCGTTCGCGCAGATTATGCGCTGACAGCGATTGGGACATCACTACCTCCTAACCAATTATTTCTGCGCGGAATATACCATAAGACCTACGCGACAACAACGTCCATACGGCCTTTGCCAAACGCAAAACGGCGGCGTTTCCACACAGGGGGTCTGCTTGGAAAACGCCGCCGAGCACATGCGATAGAGCCAGCGCGCAAAAAATGTGATTTAGCGTACTAGGCGCTGCGCTTCAATACGGGCAAACCGTTTTTGCTCTCGGAAACTTCATATCCGGCCGGCACGCTGTCTAAAACACCTTCCTTCTCCGTCTTAGCAAAGAAGTAAATCGTTTGCGTATTGCCGTTTTTCAGCGTTGTGGTCCGCGAGTGCAAGATATAAGTCGACCCCTTTGAATTGGTATATGTGAAGGCCATGAGCGGCGCTCCTTTGAAAATGGTGCCGAACTGCGTAGGATCTGCGCGGTGGGGCGCGCTCTGTTACAGCACCAGTGCGACAGAGGGGCTATTGGGTACAAAGCTAGCGTTTCCGCCCAATTGCGCAACCAGATTTTACCCCATACACCGAAAGTCGATACCCCGTTACGCACTCAGAATCGCTTCTATGCGCTGTAACTCTTCTGCAGAAAAGTCCGCTCCTTCCAGGCAGGCGACGTTTTCCTCTATCTGCTGCGGCCGGCTCGCGCCGATCAACGCCGTCGTCATGGCCTCGTGGCGCAGGACCCAGCGCAGGGCCATTTGCGCCAGACTCTGCCCTCGCGCGGCGGCCAGTTCGTCGAGCTGACGGATCACCGCGAGCTTGTCTTCGGTGATCTGATCGCTCTTGAGAAAGCCGTGACTCTTGGTAGCGCGCGATCCCTCGGGAACGCCAGCTAGGTATCGGTTAGTCAACAAGCCCTGGGCAAGAGGGCAGAACGCGATGCAGCCTATGCCTTGTTCTGCCAGCACTCTTAGCAAGCCGTTCTCTTCAATGCGCCGGTTGAACATGCTATACGATGGCTGATGTATCAGGCAGGGCGTGCCCAAGTCGCGCAGCATCTGCGCCGCTTCGCGCGTGTGCTCTGGACTGTATGACGAAATGCCCACATAGAGCGCCCGGCCGCTGCGCACGGCGTGATCAAGTGCCGCCATCGACTCTTCGAGAGGCGTCTCCTCATCCGGCCTGTGGTGGTAGAAAATATCCACGTAGTCGACGCCAAGTCGCCCTAGGCTCTGATCGAGGCTGGCCAGCAAATACTTGCGCGATCCAAAGTCGCCATAGGGGCCCGGCCACATGCCGTAACCGGCCTTGGTAGAGATGATGAGCTCGTCGCGATGCGCCGCTAGATCTCCCGCCAGAATGCGCCCCATATTTTCTTCGGCTGACCCCGGCGGAGGGCCGTAGTTATTGGCCAGATCGAAATGGGTTATTCCCAAATCAAAGGCGCGCAAAACCATGGCACGCGAGGTTTCAAAGGGATCGACGCCGGCGAAATTGTGCCAGAGCCCGAGGGAAATAGCCGGTAGTTTCAAGCCGCTGCGTCCACAGCGGTTGTATGTCATATTGTCGTAGCGGTCCGAAGATGGCATGTGCTTCCCGTCTCCTCTCAGATGTGAATGGGATTGGCAATCAAGATAGGCCGGACGCGTGGCCTCTACAAGCACCTCTTGACGGATCGGCCCGGATGCCATAAAATATTGTTTTGCTGTATCCAGCACAGAAAAGCAGCGAATTCTACTTTCGGCAATACACGGGAGCCCATTATGAGCAATTTTAGCGTGGAAGTGCGGTCGGATGAGCCTTTCGAGAAGGCGTTGCGCCGATTCACTTCTAAGACGCGGCGCGCCGGCCTGCTGCGCGACCTGAAAAAGCGCCGTTTCTACACCAAGCCATCGGTGCAGAAAAAGATCGATAAGCAAAAGAGCGTTCGGCGCCAGCAGAAGGCCCTGCGCATGGCCGCAACCGGTCAGACGCGCGGCGGACGCGGACGCACTCCCCGCTAAGGGACGACCCATATCGACGGACGGCGGCACTCTTGGAGTGCCGCCGTTTTTTTATGCGCACCGCAGGGCGTTAGTGCGTCTGAAAAAATTCAATGCTCTCGCCGCTGGGACCGCGAAAAAAGGCAATCGTCACGCTCAGACCGCCCAAATCGAGATCCTTCGGTTCTACCGTCACTTCGTAGCCGGCCTGGCGCACGTGCTCGATGGCCGCCCGCGCGTCCGTAGTAGCCAGCGCAAAGTGGGTCAGCGGATCGTTGACACTTTCGCTGTCGGGCGCCGGTGATGACGTCGTTGGAGCAAAAAGCTCCATATGGCTGCCATCACCTATATCGAGCAGGATTATCTTGCGCTCGGGCGAGCCAAACTCCGCTACCAGTTCCATTCCCAGCACGTCTCTATAGAGCGCAAGGGATGCTTCCCAGTCGCGCGCCTGTACGGCGATGTGATGCGTTCCACAGCCGGCTATAACGGCATTCTTTTTTCCAATTGGCACGATGTCCTCCTATCGCTTGAGTGTGTAGAATCTCTCTCGCCAACGCACAGAGCGCAAATTATCCAATCGCTGGAGTGCAAGCATCTATACAGCCGCGCTACCGCACGGCCTGCCGATGCCAGAAAGGCGCTTGCCCAAAACAGCACAGACCCCATCTTTGGATAAGGCACGCCGCTACACGGAGGGAGCCATTGGCTATGATCCGCCGCTTTACTATTCCCGTGCGCAAGGTACTAATCGGCCTGCTGCTGTTGGGCGCAGTCGAGCCTGCTGTAGCAATCCGCTTGGGACTGCGCACGACGCGCATACACCCCCTTACTGATCTGCCCGACCAATCGGGTCTGGGCGCGGGCGCCTTTGCGCGCGCTTCGCTCAACCCGCGCTGGCAAGGCGAACTCAATGCAGGCTACGGTGGCCTGCGCGGAGACGACTACACCACGCACGCTATCAGCGGCGAGAGTCGTTTGCTCTACGGATCGCACAGCAGCCCGCAGTGGGCATTGGGGCTCTTTGCCGGCGTAGGCGTAATGGGCTACAAAATAGCCTCTTCCCCTGCGCAGCGAACGCTCGGTGCGCCCGCCAGCGGTTGGACCACCGTTGTTCCCGTTGGCCTGCGCCTGAGCAAGGGTGCCACTTCGAGCGTAGAAGTAGCGGCGTCTTACACATACACGCTGAGCGATGAATTGAATCGCGCGGCCCTCACCAAGGGCAACGATGCGCTGTGGAGTATCGAAGTTGGCATTTCCTTTGGCAGCGCAGCACCCGCCCGCCAACCGGCGTCACCGGCGACCGCCTCGGTTGCACCACAGCCGCAGAACACCACCGACAGCGACGGCGATGGACTGAGTGACTGGCTGGAAACGCAGCGCTATTTCACCAATCCCGTCATGGCCGACAGCGACGGCGATGGGCTGGACGACCGCGAGGAAATTGAGATATACGGCACCTATGCCAACCGCTTGGACAGCGATAACGGCGGCGTGCGCGACGGCGATGAGGTGAAGCGCGGTTCCAACCCACTCGACGCCGGTGACGATTTCTTGCCCGAGTACATTCTCGAAGAGGACCCGCCGACCGTTCCAGCCGTCGCGTACGAGCTACCGGTCATCTACTTTCCGAGCAGCGGCGTTCAGCTGGTAGCCGAAGCGCGCGAAAGCCTCGAGCGCACGGCCGCCTATATGCGCATGCAGCCCAATGTGCTCTTGGAACTGCGCGGACACTCCGACGGCGAGGGAGCCCGCGCCGTCAACCTGCAGCTATCGAGGCGGCGTGCGGAAAAGGTAAAGGCCTACTTGGTCAAACTGGGAATACCGGCCGACCGCCTGCGCGTGCGCGCCTTTGGCGAAGCACACCCCGTCGCCTCCAATGCCACGCAGGAAGGACGCCTGCTCAACCGACGCGTAGAGCTGGTTCCCATACGCTAAGCGTCCGCTGCGCCCGACAGCGCACCGTCTTCAACCAAACGGGCAAAGCGCGCTGCGCGCGCCTCTAAGTCAATCCCATAGACGGTACGATTGGCATCGATCACCTGCTGCACGACATCGGACGGCAGTTCCGCCGCACCGCACACTGCACCAATCAGGCTACCGGTGATGCTCGCATAGCAGTCGATGTCCGCGTAGCGCCGCCAGCGGCCCCCGGCGTCGAGGTCGCCCTGGTTGGCCGCGACCTGAAGTGCGCACAGTGGCTCATCGGCATGGGCAAGCAGAGCGCAGAACGCAACGGCAAGCGCTCGATAGGGATCAAAGACGCCCATGTGGCGCAATTCGAAGGAGAGGTAATCCGCAAGCGCGGCGCCCCGCTTACCGCGCGCCCGCTCCAGCAGGGGCGGAAGGTGTTCCACGACAAAGGGCGGACCAAAATACCCGCCTAATTGCAGGGGGTCCAGCGCCAGAACGCGCTCGACTAGAGCGCCGGGGGCAACGCCGGCTGCCGCCAAACTCTGCGCTGCAGCCAATAGCGCCGTAGCCTCACGCGCGTAGCCCACGTCGAAAAACGCCGCTTCGTATGCGGCGCAATAAGCGCGCTCCGGCTGGCCGATGGAGAGCAGTCCGGCGAAGGGCATTGCTAGCATGCCAGCAATAGTGGGGTAGTTGAGCCCGACGCTGCGCGTGGCCAGCGCACTCGGCGAAACACCCGGATAGAGCGGCGATGGCTGGCCCAAATAACCGCGACTCACGCCCTCCCACATAGCAAACTGCGCGCGCGCCAGCGGCGCGTGGTTGGGGAAGACGTCGCCCGGTCGTTCGTGTAGGTCGATCAGATGCTGCGCCAGCGCGGCCGCCGTCGGCATGCCTCGCACCTCATGCGCCAGGTCCATAAAGAGCCAGGCGTAGCGCACATCATCTGTGCCGGTGCCGGCCGGTGCCGGCGAAACCCAGGGCCCGTGCGGACCCACCCGACCGGTAAACGGCTGCAGGCGATCGATCCACTCGACGCGCTGCGCACTAAACTCGAACGGCGCACCGAGCGCATCACCCAGCGCCTGAGCCCACACCGCACCTCGCACGCGCTCCGCTCTATTTGCCGGGAGCACAATGGCATCCTTCTGACGCCCCACGCACCCCCTACAGCACGGAAAAATCGGCGAAGACGACGTAGATCAGCACCACGACGACCAATAGCGCGATGCTAGTCGTGCGCACGTGCTCCCAGGGCGTCAGATCGACATCGCCCGAGTAGTGCTGTTCCCACGCTTCGGCACGCGGCTGCACGGCGCCAATGATCAGCATGAGTGCGATCAGCGCAGCAAAGACGGCCCCCAAGAAGTGAAACTCGTGCATGCGATCAACCACGGCAGCTAACGACGGCACAAAGTAACCCAACGCAATGCTGGCAAAGCCGGCGACGAGTGCCACCTTGGCGGCGATGGCCGGAACGCGACGAAAGAGCATGCCGACGAGCACGACGGAGAAAATCGGAATAAAGTAGAGGCCGTTCATCTTCTGCAGATAGCCAAAAATACTCGCTTGACCTATGAGAAGCGGCGCCATGCTCATGGAGACGAGCGCTATGATCCAGCCAAATATTTTGCCGGATTTCACCACCTGTTCTTCGCTGGCATCGCGATTGATCATCGTCTTGTAAATGCCGAGACTAAACAGCGTCGTCGTGCTGTTGAGCGCCGAGTTGTACGAGCTCAAAATGGCGCCGACCATAATGGCTGCGAAAAACCCAGTCAGCGGCCCGGGCAGCACGTCGCGCACCAACTGGCCGTAGGCCATATCCGCCTTAATCGAACTATCGCCGCTGTAGAGATAGAATGCCATCATACCGGGCAAGACCAAGTAGAGCGGACCGAGCAGCTTGAGCGCGCCGCACAGCAACACGCCCTTCTGCCCCTCGCGCAGATTGCGCGCGCCAAAAGTGCGCTGGATGATTTGCTGATTGGTGGTCCAATAGAACATGCCCAGCAGCGTCACGCCGGTAAATAGCGTGGAAAAGGGCACGGATTGATCCGCAGACCCTATCGAGTTAAAGCGCTCGGGATGGGCCGCCTGCAGCGTGGCCAAACCGGCCAGTATCCCCTCGCCGCCGCTAACCGCCTGCAATCCGAAATAGGCGATTAGAAAGCCGCCTGTCAGCAGGCCAATGCCGTTGAGCGTGTCCGAGACGGCCACTGTGCGCAGGCCGCCAAAGATGGCATACGTCGTGCCGATAAGACCGACCAGCCACACGGTGAACGTAATGATGCTCTGCTCGGATTGGATGCCGGTCAACGCCGCCATATCGAGCATGCCGTTGAGACCGCGCGCCCCGGTGTAAAGAACGATCGGCAGCAAAATGGCAGCGTATGCGACGAGAAAGATAAACGTAGTGATGGTGCGCGTGCCCGCATCAAAGCGCTCTTCGAGAAACTGCGGAACCGTGGCGATACCGCTCTTGAGAAAGCGCGGCAGGAAAAATAGGGCCGAGGCGACGAGGGCGACTACAGCCAGCACTTCCCACGCCATAACGCTGAAGCCATCGTTAAACGCGGCGCCGTTTAGACCCACCATCTGTTCGGTAGACAGATTGGTCAGCAGCAGCGAGCCGGCAATAATGGGGCCGGTTAGGCGACGTCCCGCCAAAAAATAGCCGTCTGAGCTGGCGTGGTCGTCACTGCGCGTGAGCGCATACGTCACGACGGCGATCAGTCCAGTGAACAGAACAAATGAAATCAATACCATGCGCATCTACTCCTGGCGTTTGAATAGCGTGTACGAGCGCTCAAAGTATACAAAGCAATATGCGTATTGTGAACGGTTTTTATGCGCACCGGGAGCGCCTTCGGGACCTACTCGTAGCCGTGTTGGCGCACGGCTTCTTCGTCGAGCCCCATGAAGTGCGCAATTTCGTGGACGAGCGTTATCTCTATTTCCTCGACCAGTTGGTCCACGTCGGGAAAGTCTTCGAGCAGAGGGCCCTGGTAAATTTCTATCACGGGGGGCAGGTCACCGCTATCCTCCACGCGCTGTTCGGGCAGCGGTGTGCCGCTGAAAAGGCCGTAGATTAATTCACTTCGGTCACCGGTGATTTCCTCAACGACATCCGGATCGGGCCAGTCTTCTACCAGCACGGCCACGTTGTGCATCGCCAGGCGAAACGGTGCCGGGATACGCTCCAGTGCCCTCTCGACGAGTCGCTCAAATTCGCTCCGATGCACGCGCTACCAATCGGCGACGCTGCCGTCGCTCTCGTAGTAGTGTTCGCCACCCAGCTCCTCCTGATATTCGGCCTGCTGGGCCACTTCGCGCTCGTCTATCTCAAAACCCAACCCAGGCCTGTCTGGCACGACGATGTGCCCCTCTTCTACTTCCCAAGCCGAACTGAGCACGTCAAAGAGATGCGTCGGCCCGATCTGCTCTTGAATGAGAAAATTGGGCACGACCATATCCACGTGCATACAGGCAGCCAGCGCTACCGGACCAATCGCACAGTGCGGCATAATGTGCACGTAGTACGTCTCGGCCATATTGGCGATGCGCTTTAGCTCGCTGATACCGCCCGCGTGCGAACCGTCGGGCTGGATATACGATACGGCGCCCTTTTCCAACACGTCGCGAAACTCCCAGCGCGAAAGCAGCCGCTCGCCGGTAGCAATGGGAAAGGTCACTTTGTCGGATACCAGCTTCAGCGCGTCGACGTTTTCCTGCGGCACCGGTTCTTCGACAAACATTGGCCGCATCCCCTTGAGCTCTTGGCAGACCTCGACGGCCAGACCAGGCGTCATCTTGCCGTGAAAATCAAAGCACAGCTCGACGTCGTCGCCGACCCATTCGCGCATCAGATACGCGCGCTGTACAAATTCATCGATGCGCGCGGGCGGCTCATGGGCGCGCCACGTGCCGCCCGGACCGGTCTTAAAAGCCGTATAGCCGTATTTGAGCAATTCTTCTAAGCGATCGCGCGATGCCTGTAGCGCTTCATCGCTGTCGCCGCGAATACCCCAATGCGCATAGACGCGCACGCGGTCGCGCACCGCACCACCACCCAACAGCTTGTAGACGGGCACGCCATAGTGCTTGCCGGCGATATCCCAAAGCGCCTGGTCGATGCCGGACAGCGCCGACATGACAACGCTGCCGCCGCGAAAAAACGACGAGCGGTAAATGTGCTGCCAGTGGTGCTCAATGCGCAGCGGGTCCTTGCCAACCAAATAGTCGGCCATTTCGTCAACGGCGGCGCAGGTGCTGCGCGGACGTCCTTCCAGCGTTGACTCGCCCCAGCCGACGACGCCCGTATCCGTTGTAATCTTGACTAAGCGCATGCGGTTGCGCGGAAAAAACTGCTCGATCTTAGCTATCTTCACCAGACATTCTCCCGTTGCTGTATTATGCCATTGGAATCAGTGCGCTTCGCGCTTGACCACCGACCCCGACTTGCCGACCAGAAAGTCGAAGTCCACGCCTCTATCGGCCTGCAGCACATGCCCCGTATACAGGCTCACATAGCCGCGCGTGTCGTGTGCCTGCGGCGCCTGCCATTCGGCACGCCGACGCTCCAGCTCTTCATCGCTCACATCCAAATGGAGGCGACGCGCTTCGACGTCCAGCTCAATAATGTCACCCTCTCGCACCAGCGCTAGGCAACCGCCCACGGCGGCTTCGGGCGCCACGTGCAGCACGACCGTGCCAAAGGCCGTGCCCGACATGCGCCCATCGGATATGCGCACCATATCGCGCACGCCCTTTTCCAGCAGCTTTTGCGGCAAGCCCATATTGCCGACTTCTGCCATACCCGGATAGCCGACCGGACCGACGTTTTTCAACACCATAACGCAGTGCTCGTCAACGTCGAGTTCGGGGTCATCAATTCGTTCGTGGTATTCTTCAATCGTCTCGAATACGACGGCGCGCCCGCGAAACTGCATTAATGCGGGAGAAGCTGCAGAGGGTTTGATAATCGCCCCGCCAGGGCACAGGTTGCCGCGCAGCACGGCAATGCCCGCTTCCCCAATCAGCGGTTCGTCAATGGGGCGAATAACGTCGCGGTTGTAGCAGGGCGCATCGGCGTTGTTAGCGCCAATGCTCTTGCCGTTGACCGTCGGCGCATCCCAGTGCAGGTGGTCCCTCAATTCGCGCAGCACGGCCGGCACGCCGCCGGCATAGTAAAAGTCTTCCATCAGATACTGGCCGGAGGGCATCAGGTTGACCAGCAGCGGCATGCGGCTGCCCAGCGCATCAAAATCTTCCAGCTCCAATTCGACACCTACGCGTCCTGCAATGGCCAGCAGATGAACTATAAAGTTGGTGGATCCCCCTATTGCCGCATTGACCTTAATGGCATTCTCAAAGGCCGCGCGGGTGAGGATCTGATACAGGTCGAGCCCCTCTTTGGCCATTTCGACAATGCGCCGACCCGACATATGCGCCAAGACTTTTCGGCGCGAGTCGGGCGCGGGGATAGCCGCAGCGCCCGGCAGCGTCATACCGAGCGACTCGGCCATGCTGGCCATGGTCGAGGCCGTGCCCATGGTCATGCAGTGGCCGGCACTGCGCGTCATGCTCGCTTCGGCTAGCCCGTACTCTTCGCGCGTCATCTGTCCGGCGCGAAATTCGTCGGTAAACTTCCACACGTCCGTTCCCGACCCAATATCGGTACCGCGGTACTTGCCGTTGAGCATGGGACCACCGGGGACTACAATCGTCGGCAATCCTACGCTGGCAGCGCCCATTAGCAGAGCCGGCGTCGTTTTATCGCAGCCGGTCAGCAGCACGACCCCGTCGAGCGGATTGGCGCGCAGCGATTCCTCTACGTCCATGCTCGCCAGATTTCGAAAGAGCATGGTCGTGGGCCGCATAATCGGTTCGCCCAGCGACGTAACGGGAAACTCTACGGGAAATCCGCCCGCCTCGTAAATGCCGATGCGCACCGATTCGGCAATATCGCGAAAATGTGCATTACAGGGCGTTAGCTCCGACCACGTATTGCAGATCCCAATGACGGGACGACCATCGAACTCGTGATCGGGAATACCGCGCTTCATCCAACTCCGATGGATAAAGCCGCTCTGATCCGAGCGCCCAAACCAGTCTTCGCTCCTCAACTTAGCCATAGCACTGCCTCTCATTTTTAGATCCGGTCGTCACTGCAGCCCCGTCGACCGCGCCGCAGCGCCGCATATAGTACGCTTCCCACTCGACGCCATCAAGCGGGCCTTCTCTTGCCGGACCGCACCGACTCCATTATACTAGTCCATCCCATTCCTCTCCTTGCAACTCATTATACGACATGGACTTCAAAACAATTGGTGTGCTCGGATCCGGCGCGATGGGCAGCGGTATTGCCCAGCTACTTCTACAGCGCGGCTATGCCGTCCGGCTGTGCGACGTCGATGCGCAGGTGCTCGAGCGCGGCGCTACAACTATCCGACGACGACTCGACGGGCAGGTGCGCCAGAGCGCGCTATCGGCTTCCCAACGCGATGCCGCCGATAGCGCCCTGCAAACAACCACCCAGTTGGAAGTGGCCTGCGCGGTCGATTTAGTTATCGAGGCCGTGCCCGAACGCCTCGAGGCGAAAAGGGCCGCATTTACCCAGCTCGACCAGGCCGCTCCCCCGACTACCGTTTTGGCCAGCAATACCTCGGGACTCGACATCGATCAGCTCGCCGCTGCGACCCAGCGCGCCGACCGCGTTATCGGCCTGCATTTTTTCAACCCACCTCCGCGCATGCCGCTGGTGGAAATTGCGCGCGGGCGCTCCACGAGCGACGCGACCTTCGACGCCGTATATGCACTCGCTCAGCGCCTGGACAAGACACCCATCGCCGTGGCCAATTCGCCGGGGTTTGCCGTCAACCGCATTCTCTTTCCCATGGTTAACGAGGCGATCTACGCGCTGGCAGAGGGCGTGGCCAGCGCCGAGGACATCGATCGCGCCATGCAGCTGGGTGCCAGCCATCCGCTGGGGCCGCTCGCCCTAGCTGATTTTGTCGGATTGGACGTGACGCTGGACATTCTAGACTCCTTTGAACGCACATTCGGCAACCCCAAGTATAGAGCGTGCCCTCTGCTGCGCGAAAAAGTGGCGCGCGGAGAGTTGGGTCGCAAAACGGGCCGTGGCTTTTTCTCCTATTCCTAACCGTCGATATGCGCGTTCTGTAATCCTATGCGCCATAAGCCTGATGCTCTTTCAGGCCTGCGCATCCGTGCGTCCAGCGCCGCGCTATACCCATGCGAGTTCCCCTTCTATAGTGCGCGAATTGGAAGCGCGCCAGCGCGGCGGCAACCAGCGCCTGCGCCAAGTAGTGGATAGCTATCTCGGCGTGCCGTATAAATGGGGTGGCACGACGCGCAGCGGCATGGACTGTTCGGCCTTTACGCGCGCGGCATACCGCGAAACCTACGGTATTGAACTGCCCCGCACCTCCAAACAGATGTATCAGCTCGGCCGATTTATATCCCGCCGTCAGGATTTGGACTCCGGCGATCTGGTCTTTTTTAAAGACACCTATTCGGGCGCTGGCATATCGCACGTCGGCGTCTACCTGGGCGACGGTCAATTTGCGCACGCCAGCTCGAGCCGGGGAGTGACCATCACGCCGCTCAGCAATCCCTATTTCACCAAGCGCTACGCCGGCGGACGCCGCATTGAGCGCTGAGCGACTGCGTCCCGTGGTCCCGTGGCTGCTGGCCGCCGGGATCGAAGCGGCGCTGCTCTACATCGTCTCCCTAGGCGATTTGCGCCAGAGCGTGCAGCCGTTTTGGGCCGGCGCCTTCGGCGCGTTTGCGCTCTATGCGTGTGCCGCGCTGTGGACGCTGCGCACACCCCATGGCTCGACGCGGGCCATACTGATCTGCGCGCTGCTGTTCCGCCTGACCATGTGCTACAGCCCCGCTAGCCTATCCGACGATATCTATCGCTATGTGTGGGACGGACGCGTGCAGCTGGCCGGTACCAACCCCTACCGCTACGCGCCGGACGCAGACGAACTGGCGCCGCTACGCGACGCGCTGCACGCCCAAATCAACCATCCGCATATACCGACGATTTACCCCCCGCTAGCACAGCTCTTCTTTACTCTTGTGGCTTCGGTGTACGAAAGTCCCGGCGCCATAAAGCTCGCTCTTACCGCCTTTGATATGGGCCTCTGCCTGCTGCTAGCGCGCCTGCTGGCGACGCGCACTATAGATCCGCGCCGCGTCCTGCTCTATGCCTGGCATCCGCTGCCGCTGGTAGAAATTGCCGGCAGCGGCCACGTCGATGTACTCGGCACATTCTTTGTCATGGCTGCGCTCTACGCACTCACCACGGCGCGCACAACGCTCGCCAGTGTGACGCTGGCCGCAGCGGCGCTGGCCAAGCTGGTGCCCATTATACTCTTGCCCATTTTTTGGCTGCACACGGGTCCTGATAAAACCCATCGGCTGCGCAACCTGTGGACGCTGCGCGGTCGCGCGCCCCTATGGGCGTTTCCCATCTGCATACTCGCCGGCTTTGCTCCGTATGCCGAACTAGGCACCGAACTTTTCGCCGGCTTAGCTACCTATCTGAGCCACTGGCATTTTAACGATTTTGCCTATTCGGCTATCCGCAGCGCCTTGGCACCCATCGATCCGGCAGCCGCCGTACACGCCCGCTGGCTGTGCTCCCTGCTGCTGGTCATTGCCCTCGTACAGACTCTGCGCCAGACAGCCGATCCGCTGCGTGCAGCCTATTGGTCCCTCGGCGCCTACGCGCTGCTGTCGCCCACCATGCACCCCTGGTATCTGCTATGGGTTCTACCCTTTATGCCCCTTTTCCCGAGCGCCGCCTGGACGCTCCTGGCAGGTCTTGTATTGCTCGCCTACGAAGTGCTCATCGACTACGGGCTAAGTGGAATTTGGGTTGAGAAATCGTGGGTGCGATGGGCCCAGTACGGGCCTTTTTACAGCGTGCTCGCCTTTGATCTCTTTGTCCGTCGGCGCAATCGCAGTCACTGCGCGCAGCCCACGGCCTCAATTTGACACTCGATATGCTAACATCCCAAGGGCATACTGGTTTTTTGGGAATAAATGTGCCCCTGTATATGTCCAAAACACAGAACTAATTTTTCCGTGCCGCATCGACCGATGTGATATTGGCCCACTTACTGCGTATATTCATCTCTCGACCTATTTACTACGGAAAGACCATGGCGAACTACCACAGCGTACTTGCACTTTTAGCAGCGGCTGTTCTTCTCTCGGGCTGTCTAGAATTAGTGCGACGCCCCGGCGTGGGCGAGCGCGAACGCACTGTGCCCCGTGCAGCAGCTCCAACTGTGCGTGAAGAGATCACCGTGGAAGGGAACCCCGCACCCGACGCAGCGGTTGAAAAAGAGCGCGCCGTAGCACCCACAGCCCATGCCGAGCGCAGCGGTGGACAGCGCCGCAGCGTTAAGCGGGTCAACGAGTACGCGCTCTGGTGCATTGAAAACGATATGTGGAACGAGGCGCGCTCGCATATGGAACGCGCGCTAAGCGAGGACAGCCTGTCGGCCAGCCTGCACAACAATCTGGGCATTGTATACGAGCGCCTCGGACAAACCGACAGAGCGAGTGCATTTTACCAGCGCGCTCTGCTTCTCAACCCAGGCGAGGAAGCCTATCAGATGAATTTGCAGGAGCTGCGAGAGCGCCAACAGGCGCTGGCAGATACGTCAGCGGAGTTTGACCTATTCCGACCAAGCGAGCGCGACGGACGCCGCGGGCGACCCAGCGGCGAGGGGGACGATATGCCCCCCACTTTTATAGGAGGGTGAGCAGGTGCAGCAAGACCTTACAAAAGGGCGCTTTCACCGTTTTTGGCTGCTTATTGCTGCGCTGCTGATCGCCTCGGGCGTGCGCGATGTGTGCGCCCAAGACATTTTGACCATGCAGCTCCAGCAGGGCTTTGGAAAAAACAAAGTCCGCTACAAAGACTTCCAATGGGAGATTCTCGAGAGCGAACATCTCGAGCTGCACTTTGAAGCCGAGTTTCACGAACTGGCCGTGCGCGCCGTCGACTACTTAGAAGAGGCGTACGACCACATCAGCGCCATCATGCACCACGAGCTCTCGCACCGCCCACCCATTGTTATCTATCAGTCCCAGTACGAATTTCAGCAGACCAATATCATACACGAGTTTCTGCCGCCCGGCGTGGCCGGCTTTGCCGAGCCGCTGCGCTACCGCATGGTCATTCCCTTTGACGGCGATCTCGACGAATTCCGCAACGTTCTGGTGCATGAACTAGCGCATATTTTCCAGTACGACATCATCTACAAGGGACCGATCAAGCGCATCACCAACCCGCTGTCGTCTCCACCGACGTGGATTATGGAAGGACTGGCTGAATACACGACGCCCGGACGCAATACCATAGACGAAATGGTGCTGCGCGACGCCGTATTGACCGATGGCCTGATTCCCATAGAAGCGATGGATGCGGCCTGGGGTACGGGCAACGTGTTCTTAGCCTACAAACAGAGCCACTCCATAATGGAGTATATCGCCGCCAATTACGGCCCGGAAAAAGTGAGCCGTATTTTGCGCCTGTGGGACAGCCAGAAGGACACCGACAAACTGCTCGAGCGCCTGATCGATATGGATATGCAGGAGTTGGACGAGCGCTGGTCGGCGCATATGCGCAAGCATTACTGGCCGCTGTTACAAACGCGCGATTACGCCTCCGAAATTGCCGATAAGATCGCCGGAGAAGACGACGACGCGTATCAAATGTTTGCCAGCCCACGCTGGTCGCTCAGCGGCGATATGCTCGCCGTGCTCTCCTCTGACGGCATCGAAGAGCACGTCGACATCATACGCCTTGAGGATGCCTCCCTCGTCGAGCGCATTACGCGCAGCATGCGCGCATCGCGCTTTGACCACCTAACAGCCGGAGGCGGCACGGTCGCCTGGGCGCCCGATGGCCACACCATTGCCTTCGTCGCTAAAGACGGCGCGCGCGACCGCATTCTGCTGTGGGACCTCTACGACAAAGACATCGTTAAAACGCTCCGCGTCGCCAATATAGAGACCATTGAATCGCTCAACTGGGCGCCCGACAGCCGCCGCCTCGCCCTAATCGGAACCGGCTACGGTCAGAGCGATCTGTACGTGCTCGACGTCTACGATGAAACGCTCCAACAGCTTACGGGCTCGCCCCAGCGCGAAGACCACCCGGTCTTTTCCCCCGACGGCAGCAAGATTGCCTATAGCAGCAAGTACAACAATCAATTCGATATTAAGATTTACGATATGGAGACAGGTGAAGCGCACACGGCTATTGCCAGTCCAACCGACGACCTGTGGCCGCAGTGGCTTCCCGAAGGCAACAAACTCCTCTTTGTGTCAACGCGCGATACGATAAATGACCTCTTCGTATACCATCTCGACGAGGGCCGCGAATACAGACTCACGCGAACGCTCAGCGGCATCTCCAACCCAGCGCTGTCACCCGACGGACGCCAGGTCGTTTTCAGCACCTATTTTAAGGGCCGTAGCGAACTCTACCTGATGGACATGCCCGACATGCCGTCCATCAAGCGCAGGGATGCCGAACTGCTGGCGCGCCTGGGCCAAAGCGAAGCGACCGCTTCCGACTCGGCACGAACCGACAGCGGCTCGGCGGTTAGCGCACTCGACTTGCCTGCCGATACCAGCGCCGCACAGCCCTTGATCCGTCCGGTCGCCCCCCTAACCGATCAAGGGGGGCGTCCGGATCTGCGCAGTGCAGCGCCGCTGGTAGATAGCCGCATCTCCAGCGCCGTGCTGCTGGCCAACACGTCGAGCGACAGTGCCCCCGAGGCACCGCCCGCCCCACAGACCCAGGTTCCAGCTCCGACGCTGCCAGATGGCGACGGCGCGGACGACGAGCCTCTTGGCGACGACGGCGTGGAGCGCAGACTCTACACCCCCAAACTGGAATTCGACGGCATTTCCGTGCAAATGGGCTATTTCGACGGATTCTTTTCCTCTATCGCCCAGTTGAGCATGAGCGACCTGCTCGGCAATCACGCCCTATCGCTGGCGACCGACTACGTAGCATCGCAGGAGGTCAACAACGACTTTAACTTCGCCGTTAGTTATGAGTACTACGGCAAGCGGCCCACCTATCGCGCATCGATCTTCAACTGGAACCAGTACTACAACAACAGCAGGACGTTTATCTACCGGGGCCTGTTAGTTTCAGGCATCAGTAAAATACAGCAGCGCGGCATGCTGGCCGATGCGAGCTATCCCCTCGACCTCTATCGCCGCTTAGAGCTCAGCTATACGTACGTGGGAGAACAGGAGGTGTTGGTGTGGCCGATAGAAGAAATTGGCGCCAGCACCAGCACACACCTATTTAAATCGGCCTTTGTGCACGACTCCATTAACTACGGCCTACTCGGCCCGACGGCGGGTAAGCGCTATTTTCTCTCCGTCGGACGCACGCTCGACGTCGGCGGCTCGACGCGCTCTTTTTCCCATCTCGAACTCGACTACCGAACCTACCTGCGTCTGGGGCGCTGGTCGGTCTTGGGCCTACGCGCTTACGGCGTTGGCTCGCTGGGCAGCGACGCGCTGTCCTACAACCTCGGCGGTCCAACCTGGTTTCTCCCCTTCTATACCGGATTCAACCTCAATACCGGCCCGCTGCGCGGCTACGACTTCTCTGAGTTTTCCGGCAGCCGCGTCGCCTTGGCCAACGTCGAACTGCGCGTGCCCTTTGTGCGCGGCATTCTCTTCGGATGGCCTACCACCTTCCTGGTGCCGGCCATCGATGGCAGCGTGTTCCTAGATATAGGCACCGCATGGAACAAGGGCGAAACGCTAGACCCGTGGCCGCTGTTCAATCCCGACCTAGAGCCCGACCAACTATCCCTCGAAGCCGAGCAGCGCATGGAAGCGGGGCCGTCGATGCGCAGACCGCTGCGCGCCAGCGTTGGCTTCGGTCTATTAGTCTACTTTATGCTGCCCATCAACCTCGAGTTTGCCAAGCAAACGGACCTACAGGGGCACTACTCCGACTACAAATTTCACCTGAGCTTTGGTAAGAGCTTTTGAACTATGCGCTCGCAATCAGCCTGAGCCTGCTGCTAGCCGGCTGCGCTCATAATAGCCGCTTTGAACGCGTGGAATTTCGCGCCCCATCGCAGCCGGACGCCGCTCTGAAGCCCTTTTTAGAGGACGTCGATCGCATGGGCGTTATTTGCGTGACCAATATCGAGCCGTCGCGCGAAATCGACGTAGAAAAGGTCATGGCCCTGCTTTCCAATGCCACGGTGCGCGGCCTGAGCAGACTCCCCGATATGACCATCGTACCCCAGGATGAAATCACTTGGAAATTAAAGGACGTGCACTTTGATTCGACCAGCGTATACGCAGACTCCGTGCGCGCGGCTCTGCGCGACACGCTGTCACTAGACGCCATCGTCTTTGTCGAACTGCGCCACCTACAGGCACGGGTGATGCCCGTGATGCCGACAGCCTACGGCATGAGTCCCAGCCCCAGCGTCGACATGAGCGTTGACTTGCAGGTCAGCCTGCTCAACATCCACACGGGGCAAGCGTGGAAGCAGGGCGGCCAGGAGCGCAATTTTGAACCCGTGCGGCTGCAGTTAATGGGGGCAAACAATCAGGGCGAACGCCAGTTGCTCATGGCGTTGGGTAAACCCATGCAGCGATTTCTATCGCGCATAGCGCCGCCGCCACGACCGCAAACGCGCCATTTTGAAACGGACGGCAACTGAACTGAAGGGCACAAAAAGAAGGGCGGTAATCCCAGTGGATTACCGCCCTTCTCGCGTTCTGTTCAAGCACCTAACGCCGCCGTTTTTTCGGAGCCGCACTTTCTTTGCTACCCGTTGATTTGGAAGCCGGAGCCGACGTGCTCACGGCACTCGGACGCGAAGACGATGACGACGGAGCCGACGGCGTCGCAATCGAACTCGTGCTGCGCGGCGTGGGATCGGGTCTACGCATTTGCGGAGCCGCGCGCCGTATCCACACGTCCTCTTTTTCGCGCAGCTGCTCGCGCGCGCTGGCCTCGTCAACGGAAGCGGGCACGCCATTCCTCATATCGGCCAGCGAGGCGCGAATATCGTCGAGTTCGCGCGTGCTGACCAGTTCGTAACCCGGCGGAACGTAGTAGCCGCGGCTGTCCGTGTAGTAGGGGTCATAGCCATAGCTGTAAGGCCCGTAGCCTTGGTAGCCGTAGGACGAGTAGGCGCCGTAGGGCAAGGGATACGCACCATAGCCACCCGAGCCGTAGTAGCCGCCCCGCAGCGGGTAGCCCGTTCCGTAGGCACCATAGCTGCCCGGCACGCCCGGATAGCGATAAAAATCATCTTCTGCGGCGGTATCGCGCTCTGCGCGCCGCTCGTAATCGCCGTCGCGCTCCGCACGCTCGTGCAGCGTTTTCACGGCATACGGGTCGGACAGCACGGTATAACAGCCGCTCAGCGCAACGCTGATACAGCCGACAAAGGCCAGGGCTTTCAGTTTTTCGCAGCTCATACAATCACCACCTGATCAAAAGGCTTAGCGCAAAGTGCCACTGTGTTTAATATATCTAGCGTCGCCCAATAGACCAAATTGGGCCGTTATTGAAGCCACGGGTCAGAAGCGATAGGCCAGGCCAACAAAGAGGCGCGTAATCACATTTTCCTCGCCCAGTTCGTTGGTGCGTCCGTCCCCGGCGACCTCTTCTACCTGTTCAAACCGACCGCGCACCCAGGCCATATCCATCTGGACGACTTCGTCTACTAGCAGGCCGGCACCCAAGGTGAAAAACTGCCGGTCCTCAACAATTCGAATCGGCGGATCGCCGCTAAAGGGATCGGGATTGCGCGGACCGACAAAGGGTAGCGGGTCGGTGTAGAAGCCAGCGCGCAGATCGAGCGCAATAACCGGCACCTGCCACTCTGCGCCCACGTGGTAGCGCGCAACATCGCGATACTGGCGTTCGAACGCGGTATCGGCGCGCAGCTGCCGGTCGTCTCCACCTTCGTACTCGCTCTGCGACCACTCGGCAAAATGGACGCCCGCCGCCAGTAGCACACCCGGAAACGGCACATAGGATCCCCCAAACGAAAACTCCAGCGGCAGGGCGATCTGGTAGCGCCCGCGGATCTCCTCGCTATCGGACCGAATCGTCGATCCGTCGTCGTAATCGATGCGATTATAACCATCGGGACTGCCGCGAAAAACATAGCGGACTTCCTGACCCAGCCCAGAAGCGATCGACGCGCCCAAGCGCAGACGAGGCCGCTCGCGCGGCATGCGCACCATAGCACCCAATTTGGCGTACCAAGAGCTTCTATAGTCGTCGGAGAACGTATCGGAAGCCAAAAAGCGACGCTCCAGATAGATATCCTGGCGATCCTCCCACGAAAAGTCGTTGCTCGCCTCGTCCTCGCCGCCAGTAACGCCCAGCGTAAGCCCCAGCGACAGCGAAGGCGAAACGTCTATCGCTGCAGACAGCGAAGAAAGCGCCAGCTCGCCTTCATGTTGAAATAGATGATCGACGTGCAGGCTGTCCACTGCATCGACACCCGTCTGACGCAGGCTCCAATCAAAGTCCTTTATCCGACTAAAACCTATGGCAAATACCAGGCTGCCCTGATACACGGGATAGGGATATACGAAACCCAGCGAGCCAAAGCGCGTATTGCTCAACTGGCCGCTGGCCGACGTCCCATTAAAGACCGATTTAGCATCTCGACTGTTGCGCAGAAAGCCGACGCGCACTTCGCGCTGACGCATCTGGGCCAAGCCAGCCGGGTTCCAGTATACGGCCGTAAAGTCATCTGCCACGCCGGCAAAAGCACCGCCCATACCCATGGCGCGCACGCCGACGCCGGCAAAGTTATCGATCGCCCGCTCTTCCTGTGCCCAAGCCGTCGCGCTCAGTAGCAGCAAGCCTATCAGCCCGTGAATTCGCATCAGAACTCCTCGGTATAAACGACGGCCAGTTCGCGGCTGGGTTCGGGTTCGTCCATACCGCGCTGCAGCACATTCTTAAAGAAAATCGACAGCTTTAGCTGTGGCGCTACGACCCAGCGGGCGCCGGCATTCAGGTAGCCAACCTCATCGCTGCCGTCGTTGCGCGCCAGCTCGTATTCAACTAGCAGCGATACGTCCTCGTTGATGCTCTTGTCGGCACCAACCCACCCGCTCATATCGTCGCCGTCCACTTCTTCGCGACTCCTATTGGCCCCGGCGTGTATGCCGAACTGCCCCAGCGCCGAAGTAAAATTTTTGCTCAGCGCCACAAATGCCCCCTTTGACTTGCTCTGGTAGCGCCCTCCGCCGTAGTGGCCAAAGCCCTGCGTCTCATAGCCCAACACCAGCGCCGGCCACGCGGCGCTTTCCTCAATAGCGCGGTAACGCGCGGCAACCTCGACGCGCGGATTCCATTCGACCGCCCCCTGGCCTATGATATTGCCACCGCCAAAGGAGAGGCCGATCGTCAGCCGTTTTAGCGCACCGGCTTGCACCTGTCCAAGCACGCCCCCTTCGGAAAAAAGCCGCAGCCCAATCGCATAGCGCCCCTTGCCAACCAAACCCGCCGTAGGGCTATCTATCAGACGCGCCAGTTCAGCCGCCTCGGCTCCCTCTGCACGACCGGACGGCCACACCACACCCAGCAATACGCACAACGCGCACTGGACAATCCTCCTGTATTTGCGCAATACGCCCTCCCTTTTTAGCAAACGCACTCAGCTATCCCCTGTGCTCAATAGCGACGCTGCGCTCTTCATCTCCCCTATATTCCAACTGCACTTCGACCCGACGCGGCGGCAAGAGCTGCCCGGCGCGCTCGGCCCACTCCACCAAGCAGATGCCGTCGCCGTAAAAATACTCCTCCGCTCCCAGCGCATACAGTTCGTCTTCACCGCCTAGCCGATACAGATCAAAGTGATAGATCGGCAGCGGCCGCTCAGCCCGCGTGCCGGCGTACTCGTTGATCAGAATAAAGGTCGGGCTTGTAACGTAGTCGCGCACGTCGAGTGCCTGGCATACACCCTGTATCATGCAGGTCTTGCCGCTGCCCAAATCGCCGCGAAAAGCCACCACGCTCCCCGGCCCCAGCGCTTCGCCCAAGGCCCGCCCCAAGGCCTGTGTCTCACCGGGCGAGTGCGTAGAAAACATTCCTGTCGGTGCCCGCATCTACTTGGGCTCCATAATGGCTACGGGCAAGACCATTTCTTGCAGCGATATACCTCCGTGCTGAAACGAGTCTTTGAACTGGCGCTGATACTCGTTGAAGTTGGTCGGATAGACCAGGGAGAAATCTTCCTTGGCAATAATGAAATTGGCCCCGAGCCCGGCGCTGGGCAGCCCGTAGCGCTGGGGGTCTTCAATGTGCAGCGCATCGCGCTCTTCGCAGCGCAGATTGCGGCCGTATTTATAGCGCAAATTATTTGACGTATCGCGGTCGCCGTGCACTACAGTGGCGCGATTGCTGCGCACGGCACCGTGATCGGTCGTCAGCACGACGACGGCATCCGTGCGCGCGACGCCCTTGAGCGTTTCAAAGAGCGACGAATGGCCAAACCAAGACTGCACCAAATCGCGAAAGGCCTGCTCGTCGGGCGCCATCTCCTTAAGCAGTTCCGACTGGGCGCGGCCGTGCACGAGCATATCGAGAAAGTTGTATACCACGGATACCAAAGGCCACTTGCGCAGCGAAGTGACTTTGCGCGTCAGGTTTTGCGCCTCGCCGGTATCCAGCACTTTGACGTAGTGCGAGCCCGGTTTGAGGGCGACCCCCATATCGGCGATCTGGTCGTCGATAAATTGGTGTTCGTGACGATTTAAACTGTGCTCGTTGTCCTGCGCATTGCCCCATACCTTGGGATATTTAGCGGCAATTTCGGCGGGAAATAGGCCACTAAATATGGCGTTGCGCGAATAGGGCGTAGCCGTTGGCAAAATAGAATAGTGATAGGATCGCTTGATGTTAAAATGCTCGGCCAACTGCGGCTCCATGACCATCCAGTGGTCGAGGCGCAAACAGTCGACGACGATGAAAAACACCTGGCGTCCAGCTTCGATATAGGGCATGACAAATTCGGGCACCACGTCGACGGAAAGAGGCGGCGAGTCGTCTTCGTCGTCAATCCACGTCGCGTAGTGACGCTCGACAAAGCGCGCAAATTCCTGGTTGCACTCGCGCTGCTGGTCTTCGACCATCTGCTGCAAACCCGGATCACCGAGGCGGCCCACTTCGATATCCCATTCACAGAGCTGGCGATAGACATCGATCCAGGTCTTCCAGCCCGTTTCCCCGGAAATCTGCTCGCGAATTTGCCCGGATTTCGATACGTAGTTCTGCCCGGCCTGGCTCTGGCGAATCTGGCGCGTGTCGAGAATTCTCTTGCAGGCCATAAAAATCTGACTCGGATTGACCGGCTTGGTCAAGTAGTCGTCTATGCGCCGACCAATCGCCTCGTTCATGAGGTGTTCTTCTTCGTTTTTAGTGATCATAATAACCGGCACATTGGGATCGACTTCTTTGATGCGCTCCAGCGTTGACAGTCCGTCTAGGCCGGGCATCATTTCGTCTAGTAGGACGATATCAAAGGGACGCTGACCAATGAGTTCTATCGCGTCTTTGCCGTTGTTGACCGGCGTAACTTCATAGCCCTTGTCGCCGAGAAAACGGTGGTGGGGCCGCAGCAGTTCAATTTCGTCGTCGGCCCACAGGATCTGTCGCTTATTGTCTTCCATATATACGCTTTCTTAAATACAGTCTTCGGGTTGCCGGCAAAACGGTCGCACTGCTTCTAAAACGGCTCGCTACGCGCCGGCGTTCCCCGTGCGGTCCAAGGGCAGTATGATTTCAAAAGTAGTTCCCTCACCGGGCACGCTCTGCACTACGCTGATACGGCCCGCGTGGTATTCCTCTACAATGCGCCGCACAAAGGCCAGCCCCAACCCCCAACCGCGCTTTTTCGTGCTAAAACCGGGCTCGAAGACGCGCTTTACATTCTCTGGCTCAATGCCACGGCCGTCGTCCTGAAAGGTGATCTGCACGACGCCATCCTCGGGTATGGTCGCCAAGTTGATTTGCATTTCGCCGGTCTTTCCATCCATTGCGTCGATGGCATTTTTAAACAGGTTTTCGAATGCCCAGCTCATTAACTCCGCGTTGAGCGGAACAACCATGCTCTCCCCTTGACCTTCTACGCGAATCTCGTGGCGACCAAATTGCGGCCCGCGATGGCGGAAGTAGTCAATCGTATCCTCTAGCACTCGACCAACGTCGGCCGGCACGAGCTCGGGCACTGAGCCTATTTGGCTAAAGCGCGAAGCGATCTGATTGAGATGGCGCATATCTTCGTCCATTTCACCAATCATCTGCTCCATGCGCTGCAGTCGTTCGTCGCGCTGGTCCGGTGCGAGAGAATCTACTTCATTTCGCATCAGTTCCAACCAGCCGGCCAGCGAAGACAGCGGCGTTCCCAGCTGATGCGCGGTCTCCTTGGCCATACCAACCCATATGGAGCGCTGCTCGCTGCGCTTTATGTTGCGATAGCCAATATAGCCCACCAACAAAAAGAGAAAGAGCACGCCGATTTGTATGATCGGCGCCACCGAGATGCGGTTGACCAAGTCGGAACTGCCGTAGTGGATGTAGTGCTCCGAAGGAATGTAAAAAGGCAGCGGATCGCTGTTTTGGGGCATGGCATTAAGGTGCTGTTGCACCGCCAGACGCGTCGACTCATCGAGCTGATCTTCTGGCGGCAGACCGCGCCCGCGCCAGGCGACGACCCGCCCCCTGCCATCGGTGATCACCGCCTGCACACCGTCGTAGTACAGGTAGCTAAACCCCTCGGCCGGAATGGCGAAGCGCAGCGGCTGTCGACGGGCCATCTGCTCGAGCGAAAGGCGCACCCCGATCATCGCCGCCGCCGTCGTATCCGTCTCGGCGGGCAACCCCTCGCCTCGCCACCGCAGTATATCACCCCGGATATCGGTGAGCACGGCGCGCCCCTTGTCCAAGTAGAGCAAACCGGGCGTTTCGGCAGACCAGTAAAATTTTATCGGCGCGTTTTCGGCATCCATTTTGCGCAATAGGCGGTGTACCATCTCGTCCTGCACGCTGTCGTTTCGGGCCGCCGTTTCCTGGCGACTGCGCCAAAAGGCCAGCGATGCCCAAAGGCCGCTGCGCTCTTCGCTAACCATATCGCCCAATCCGCGCTTCTCGATGATTTCGCCACGGTAATTGGTAATGATACAGGGAAAATCGACCTGCGGATTGTTGATGACCTGAGTGAATATGGTCATCGTCTGTTCCTGCGTTGCCAGCGGAGCAAAGGAAATCAGCCGCGCGTAGAGGTCGACGCGATTCTTCTCCTGCTCTCGCAGTTCACTGGTCAGCGATTCGTTGTAGAGTAGAAAGGCGAGAATGGCAACGATACTGCCGAGAAAGATGTAGGCGCGAAAGATCGGAGAAATGCCAAGCGAAGACAGGGCTTCGCGTCGCCAATGGCGCCAGCGCCCCGTCGCAGGTGGTGCCTGCACGGCCTGCCCACCCGCTACGACCTCGACGGGTGCACGACCTCGTCGACGGCGGCGCTTGGACGTAGGTTCGGCAGTATCTCTTTCCATCATCTCTTCCATAGGTGCGCCCGTGCAGAGTCCCTTCACTCCATGTCGGGAGTCGGCCAATCCCGTATATTAATTAAGCTATCGCACTGCATTTTGTCACTCGCTTAGAAGGCCATTTCACCGAGAAACATGCCCCTTTCCGCGCTCATTCACCTGCTACTAGCGACCGCCCTCGCTGCGCCCATGACGGCGCGTGGCACAGATCACACGCCTGCGTCCGAGCACGATGCCGGCATCCATCTCGACCGCCTCGCACTAGTAGGCGGCAGTGCGCTTGCCGTTCGCTATCTGGGATTCAAATATTTTGACCGCGCCTGGTATCAAGGCCAAAAGACAGACCGCATTCGCTGGATATACGATTGGGGAGGCGATACCTATGTGAACCTCGACAAAGGCGGCCACTTTATGGGCGGCGCCTTTATGGCGCAAAAGCTCAGCGAGGCCTATACCTGGGCCGGATTCGGCCCGCGCGCAGCCGCTGCGCTGGGAACGGCCACTAGTTGGGCGGCTCTGCTCGAGATAGAAATGCGCGATGCCCACTTTGATCAGTGGGGATTCAGCGTGCCGGATTTTCTGGCCAATACGCTAGGAGCAAGTCTGCCGATGTTGCACGCCTTTTTCCCGCGCAGCCGCGCCGTGCAGCTCAAATTCAGCTATCATCCCTCGCGCCTGTTTTTAGATCGAGACGAACGCGCGGCTACAGACCGCCCTCACGTGCAGCACCTAATCGACGATTACGAGGGTATGGCGTTCTGGCTGAGCGTACCCATCGACCCGCTCCTGCGCCAATTCGCACAGCAAGAGCACCCCAACTGGATCCGCCTGGCCATCGGCTATGGCGCCACGGGGCTACACGGCAGCAACGCGAAAAGTCGCGGTCGATTTAGGCTCTACCCCGACCGCCCCGAAGCGCAGCCAGAGCTTTTTCTGGCGTTAGATTACGACGTGAGAGCGCTGCCGGGTGACGGCCCGCTCTGGCGCTATTTTAAACGGCAGCTCGACTGGCTGCACTGGCCAGCACCTGCCGTGCGCGTCTACCCCGACCTGCGATTTTACCTGCTGTTTATGTAGCGGTGCGCCTACTGCAGCAGCGAGAGCAGGCGACTGATATCGGCGTCGGCTTCTCTGGCCACATTGGTCGCCGTCTGCGAGAGAATCTGCGAACGCGTAAGGTTGGATATCGCGCGCGCCACATCGACATCGCGCACGCTGGACTCTGCGCCCTGCATGCGCTCGACGATACTGGCCGTCGTTTCCGCGCTCATCTGCAGGCGATTTTGAAAGGCGGCGATGCGGTTGCGCTGGTCTAACACCTTTAGGTGCGCTTCATCCAACAGGTCAACGGCCTTTTGCGCACCACCTACGACATCGATAGTGACGGGCTCCAGGTTTAGCTTGGCACCCGAAGCGCGCATATCGCCAAACTGTATATGCGACACATCGTTGCCCGTTTCCGTAGGACCAGCCTGAATGGCGAGCTGGCGCTCGTCGTCTAACAGCGGCATGCCGTTATATACCGTAAATTCCGCGACGCGATCTATCTCGTTTTTTAGCTGTTGGAATTCGCTATTGGCCAGGCGACGGTTGTCGTCGTTATAGGTCATCGAACTGGACTGCACGGCCAGTTCGCGCATGCGCCGCACCATATCGGAGATTTGCGACAGAGCGCCTTCGGCCACCTGCAGCATGTGAACGCTGTGCTGCACGTTGCGGCCGCCCTCTTGCAGGGCCCGCGTCTCCGCTTCAATGCCGTTGGCCAATGCCAAATTAGCCGCGTCATCGCTCGATCGATTGACCCGGTATCCGGAAGCAACCTGTTCCATCTGACGACTGGCATTTTCAAAGTGCACATTGAGATTGCGATGCATGCTCTGCAAATGAGCATTGTGGTTTATGCGCGCTGGCATAGCGGGCCTCTCCTGTATAGAGGAAGGATTCCCCACGTGGGAAGCAAAGGCTATACCAACAAAAGCGACTGCTCTACTATGTTATTTTTATGTAACTTACACAGAACTAAAAAAACCATCCTGCTCAAATAGGATGGTTTTTTCTCAGGGATGGGGGAAAATTAGTTCAGTTTTCGGCGACTCCGCTGGCAAGCGCCTGCTCCGGCTTGACCGCTGGGCTCTTCTGACCGCTACCGGCCTTTTCGTCGTGATCCATCACGCAGCTACCGTGCAGAATCGCTCCCTCAGCCACCGACAGTGCTTTGGTATAGAGGTCGCCAACAAAGTGTGCTTGGCTGTCCAATCGGACTTTCTCAGCGTGCACCGTACCGCGCACAACGCCGTTGATGTAAATCTCTTTACCTTCCAAATGGGCGTGTGTCTCACCGGATTGGCTGATGGTGAGCGCGCCAGAACAGCTCAGTTCGCCCTTAAATACGCCATCGATGCGCACGCTGTTGTCGACCTTCATCGTGCCCTCAAATACCGTACCACGCCCTATAATAGTGTTTAGCGTCTGACCGCCTGCTACCGCCCCATTGTCTTTCTTACCCAACATTTCTCTATCCTGAATATGCGCCCATAATGCCGTTTTACTCCCTTTACGCTCTGCGCGAGAGAACGCTCAATATAGGTCTGTGCACGAGGCGATGCAACACAAATTCGCCGCCCTCAGCCGTCCTTATTGGCCTTGCTCTTTGTCTCGGCCTGTAGCAACTGACGAATCTCCGCGTGATCGGCCAACTGCTCGTTGACCATCATCGCCGCCGTCGCCACGAAGTTTTCCACCGACGAATTGGAAATGACGGGCAGGTCCTCTCGCCTGTAGCATTCCATCATATGGTCCTGAATCCTAAAAATTTCTCGGATGTGCGACAGGTAGCGATGCTTGGAACGCGACGGGGCCTGTTCGGCACGGCGCGTAAAGCGCTTTTCATACTCTTTCTCATCGGTCAAACCGATGCACAGCGGTGCGACAAAGGCCGTGCTTCCATAGCGCGATAGATGGAGGAAATCCGGCAATAGGTGAACGCCGTCAATTACGACGCTGGTATTTTCCTCTAAGCAGCGATCGATGATCGCGTCGACCCCTACGCATATCGTGCGCGCCTGTTCGCGATAGCCGGCGACGACCGGGTCGTCGCTCAGCGAGGAGTCGGGCAAGCGCTCCCACGCGTTATACGTCGATGTATGCAGCGTCGGCATGAGCTCTTTGGTCAACGTCAGGCGCATCATCTGGCGAATGTCGTCGGTGGCCACCACGCGCGCGATGTCGAGCAAATTGGCCAGTGCCACCGCCAGCGTTGTCTTACCGGCGCCGCTGGGGCCGCCAATTAGGATGATGAGCGGTTTTTCGGAATCCCTCCACGCGCGCCAAACCCGATAGCGCTCGGCGTAGTCTTCGCCGTGCTCTTTGCCCAGTAAATCAGCCGTCATCCGCATCAATTCGCGGTGGCCAATTTCCTCGCGCCGCAGGTCGATGATTTTGTTCTCTATTTGGCTAGCTATGCCGTAGGCCAGATCAGGCGCCAGACCCGTTACTTCGAGCGAACGGGCGAGCAGGCCTTTGGAGAAGGGATGTGCGCCGTTCTGTCGCACCACGGTAATCTGCGTGACCTGGCGCTGCCAAAAGACGAGGTCGCCCGGCGCGGCGCCGTCGGAGCGCTCGCCGATAATCTCTTCTACAAGGCGCACCATCTCCTTCTTGCGCACGTCGTTCTGCTTGCCCAGGCGCTCGCGCACTTCGTTGGCAATATCGCGCGATTCTTCGTGGGCAAACCCGCGTTGAATGAGGTAGTGCACCAACATGCCGCGCATAAAGGGTATGCGGCTCTTGCCGTCTACTATAGTCGCCATATATGGAAACTTTCCACGTCGTCTGTATTTGGAAGACGGCGCATTTTCCCCAATATCGAGCTATTGATAGCGAACGGCAAGCACCTATGAAGACTCGGCGGCAGTGCGCATCCATTCTATTACATCGCGCAGCCCCTCCTGCAGCGAGGTCGCCGGCGCATAGCCTAGCTCGCGTCGGGCGCGATCGATATCGGCCAGCGAGTCCCGCACGTCGCCGGAGCGCGACTCGGCAAAGTCGGCTTTGATATTCGATTCCAGCACGCGATTGAGGGCGCTCAGCAGATCCAGCAGGCTCGAGCTAGATCCGCTACCAATGTTGTAGACTTGCCCCTGCGCGCGTTCGACTCGGCAGGCCAGCATATTGGCGGCGACGACGTCGCGCACGTAGACAAAATCGCGCGTCTGCGTGCCATCGCCAAAAACAACGGGCGCTCGGCCACCTAGCATCTGGCGCGCGAATATGGAAATCACGCCGGAATAGGGCGATGCGGGATCTTGGCGCGGTCCGTAAACATTGAAATAGCGCAGGCAAACGGTCTGCAGTCCGTGCAGATTGCTGTACACGCGACAGTAGTGCTCGCCGCACAGCTTCGAAATGGCATAGGGCGACTCGGGTGTCGGTACCATATCTTCGCGCTTGGGCACGCGCGGGTCATTTCCATAGGCGGCGGCCGATGCGGCAAAAACCACGCGGCGAACCCCCGCCTTGCGCGCCGCCTCGAGCAGGCGCAGCGTGCCCACCGCATTGGTCTGCTGTTCCAACAGCGGCTGCTCGACCGAGGTCTGCACCGACGCGACAGCGGCGTGATGCAGTATGCAGTCAATACCCTCTACGCTGCGCTGTAGGGCAGCATCATCGCATAGATCGGCCTCGCGAAAATCAATATCGCCAGCGATATCGGCTACGTTCTCGCGCTTGCCCGAGGATAGGTTATCCAGCACGCGCACGGCATTTCCATCTTGCAAGAGCGTTCTGCACAAATGGGAACCAATAAATCCGCTGCCGCCCGTAACCAGGAAATGCTCCATTCACCAACCTCCCGCATCTTGTTCTGCGCGTTGCATATTGGCCTCCGAATATAATTTATCGCCGCAGGTCACTCAATGATCGAACCAGGAAAAAAGGCCGTATATACCTAAAAATAAACGCATTATGCGTTTGACATTTTTCTTGCATACCGTTACACTTGGGACAGCTCACACGAGGCGGTGTGGGGGGCCATGGCGCGCAAGTGCCGTGGCCTTTTGTTGTATATGCCCCCCGCAAGCAGCGCATTTTACCCGTCTGATGCCGTGGGTTATATTGTGCTGCACTATTGCTTATGGGCGTTGCAACGCCTGCAACTACATCATAGAAATGAGTCGATGCATGTCGGGCACATTCATGGCGGCAGACCGCATTCCCGATCCCTGCAATTTGATCATTTTTGGCGCGTCGGGCGATCTGACCCGGCGCAAACTAGCTCCAGCCATTTGGCACCTGGCGCAGCAGGGGCGCCTGCCCGCATCCTTCGCTCTGATCGGCGTGGCGCGCCGCCCCATGGACGACGATGCGTTTCGCCAGCACGTGCGCGAAGCGCTCGGCGAATTTGTCGACCAGCTCGATGCCGAACACCTGGATGCCTTTCTCGCTGGCCTGTACTACGTGCGCGGCGAACCCGATGACCCGGCCACTTATGCGGCCCTGCGCCAGCGCTTAGATGCGCTCGACCGGGAACGGGGCACGCGCGGCAACCGCTGTTTCTACTGCTCCGTTCCCCCGCAGGTTTACCTCTCCATCGTCGAACAGCTGGGGGCATCTGGGCTCAACCGCGAAAACGTCGACGGCCAGGGCTGGGCGCGCATCATCGTCGAAAAGCCGTTCGGCCACGACTACGAATCGGCCCGCCAGCTCAACGAAGCCCTGCACGGCGTGTTCAAGGAACACCAGATTTACCGCATCGACCACTATTTGGGCAAGGAGACCGTGCAAAACCTGCTCGTCTTTCGCCTGGCCAATTCTATGTTTGAGCCGCTGTGGAATCGTCGCTACGTCGACCACGTGCAGATCACCGCCGCCGAGAGCGTCGGCGTCGAGCACCGCGCTGGATATTACGATACGTCGGGCGCCTTGCGCGACATGATACAAAACCATCTGCTGCAAATTCTCTGCGTCGTCGCCATGGAACCGCCCTCGACCTTTGATGCGGAAAGCGTGCGCCTAGAAAAACTCAAAGTGCTCAAATCCATTCGTCCCATCCGCATCGGCGAGGTAGACCGCTACGCGGTGCGCGCCCAATACGCCGACGGCCATGCTGGCTCTGAGCAGGTTCAGGGCTACTTGCAGGAACAGGACGTGCCGCCCGATTCGCGCACCGAGACCTTTGCCGCGCTGCGCTTCACCATAGATAACTGGCGCTGGCAGGGCGTGCCGTTCTACGTGCGCACCGGCAAGCGCCTGCCCAAGCGCGCCAGTGCGATCACCCTGCAATTTCACCGTCCTCCGCATCAGATTTTCCAGCAGGACGCCGACCTGCCGCCGAGCACGCTGACCATACGCATCCAGCCCGAAGAGGGCATCTCGCTTTCCTTTAACGGCAAGATACCCGGTCCCGACGTGCGATTGGGCAACGTGAAGATGGACTTTTCCTACGCCGATGCCTTTGGCGGGCGCACGCCCGATGCCTATGAAACGCTGCTGCTGGACTGCCTGCAGGGCGATGCCACGCTCTATGCCGACAGCGACTGGATCGAAAAGTCGTGGGAATTGCTCATGCCCCTCTTGGAAGCCTGGCATGCGACCTTCTCGGGGCGCGTGCCCTCTTATCCGGCCGGCACCTGGGGCCCCAAAGAAGCCAACGCACTAATGGACGAGGAGTGGAGAAAATGGGCGGAACTATAATTCTAGCCGGCGACGTAGGCGGCACAAAGACCTACCTGGCCACCTACCAACCGCAGGACAGCGGATTCGAACCCCTGTTTGAGACGCGCTATACCACGCGCGACTACGCCGATACCAGCGCCCTGCTCGCCGCGTTTATCGAAGAGAGCGGACACGCACCCCAGCGCATTGTGCTCGGCGTGCCCGGCCCGGTGCGCCAGCTGCCGGTGCGCGCCGTCAATCTGCCGTGGATGATTGACCCTGAGCATATCAAGCGCAGCCTCGGCATCGATGAAGTCCACCTGCTCAACGACTTGCAGGCCACCTCGTACGGCACGCGCGCGCTGCGCGAAGACGACCTCTATACGCTCAACGCCGGCGAGCCCGACGCCGAAGGCAACGTCGCCGTTATTGCTGCCGGCACGGGCCTGGGTGAGGGCGGTCTGGTGTGGACCGGCCAACGCCACGTGTCGATTGCCTCTGAGGGCGGGCACTCGACTTTTTCGCCCAGCGGCGATATAGAAATCGAACTCGCCCGCTATCTGAGCCGACAGTTTGACCACGTCAGCTGGGAGCGCGTCGTTTCCGGACCCGGCCTAGCCTCGGTCTACGACTTTCTGCGCGAACGGCAGCCCGAGCGCGAGAGCGCATGGCTGCGCGAAGCGATGGCCGAAGGCGACCGCTCCAATGCCATCGCACATGCCGCGTTAGAAGAGCGCTGTGAACTGGCCGGTGAGGCAATGGACTTCTTCGTATACCTCTATGGCTGCGAGGCCGGCAACCTAGCGCTCAAGCTCATGTCGACCGGCGGACTCTTTATCGGCGGCGGCATCGCCCCCAAGATCCTCACGCGGCTGCAGCAGAGCCGCTTTATGGAGGGCTTTCTCCACAAGGGTCGCATGCGGCAGGCGCTTGAGTCCGTTCCCGTCCACGTCGTGCTCAACGACAAAACGGCGCTGCTCGGGGCCGCCTATTGGGGCTCGCTGCACGCTTAGCGCAATCACAGCGCGACTGCGGAAAGCGCTACGGTCTGGGCGGCAGGGCGCGCAGCAGCGTGCACCGACCCTGTACCGCTACCCGCTCTACGGCCGCAGGTAGGAAGTAGCGCGACCACGGCCGCAGCCGCCACTGTCCACCGTTGGCACTCAACACGCCCTCTCCTTCTAGCACAATGAGAATGGAGAAGCGCCCATCCATGGACAACTCTACGCCGGACAGCGCCTCTATGCGCCGCAGCTCAAAGCGGTCCGTCTGCGGGGCCTCCAATAGGGCGACCTCGCGTCCTCCTGCCCCCTCGACCAGCGCGCGAGCACGCGGCCCAAAGCGCGCGGCGACCTGCGAAAGCGGATAGTCGGTATAGTCAAATAGATCCAATACGCGATCGAGTCCCAACCCCATCGTGCGCGACGATTCGGGCAGCGCCAGGCCACCGTGCGCATACTCGCAGCGCACGACGTAGTCGGTGGGCTCCTGCACTTCGACCATGAAAATGCCGGGACCGATGGCGTGCGGCACGCCGCCTTCGACCAGCAGCACATCACCTGGTGTCACCGGCACCCGTTCAAAACAGGCCTCCATCGCCCCCACGTCCTGGTCTTCTACAATGCGCTTCCACTGGGCCGGCGTCGGCGGATGCTGGAAGCCCAAATAGACCCACGCCGGGCTCTGGCGCGTCTCCAACACGTACCACGCTTCCGTCTTGCCGCTGTGCACACCCAAATTCCGTTGAGCCCATGCGACGGACGGATGCGCCTGAATATGTAGGCGCATAGCCGCATCGAGCAGCTTGACCAGCAGCTGTGGATGGCTGCCAAATGCGCGCACGTGCTCGCGCCCCAGCGCCCGTTCGGGATCGCCGCTGTAGACTTCTTCCATGGAAACAACGCACCCATCGGGCGTCCGCGCCTTGCCCACGCCCTCATCGTGCACATGCTCGCGCCCGGCGTTGGCCGCCCGCGTCGTCGAACCCACCCAGTCTTCGGGGAAGTGGTCGTCGCCGTCGACCAGTCCCTCGATGCGATTGAGCACGGCGCCGCCTCGGTAGGTCCGCCAAACGCGATTGCGCAAAATCTCGAACGCGCCATCGTATGCTATGTCCATAGTGCCACCTTGAATTCAACGCCGAACTTCGTTATATAAACGGCCCTGCTCACACTGCGTCGCCTACGCGAAACGAAAATACATGTCTTCTACCGGCCATTCACATGCGCTACACGGCGTGCTCGAACAGCTCTCCATTCCCGAAGCCACCGAGCTGTTTGCACCGCATTGGGAAGACTCCGTTGCCGCGCTGCCCGACGATGTCCCGCACTTCTTGCGCCCCGACAGCATTCGGGAATACGCCGCTTGGGCTCACCTTCCCGACAATACCCACGAAGCGCTGTTCCTAGCGGCCGAACGCACGGCAGCGTCACTTCCTCTGCTCCAATTCGCCTGGCACTGCCAGCGCCTGCTGGGCGAGCATTTCGACTACGAAACGGCCAAGATCCGCCAGTGGCCGACGCTCGAACGCGCGCTGGATGACCTCTCTGGCGCGTTTTACCTGTTGGTCGGCTTGGCAGCCATTCCGCGCATGCGCGCCGCGCACGCCCGACACGGCATTCCCAGCGACGTCAGCCGCGCCACCTGCGGGCGCCACTACCCGGAAACGCTGGGGCGCTATCGCGAGCACCACGACGGGCGCGTAGGCGTCTTGCCCGGAGCACTCTACTGGTTGCGCAACTACGTGCTGGGCGATCTCTATCGGATTGGCCGGCTAGAATATATGATTCGCCCCTTCCCCGCATACGTGCACGTCTACCGCCATCGCAGCACGCGCGCCGTCGTCGCGCTGGCCACGGAGGGCAGCCACTTTGATGGGGAAGGCCTCGCCACAGCAGCCGACGCACCGGGCGCCCGCCGCGCCGCGTTCTGGGAGGCAGGTCGAGCCGTACACGGCACTGCTATTGCTCCTGACGGCTACGCCACGGCCCATACGCTTGCACTCCCGCTAGACGATTGGCAGTGCGTGCTGGCACCGGGCGACCCCGTTCTCGACGTGCACATTCCCACCGGTGGCCAGATGACGCTGGCGCGCTGCCGCGAATCCATGCAGCAGGCCATGGCGTTTTTTGCGCACCACTTTCCACAGCAGCCTTTCTCAGCTTTTTCCTGTGGATCGTGGATCCTGAACCCGCAGCTGGCGCAAATTTATCGACCCGACTCAAACATGGTGCTGTGGCAGCGCGAACTCTACCTCTATCCCATACCCTCGGGCGACCGCTCCGGCCTCGTCTTTGTATTCGGCAAGGACGATATCGACTTAGAGACGGCACCGCGCAACACCAGCCTGCGACGCACCCTGCTCGACCACATGCGAGCGGGCGGACGCCTTATCGGCGGTGGCATGTTTTTTCTGTGCGAAGACTTTGATCAGTTCGGCATGCAGGCCTACCGTCGCTGCTGGAACGATGGAGCCACTCCACTCGACCGTGGATCGCAGCGCATTGGGACCGACTAAAAGGCAAAGAGGGTAAGGATCGCTCCTTACCCTCCGTTTTAAATCTGACTGATCGCAGATCTACTCACCCAGCAGCTGGCGCAGGCGTGCGGCAATAAGAGAAGCCTCGCCTTCTTTGAGACACATCGGGCCAAAAACGACGGCGCCCTCGCTGACATACGTCGGATTGGCCGCAATGCTCGGCGTGCCTTCTTCCAGCGCCCGCACCAATTCAAGCGCCGACAGGCCCGCCTCTTCTTCGTCGATGACCAGTCGCACCGACGGCACTTCGGCGCGTTTGCGATCGGCTTCGACTGCGATCTGCGCATGCGTGAGCTCGCCGCTTTCGCGCACCAGCTCTTCCATCATACCCAACCAGCGCTGTCGACGCTGCTGCGCGTCCTCTTCGACAAAGAGCCGCAGGGCGGTCAGCAAACCGACGATTTCCTCCTTGCCTACCTTGCACGGACGACCGATGCCGTGCTGCGGCGCGCCGGGCAGCTGCGTGCGATCAATGAGGCTGGCCGGCGGGTGCCACAGCTCCGGCATCACGTCTAGATCGAGATGCTGCAGCGCGGCGGCAGCAATCAAGTCGGCGCGGCCGCACAGAATGCCCGAGCTTTGCGGTCCACCGATCGCTTTGCCACCGCTAAAAGCCACTAGATCGGCTCCTTCGGCGATAAAGCGCTTGAGGTTTTCCACGGGAGGCACCTGGCCAGCCGCATCTACGATGACGGGAACGCCGTGCGCATGGGCCGCTGCCACGACTTCGGCGAGCGGGGGCTGCGTGTGGGCGTAGGACACATACACTACGGCCGCCGTATGTTCGTTGACCGCCGCGCCCATTTCCCAACCCTCGGCGTCGCGCACGCCGGCGCCGCTAAAGCGATCGGCAATGCCCACTTCGACCAGCTTGATTCCCACCGAACGCACGGCGTGATCGTAGAAGTTACGGTGGCTGCGCGCCATAATCACTTCGTTTTTCATGCCCGTCGTATCGGGCAGGCGGTTCATCTTGCCCGGATCCAATCCCGTGACGCAGGCCGCCGTTCCCAATAGCAGACCCGCCGCGGCGCCGCTTGTCACATAGCCCGCTTCAGCACCGGTGTAGTCGGCAATGATCTGGCTGGCACGCGCCTGCAAATGGGCGATATCGACGCAGTACTGGGAGGCAGCAGCCATGGCTTCTGCCACCTCCGGCCGCATAATGCCGCCGCTCAATCGGGTAGAAGGACCGACGGCATTGATGATCGTCGGCACGCCGAGCGCCTCATAAATATGGCTCATAGCTCAAATACTTTCTCGCGCACCAGATACCGCTGCGCGGCGTCTCGGTCTAGCGTAAAACCCAAACCTGGACGGTCCGGCACGCGCAGAGACCCGTTGGCAAACTCGAAGGGTTCATTCGTCAAATCATTGTCCCACGCCATTGGACCGACCATATCGTAGGGCTGGCTCAGGTTCGGCATGCAGGCCGCCACGTGCAGGCCCAGCGCTGCACCCGGTCCATAGGCTACCGTCTGCGACCAACCACCCATACCTAGACTGTGTGCCAACTGCGATTGGGCGAGCGTAGCAGTGGCCGTGGCCGCGCCGACAATGGCATAGTCCAACGCTTCGGCCTGAAAGCGTCGCACCAGATCGGCCGCGTCGTAGACGTGATCAGCCACCGGCAGTGCAATCGTTTGGCGCAGGCGGCGCCACTCTGAAAAGGTGCCGGCCGAGGCCCCCTTGGCAATCGGACTTTCGAGGGCATCGATGGCGTGACCCTGAAGGCGGCGGGCCAGTTCTTGGGCGACCCACACCTCCTCCAGGCGCCAGCGAATGTCCGGCCGAACGACCATGTCCGGCAGCGCGCGGTGAATGGCTTCCACGCGATCGACGACGTAGCGCAGGCGCGCTTCGGCCGTCGTTTCGGAAGCGGTAATGCATTTCATCTTGTAGTGCCGGAAGCCCTGGTCCCAGCCCCACTGCGCGTCTTCGGCCGTGTTAGCTGGCGACTTATAGCCGGTGCACTGGGTGATGGGCACCCACTCGCGCAGTCGTCCACCCAGCAGCTGGTGCACCGACACGCCCAGCGCCTGCGCGCGCAGGTCGAGCACGGCCTGTTCAAACGAACCGGGCAGCGCCGGGGCCGGCTGGGCCAGATTCACCTCGAGCACATTGCAGCCGAGCCAAGCGTTGAGCTGCTCTTCGACGACGGCGTCGGGCGTAAAGCGCTCGATCTGCGTTAGCCCAATTAAACCAGCATCGGTCTCGACCTCAGCAATCCCGTGCTCCGCGCGCTGGTGCAGCGGCTGACCGTAGTGCTCGTCGGACCACCACGGCAGCACGTGATGCCGTTCCGGAACGTTGACCACGCGCAGGTGAATGCGCCGAATCTTCATGGGACGACTCCGTTTATACCCGCAGCGGTTCAGCCAACAGCGCGCCCGTCTTCGCCGTAGAGCAGGCCGGGTGCCTTAAAGCGATCGCAGAGGGCGCGCACCTCACTGGCTACTTCGCGATAGGCGTTTTTGCGGCCGTCCAGGTCCAGCGCTTCGTCGGCGCGCACCTGCGCGACGCGGTCCATCCAGTCGGCTAACTGCACCATTTCGCTCGCGCCAAAGCCGCGGCTGGTAATGGCGGGCGTTCCGATGCGGATGCCGCTGGGATTCATCGCCGGACGCGGATCAAAGGGAATGCGATTAAAGTTACAGACAATACCAGAGGCATCCAGCGCTTTGGCCATCTGCCGGCCCGTTAGCCCCTTACTCGTCACGTCGATGAGGATAAGATGGTTGTCCGAGCCGCCCGAACTAAGGGCAAAACCACGCTCGACCAGCGCCGCGGCCAGCGCGCGCGAATTGTCGACGATCTGCTGTGCGTAGGCTTTGAATTCTGGCGTCATCGCCTCTTTCAGCGCTACCGCCAAACCGGCCGTCGTATGGTTGTGCGGACCGCCCTGCAAGCCGGGAAAAACGGCTTTGTCGAGCGCTTCAGCATACGCCTCTTTACACATGACCATACCACCGCGCGGACCGCGCAGCGACTTGTGCGTCGTCGTGGTGACCACGTCGACGTGCGGCACCGGAGAAGGGTGCACACCGGCGGCGACCAGCCCCGAGATATGGGCAATGTCGGCGACGACAATCGCGCCCACGCTCTTGCCAATGGCGGCAAAACGCTCGAAGTCAACGACGCGTGGATAGGCCGTCGCGCCGCAGAACAGCAGCCGTGGCTTGTGCTCTTTGGCTAGCGCTTCGACCTGCGCGTAGTCAATTTCACCGTCCTCTTCGCGCACGCCGTACTGCACCGACGTGTAATGCATACCCGATATGCTCACCTTGTCGCCGTGCGTCAGGTGTCCGCCGTGCGCCAGCGACAACCCCATGACCACGTCGCCGGGCGAGGCCAACCCCACGTAGACGGCCTGATTGGCCGGCGAGCCCGAATAGGGCTGGACGTTGACATGCTCGGCACCAAAGACCTGCTTGGCGCGCTCTACGCAGAGCATTTCCAACTTATCGATTTGCTGTTGTCCCTCGTAATAGCGGTCTTGCGCATATCCTTCAGAATACTTGTTGGTGAGAATAGTGCCGGTAGCCTCTAACACGGCCCGGCTGGCGTAGTTTTCGGAGGGAATAAGGCGAATTTTGTTGTGTTGGCGCTTGTTTTCAGCGCGAATAATCGCGGCGACTTCGGGGTCGTACTCGCTTAGCGTTGCCATTGGATCGGCATGCGCGGCGCTCACTGATTCCATTCTTTGCCTCTCGTTGAGATCTTTTGTTAAGTTATGCGTCCATCAAAATAAGAAACTATAGTAGAGGTTTTTCATGGGCAAGTATTTAGGCCTTGATTCCAGCACGCAATCATTGACTGGCCTAGTGATAGACACCGATGAGCGCGCAATCGCAGCCGAAGTCTCGGTCAATTTCGACGAGCATTTCGCCGAGCGCTACGGCGTTGAAAACGGTGTGATCGAATTGGATAACGGTGCCGTGCACAGCGCGCCACTCATGTGGACCGAAGCGCTCGACCTACTCTTCCAATCACTGCGCACAGAGGGCGTCAGCCTGGGGGAAATAGGAGCCATCGCCGGCAGCGGCCAGCAGCATGGCACGGTCTACTTGAACGCCTCGGCTGCCGAAGCACTGGCCCATCTCGATCCACAGCGCGACTTGGCCGACCAGCTCGAGCTCATTTTCTCGCGCGCCACCTCGCCCATCTGGATGGACACTTCGACCGGGACGCAGTGCGCCCAAATCGAAGCTGGAGTCGGCGGCCGCGATGCCCTCCTCGACCTAACGGGCAATACGGCCTTTGAGCGCTTTAGCGGGCCGCAGATTCGCAAGTTTTACCAGACAGAGCCCGAAGGATATGCGCAAACCCACTATATCGGACTCGTGTCATCGTATATGGCCAGCCTGCTGGCCGGGAAGCTGGTAGGCGTCGATCCGGGCGATGCCAGCGGCACCAATCTCATGGACATACGCAGCCGCCAGTGGAACTCTGCAGCACTCGATGCAACGGCGCCCGAACTAGGCAATAAGCTGCTGCCCGTTGCCCCGTCGGGCGCGTTTATCGGTTCGATTAGCCCGTATTTTTCTGCGCGCTACGGCATTGCCCAAGACTGTGCTATACTCCCTTTTTCCGGAGACAACCCCTGCAGCGCGATCGGCCTGGGTCTCATCGAACCGGGTAGGGTTGCTCTGAGCTTGGGCACCTCGGATACGCTCTTCGCCTGCATGGACCAGCCGCGCGTGTCGCGCAGCGGCGAAGGCTGCGTATTTGCCCTGCCCGACGACAGCAACTACATGGCGCTGGTCTGCTTTCTAAACGGGAGCTTGGCACGCGAGGCTGTACGCGATGAATACGGGCTAGACTGGGACGGCTTTACCGCCGCCCTGCGCCAGACCCAACCCGGCAACGGCGGCGCACTTATGCTGCCCTACTTCGATCCGGAAATCGTGCCCAAGGTTTCCGAACCCAAGGTCGTGCGCCACCGCCTTGACCGCGCCGACGTCAACGCCAACGTGCGGGCCGTCATCGAGGCACAGGCCCTCTCGTCGAAACTACACGCGCGCTGGATGGGCATCGATATCACGTCGCTCTACGTAACCGGCGGCGCGTCGGCCAATCGCGACATTTTGCGCGTGTATGCCGACGTGCACAACTGTCCGGTGCATCAGTTTGAAACGACCAATTCCGCCGCTCTCGGTGCGGCCCTGCGCGCAGCCCAAGCGGCTGAAAAGACACCGTGGCAGAATGCCGTTGAACCCTTCACCCAACCGGTGGGCGAAGCCATCACGCCGAATCGCGCCGCCGTGGAAACCTATGGGCGCCTGCTCGACGAATACGCGGCGCTGGAACAGCAGCATGCACCGAGCACGTAGTCGTTTCGGTGCGACCTGCTGCAATGGGCTTGCCCCGCCGAAACGACAAGCAAACTGATTTCCCATATCACAGATCACATAGATAGAGAGGGACGAGCGATGTTGCTAATAGACGCCCACCTAGACCTCGCGATGAACGCCATCGACTGGGATCGCAACCTCGATTTAGAAGTGGATGCAATTCGCGAGCTGGAAAAGGATATGACGCAGCCAGGCCGCGGCAACGGCACGACCACCTTGCCGGAGATGCGCCGCGGTGAGGTCTTTCTCTCCGTTGTCACCGTTATTTCGCGCACGGCACGCCCCGGCCTATCCACCGGCGCAGCCAGCCAGGAAATTTCCTGCGCCAGAGCACGAGGACAGCTAGCCTACTACCGAGTATTGGAGAGCCAAGGCAAGGTGCGGCTCATAACGGAAGCGCGGCAAATGGACGAGCTGCGGGGCGCCTGGGAGCGCGCACAGGACGGCGCACCGCTCGGCTTTATCCTAAGCATGGAGGGCGCCGACCCCATTGTGTGGCCTGAGCAGGTGCACGAGTGGTACGAACTTGGCCTGCGCCAGATTAGCCTCTCGCACTACGGCGTAAGCGCCTACGCGCATGGAACCGGAACGGAAGGGGGACTGACGGACCAGGGCCCTGCTCTGCTGCGCGAAATGAGCGCGGCCGGCATCGCCCTCGATCTAACCCATCTGGCCGACGTCGCGTTCTGGGAAGCACTCGAACACTTTGACGGCCCCGTGCTGGCCAGCCACAACAACTGCCGCGCGCTGGTGCCCAACCAGCGCCAGCTGACCGACGAGCAGATCGCCGCAATCGTCGAGCGCGACGGCGTCATCGGCGCAGCGCTCGATGCCTGGATGCTCTATCCCAACTGGGTGCGCGGCGAGACCTCACCCCAAGTGCTGTCGCTGTCGGCAGTAGCCGATCACATAGACCACGTCTGTCAGCTAGCCGGCAACTGCCGCCACGCGGCCATCGGCTCCGACCTGGACGGCGGCTACGGCACGGAGCAGACGCCGCGCGATCTCAATACCATTGCCGACCTGCAAAAGCTGGAGGGATTACTAGCAGATAGGGGCTACGCCGAGACCGATATCGCCGCCATCTTTCACGGCAACTGGATGCGCTTTTTTGGCCGCGTGTTGGGCTAGACCGACGACCTACGACTGCGGCCGCTCCTTCGTTTTTGCCCAAGCTCCGGCATCAAATAGGTTGCCGACCCCTCGAATAGCAGCCTCGACGTCTAGCGGGTAGACCTGCGCAATCGTGCGCACTAGCGGCTCGATTTGCTTTTCTACGTAGTGGTCATAATCGAGCGGCGCGCGCACATGACCAACCGGCTGCGGGCCTTCACAGGTTATTGCGTAGTGGATCACACCGCGCGGTTTGGGCAGCAGCCGAGCTGCCTGCACGTGCGGCGGCACGTTGCGCGTGTAGCTAGAAACAGGCTTGCGCAAGCCTTTGTGATATACCAATTCGCCATCGCGCTCGCCGGCGCGCACGCTGCGCACGCACTCACTGACCAGCGCCTCGATGCGCGCCGCATCGGCATCGGCAAAGAGCAGGCCCAGCAGCTCGCGCTGCAGTTGGTGCGCTAACGCAGTCCAGTCACGCCGAACCGCCTCCATACCGACGATTTCCAGATAGCCTTCATCCCCACCCATGCGCCAGCCAGCATAGCCCTTGGCTCGCCCCTTGTCTGAGCCGCGCATTGGCGGCAGCAAAAAGCGCACGTAGTGTTTTTCAAATTCCAGCTCCAAACGCGACGCCACCCCATAGCGCTCGGCAATATGCCCTGCTAGGGCCGCGTTGGCCGCCGCGCACAGCTCGCCGCCGCGCCGCTGGGCCACATCGCACAAACAGTCGTCGGGAAGGCCACAGTCGACAAAGACGGAGTCGGTGTCGCCGTAGAGGACGCGGCAGCCGGGCTGGCGCTCTAACCAGTCCCGCGTCCAGCGCAGTATGTAATGTCCAAACTCCGTTATGGCACCGGCCAATTCGTCGTCGGCAAAGCGACACGCTCCCGTTGCCAGCACGCCGTAGAACGAGTTCATAATGATCTTGTAGGCGTAGGAAGCCAGACCATCATCACGCGCCTTCGCTTCTTCGCGACGGGCCCAGAAGGTCTCCAACAAATCGGGAAGAATACCGCGCTCGCGGCTAAAGCGCGCCCCGTTGGGTGCCTCAATCGCCTCCTCTTCTCCTGCTGCACGGGCGTGACTTAGCGGATCGATATTGAACGTGCGCATAATCGAGGGATAGAGGCTTTTGAAATCAAAGACGAAGATATGGCTATAAAGACCGGCAGACGGCTCCATGACAAGACCGCCCGGCGCGCCGGCGCCGCGCACGCGGTCGACGCCCGTCGTCGGCGCCACCATCTGGCGCTGGCGCAGCTGGCTGATATACATGACATCAAAAGCCGCAACGCTGCCCCAAGCCCGTTCCAGGGGCATGCCCGTCAGCAGAGCGCGACGCAGAGAAAGGCTGACCAGCCCTTCGGCCCGCAGCATATCCCACACCAAGCGCGCATCCTCTATGCAGTAGGCGCAAAACGCCGGGCGGTCGTGGGCATAGGCGTGGGCAATGGCCTCGGGCATCGTCTCGTCGTCTTCCGCCTCCAGCGTCTTTCCACGTCCGAGAACAGCCTGCGCCACCGTGCCCAGACGGTAGTCTTCAAAGCGCTGCAAGGTCGCGCGCATCAGGTGCAGGGCATCGAGAATTTGGCGACCGTATACGACCATGCGACTGCCGCCCCACACGTCGCTCTCGCGAAACTGCGAGGCATCCTGCGTGCGCCCCAAGTTAAACGCGAGCCCGCAGGCTTGGAAGCGCCGCTGCAAAACGGCCAGGTCAAAGTCGATAACGTTCCAACCGGACAATATATCGGGGTCAATGTGGCGAATGCGCGCGGCCAGCGCCGTCAACAGGGCCGGCTCGTCGGGGTAGCAGAAAACGTGGGCGGGATCGCCCTGCCGCGGGGGACCAACGATGTGAATTTCTTCTACAGATGGATCGCCATCGGCAAGACCACCCACCAGCGACGCGGCGTAGACCGCGGACGCGTCGGGCGCCGTTTCGATGTCCAACACCAGCAGGGAAAGCCGTGGCTCCCACGTAGACGCTTCAACTTCGGGATCTATGTAGACGCGATCTACCCCCTGCCCAGCCTGCCACGCACCGGAGATCTGCACGGCGCCGCGCAGGCCGCGTTCGATCCGATAGTGCAGGGCAAAGTTCAGGTCGGATTCATAGGTTCGGACGCCTCCTTCGGCTAGCCGCTCGGCCAAGCGACGTCGATCGGCAACGCGCTCACATTCAATGCGCACCACCGAATCGCCGACCAGCGTGCGCAGCGGCGTATCGACGGCCGCACAGCGTTCAGCTGACACGTCGTGCTGCCACCGATCGACGTCTTCGGCGCGGACGTAGAACGCCGGGCGCAAGCGCCTATCCATGAGCCCAAACGTCTGGCCACATTCCAGCCGCCCCACCGCGTGGATCGCGTCGCGCCCTTTGTAGCGACGGTGAAAAACGTGCACCAAGTAGGCGTTTTCACCCGCGTCAGCCATAGTGTCCGCACATCCAATTCGCGTGATTGCCCATGTGCTGGCAGCGCGACGGCAAGGGCGTTCCGCGCGCTCCCAGCCCTCTATTCAACGTGCGAGAACGCCGTGCCGTCTTGAGGCTCGTAGCCGATCTCGCGCGAAACGTCTAGGTCCATCCAAGAGTGGACGTGCCTGGAAATGCCGTGCACAATTTTGAACTTTAGATCGGCAGGCGCTTCGACGCAGCGGGCAAAAAGCTGCGCTTGATCGCGCGCGCTGATGCCCATATTGGGGCGCTCTGCCTGCCACTGGCCATCTTGTTTAAACGCCGCGCCGCCAATGCGCACGCAGATGCACGAAAGGTCGTACTGGTGGGCATAGGCCCGCGCCAACGCCTCACCCCAGCACTTGGTCGCCCCGTACACGTTGATGGGATAGACGGGAATGTCCCACGGCACCGGCGTCTTGTCCTCGTGTCCCAAGACGGCGTTTATGCTGCTGGCAAAAACGATGCGGCTGCAGCCGGCCGCGCGCGCGGCCTCAAATGCGTTGTAGCAGCCGATGATATTCAGGTTGAGCAGCGTTTTGTAGAAATCGGCCTGCATACTCGGATCAGCGGCCAGATGGACCACTACATCCACGCCGCTGCAGGCCGCAGCAAAGGCGTCGTAGTCGGCGATATCCATCTCGATACATTCCTCGTGCGCCGACAGATTTTCCACGGGCCGCACATCGGCCAGGCGCAACGCATAGCGATCGCCCCAGTACGTGCGCAAATAGCCGCCAATGCGCCCGGCAGCTCCAGTAATCAGAACGCTCTTCTTCACTATATTCCCCCGTATTCGGTTGTTGTGCGCACGATGCGCACACGCATTATTGCTTGCCCAGAAGAGCCCTATAAGCCACTAGCGCTCCGGCAACGTGCACGTTCATCGACGGCCCTTTCCCATACATGGGGATGTAGACCGCTCCATCGCACTGGGCCAGCGTCGCCGGATACACGCCCTTGCTCTCGTTGCCCAACACCAGACACACTTTTTGCGGAAAATCGTACTCTAAATAGCACTGCGCGCTCTGTGCCGTCTCCAGGGCCACGAGGTGGTAACCCTCTGCGCGCAGCGCCGTCAGCGCGTCTTCGAGTCGGGCGATGCGCCGCCACTCAACGCGGCGCTCGTGACCGCGTCCGGTGCGCTCAATCTCGTCGTGCGGAGGCGTTGGCGTGGTGCCGGTAAAGACCAATTCGCTGGCCCCGCAGGCATCGGCTATGCGGAACAGCGAACCGACGTTGAGCGGATCTTCCAAACTCTGCAGCAGGAAAGCCAGCTCGACCCGAGAAGGGTAGTCGCGCTGCGCCCGCTCAAATAGGCGCTTAGTCTCCACTTTTTTTAACGGCCGCACCGCTAACCGCGCACAATGGCATGCACGGCGTACTCCTCCTCTTCCAGCGCTGCGCGAATGGCGTCGTCGCCCGCCTCGCCTTCGAGCAGCGCCTCGCCCCTTTCTAAGCTCACCGCTGCGCTCGCAATACCGTCCAACGCTTCGAGGACCTCACGCACGTTCTGCACGCAGTGTTCGCAGCTCATTCCTTCGACCGATACTCGTATCATTTCCCTACCTCGCGTTGCCTACGGGCTAAAATGAGATTGCCTTAAACTTCTTTATGTGCTCGGTTATGGCCACTTCTACAGGCAGGCGCTCCATGCTCGACGCGCCGTAAAAGCCGTTGACGCCGCGCGTGCGCTGCAGCACGTACTGGGCGTCTTCCGGCATGGAAATCGGCCCGCCGTGACAGAGCACTATGACCTCGGCGTTGACGCCGCGCGCCGCGTCGCAAATCGCCTGCACCTGCGCAACCGACTCCTCCAGCGTATAGGCCGTCGTCGCACCAATAGATCCCTTGGTCGTCAGCCCCATATGCGCCACGACAATATCGGCCCCAGCATCGGCCATCTGTTCGGCCTCTTCGGGTTTGAACGCGTAGGGCGTGGTCAGCAGGTCCATGCCGTGCGCCGTGCGAATCATCTCCACTTCGGGCCCGTAGCCCATGCCGGTCTCTTCGAGATTCTGGCGGAATAGGCCGTCGATTAGGCCCACGGTGGGAAAGTTCTGCACGCCGGCAAAACCGATGTCTTTCACCTGCCGTAAAAAGACGTCCATCTGGCGAAAGGGGTCCGTGCCGCAGACGCCGGCCAGCACCGGCGTATCCTCGACAATCGTCAGCACCTCGCCGGCCATATCCATCACGATGGCATTGGCATCGCCGTAGGGCATCATGCCGGAAAGCGACCCGCGACCCGCCATGCGAAAGCGCCCGGAGTTGTAGATGATGATCAGATCGACGCCGCCGGCCTCTTCAAATTTGGCGCTGATGCCCGTGCCCGCACCGGCGCCGATAATCGGCACGCCCGCCTCAATTTGGCCACGCAGGCGCGCAAGCACTTCGCTTCGGGTAAAGCCCATCGTATCCTCCTCAGCCGTTTTGCGCTGCTTCGATGCGCACGCCATCCATCTTGCGCAACTCGGCTTCTGGGCCAAAGGGCGCATAGATGGCAATCAGTTTCATCGGCTCATCGCCGCTGTTAATCGTCGAGTGGTACACCGCGGTGGGAATATGCACCAACTCCCCGGCGCTTATTTCCTTTTCGAGCTTACCCGAAGGCAGTTCGACCGTTTGGATGCCCTTGCCCTCTATTACGTAGAGGATCTCTTCGCTGTAGGGATGATTGTGGCGGACGTGCCCCTTACCCGGCTCTAGCGTAACGACGCCGCAGCTGAAGCGCTCTGCCTGGGTGACCAGTGGCTCGGACAACCAGCTCAATTGACCCCAGTCGAAAACCTGCGTCTCTACGTCTTCTGGCTTTACAAACGTCTTTTTCTCACTCATAACAGACCTCATTTGCGCGCTGCTATTAAGCCCAGCATCAGTTCCACCGCACGCGTGGAAAAGGCCGGATCGTTGATATTGCTGTCCATTTCATATACGGGCACCTCTTTGTGCAGATGCGCTTTTAGGGCATCGAAAAAAGCGGCGTCGGCGTCTCTATCGCAAAATAGCTCGCCGTCTCCATCGAGGATCGACACGCCGCGCAGCGGCAAGAGAAAGGCAACCGGACCCTGTGCCGCATTCGCCTTCTCGGCAAAGATGCGACCCATTTCGGCATTTTCTTCGACGCTTGTGCGCATGAGCGTAACCGCCGGATTCCATTCGTAAAACAGCCGACCGGCATCTCTATAGCGCTGCGGCACGGTTTCCATACCGCCAAAATTGGCCATGTCGATGCAGCCCGGTACAATCAGCTGTGGTAGCCCCATGGCGCCCGCTGCGTCCAGACGCGTCGGTCCGGCGCTAAACACGCCGCCGCACAGTTCGTCGGCCCACTCCGTCGTCGTAATGTCGAGTACGGCGTCGACCAAACCCTCGCCTATCAGCGACTCCATCGTGCGACCGCCCGTGCCGGTCGCGTGAAAGACCAGCACTTCATAGCCCTTACCACCCAGATCGGCCACGCAGGCGTTGACGCACTCGGTCGTATTGCCAAACATCGACGCCACGACGATCGGCGCCTCGTCGTGGCCCGGCGGCGGCTCGCGTTCGACCATGCCGCAAATGGCACCGGCCGCGCGAGAGAAGATAACGCGAGAGATCCGATTGACGCCCGCCACGTCGACAATGGATGGAATCAGCACTACGTCCTTGGCACCGACGTAGGCAGAGGTATCGCCCGACGCCACCGTCGACACGCATACCTTGGGCACGCCAATCGGCAGAGCGCGCATGGCCGCCGTCACTACGCTGCTGCCACCCGAACCGCCCATGCCGACGATGCCTGCGAAGCGCCCTTCTTCGTAAAGCCGTTTGGCCACTTCTGCAGCCCCGCGCCCCATTGTCTTCATGGCATCACCGCGATCCGCGGCGGCGCGCAACGCCTCCAACGAAGACCCGCCGGCGCGCGCCACGTCGGCTGCGCCCACGTCAATGGGGAAACCTGCTCCATCGCCAATAACGCCGGTGTCGACGGCGAGCACCTGGCAGCCGCGTGCGCGTATCTCGTCGCGCAAAAAGGCGTACTCAGCTCCCTTGGTATCAAAGGCGCCAATCATCAAAATAGTGGCCATTTCACCTCCTTATTGTGCAGCGACAAATATGGCAAACGGTCTCGCCCGCTTCAATTGCCGCTAGCTAGGCGGCAAAGCGCCGCAGTCGCAGCGCATTGCTCACTACCGAAACCGAACTAAATGCCATTGCCAAGCTGGCCAGCATGGGGTTGAGCAGCGGCCCTCCCAGCAAGTAGAGCACCCCGGCTGCAACGGGAATACCCGCCGCGTTATAAAAGAAGGCCCAGAACAGGTTTTGCTTGATTGTCCGCATCGTCGCTCGGCTGAGCTCAATGGCACGCGCTACATCTTCAATGCGGCTGTTCATCAGCACGATATCAGCCGCTGAGGCCGCCACATCGACACCGCTAGCAATGGCCAACCCGACGTCGGCCTGTGCCAATGCCGGCGCGTCGTTGATTCCATCACCTACCATCGCCACGCGCCGTCCGCTCTGCTGCAGCGCTTTTACAACTTCGACCTTGTCAGCGGGCAATACTTCTGCGTGGACCGTCTCTATGCCCACGCGCTCGGCCATAGCTTCTGCTACGGCGCGGCGATCGCCGCTGAGCATGATCACGTCGATTCCCAGCGCGCGCAGGCGCTGCACGCCCTCCCGGCTCGTCGGACGCGGTGCATCGGCTAGCACAAGCATCCCTACCGGGCACCCGTCACGCGCAACCCAAACCTGCGTCTCCGACGCCATATCCGCCACTTCTTCGTCGTTGCCCTTTCCCTGGTGCACGTAGTCTGCCGTGCCCACGCGCACAGAGCTTTCGCCCACTTGCGCGCGCACGCCCTGGCCAACGTCGGCGAAAAAGTCGCACACATCGGGCAGGTCGATGCCCTCTTGCTGTGCATGCGCCGCAATCGCTCTTCCCAGGGGATGTTCCGAATGCCGTTCCACAGCGGCGGCTAGACGGATAACCTCGGCCGCACAGTGCTCGCCAACCGGCCGAATTCCAACCACGCGCGGTTTCCCCTCCGTGATGGTGCCGGTCTTGTCGAGAACAACCGTATCCAAGCGCTGCGCCGTTTCCAGCGCTTCGGGATTTTTGATTAGCACGCCCAACTGCGCTCCGCGTCCCGTTCCCACCATAATAGCTGCTGGCGTGGCCAACCCCAAACTGCACGGGCAGGCAATAATTAGCACGGATACCAGAACGCCGATGGCAAAGGCGACGTCAGCGCCCGCCGCATACCACCCGAATGCCGCCAGCGCAGCCACGCCCATCACAAAGGGCACAAAATAGCCCGAAACCACATCGGCCATTCGCGCGACGGGAGCACGACCGAGCTGCGCCTCTTCGACCAGCCGCTGCATCTGAGCCAGCACGGAGGCCTCGCCAACGCGCATCGCGCGCACGACCAGCACACCGCGTCCGTTGGTGCTGCCTCCTATGACGGCATCCCCGGGCGCCTTTGTCACCGGCAGCGATTCACCCGTAAGCAGCGATTCGTCTACTTCAGATAGGCCCTCCACCACTTCGCCATCGGCCGGTATCGACGCACCCGGCCGCACGCGCAGCAAATCGCCCACTTCAACCTCGTCGGCATCGATGAGCCGGTCCTCTCCTTGTCCAACCAGCAGCGCCTGACGAGGTCGCAAGCCCAACAAAGCGCGCATCGCCTCGCCGGCGCGCTGGCGCGAGCGCGCCTCGAGGTAGCGCCCCAGTATCACCAGCGTGAGAATGGTAGAAACGGCTGGGAAATACGAGTAGAACGAGAGGGCATACCCGCCGGCGACATAGGCTAACCCCGACGCGCTGTAGGCAAAGGCGGCCAGCGTTCCGATGGCAATGAGCGTAAACATATTGGGACCGCCGCGAATCAGAGCGCGCACGCCCTCGACGTATATCCGACGCGCGATCCACACAACGGGCAGCACCAACGCCAGGTGCAGCACGCCTACGCGCAGCGGATACTCAGATAGCGCGAGCGCAGCGGGCACGGGCAGGCCAGCCATGCCGCCCATTTCCAGTGCAAAGAGCGGCACCCAAAACAGCAGCGAGGTCTTCAGTGCGCGGCGCATCTGCTGTAGTTCGGCACGCTTTTCTTCGTCGCGCGCGTCGCTGTCGGCCGGCGGCTTAAGCACATAACCAGCGCGCTCTATCGCCGTGCGCAGATCGCGCTTTTTTACCTGCGTGCGATTGTAGCGAACGAGGGCCATCTCCGTAGCCAGATTGACCTCCGCGCGCTGCACGCCTTCTATATTGCCCAATTGCCGTTCTACGCGTTTTGCACAGGCTGCACAGTGCATGCCGCCAATGGCCAGCGCCTCTTCTACTGCTGAGTCGCGCACGCGGGCGCTGAATCCGGCCTGCTCGACCACACAGGCGATTTCCGCTTCGTCAATTGAACCGGGATCGTAATGTACGTCCATGCGTTCTGTCGCCAGATTGACCTGTACCTGTGCAATACCGGCGGCTTTCTGCA
>JAYPJE010000008.1:84148-111893 GCA_038128265.1 Gemmatimonadota bacterium
CGTTCGATTCGACGGGCACAGGCCGCGCAGTGCATACCGCCAATATCGAATGTGCTACGCTCTATATCACGGTCTTCCATGGCTTATCCCGCTAGCGCGTAAAACGCCCTACTACATCCAATAGCTCATCAATTGCCTCTTCGCCTTCCCCCGCAGCCAGCGCACGCTGCACGCACCCCTTTGTGTGGTTTTCAATCAGCTGCAGCGCCACCTTATCGAGCGCCGCCCGCGCCGCGCTGACCTGAACCAATACGTCGACGCAGTAGCGATCCTCCTCAATCATGCGCGCAATCCCCTGCACCTGCCCCCCGACGCGCCGAAGTCGCTTTTGCAGCTGTTCCTTGTCCGTTTGGCGCACGCGGCGCCGTTGCCCGTCGGTCATACGCGCTTCTCCACAGTCTGTAATAGACGACGTTTTCGATGCAATATCCGTCCATTTAATATACCCCCAAGGGGTATCTTGACAAGAGCAAAAAAACATCTCGGAGACAGCGCTCCGAGATGTCTTTTCGTGAATAAACTCTATTCCTGCGCGATCAGCACCTTGACCTGCGCCCACCCCGTTGCCTCCACTGCTGTGGGCACTGGCGCGGGCGGCGGCGGCGGCGTGCTTTCGGCATCCCAGGGAAAGAAAATGTCCCCTTCTGGATTGGCATCGCCCTGCTGCCACGTTCCCTCCGGGTCGCCCAACTCTTCGCCGTTTGTAGCGCCATCGCCGTCTGCATCGAGCGAGGCCAGTTCTGGCCCCCACAGCACGACGCCGGCAAAACCGGCCTGCGAGAGAAAGTCGGTTTCAATCTGCAAGCCAAACGCGTTGCGCGCTCCTCCTCCTCCCGCATTGACATGGCACGCAACGCAGCCCAGCACCGTGCCGTTGGGCATTTGCCTCGTGCGCGCCGAACGCGCATCGGCAGGGGAAGCAACTGCGCAAGCCAGCAGTAGCGCAGCCGATAGAAAAGCCGCCGTTTTCTCCATTGCGCTCATTCTATACCTCCTAATTGTTCACATTGAGTTAGTTGCGCTATGATACGCAGCCCATGACACGTCACTCAGCACGCTACGGCTCAAACCGTACTTGCCCTATTCGCCGTGCGCAATTTCCATTCTTCCACGGCGCAATAGAGCACCGGCACGAGATGCACCGTCAATACGACGGCTATCATACCGCCAACGGTGGGAATCGCCATCGGCACCAGTATGTCAGCCCCGCGCCCGCTGGCCGACAAGACGGGCACCAACGCTATAATCGTCGTTGCGGCCGTCATCAGACAGGGGCGTATTCTACGCAAGCCTGCCTCGAGGGCAGCAGCCCGCGCCTGCTCCGGGGTGGCCGGCTGCCGTTCGGCAAAGACCTGGCGCAGGTAGGTAGCCACCACCACTCCGTTGTCAGAAGCGATGCCAAAGAGCGCCAAAAATCCCACCCACACGGCCACGCTCAGATTGACCGGCTCGATATTGAATAGCGCACGCAGTGACGCGTCAAAGATCGAGCCGTCTAAAAACCAGCTTTGCCCGTACAGCCACAGCAGCACAAAACCACCACCCCACGCCACGGCGATGCCCGAAAAGACCAGCAGCGTCGTTACTATGCGCTTAAACTGTAGATAGAGTATTATAAAAATGAGCCACAGCGCCAGTGGCAAGACCACCTTTAGTTTTTTCTGCGCGCGCAGCTGGTTCTGATAGCTTCCCGCAAAGCTGAAACTGATGCCGGGTGGCACTTCCAGCCTACCGCTGGCAATTTCCTCCTCTATGTGGGCCTGGCACTGCTCGACCACATCGACTTCTGCCCAGCCTTCTCGCTTGTCGAACAGCACATAGCCTACCAAAAATCCGTCTTCGCCCTTTATGACCTGCGGACCGCGCGCGTAGCGCACCTGTGCTAGCTGGCCGAGCGGTATCTGGGCGCCACTAGGCGCCGGCACCAAAATGCGCTCCAGCCCCTCTATCGTATCGCGCAGTTCGCGCATATAGCGCACGCGCAGGGCATATCGTTCGCGCCCCTCGACCGTAGTGGCGATGCGTTTGCCGCCTATGGCCACTTCTATGACGTCCTGTACTTTCTGCAGCATAATGCCGTAACGGGCAATCGCACGCCGGTCGATGTGGATTTCCAAATAGGGCTTGCCGACCATTCGGTCGGCGTTAACCGCCGCCGCCTCTACCGCAGGGAGCCCTTTCAGGCGCTGCTCGAGCGCAAGTGCAAACCCCTCAATGGACTCCAGGCTCGGACCCTTTATTTCAATACCCATTGGCGCGCGCATACCCGACTGCAGCATAACCATGCGCGCGGCAATCGGCTGCAATTTGGGCGCCGAAGTCGAGCCGGGTATCTGACCGGCGCGAGCGATAGCCGCCCATATATCGTCGGTGGTCTGCACGCCCTTCCACGCCGACCGGCCCGGGTTGAGCGACGGATCGAGCGATGGGCGCCACTGGCGAAAAGGCCGACCGCCCTCGTCGGGTATCAGTTGGCCCGCCGCATCGCGCTGAAAGTGCCCACGCACTAGATAGGGCAGCCCGTCTGGCGCCAGCGCCGTATCGCCCGCAGCCGTGCGAAATACATCTTCCCGTTCTTCGACAAAGGCAAAGCGTCGACGACGCCCCTGTGCATCAAGCAGATATTCAGAGCGATACTGCACGATGGTTTCGATCATAGAGACGGGCGCTGGATCCAGCGGCGTTTCGGCTCGACCCAACTTACCCACTGCCGTTGCGACTTCCGGAATCTGCGCAATCGCTCTGTCCTGCTTTTGCAGCATGTCCAAGGCTTCGCCGATAGAAGCGTGCGGCATCGTCGTGGGCATCCACAAGAAAGATCCTTCGTCTAATGCCGGCATAAACTCCTTGCCGAAGCCGGGAAAACGCTCTGCTAGGGCGACCGCAGGAGCCGACCGACGCACGCTGCTCGGCAGAAACGAGAGCAGCACATCGAAACCGAGCCACGCCGCACCGCCCATCACAACCAGGATGACGGGAGCTATCGATGAGAGCCATTTGTGCTGTAAGCACCAATTTAGGTAGCGCGGATAGACGCGCTGAAACCCCTTAAAGAACAGCAGTAGGCCTCCCACCACGAGTGCGACAAAAGCGATATTGCGCCCACGCCCGCCCTCGACGCCTAGCGGCAACCAGTGATCGGCCAACACTCCGACAGATCCCAGCACAATGGCTCCTATACACAGCATACCCAGCACCCGGCGCGGTGCAGCCGACAGGGAATCGCGCAGCCACTGACACAGGGCAAATACAGCGACGAATGCACCCAGCCAGCCGCTATAGAACGCACCATACAGCACTCCTATGAACCCTAGCAGCGCACAGGCAAAGCGGCGCAGCGCACCCGAGGAAAGGCGCCCGTCCAGCAGGATGCTCAGCAGCGATGGGAGCACGGTCAGCGACAGCGCGATGGAGGCGAGCAGGGCAAAGGTTTTAGTGTAGGCGAGCGGCTTGAAGAGCTTTCCCTCGGCGCCCTCCATAGCAAAGACGGGAAGAAAGCTAATAACCGTTGTCAACACGGCCGTCAGCACGGCGCCGGCCACCTCGCGCACGGCACCCAATACGACCTCCCGTCGCTCGTCGCCTTTATCGGCTTCCTGCACGCGGCGCAGGACATTCTCGCAGATGATAATGCCTACGTCGACCATCGTGCCGATAGCAATGGCAATGCCTGAGAGAGCGACGATGTTGGCGTCGATCCCGGCAGCTTTCATCACTACAAAGCACAGCAACACGGCCAGCGGCAGTAGGCCGGATATAAGCGCCGCACTGCGCAGGTGCGCAAGCAGTACGAGCACGACGATGACGGTAACCATCACCTCTTCGCTCAGCGCTGCAGCCAGCGTCCCCAGCGTCTCCTCTATCAGATCGGAGCGGTCGTAAAAGGGCACGATTTGTATCTGGCTAACGCGCCCATCGGCCAGCGTCTTTTGAGGAAGCCCTGGAGCAATTTCGCCGATCTTGCGCTTGACAGCCTCTATTGCCTGCAGCGGATTTTCACCGTAGCGCACGACGACCACACCGCCGACGACTTCGGCTCCTTCCTTGTCGAGTGCGCCGCGCCGCAGCGCGGGTCCACGCTGCACGCGCGCCACGTTGCGCACGTAGATGGGCACGTTATCGCGCGCCAGTATAACCGCATCTTCTATGTCGGCCAGCTCTTTGACAAAGCCAATCCCGCGAATCGCATATTCTACGCGGTTGATCTCAATGGTGCGTGCGCCGACGTCGCGATTGGCCATGCGCACCGCATCAAAAACTTGGTCAATAGAAATGCCGTACAGACGCATGGCGTCTGGGTCGACGTCAATTTGGTACTCCTGCACAAAGCCGCCGACCGACGCGACTTCGCTGACGCCCTCGACCCCGAGCAGGGCGTATCGCACGTGCCAATCCTGAATGCTGCGCAATTCGTGCAGATCCCAACCACCCGTTGGCTCTCCGCGCTCGTCGCGCCCTTCCAGCGAATACCAAAAAACCTGCCCGAGCGCCGTAGCATCGGGCCCCAGCGCGGGTTTCACACCCAACGGCAGCGCATCGGCCGGCAGGCTATTTATCTTTTCCAGTATGCGTGAGCGCGCCCAGTAAAAATCAACGTCTTCATCGAAGATCGCATACACCGTAGAAAACCCGAACATCGAGTAGCTGCGCACGGTTCGCACCCCGGGTACGCCCATCAGCGCAACCGTCAGCGGATAGCTGATTTGGTCTTCGACATCCTGCGGCGACCGCCCCATCCACTCGGTAAAAACAATCTGCTGATTCTCACCCATATCGGGTATGGCATCGACCGGCACCGGATCGCGCTCTAGGCCATCTATCTCCCAGTCAAAGGGCGATACCACAATGCCCCAAACGGCCATGAGCACAGCGAGCGAAAGCACCACGACCCTATTGTCCAAGCAGAAGCGCAGTACGGCATCCAGCCACGAGCGCTCTGCATTGCATTTCCGTCCCATGGGTTCCCCTTATTCTCGCCCGTCGGCAAGGCGTCGCTGTTGGCTGCCGCAGCGCAGCATGGCCGCGCCGAAATAGGGATTTGCCACGTCTTCTATACGCTGAATCCACGACGCCCCTGCCCCTTCAAATGCCATAGGACAGTGATATACACCAAGGTCATACATCGACTCGGATCCAGCGCCATCTGCCAGCGCCAGCAGTGCGTTGGACAGCGTTAGAAAGGCTGCGCGCGCCGCGCCGATGTCGGCTGCGTTCAATAGAATCGCCGCGGCGCTGTCGATCTCGGCTGATACGCGGCCCCACTGCGCCCAATCGGTCCCCGGCAACGCGGCTTCAGCCATGTGATGCAGATCAGAGCGCACTTGCCCAGCTCCTACCTGCGCTGCGCTAAGCCGATCGGCACTCAGGCCCTGTTGAACGACGAGGTACGCCTCAAAAATGCGTGGGTGCACAAGCGAGTCCTGCTGTCGGTCGTCGCCGATAGTCGTCTCTTGCCCAGCGGGATTCATCATACTGGGCTTGGCCTGTATCTGCAGGGCACTATCGATTTTAAACGCGCCGTTGACTACGACCTGCTCCCCTTCTCGCAGCCCCGATTGGACGATGTAGTAATCGCCCGCGCGCGGACCCAACTCGATTTCGCGACCTTCAAAATGACCGGCCTTACCCGGCACGGCGACATAGACGACGGCGCGCTTGCCGGTGATCAGCGGCGCCGAAACGGGCAGCACAAGCGGGGCCTGCACATCAGCCACCTCGCGCCCCGCGTAGCCCAGCGTTTCCGAACGTACCAGTGCCATTCCACATACGTCGCATGCGCCGGGCTCGTCTTTGACTATTTCCGGGTGCATTGGACTAATCCACTTACCGGCCAACGACGCGTCGATAACCCGCCCGTCCGCCGCCGTGCGCGCGCGGGCCACGGCGCGCACCAGCATACCCGGCTTAAGACGCCCGTCGCCATTGGGCACGTTGACGCGCACAGCAACGGTGCGCGTCGCCTCATCGAGCAGCGGATTAATAAAGGCGATGCGCCCCCCAAAGCGCTCGCCCGGATGCGAGTCGGCTACAACGTCTACTTCTTGCCCGTAGTGTATCCACGGCAGATCCGATTCGTATGCTTCGAGCGTTAGCCACACGCTCGACAAATCGGCAATCGTATAGATACGCTCGCCCGTCTTCACATAGGCCCCCTGCCCCACGTGGCGCTCGACGACAACGCCGCTAGACGGCGCGTAAATTGTCAGCCGATCAGACGGCGTGCGCACGCTTTCAATATGCGCTACCTGCGCCGGCGTCAGCCCCCATAGGCGCAACCTTTGCCGGGCCGATTCAACCGTCGACGCATCGGTCTGACGCAGCGATGGCACGGCTCCATCACCCAGCTGCTCCAGCGCGCGCAGGGCCTGCACCAATTCCTGCTGTGCCGTAAGCAGTTCGGGGCTGTAGAGATACACCATGTGGTCGCCCTCGTTGACCTGCACGCCGGTATAGTCGACGTAGAGACGGTCAATGCGGCCGGGCACCCAGGCGGAAATGTCGCGCAATCGGGTCTCGTCTATAGCTACCTTGCCGACCATGCGCGTCTCCACTTCGACAAAGCGGCGTTCTACGACAGCCGTCTGCACCTGGGCCAGCTTCTGCGCCGCTGGCGATAAGGCCAATTCTCGCGGACCCAACTCAGAGCCAGCACTGGCCTCTACAGCGACCAAATCCATCGCGCAGATTGGACACTTACCGGCCTTGGTTTGGCGGATCTGCGGATGCATTGAACACGTCCACACCCCGTTCGACAATGCGTCCTCGATGGCCGTATTTTCGCCATCGCGCCCATCCGCACTGAACGCTGACCCCATCCACCATCCCAAACCCAGCGCCGCGATGCCCACACACGCAATCTTTATCTTGCTATTCATTGCTCAATAGCTCCTTCTCAAGGACGCTGCGGCTGGGCAGGCGCCGTCCGGCAAGGCGCTCAATGCGCGCAGCCTGGCGCGCGCCGTCCACGCGCGCCCTTTCGTAGGCCAACTGAAACTCCAGCAGCGTGCGCTGGACGTCGATCAATTCAAAAAAGCTGCTGCGACCTGCGGCGAATTCCTGCTGAGCCACGTTAAACAACTGCTCTGCCTTGGGCAGCAGGTTATCGCGGTAGAGCGCCGCACTGCGCTCGCTCTCGCGCCATTGAAACAGCGCATCGTCCAATTCGGCCAAGAGTGCGGCCTCTCCGTCGCGCAAAGTGCTGCGCGCGGCTTGGTAATGCGCCGCGGCCGCATCGCTCTTGCTGCGGTATTTTCCGCGCCACAGCGGTACGTTGACCGATGCCATAACCACTATGGGATCGCTGCCGCTCTGCGCACCGGCACCCGCCCGCTCGCCCGTGCGCAGATAGTCCAGGCCCACCATCAGATCGGGACGGCCTTCTTTTTGCGCTAGCTCGACGGCGTATTGAGCGCGCGCTACCAATGCGCGCAGCATCTGCAGGTGCGGATTATGCTGCAGCGCACGCACGCGCAGCGAATCCGCTTCGAAATCGATTGTTTGGGGCGAGTCTACAGCTGCAACCGCCAGCTTAATTTGGCGACCCAATAGCGCATTGAGCCGCACTGCGGCGGGCTTCAACCCATCGCGCAGCGAATTGAGATGATTTTCCAGCTTGCCCAATTCAACCTGGACCTTTATTAGCGCGCCGTGCTCGTCGCCCCCGCCGCGAAAGCGCGTCCGGACAACTTCTTCTACATAGGCCACTAGCTGCATATTGCCTTCTGTAACCGCAATGGCGCGCTCCAAGTAGTAGTAGGCGAAATAGGCATCGACTACCTGCATAGTCAGTTCAGCACGGCGCTCTTCGTAGCGCCAGCGCGCAGCCTCTGCCGCAGCCAGCGCCGCAAGCTGGCGACCGTCCAATTCGTCGGGCCATGGAATCGGCTGCGCAACGCCCAGTCGCTGCTGCTGGGGGCCAACCCGCGTTTCGACTGGACGCAGAAAGTGGCCAACCGTTAGCGTCGGATCGGGCCAAGAGCGCGCTGGCACAACCTCGTCTAGGGCCGCTTTCCAGCGCCATAGCATGGCTTCTATTTCTGGGTTGTGAATTTGTGCGTAGAGCACGTAGTGACGCAGCGATGCATTCACATCGAACGCAACCGAATCTGCCTGGACGACGTGCTCGCGCCGCCAATCATCCCAGGCCGCATCCTGCGCGCACAGAGCGCGCACAGACAGCAGCCAGCAGATAAAGACCGCATACTTGATCATGTAGTAATTCCCGTTTTACGAGCCTGTATTGGGCGCTGCCAGCGTACGAGCACAGTGCCTGTCAGGCCAAACGCATGCGCTTAGTGCGAGCGGTTGGCCAATCGCGAAATACCGCAAAGAAACGTCGGGAATACGATCAGATGAGCAGCGAGCAGTGAAGTCGAAATAGGGGGGGAGGAGCGGAAAGGACTGCGACCATAGGCTTTTCTACCCGAGGGCGCAGCTGTAGCGCGTACAACACCTGTTTTACCGCGGGATGCCACTGCACGTCGTGCGCTATATCTGCCGCAGGCAGCGACGGCGGCACTGCTTCAACCTCGCCGCACGCCATGACCCCGCAGCAGCAGGGCGCGCCGATAGTCACATCGGCTCCCGCATGGCACGCCATGGGCTGCGGCGCAGCTGAACACGGCGCACACAGCGCAGCCCAGCCGCTGCCGTGGGCGACACACAGTGCGAGCAGCAGGATATGCAGTGCAATACGACGTTTTTTCATGGCCCAATCCGCGCGTGCTTTAGCCCATCTGTAGATGGAGCAAGAACCGAGCATCCATTCGCGCTGACAGAAGTTGTGATCTTTTTATAAAGATAAAAAAAAATACCCAATCGCGCCGTTTTAGTATGTCCAGCTCATGCGCAATCCCCAGCCGTCACCGAGCCGTGCTGGGGCGGCGACCACGGCAGCACGGCGCGACGACCGCGTCGTCACCCATCCGGCCAGCGCGCCCAATCCCGCCCCCGCAACCACGTCCGATACGTAGTGATGTCGACCGTGAACGCGCGCCACGGGCACTAGCGCTGCCAGCACATAGGCCGGAACCGCAGCGCGCTGACCGTAGCGACGCGCCAGCGTCGTGGCAACGGCAAAGGCATTGGCCGAATGGCCGGAAGGAAAGGATAGGCGATTGCTGCCGTCCGGCCGCTGGCGACGAACGGCGACTTTAAGCGGCGCTACCATAGCGTTGGCCAGCACCAGCGCACGCAGCACCTGCGAAGACGCAGCGATCCGTTCTTCCGATCCCCAATTGTGCGCAGCTACGCGAAGCGCAACGGCGGCAGAAAGCGCGTGTGCCGAACTCAAATAGGTGTTGCCGGCGTCTAACAGCGGTTCGACATAGATATTATCTACCCGACCGCTGAGACGCCCGTCGAGCGGGTGCACCAGCAGGGCACCGCCCAGCGCTGCGCCAACCCAGGCCAAGCAAGCAGGTTCACCTAAGGCGCGCACATCTTCGCGCAGCAGCTGCCAATCGGACGTTCCGTGTGCCGTCGCGCAGGTCAGCAGCATCCATGCACAACAGCGCGGCAACCAACGCATGCAGCCTATATCGACGGCACCATTTGGCGCACGCCGTTGACATACTTCACATCGTATTCGCCCTGCGGTACTTCCATGGCACGCAGCGCTACTTCACCCATCGTAACCAACGGCTCAGACAGCTCAAGGAGTTCGTCAAAGGACTCCTGCGGCGTCTTGCCCGTCGTATCCAGCACAACCGTCCGATGCGCGTGCGTGAAGAGCGATTTTTCTACCTCTTCGTCAAAGCGCTTTTTAATTTCGCCGATATCGCCCTCGCGCACGATGGGATACTCGTGCGGACTATCGCGCATGCGCTGCGCAATTTCCTCGTCGCTAGCCGTAACGTGAAACATGACGATGTCGGGCAGGTGCGCCTCTAAGACCTGCGCTTCGTAAAGGCGCTGAAATTGATAGGCGTATCGCTTGTAGTATGGGCTGTCGGCATCGTCGCCGTAAAAATTCGTGTAGATGGCCTCTTCTATATGCCAGCCAGCGATCAGCGGGCAGGCATATTTCTTTATGATGTCCACGTGATAATGAATTTGCATGCGCTGCATGCGCTCTTTGATATCCTCTGGCAGACCTACCATAATTTCGCGCGAAGGCGCACTCAGCGTCGAATCGGGAATGGTAAAATGGTCGTCGCCGTGAATGCGGACGTTACGGTGGCGATAGTACTGACCCAATAGGTCGATTAGAGTCGACTTACCGGCGTATTCAATACCGACGAAAATGCTGCGCATAGCGAATCCTCCCTGCGGCAAAGAGACTGGTCTGTGCGTATTTATGCGGTATATTCAAGGCGATTTAACATAAACAGACCCATTCACTCGATCAATTCGGAACCCATCCCAATGACCAATGGCTCCTCTAAGGTAGGCGTACTCGTCGCCCAATTGGGCACGCCGAAGGCGCCCACCGCCGCCGCACTGCGCCCCTATTTGCGCGAATTTCTGTCCGATCCGCGCGTAGTTGACCTACACCCTCTCAAGTGGTATCCCATACTCTACGGTATTGTCCTCACCTTTCGCCCCAGACGCTCGGCGGCGCTCTACGCCAACGTGTGGACGGAAGAAGGCTCGCCGCTCATGCTGTACTCGAAAGCACAGACAAACGGCCTACAGGAGCGGCTCGGCGATGCGTACGAGGTGATCCTCGGTATGCGCTACGGCGAGCCCAGCATCGGTGCAGCCATGCGTCAGTTCGCCGAACGGGGCATCGAGCGCATCCTCGTCTTTCCCATGTACCCGCAGTTTTCCTGCTCGACGACTGGGTCGATTTACGACGCGGTCAACCGCGCGGCCATGGGCAGGCGCTGCCCCTGGTTTTTCGATCGCAAACGCTCCATGCCAACGCTGCGCTTTGTGCCGCCCTATTACGATCACCCGGCTTATATCGAATCGCTCGCTCAGCGCGTGCGCGAAAGCCGCGCGCAGATCGACTGGCAGCCCGACTGCCACCTGATCACATTCCACGGCATTCCGCAGCGCTACGTCGACGAGGGCGATCCCTATCGCAGTCACTGCGAAGAAACGGCGCGCCTGCTGGCAGCAAATCTCGAACTCTCGGAAAAGGACTGGAAGCTCTGCTTTCAATCGCGCTTTGGAAGAGAGACTTGGCTCCAACCCTACACAGATGAGACGCTGGAAGCATTTGGCGAAAAAGGCGTCAAAAACCTGCTGGCAACCTGCCCTGGGTTTACCTCTGACTGTCTGGAGACCATCGATGAAATCGGACGGGAGGGGGAGGAGGAGTTCACGGGCGGCGGCGGCGAGCGCTTTCACCTGTCTCCCTGCCTAAACGACCATCCGACATGGCTGGATGCCATGGCGCAGATTGCGCGCGAAGAAACCGTCGGGTGGGTGAAAAAACCTTGACATGCCCTCCCACTTTTTTGCATACTTGCAGCGCTTCGCGCCGTCGTTTCCCCTCTAACCTGCGCTGCTTTATTGCCCATGGCTGCACTGCCGGAAAACCTCGAGAGAAAGCTGACGCGCCTCGGCAGTACCCTTATTGATGTTCAGCGCGCCCACCCCATTATAAACCCTACGCAGGACGCCGATGGATTCTGGTTTGGCGGCGGCAATGCCGTGCGCGATCCGCACGACGGCAGCCTGCTGCTGATCGGCCGCTATCGCGACGCCGGCGACAGCCGCACCGGTCTTAGCCAAGGCACGCGCGGACGCGAGTTGGCCATTTTTCGCTCGCTCGACGACGGCCGCAGCTTTGAGAAAATGCACGCCTGGGATAAGTCCGACCTCTACTGCGGATCGGCCGTCTTGAGCATCGAGGGCAGCGCCCTGCGCGTGACCAAGCGCCGGGTAGAGGTTCTGGTGTCCACGGAAAAAGTGCGCACCTATCCGCGCCAGCTCCGCGATTTCCAAAAACCCGGAACAGGTGTCTGGAGCATCGACCGCTTCAGCGCCACGCGCGTGGAAAAGCTGGCACCGCAGGAGCGTATCGCTCCCCTGATGACGAGCAGCGACCCAGCCTACTTACACGTCAAAGACCCCAGCGTTTCAAGCGGTTTCCAAAACGGTCGCACGCTGCTGCTCTACTGCGCCCATCCCTACACGTGGTCTTCGAGCACCTCGGGCTGTGCCACCTGGAGCGGAGACGCACTCGACGCGCCCAACCCCGACTTCTTTCCGCGCGGTTCCGCCTGGGATGTAGCCGCCACGCGCATCACCTGCCGCCTGCCCGTGCCGCGCATCGGCGCCTTTGCCAACCTGCCCGCGCTGTCGCTCTACTTCTACGACGGGGCCGAGTGCCTGCGTCCGCTCGACGCGCACCAAAAGAGCGTTTCCAGAGCGCGCGGCTACTCGTGCGAGGAGTTGGGCGGTCTGGCCTACGGCTTTGACCGCGCCTTTCCACAGCTGCACCGCCTGAGCCGTTTGGCACCGCTCTTTGTGTCGCCGCAGGGCACCGGGGCCAATCGCTATGTCTCCGTGCTAGCCGAGGAAAACGGCGATCTCTTCGCCACCTGGGAGCGCTCCGCTGCAACGCGCGCCCAGCCGCTGGTCGCCCATCGCCTCAGCGCAGCCCGCATCGGCAAGTTGCTCGCTTGATACGAGTGCGATAGCCCATTTCAACTCAACACCAAAGATGTATCTATAGCCGAAAAAGGGGTCGACGCCCCATTCGACAAACGGCCTATTGAGCCTTCGTGCGCATGCGTAAATTTTGGCTCCCCATTAAAGGCTAGGGTCCCTATATTTGTCCATATATATGGTGCGCTATTGGTGCGCACGTGGTTTTTATTTCACCATACGGAGGGGTATAATGAGGAAAGTATTTTGCACAGTCGTCGCGCTGGCCGCTTTGGTCTGTGCACAACCCAGCGATGCCGGGATCGGCATCTCGCCGCGCTTGGCCCTGCCGCTGGGCGATTTTGGCGATACGGTAGGCATGGGCTTCGGTGCCAGCGCTGTTATGGATGGCGTCATGGACAAGCCGGTTCGCGCCGGTCTCAGCTTTCTCATGTTTGGTGAAGGCGATTTTGGCTCGGCTACGGGTATGGGTCTCTTTGCTGGCTACCAGCGCAAAGTGGGTAGCGTCGACGTCAAGTTTGACGTAAATCTGATGCGCATTACTACGGAGATTGAGGTGTTTGGCATTTCCGTCGAAGACACGGAAACGAAGATTAAGCTTACCCCAGGCGTGGGCTATACGATGGGCAAGCTGGCCGCCGAGATCGACTACGACATCGCCGGCGACTGGGCTGGAGTCAACTTGTATTACATGCTGGGCGAGTAACGTCACAGAGGCTGTATAGCACGGCATCTATAGAAACAAACGCTACTAGTTAGTGGAACAAACGCGTCGGCAGTTGTCACTGCCGACGCGTTTGTCGTAAGAGCCGTTATCCCCACAACCCCAATACAGTTCTATGCCAACGCGAAACGCCCTGAGAGCCACTGTCGCCAGTCGGCCAAACATTCGGCGTCTATGGCATGCCCCATATCGTATTCCAGGTAGGACAGATCGACCGGCAGTGCCTGCAGTAGATCGCGCGCTGCACGCGCTTGCTCAATGGATATGATCTCGTCCTGACGACCGTGCGCCATAAAAATAGGCAACCCGCGCACGCTCTCAGGCTCTGTAGGCAGCATCTCTTCGCCACAGGTGCCGCTCAGCGCTGCTGCGCCGACAAACTCGCTAGGCTGACGCAGCGCTAGGGTCAACGCCATAATCGCACCCTGGCTAAATCCGGCCAGAGCGATTTGTTCTGGCTGATGCTGGTGCCGCAGTTCGGCTACAAAATCCGCAATGCGCTGCACGGCATCCCACGCCTGTTCGTAATCAAAGCGGATGCCCTCTTCGCTCCACTCTATTTCAAACCACGCATACCCGCCAAAGGGCAGCACGTGCGGGGCGCGCGCGCTAATGCACACTAAGCGTGGGTCTAAATAGGGCGCCAGGCCGAGCAAATCTTCTTCGTTGCTTCCGTAGCCATGCAGCAGCACGAGCAAAGGTGCACCAGATGCGCTGGCTTCGGGCCCTCGGTGTAAAACGCTGTATAGGGAATCCATTATGATACGAGCCTCTCAGGCGGAGAGTTCGGCGTGGTAGCGTCCCGCCTTGCGGACGACCAGGACCACGTAGTCCGCTTCGCTAACAACTTCATGCGCATAAAAATTGGGATAGATTTTCTCGTTGCGCCACACGGTCTCACCGTTGAGCGACACCGTGGGAAAGCGCTTGCCCAAGCGCGGTACGGCCAGACGCAACTCGCCCGCCGTTGCGCATTCTACAACCAGCGAAAAATAACCTGCTCCGTTGAGCGACCACTCGATAGACAACGCATCCGCGCCAACGCCCACGGTACCGCTGACCCGCTGCATCGGCTCGGCCTGCGGGCGCACCTCTACGGCGCGATCGGCCGCGCGCAGCCACTGCACGCCCAGCGCATGCTGGGCCAAGAGCGCGTCCACGCCTGGCACAATATCCAACGTTGCTGCGCGATCGCGCCACGATATCCCCTCGCGCGACAGCAGGCGACCCCAGTGCACGTCGATGCAGGCACGCGCACGTTCACCCAGACCGTGCTGCCAAAGCCCTCCAGCCAAAAAAAATGCCTGCCATGCGTCGGCCAGCGGCACGTCAGCGGCCGACAGCGCAGCCGACGCGGCGCGCGCCTGCTCTGCGCTGAGCAGGTTGAAATACAGCGCCAGCGCGTGGGCCCACTGACTGGTCTGGCTGCCGGCATGCGCATCCTGCAGCAGTCCGCGTTCGGCCAGCCAGCGCGATGCGACCGCTGCGCGCCACGCTTGTTCCAGCCCTTCACAGTTCTCCGCACGCGAAGTTTCGCCCCATTCTGCGTATAGCGCGCTCAGTTGGCCATACGTCCCAGAATAGAGCGCACAGGTCGCCGTATCGGCTTCGTGTGGGTGCAAACCGCCCAGCATCTCTTCTGCTTCCGGCAATAGGCGCCGAGCGAGCGGGCTATTGCCACTAAAGCAGTGGTGTGCGGCAATACAAAGGGCGAAAAAAGCGCGTTCCACCGTCGAGTCGGGCTCGACGGCGCCCTGCAGCGCGGCCCCCAGCGTTTGCACATGGGCCGTTCGATAAAAATCGTTTAGTCCCAGCACGTAGTGATGCAGCCAGGATCCGCGTCCACCGCCGACCTCGCTCAGATATACCTGGCGCCGCGCCTCGACTAGCGACGGCAGGCCAACGCGCCACAGATCATCCAGCTCATGTGCCGTAAATGTGCTCTCGCCCTCCGTGGCAAAGTGCTGTTCCATGATCGAAACGCAGTCGATTTCCATTTCTTCAGAACAGGCGCTTACTCGCATCAGCACGTAGCGACAGGCCACGGCCTCCGGCGCCGTCCAATCGCTTTTGCCCGCGGCGCACACATAGCGCATCGCTCCCTGCACGGCACCGCGCGCGCGCGCAAAGGTCAGATCGACAACGGCTCCGTCTGTGCCGCGCAGGCGCAGGCGCGGATGGCCGTAGACCACCCGCCCGAAATCCAGCAGCACATAGGCCGCCCGCTCGGCGCTGCGCGTCTGCACGAGCGCCTGCGTCCTACCCACGCTCAACAGCGCCTCGCGGTGCACGAATTTGACGTTGCGCATCGCATCGGGAAACTCGACAAACGTCAGTGCCGCATCGGCGTCCACTTCGCCCCACGCGACGACCTCACGTGCCGACACCTCGCGTTCTTGAGCGACCAGCGGATCCCACTCGCTTGGAGTGGGTCCATCGACCACCGCAGCACCCTGCCAGTTTTCCTCACCAATATGGCCGCGAGCCCATCCGCCTTTGGCCTGCGGTGCGATATATGCACATACCGCACCGCGCTGCCAGGCATCGTCACACCAGACCTGCCAGGGCGTGCCCGTGTGAAACTCGCGCCGCTTGCCATCGCGGCCGACGGCACTGCACTCGGCACGCAGCCAGTCGCCTGCTGCCGTGCCGAGCACGGCAATCAGCACGGTGTTTTCGCCCTCGGCAAGCCATCGACCAATATCGACCCGCTCCCATACGGCTCCCTGTGCCAAATCGCCGCCCGAACCGCGCCCGGTCAGCGCGCCGTTGACATATACGGCAAACGGTCCGCTTGCCGCGGCCAGTACATGCCCCTCACTCGACTCCGCAGACAGCGTTAAACGCTGGCGAAAGAGCGTGAGCGGCGACGACGGCTGTGGGTGTGGATGCCAAATCGCCTGAGATTTGACCGAGGTATTTTGCATGGTACCGTTCGTGTGTAAGTAGTGCTGTATCCGCAGCCAAGTCGCTCAGAGCGGATCGATGGCAGCAATCTGTTGCAACCTTATATTAGCGCGTATGCTTCCACCGAACCCGTTGCGCCGCTCATGGGACCTGCGCATCCCCTTGCTGACGACGCTCGCCGTCTTGACCTATGCCGGCACGCTGGGCAATGACTTTGCCTTTGACGATACGCCCATCGTGCGCGACAACCCGCTGCTGCGGCACGGAGACTGGACGACGCTGTTGACCAGCGATTATTGGGCTGGGTATCACGGCGACCGATCTGGGCTCTACCGACCGCTCACCATGCTGAGCTACGCCCTGCAGCTGAGAATTTCGGGCAGCCATCCCCTCCCATTCCACCTGCTCAACATCCTGCTACACGCGGCCTGTACGCTGGGGCTATACGGCCTGGTGCGGCGGCTGTGCGCGCACGACACGGCGCTGTGGAGCGCGGCACTCTTCGCCGTACACCCGGCCTGCAGCGAGAGCATCTGCGCCGTCGTCGGTCGTGCCGATCTGCTAGCCGCCGCCTTCGGCCTGCTGGCCGCCCGGTTTCATCTGGGAGCAGCGCCGCGCCAAGCCCTGGCCGCCGCTGCCGCATTGCTGCTGGCCTTGCTCAGCAAAGAAAGCGCAATCGCCTTATTCGCGCTGCTGCCGCTTATCGACCTATTCCAATATCGCCTATTTTTGCGAAAATGCTATAGTCTCTCCTACCTACTATACGCCGGTATAGCAGGTCTTTACCTAGCCTGGCGCTACTATGTACTAGGCACGCTAACGCTGGGCGAAATCGATCCATTTGACAATCCGCTGGTCGGCGCAGAACCTGCTATGCGCATCTACGATGCCGTAGCGATCGCCTTTCGCTACCTCGGCCTGCTCGTACTGCCAGCGCACCTATCGGCCGACTATTCCTATGCCGCCCTGACGCCCAGTGCGGCATTTGAAATAGGCCCGCTCGTCGGGATCGGCCTCGGCCTCAGCGCGCTCATCTTCTTGCTATACAAGAGTTTTCAGAGCAACAGCGCGGTCTTTTTCGGCCTCGGCTGGTTTTGCATCGCACTGGCACCCGTGTCCAATATACTGATCCCCATCGGCACCGTTATGGGTGAACGCCTGCTCTACCTGCCGGCAATGGGATTTTGCGTGGCCCTAGCGGCACAGCTGCAAACCATCCGCCGCTATGCGCCCCCCATCGCGTTATTACTCGTCACGCTCTTTGCCACACGCAGCGCAGTGCGCACCAGCGATTGGCGCGATAATTACACCCTCTTTCAGGAAGCCACGCGCGTTCAGCCCCAAAGCGCACGCGCCTGGCGCGGTTTGGGCAATGCCGCGATGGAACGTCAGCAAAGGGAGCGCGCGCTCATCTCTTTGGGACGCGCTCTTCGTATCCACCCCGACTACTACGAAGTCCACGTCGACCTAGCGCATCACTACCTGAGTATCGGGCAGCCCGATATCGCGCGCCGGCACCTAGCCACTAGTCTGCAGCTGCGCGCCGATTATCCGCCCGCTTGGTTTGCACTTGGCTTAGTGCTGTATAAACTAGGAGAGAAAACCGACGCTGCGCGTGCATTTGAACAGGCGCTACAGCTCGATCCAAGCTACGCCGATGCGGCCTACAACCTCGGCGTAATCCAGCTCGATAGCGGCCAGCCCAAACGGGCCCAGACCTACTTTCAGCGCACCCTGACACTAGATCCCGAACACGAGCGAGCGCGGTCTAACCTCGAAGCGGCAAAAAAAATGAGCGCCCCCAACCCCTAGGGAGCACTCATTGGGTACTGCGTTGTGGATCGGTTATTCGCCGACGGGCATGCGCATGGCAATAAGGCGCTTGTCGTTTCGACTTTGCACGCGCAGCGTAAACGCCTCGCCCGGCTCGATGGCTTCCAGCGCTTCTTGATACTGCTCCAACGAGCGCACGCGGGTGCGGTTGATGCCCGTGATCAGCAGGCCGCGTTGCAAACCGCGCCGCGCTGCTTCACTGCCGGCGCGCACGCGCATAATGATAACGCCTTCTTCATCCTCGTCATAACCCAACCGATTGGCCAACTCGGACGTTAGCTCTTGCACTGCCAGTCCCAGTCGGCCCGGGTCTCCGGCTTCGGAGCGCTCGCTGCGCGCCGAGGCGAGCACTTCTTCCGTCAGCGCTTCTAATACGACACCGAGGCGTTTTTTATCGCCGTCGCGCAGCACCAATAGCTCGACCTCACTTCCCGGCGCCGTGCGGCCAATAATGCTCTTTAGCTCGGTCGAATCGTGCACTCTTTTACCGTTGATCTCGAGGACGATATCCTCTTCTTCAACTCCTCCCTTATCGGCGGCGCGGCCCTCCATAACTTCGCTAATCAGCACGCCGTCTTTGGTTTCCAACCCCATTGCTTCGGCCAACAGCGGATTGAGATCGCGTATTTGCACGCCGAGCAGGCCACGGCGCACGCGCCCGTGCTCGACCAGCTCACTCATGACGAACTTGGCCTGGTTGATGGGGATGGCAAAGCCTATGCCGACGTTGCCCACGCGGCCAAACGGGCCGCCCCCACCCGGAACAATCGCCGCATTAATGCCGATGAGTTCGCCGCGCACATTGATTAGCGCACCGCCGCTATTGCCCGGGTTGATGGCGGCATCTGTTTGTATATACGAGCCGTATTCCTCGCGCGAACGGCCGCGACCCAAACCGCTTATAATACCGGTGGAAATGGAGTGCGCAATACCGAAGGGATTGCCAATAGCCAGCACCCACTCGCCCTCGCGCAGCGCATCGGAATCGCCCAACTCGACAGCGGGCAGATCCTTGCCGGCAATTTTGAGCAGCGCCAGATCACTAAGCGAGTCGGCCCCTACGATCTCGGCATCAAAAAAGCGCGAATCGGGCAGGTCGACGCGAATATTGTCCGCGCCGTCAATAACGTGATTGTTTGTGAGAATGTAGTGGTCACCTGCAAAGCGCACGATCACGCCGGAGCCTGCACCGTCGCGCTGGCGCTCCTGCGGCGGCATCTGAAAACCAAAGAATGGGTTGGAACCGCCGTCTTCCACAACCGTCCGCTCCGTCGCAATAGCGACTACGCCCGACTTGACCTGCGCGGCCAATTCGGCAAACCCATCGCTCATCGTCTGCAGCGAGCGAATATTGTCCGTCATATTGTCTAACGCATGCGACGGGGCACTGTATAACAGCAGCCCCACCACAACCCATATTGAGGATTTAAATCCCCCCATCTAACACCTCCTACGCAGTAATTTTATAGCTCAAATTATATTTGGAGACACGGGCCGTATGCGCTCCGTGTCTAAGAGACGGAGGGAATGCACGGCAAGTTCCCACTGCGAAAAAGAATGTCGCCTATCGACGCCGTTTTGCAATCCAGTGGCTCTATGCTGCGCGCAGTTCGAACCCTCTACCTGCTTAGTCGACATCGACCGCTTCGGCATCAACCACTGCTTCGTCAGCGCTGTCGTTTTCCCTATTGTCGTGTTCGACGGCGAGCTGCCCGCCAACCAGATCGACGCGCACGTGCGCCCCGTCCGCTATATGCCCGCCGATCAGCGCGCGCCCTATGCGCGTCTCTAACTCGCGCTGCAGGTAGCGACGCAGCGGACGGGCGCCGTAAACCGGATCAAACCCCTGGCGCGCGATATGCTCGCGCGCGGCCGCACTGATATCCAACTCGATGCGGCGCTCGGCCAAACGCGCGCGCAGCTCGCCCACCATGAGCGCAACCACTTCGCCAATCTCGGCGAGCGTCAGCGGCTTGAACAGCACGATATCGTCAACCCGATTGAGAAATTCCGGACGGAAGTGCTGGCGCAGTTCGCCCAAAACCGCCGTGCGAACCGACTCGACGATTTGCCCATCGGCATCAACCCCGTCGATCAGAGTCGGCGAACCGATATTCGAAGTCATAATAACGACGGCGTTGCGAAAATCGACCGTGCGGCCCTGTGCGTCGGTCAGCCGACCGTCGTCTAAAAGCTGCAGCAAGATGTTAAAGACGTCGCCGTGCGCCTTTTCTATTTCATCGAATAGCAGCACGGAATAGGGTTTGCGGCGCACGGCTTCGGTCAACTGGCCGCCCTCTTCATAGCCGACGTATCCCGGCGGCGCACCAATCAGGCGCGACACCGCATGCTTTTCCATGTATTCGCTCATATCGATGCGGATGATATTCTCTTCCGCATCAAAGAGGGCCTGCGCCAACGCCTTGGCCAATTCGGTCTTGCCTACGCCGGTGGGTCCGAGAAAGATAAACGAGCCCACCGGGCGCGTCGGATCCTTTATGCCGGCACGCGCGCGGATGACCGCATCGGCGACGCGCTGCACCGCCTCGTCCTGGCCAACGACGCGCCGATGCAAAATCTCGTCTAGGCGCAGCAGCTTTTCGCGCTCTCCTTCAACTAGCCGCTTGACGGGTATGCCGCTCCAGCGTGCGACGATTTCGGCTACTTCTTCTTCGGTGACCTCTTCGCGCAACAGGCGTTCGCCCGCCTTTTCCTGCTGTCGGGCTTCTTCGGCGGCCAGCGCACGCTCCAATTCGGGCAGGCGACCGTGCTGAAGCTCGGCCGCCCGGTTGAGATCGTAGGCGCGCTGGGCCTCCTCTACGCGCCGGCGCGTTTGTTCGATTTCTTCGCGCAGCGCACGCACGGCACCGATCGCTCCTTTTTCACCCTCCCACTGCGCGCGCATGGCGTCAGCGCGCTCCTTCAGATCGGCCAATTCGCCGCGCAGCACTTCGAGGCGCTCTTTACTGGCCTTGTCTTTTTCCTTTTTAAGGGCGGCCTGTTCGATCTCCAACTGCATAACGCGACGAGCTACTTCGTCCAGCTCAGCCGGCATGGAGTCGATTTCCGTGCGAATCATCGCACAGGCCTCGTCAACCAAGTCGATGGCCTTGTCGGGCAAAAAGCGATCGGCTATGTAGCGATCCGACAGCACGGCAGCACCAACCAGCGCGTTGTCCTGAATGCGCACGCCGTGATGCACTTCAAAGCGCTCGCGCAAACCGCGCAGAATGGAGACCGTATCTTCTACCGTCGGCGCATCTACCTGCACGGGTTGAAAGCGCCGTTCCAGCGCCGCGTCTTTTTCGATGTATTTGCGGTGTTCGTCCAAGGTCGTTGCACCAATGCAGTGCAGTTCACCGCGCGCGAGCATCGGCTTAAGCATATTACCAGCATCGCTCGAACCTTCCGTCTTACCAGCGCCGACGATGGTGTGCAGCTCGTCGATAAAGAGTAGAATACGCCCATCGCTCGACTGTATTTCGCGCAGTACGGCCTTGAGGCGCTCTTCAAACTCGCCGCGATACTTAGCGCCGGCCATTAGCGCACCCATATCGAGCGAGAAGATCGTGCGATCCTTCATCCACTCCGGCACGTCGCCGCGCACGATGCGCTGAGCCAAGCCCTCTACAATGGCCGTCTTGCCCACGCCGGGTTCGCCGATGAGAACGGGATTGTTCTTGGTCTTGCGCGAGAGAATGCGCACTACGCGGCGTATTTCGCCGTCGCGTCCGATAACCGGATCGAGCTTGCCCGCACGCGCCTGGGCAACCAAATCGACGCCGTATTTCTCAAGCGCTTCATACGATGTTTCGGGGGTGCTGCTCGTCACGCGCTGGGCGCCGCGCACCCCGGTCAGGGTTTGCAAGAAGCGCGGGCGATCGACGCCGGCCTTGGCCAAGATTCGACCCGCCTCCGTCGCTTGGCCCTCTTCAATAAAGGCCAAGCCTATGTGTTCGACCGATACGTACTCGTCCTTGAGCGCCTGCGCCTCGTCTTCGGCGCGCAGTAGCAATTGCTGCAAACGGCGCGTAGCGTGCGTCTCTGCCCCTGAACCCGATACGCGCGCACGCTTGTCCAATGCGCGCTGCAGCTCCGCGCGCAGCGCGGCCGGCGAAGCCTGCATGCGGCTGAACAAGCTGGGCAGTATACCCCCTTCTTGCTCGACGAGGACGGCCAGCACGTGTTCTCCGTCCACCTCGCCGTGTTCGAGGCGCAGCGCCAAACTCTGCGCCTCCTGTAGAGCCTCTTGCACTTTTTGCGTCATCTTATTCGCATTCATCGCGATGTTTCCTTCTGTTGGTCTAACTCCGTCAGTTGTTCAAACAGCTGCCGCTGCGGCGGCGAGATATGGTGGGGAACGACGATGCGCACCTCGGCGTAAAAGTCGCCGCGTTGGTCGCGCTGGCCCGTTGCGTATCCACGACCGCGCAGGCGAATGCGCTGCCCAGAAGACGAACCGGCCGGCACTTTCAGATCGACGGCACCGTCGAGCGTTTGCAGCCGCACCGTGCCACCCAGCGCCGCCGTCCACGGCATGATATCAAGCACCGCGTAGACATCGTCTCCGCGCAGGCGAAATGGGCCATCCTCGCGCAGTTGGACGCGCAGATAGAGATCGCCCACCAGTCCGTCGCCCTGCCGACCCTGTCCCGGCAGACGAATGCGCTGTCCCTGACGGATGCCGGCCGGCACGTTGACGACATAGGTCTGCTGGCGTCCAGCGTGCGCATCGCGCAGGGAAATATGCTGTTTACCGCCTCGGTGTGCCTCGAGCACGTCGAGTTCGAGCACGGCTTCTCGATCAAGCGTTTCGGATACCGGCACGTCATCCAAGCCACTCGTGCGGTGTCCGCGGCGGCCGAAAAACTGTTCAAAAAACGTGCCCAATCCGCTCTGACCCCACGCGGCATGCCAATCCCGGTCGGCATATTCTCCGGTGGGCGGCACGCCGCCGCGCGCAGCCTGCCACTCGGCCCCGTAGCGATCGTATGCGGCGCGCTTTTCCGGATCCGTGAGCACCTCATAGGCCTCGGAGATTTGCCTGAACTTCTCCTCTGCCCCGGGCGCGCCGTTGCGGTCGGGATGATACTGTCGCGCTAGCAATCGATAGGCTTTGGTTACTGCGTCTTTATCAGCAGACCGATCTATGCCCAGCACGTTGTAATAATCGACGTAGTCCATATCAGCATTTCCTCACGATAGGCCTATCGGCAAATCGCGTACCAGCCACAATACGCAGGCGAAATGCCTATTATGTCAGCACGAGCACTGGGCAGAATGACAATTTGTCACTGCGATGCGCAAAAAAAGGGCCGCTAAAAAGCGGCCCTCAATACAGCGCGTATCAAACAAACAATTACAGTGCGGTAGCGCCCCCTTCGTCGGGTGCATTCGCCAGCTGCTCTGTGCGCTGCGCAACAAAGTCATCGATGCCCTTCATGGCCAGATCAAAGGTCTCGTCAATGCCCGCCTGCACGTCCGAGTCAATTTCGCCAAGCCCTTCCAGCATTTCCTGCGCTCCGGCAAACCCCTCTTCAATAGCGCCCTTTATCATGGTGGAAAAGCCTTCTAACTGCTCTTTTTCGGACATTTCTGGATTGTTAGCCTGATACTGGCCATAGAAACCGGTGGCAAATTCGACGATGCGATTGGCCGTGGCCTCTGGCGAAAAGTCCGTGCCGCTTTCCAGCAAACTCTCAACCGTCGTGTCCATGCCCGCTTCCTGGAACATGGAGTTCAGTTTGTCGTTCAGCGAGTCGCTGAGCACGCGGTTGGCGAACCCTTTGTCGACCTGGATATTTACGTTTACTGCATCGACCATTAGACTCTTGGCCTGCGTTGAGCCGCCCGCATCGGCAATCGTCTTTTTCACGGCGAGCGTTGAGCGCGACGACTGCATCGATGAAATGAGGCTTTGACTCTGAGTATTGCCCACATTCATAGGGAATTCTCCTCGGTGAACCCACCCCTGGGGAGGGAAAAGTGTAAACCCGCTGTTCTACCTTATCGACCCCATATACAGTTTTCCACAGCTTTTTTTTTGATTTTGCACAAAAAAGGGGATGGCAATCGCCATCCCCTTTGGAAAAGCTGCACATATAGATACTAAATTCGGTTCATACTGACTCGTAAAAGGTTGATCGACCAACCCGCGCCCTGCGCAACGCCGGGCAGAAAACCGCCGCGGTTGACCAGCCCGGTTTCCATCAGCGTCAGGCGCCAGCGCCCGGCCGAAAACGGCCCGAAGCCAAAGCCGATGGCTGAACTCTGACCGGCCCGACCACCGCCGGACAGACCAAAACTGAGCGGAAACCAGTCGACGAGGCGATACTCCACACCCAGCGCCAGACGCGGCGTCGACGAGATACCAAAGCCGCTGCTAAACGCCTGGTCGTACTGCCCACTGACCGTCAGTTTCGGAATGGGCCTGTGCGTCGCACCCAGTCGCAGCATGGCCGGCAGGGTAAGCGAAAAACTGCTGTCCTCTGTTTCGCTTCCATACTCGTCGAAAATGTCATCAAAACCGGCCTTGCCCGTAAAGCTCAGCGCGCGCAGGCGACTGGCCTGCACAAAGACGGAATCCTGCTGCGATTCAATATTCCAGTTCATCGTATCGAGCAGGTTCATCAGGGCCAAACCAACGGTTGTCTTGCCGTCTTTGGTAACGCCCGTCGCACCCAAATCGAGACCGAAGCCCACCCCGCCGCCGACGCGCGTAACGGCGTAGGCATCGATATCGGTACCGCCAACGCGGGTCTCGATACCGCCATCGGAGCGCAAAACCTCGCCGAAGCCACCACTCATAACTTTAAACGTGGCGCCAACGGCAAACTCCGACAGGAAGTTTTTCAGGCTAGCTGGCATCATGGGCTTGGCGATCGCCCAGCTAAACACGCCCAACCCCCAGCCCTGACCGTCCCATTCGGCAATATCGTACCCAGGCGACTTGCCTGCGGCCTCGCGGTTGCGAGCAAACTGGTTGCCGTTGAGCAATAGGTCGATCATATCACGCGGAATTTCGCCCTCCAAGCCCAAGCGCGCGTTCACGGCGATGGCACTGCTCAACCCCCACGGCATGGGAAAAGCCACGCCGCCGATGACCGGCAAAAACAGACCGACGTCCGTATTGAATTTCAAACCGCCGCCAGGGATACTGCCGACGATATCGTCTTTGTCTTCGTCGGAGATAAAGTCGCCGTTGTACTTGTTGTAGTCGCTGATGCTGATACTGTTGTTTTCCATGATAAACGACAGACCCATATTCAGCGGAAGCGATAGTTTCGGACTATCACTCAGCGCGAGGTTAGCCGGATTCCAATAAATGGACTCCACGCCGCGCGCCATGGCGCCGTAGGCACCGGCGATGCCCATCGCACGCGGCTGTGTGTCACCGTATCCCGTGGCGAGTGCTTCCCCGCCAGTCAAGAGCAGGGCAAGCGCCAGAATCAATCCTTTAATTTTCATCGCTAGGCCTCCCCTTATTCGACCAGTGAATCATCGAGCAGGAGTTCAACTTCTAGACCTGCTATAATGTTGATAAAATCCGTGCCGAGCACCTCGACTTCGCCGTCCGTGGACGGCAGCGTAATGCGCACGCCAGAATACAGCCGACCCCGATCGTTGTCCTCGAGAATAAAGTTGGCCACATCCTCCGCATTGAGCGCAATCTCCCGGCGCACGGTTTCCGTGCCGCTGGAGTAGCCATTGGCGTCAACCGGAGCAGCCACAGCCTGAAAGGGGTCGCGATCGGGCTTGGGTATCGTAATGACCGGATCGGTGTACACCGTCTCCGGGGTGCGACCGACGTAGAGGCGCACACCTACGCCAAGCGGAATGCTGTTTTCCAGGTCGGTAATCACCCGTGCGCCGACAAAGTTGCTCAATATCTTGCTGCGCAGCTCCGAGTCGCGAAACGTGATGTCGCGCACAGCCGGATCGATGCGCGTATCATTGAGTAAGGTCAGGCGCGGCGAGGTTCGGAACACCACGCTATCAATGCGAACCCATTGGTTCTGGGTAATAACCTCTTCTTGCTGCCCATCGCCGATGCGAACGGCAGAAGAAATCGCTATATCCGTGGGCAGTAAGTTGAGAAAGTCCGTCAAGTCCGTCGGCGACACCGACAGCTGCGTGCTGATCGGATTCGCTGCATTTCCACGCTCAAAGCGCTCCTCTACCAGCAATTCACCGCGTTCTCCAAAGGAGTTAGTGCCCGTTACAAGCAGCTCGACATCGGCCAGAAAGCCAACGGCGCTGGTAACGAAAATATCCATGGCCGTCGAGCCAATTGCCACGTTATTGAGTCCGTCGGGAAAGTCGACCGAGCGTTCGACAGGCGGCAGTTCCAAACCCACCTGATTCAATCGGCCTTCCACGCGGTCGAAGATTAGGTCTTCGGTAATGGCCTCGACGCGCAGCTCGCCGGTGGAGAAAATCTGCACCGGGCGCTCAGAGGGGAACGTGCGCACCGCGTAAGAAAAGCGCAGTTCGAGCGGATCGATAGGCGCAAACTCGTTGTTGTTCAAATCAAAGCGCACTTCGCGCGTCTCGCCCGGCGTCAGTTCACTGACGACAAAGGCATTCGCATTGCCGTTCGCGTCCTTCAGGTCGTCGAGACTCAGCTCGATCTCCATGACGATTTCAATGTCGTTGGTGACGCGCAGAACGAGTCCACCGTTTTGAATAACGGCGCGCGTGACCTGAATGCGATCGTCGGGGAATGCCAGCACCTGCGCGTCGGCAAATTCCTGCTGTGGAATAATGGCCAGCGCCTGCGACACAATCAGATCGCCTAGCGTTACCTGAATTTCCAGGCTTGGATTGCCTTCAATCGCGACGTTGGTCGCTTCGGCCGTAGCACCGGTGACGGCTATGGACAAGTTGCCCGATATGGATTTGCCGGCCAGCGAAAAGGAACCCACGCCCGAGCCACCGTTGGCATCGACCACGCCGAGATCGATCGCATCTACTTCAACTCCCCCATTGCCCAGATCGACGAGCCCGAGACGCAGGCCATTCAGGCCGACGGGTAAACCGTTGTCAACGGCTATGGTCAAACTGCCCTCTTCAATGGTCAACGACGTTACGTTTTCCAGCGGCACTTCAGCCGACACATCAATAGCGTTAGACGGAAGGAGGGGCAGCGTAACGCCGCTCTCGATATCCTGTCCCAGCAGCGTGCCAAGCGCAATGCTGATTGGCGGCACTTCTTGGCCCGGAATATTGATGTTGCCAATCGGCGTGCCGAAGCTATTGGACGAAGGACGGACCTGCAGGCGGTCGCCCACATCGGCGCGTCCCACTTCGCGACTAAAGCGGATATTCATACCGCCCGTATCGCGATCGATCTGCAAAAAGTCGCTGCGGTCGCCGACGATATCGACAATCTGCGTGCTGTCATTGGCAACCGGTATACTGATGACGAACTCCGTGCTCGGCGCACTGGGCGGTTCAACCGCGCAGCCGGACGCAAAATACGCGATACCGACACAGCCCAATACCTGCAGCGCCCGACTAACCCGACGCCGCATACTGAACCTCCCGGTCATAGCATGCCTCCATTTCTGATCATTTCAGCGTTTCCATTATCCACACCCCGATCTCGCCGAGACAATATAAGGCGAGAAGCCTCAAAGCACTACTTCGCCCGGGCAGCGCGGCGCAGCGCAGCGGCCTTGTCGGTTTTTTCCCAGATGAATTCGGGCAGCGCACGGCCGA
>JAYPJE010000009.1:0-62874 GCA_038128265.1 Gemmatimonadota bacterium
GGCGACCTTGCCCCCGACCCGTCCTAACGTTGTGTTTGCCATTCGATCCTCCTGGAGTTTTTTAATAAAACTGTGTTAGTTGCTACTCCCCCTCCGTTTTTTTATCTTACCCACGTAACAATGGGTATCGTCCGGCTTCCCCCTTAAATGTAATGAATGCATTGGACAGTCTACTAAGCCAGGAAGTTATCGCTGGTATTATAATCATATTTGCGTTTATCATGTGTATTCGCACCATACTTTCATACACAAACCAGGTTTCCGAGCTGCGTCCCAAAATATCGGAAATCGACCGCAAGCTGAACAGCCAGCGCAACGGCATGAAGAAATACCAAAGTAAGGTCGAAAAGCTGGGCGAAACCGTCCGACCGCTTAAAGAGCGTGAAGCGCTCATGCGCTCCTATTACGATCAAATGAGAAATACGGAGTTGGAACAAGAGCGCAAGCAGATGGCCGAGCAGGCCGAGGAAGAAGATAAACGAGATCGATCCATTCAGAGGAAGAGCTTAGGAGACAATCTTTAACTCGCCCGTAGGCAATTTAGTGCCTCGCCCCTAAACCATACCTTCTCTCCAGCACCTTTTCACCCGCTCAAGTTAATACTAACCCTTCACATCCATCAATTCGCTACGATCTCCAAGCATTTCGCCCTACGCCAGAGACTGCGCCCACCGCACGTATAGCGCGAATTGTTTTTCGATTTCGGCCCCGAAGTATACCGACTTGACGCCCCCAATACCCCGTATACATTCTCAGTAATCTTATAGGTGAAATCACCTGTTTGTATCGGGCTCGATGATGAGCCACCTGTGATATAAGTAGCCTTAGGGGTCAGGTCGTCGAGCATCGACAACCTGCGCTTCTCTCAACCGCAGACTACAAAACTGAATTCCAATATATGAGCACAACCGATTTACCAACCCTGAACGCCAGCCTCAATGCCATTAGCACCGTCCTTCTCGTGCTCGGCTACTACTTTATTAGACGGCAGCAGCGCGAACGCCATAAAATGGCGATGCTGGCTGCACTGGCCTGTTCGGCACTCTTTTTAACCTCTTATCTGATCTATCACGTCCAGGTTGGATCAGTCCCCTACCCCCATCACGACTGGACGCGCCCGCTGTACTTTGCCATCCTCATCCCACACGTCATTCTAGCTGCGCTTAACGCACCTCTTACGGTGGTCGTTGTCCTGCGAGCATGGCGCGAAGATTTCTCGCAGCACCGACGTCTGGCGCGATGGGTTTGGCCGATATGGCTTTTTGTATCTGTAACAGGCGTGGTTATTTACGTCATGCTCTACCGCCTCTAATCGGCGGTCTCCTACGCGTCGCTGCGCCAACGAACCATCAGCGTCGATAGCAGCATCGTCAGCGCAGTCCATCCCAGCGTAACGCCCAGCGCTTGTACAAACGCCCCATCGCTCCACAGCGCACTTGGAGCCGTGTAAAAAGCCGTGCGCAACACAACCATGGCATAGGTAACGGGGTTAAAGCGCATAACCCACTCCAACCACTGCGCCGCACCCTCCAGCGGAAAAAGTGCACCCGAAAGCAGCCACAGAGGAATGAATACCACGCTCATTACGGCATGGTAGCCCGCCACCGTATCCATAAACCAGGCGACGATAAATCCCAGACCGGTAAATCCCAAACCGATAATGACACACGCAACTAACACTGCGACGAGGTTTGGGAGCGATAGATCGATGCCGGCCAGCGGGGCAAATGCCAAAAAGATCGCGGCCTGCAAGAGGGCAATGGCGGTGCCGCCGATAATTTTACCGGCGACAATGCTTAGGCGGGAAACGGGAGCCACCAGCACGCCCTGTAAAAAACCAGCCGTTCGATCTTCGATTAGCGTAATGGTGGAAAATATGGCGGCAAAGAGCAGCAGCATGAGCACAATGCCGGGATAGAAAAACTCGCCGTAATCGATGGCCGTGCCCTGTAGGGCGAAGCTATCGGAAAAACCCGAGCCCATAAACAGCCAAAACATCAGCGGCTGGGCCAAGCTGCCAAAAAGGCGGGTGGGCTGGCGCAAAAAGCGCACGACCTCGCGGCGGGCCAATACCCAGGCAGCCGTCATGTCGAAGCGTCCTCGCCAGCGACCAATCGTTCCCCGGTAAACTGCACGAATACGTCATCGAGGGATGGATGGGCAAGCGATAAGCGGCTTATTTTTTCGGAGAAGTGCGCTAAGATGCGATCGAGGCTAAGCGGTTCGTCTAGGGAGAAGCGCAGCGCGCCATCGACTTTTCTTCCCTCGATCTGCAGCAGCTGTTCAATATCGGTCAGCAGTCCGTCTGGATCCGAAGTCTCGAGAGTCAACACTTGCTTGCCAATGTCCTGCTGCAGCTGCGTTGGCGGTGCACAGGCGAGCAAAGCTCCCTGGTGCATTATGGCCACCCGATCGCACAAAGCAGCCTCATCGAGCAAATGCGTAGTCACTACAACCGTCGTGCCCACTCCGCGCAAATGGGCGACCTCGCTCCAAAATTCCTGACGAGAAATGGGATCCAGACCCGTTGTTGGCTCGTCGAGCACCAATACGCTGGGCTCAGGCAGGAGCGCCTTGGCCAGTTCCACGCGCCGAGCCAGCCCCCCCGATAGTGCCTCAACCTTGTCCGCGCGGCGGTCCGTCAGCTTTAGCCCGTGGAGCAAACTGCCCATGCGTCGGTCGATATCGGCTTTGCGCATGCCGTAGAGCTGGGCGGCGGCAACGAGATTTTCTTCGACGCTCATCTTGCGATCGAGGGCTGGCTTCTGAAATACCACACCCAACTGGCGACGCGCTCCCAGCGGATCGGTGGCCAGATCGCATCCCCCAACCAAAACCACCCCTCTGTCTGGTTTTAGCGCCGTAGTCAACACGCGCAACAGCGTCGACTTTCCACTCCCGTTCGGTCCTAATAGGGCGACCATCTCACCCGAGTATACGTCGAGATCTACATCGGTCAGAGCCGGACGCGACGGCGTTTTCGACTTACCGGGATAGGTATGCGATACGCCTGCAATATGAATTAATACCTGGGGAGTCACTGCGCTTGCCAATTCGAAGGTTGCCCGTAAGCGGAACAGGCAAAACTAAAGTAAATTTCTGCAGCGTCAAGCTATCTCCCCAACCACATTACCCCATTTTACCAGCGTGCTCTTTTCGCACTATGGGCGCAGTCGCCCTCCTTATCAACCACCTGTTTCCACGCCACATATAACCCAACCATATGCCTACGCGCTTCAGCGATGGAGTCGATATCGAGATGCGTATTTGCCCGCACCAGCAATCGGTAAACGTATAGATACAGCCTTCGCAGATTGACGGCGAGCCCCTCGTCGCCGCTGCGGTCGTCCAACACGTCCCCCAGGAGGAGGACGATGTCCTGTGCTCGTATAAGCTGGTCTCCCTTTTCTACCATCTCGCCGCGACCGATATGGTCTACGGCTCGGTCCATACAGTCTACTGCCTTCTCGTACAGCTTGAGCAGAAGCTGTGATTTCTCCTCTATACCCCACGACATGGGCGCTTGGCCCGCAGCGATTCCCTTGCACTCTTGATTGACCATCCTTGGTCTCTCCTCGATGTGGTAGTTGTGACAATCATCTGAACTTAATACTACTTGATATCAAGTATTGTTATTATCGGTCGGAGGAGCCGCTCCCTTTAGCCCTTTTTCACGCCCCAAAAGCGACAATCCGATTGACACTTTTTTCCTTTTTCTCTACCTTCGCAAGACCGCTTTAATCCAATTCCTACATGCCTTTATAGCGTGGCTTATCATGGCTGACGAACTCACCGACGACGAGCTCAACTCGCTGCTCAAGGCCGCGCGCAAGTCGCCCCTTTCAAGCGCGGGTGAATCGGCTTCTACGCCCCTACCCATGGCCTACGACTTCAAGCGGCCGCAGCGCGTCAACAAAGACCATATGCGCGCGCTGGAAAACGTGCACGAACAGTGTGGACGGCTTTTTTCAGCGACCCTCTCGGCCTCGATGCGCATGGTCATCGACGTCGATTTAGCCTTTATCGACCAGACCCTCTACAGCGAATTCATTCTTTCCCTGCCCACTCCGTGCGGAAGCTATACTTTTGCTCTCGATCCACCCGGAACGCAGGCCGTTCTATGCCTGGCCCCCGAGTTAATCATGTCCATTATCGACCGCGCCCTTGGCGGCAAAGGGCAAAGCCTCAGCGGCGATATGCGGCCTCTTACCCAAATTGAACGAACCATTGTCAACAAGCTGGTCAGCCGCCTCTTGGCCGATTTCGAATCGTCCTGGGACCCCCACTGTTCCCTACAGGTTTCCGATGTAGCCCTCGAGACCAACCCCGAGTTTATCCGCATCGCCAACAGCGGTGACCCCGTCGTCATGGCGGCGTATGAGGTGCACTCCAACCACGCCAACGGCCTAGTGCACCTCTGCTACCCACTGGCCACCGTGGACCCCCTGATAGCGCATCTCACCGGATCAACGCATCCAACGCCAAAGGAATCCGACAGCCAGGCGCGCATAATTGACAACCGCGCCTTGGGCACGATGAGCGTATCGACCGTCGTGCAGATTGCCCGCGGGAGCCTGCCGCTGTCCGAGGTCGCCCAGCTAACAGCCGGCGATGTGATAAAACTCGATACGAAGCGCACGGATCCAGCCGTCGTATTCGTCGGCAACCAGCCCAAATTCTTTGCCCGGGCCGGACTCGATGGACGCCGCCGTGCCGCGCAAATCCTCTCGACAATTTCTGCCAGCGAGGAAGAACTCTATCGCTAGCGCAGAGGCCGCAACGCCCACGAATGGATTGTCGATGCCCAGCTTTAACCAACGCCTCTACTCGGCCCGCTACTTTCTCGGTGCCTGCTTTGCCTGCGGCTTTTCCATCGCCCTATGGGATCCGGCCCCGCGCTTTGTGCTGACTGTCGCACTCGGCCTGACCGCCGGCGTGCTCTTTCTCGGTCCCTATGCGGCTGCCGTGCTCTATGCCCTGCGCCTAGGACGCTTTTTCGGCGGGCATCTGCGCTGGCCCATTTGCCTCCTCCTCACCCTCTCGGCCGTCGCACTGCTGGATCATCTTCTCCACTGGTCTAAACCCCAGTTTTGGATGGCCGCTACCACGGCCCTGCTCGGCACGACGATTGGGCACGATGCCACCTTGGCCGTCCTCCAACTCCGCACCAACCCTCGGCTAGATCGCCTCATGGTCGCCTTCTTTCCCTTTTTTATTGGGTTGGCCGTGCTAGCTGGCTACAGCAGCCTGGGTTTTTTTTCTGGCCTCTACCAGCTTGCATCCGGGCTGATAAACTAAAATGAGCCTATCCCTATCCAAGAGCCTGGCCGCCCACCTCGACCAGATTATCCTAGGTCCCCCGCAGTACGAGCGCCGCGGCAAATTGGACAATATGATTGTCTACTCGCTGTTTCCCTCGAGCCTGTCGCCCGATCCCACGGATATCATTACCCTGTCTGAGGCCCTCAATCGCGGGCTAACTTTGCAGGATACAGGCGTCATTAGCCGCATTCACATCGACAACCCACTCCCCGCCGCCGTCCTGGCCGGCGAGTCCGAGCTATTGATGGGCGAAACCCAGCAGCGCTCCGTGCAGTTCAGCTGTCTGATCCCCCCACAGCGCAAAGCCTCGCTCCCCGTCAACTGCGTCGAAGAAGGCCGGCCCACGATTGCGCAAACCACTTTCACCGGTGCCGATGCCTGCCCCTGGCCCGTGCGCTCGTTTAAAATCGAGCAGCTAGCCCACAGCGGCGAGCCGCAGCAGTATTGGGTGTGGGATCAGGTAAAAACCTATTTGACCGAGGCTGGAGCCGATACCCAGACCCATGACATCCACGCCGTATTAGAGCAGCACTCATACAAGCTGCAAGCCCTTAGCGGGGCTTTTCCAAGGCAGGCAGCACAGGTCGGTGCCATATGTGCCGTGGGACAGAACCTCTATTTGGAGCTCTTTGGCGATCCCGAACTATTTGATGATCGCTACGATCAGATTTTGCGCAGTGCCATGGTGGAGGCCCTTGTTCGCCCCTCCGACCAATGCCTTCCTCAAGAAGCCGTTCCCGCCTTTATGGAACAGCTCGTACAGGCCAGTCTGCACAGCCGCATGATGAGCAGTCGCTCGCTAAAGGACTCTGGACGCGCGTTGGCCTTTTCGCATATGGATATCAACGGGCAGGTACTTATTGCCGACAACAAACTCGTGCATTTGGTGGCGCATCAGAAATGTATGGGACGCAGCCAGTCCCTGGCCGCCCTGCGCTCCGGGCTAGACGATGCCCAGCAAACGTGGAACAGCCGTCGGCCGATCTTCCTCGACGATGTGGAAGCGACGTACCATCGACGGCGGCAGCGCTACAACACGTTTAAGTCTCGTCTGCGGGAAGCGCCCCATACGGCGACAAGATCAACTCCTTCTAGCGCGGCAGATACCGACGAAGCGCTTGACGCGGCCGCACCGCCCCATCCCCTGAGTCCAGCTCTGCGCGACTTTTTTTTACACCTCTTTAGCGGGGATCGTTAGACGCAACCCATGCTGCGCATCGCCACTTTCTCTCTCGTACTCTCCCTTGCCGCAATCGCCGGAACGGCCGGCGCACTGTGGTACTACAGCCAGCCGACACACCTTTCTCAGTCGCACCAGATCACAATTTCTCCCGGTAGCAGCGCCCGCACTATTGGCGCTCAGCTCGAACGGGCCGGCATCGTCCGAAGCGCGCGCGTCTTTGCCTGGACGGTGCGCCTGCAGGGACTATCCGCAAGGCTGGAGGCGGGCACCTATGCGCTCACCGGCCAGCGCGATACGCCAGGCGTCATTCAGCAACTGCTCGAAGCCCCTCTTCAGATGCGCCGCGCCACAATTCCCGAAGGCCTCACCCGCCAAGAGACGGCCGGCGTTCTCGCCCGCCAGGGCATCGTAGATTCGCTGCGCTTCACCCAACTAAGCGGAGATGCCGAGCTGGCTGCCCACCTTGGCATTGAAGCCCCTACGCTCGAGGGGTATCTATTTCCCGAGACGTATTTCTTTGCGATGGAAACAAGCGAAGAACAGGTCATCGCCCGCCTCGTTGGACAATTTCATCGAGCCCTAGGTGACTCGCTGAACGACCGATTGGAGGCTATAGGTTTGGACCTGCATCAAGCGGTGACGTTGGCCTCTATCGTAGAGGGGGAAGCGCAGGCCGCCCACGAGCGCCCCACGATTGCCGGCGTTTTTCTGCGCCGTCTGTCCCTCAATCGCCGACTCGAATCCTGCGCAACGGTAGAGTATGCCCTCGGCGTGCATAAGAAGCGACTAACCAATGCCGATCTACGCGTCGAATCCCCATTCAATACCTATCGCCACCGCGGCCTGCCGCCGGGTCCGATCGGCAATCCCGGCAAGGCGGCCCTAATCGCGACGCTCTACCCAGAGGAGACGGATTTCCTCTACTTTGTAGCGCGCGGCGACGGTACGCATATCTTCAGCCGCACCAACGAGGAGCACGTGGCCGCCAAACGAAAAGTCAAACGCCTCAGCAGCGCATCGCGCTAAACGCTTGACGCGGTTCGCTCCAGTCGGTTATATATCGATCTCCCCCGCGCCCTTGTTCACATCGCCCCAGCAGAGCACAAACAGTTTATGTCTATTCTCGAACAGCTCAATCCCGCCCAGCGCGAAGCGGCCGCCGCTATAGAGGGCCCGCTCTTGGTCCTCGCCGGCGCCGGTTCCGGCAAGACGCGGGTACTGACCTATCGCATCGCCCATCTCGTAGAAGAACTGGGCGTGGCGCCTTGGAATATTCTCGCCGTCACCTTTACCAACAAGGCCGCAGGTGAAATGCGCGAGCGCGTTGAGAGGCTGGTTGGCGAGAAGGCCAGTGAAATTTGGATTGGCACCTTCCATTCAATCTGCGCGCGTCTGCTGCGCTATGAAGCCGAAGCATTTGGTCTCGATCGCAGCTTCAGCATTTACGACGAGGACGATCGCCGTGCGGCCATTCGCCGCGTATTTGAAACGCTCAATATCAACGACAAAGACCTGACGCCGCGCTCTGTTATCGCACAAATTAGTCGCGCCAAAAACGCCCTTGTCGACCCGATGACCTTTGCTCGCGAAGCGGGAGAATCGCCAAATAAAAAGCTTATTGGCGAACTCTACGCGGCCTACGAAGCCGATCTACGCCGCAATAACGCCCTCGATTTTGACGACCTGCTAGTAGAAACCGTGCGCCAGTTTGACAACCATCCAGCGGTCCTGCAAAAATACCAGCAGCGCTTTCACTATGCCCACGTCGACGAATATCAGGACACCAACCGACCGCAGTACATGCTGTGCCGCCAGCTAGCGGCTCACCACCGAAACCTCTGCGTCGTCGGCGACGACGATCAGTCCATCTACCAATTTCGCGGTGCCGACCTGCGCAATATACTCGACTTTGAACGGGATTATCCCGATGCCCACACCGTGCGCTTGGAACAGAATTACCGCTCGACAAAGCGCATTTTGGAAGCAGCCAACCAGGTTATATCCAACAACAAAGACCGCAAGGGCAAAAAGCTGTGGACCGATGGCCACGAAGGCGAGCTAATTGAGTTAGTCCAATGCGACACGGACCGGCGCGAAGCGCGCTTCGTCGTCGAGACGCTGCGGCGCCAGTTGGGCTCGGGCGGCTACGCCCCCGGCGACGCCGCCGTACTCTACCGCACCAACGCCCAGTCGCGCGCGCTCGAAGAGGAGCTGCAGCGCTCGGGGCTGCGCTATGCAATCGTCGGCAGCATCCGCTTTTACGAGCGCCGCGAGATAAAGGATATCCTTACGTATTTGCGCCTGCTGGCAAATCCATCCGACGACGTCGGTCTGCGCCGCATCATCAACGTGCCGCGCCGCGGTATTGGCGATACCTCGCTGGACTATCTACAGCGCCACGCGCTCAATCATGGTCTAAACCTTTTTGCGACAATGGACCAACTCGAGTCGGTAGACGGTCTCAATGCGCGTGCCAAAAAGCAGTTGACCGCTTTCAAGAGCATAATGGACGGACTGGCAGCTGCGCGTGCCGCTGCGACGTTGCCCGAATTGGGCCAGCGGGTCTTTGAAGAGAGCGGCTACCTGCAGATGCTGCGCGAGGAGAATACGCTCGAGTCACAAACGCGCGAAGAAAACGTCGACCAGCTCATTGCCTTTATGACGGAGTTTGAAGAAACGCATGAAGAGGCTACGCTCGAACTCTTTTTAGAAGAAATAGCCCTCATGTCTCCCATGGATGAAACGGATGGCAACAGCGACGCCATCACTCTTATGACGTTGCACAGCGCGAAGGGCTTAGAATACCCAATCGTATTCATGTGCGGCATGGAAGAAAATCTCTTTCCAACCGCGCGCTCCGTTGAAGAAAGCCGCGCGAACCCTCAGGCGATTGAAGAGGAGCGCCGCCTGTGCTACGTAGGCATCACGCGGGCGCGCGAGCACCTCTATCTGACCTACGCCAATCGTCGCTATGCCTATGGCAATCTAATCGACTGCGATCCCTCCCGCTTTCTGCAGGAAATACCCGACGAGCTCTACTCCGTCAAGCGGGAAGTAGTCGAGTTTAACCCGCGCACGCGCCAGCCCGGACAGGCGCGTTTTGGATCGTCCTCTCCGCGCGGAACGGGCCGCTCAGGCCCTGCAGTGCGCAAGAAAATTACCCCACCCGCCCAACCCAAAGGCGTGCACTACGAATGGGATGAGGGGGCACAGGCCTCTTCGGGCGGCTTTGCCGACTTGGTTGACCAGGATGACTTTCTCGCCGTAGGTCAGTGGGTCCGCCACGCCTCTTGGGGACGCGGTCAAATCGTGGCGCGGGACGGACACGGAGAAAATATGAAGCTCTCCATTCGCTTTGGCCCCCACGTTAAAAAAGTGGCCGTAGCCTACGCACAACTAGAACCAGCCTAAGCTTGGCCACTACACGACCCCGCCGCGCCGTGCTGTTGGCTGCCGGCCGCGGCCAGCGCCTTGCACCGCATACCGACTCGGTGCCCAAACCGCTGATAGCACTCAACGGCCGCCCCCTACTCGAGTATATATTGAGTAACGTCGCCGCCGCTGGCTGCCAACAGGTGCTGTTGGTAATCGGCTATCGCGGCGATATGATCCGCCAGCACTTCGGCGATGGGCACTCGCTCGGCTTGGAACTATCCTACATCGAACAGGGTTCTGTGGCCGGCACCGGGGCGGCCGCGCTTATGGCCATGCACTTTGTTGGCGCGGAACCCTTTTTCTTGGGCTGGGGCGACATCCTAGCTGCAGCCGCAGAATACGGACGGCTCGTTGACGAGTTTGCGCGCCTGGGACCCGATGCCCTGCTGCTGCTCGAAGCGGTCGACGATCCCCGCCACGGAGCGGCCGTAGAAATGGCCGATGGGCGCATTCTCTCCCTCGAAGAAAAACCAGAACACTCTACGGCGCGCTGGAATCAGGCCGGTCTATCCATCTATACCCCGCATCTTTTCGCCGCACTCCAATCCCTGTCCCTCTCTCCGCGCGGCGAATTGGAACTCACCGCTGCCGTGCAACAGCTCATTGATGAGGACCGCTGCGTTTGTGGCCTACCCATGCTGCACCCGCGCCTACACCTGACCCACCCAGAAGACATCCCCCGCGTCGAAAAGGTGCTGGCTAGCGACGGCCGCTACCGGCCGAGTATTGCCCAATCAGGTCGGGATAGTTAATTTCTAAAGTCGTTGATTTCTAACGCTTTTTAGGACTTTTTGCCCCTTGTCAATGCACGCCCAAACCGCCTCGCAACCGCTGCGCGTAGCGCTGCAAAATGTCGGCTGCAAACTCAATTCGTACGAAGTGGAAGCACTGGCGCACAACTTTGATCGGCGCGGATATCAGATCGTGCCCTTCGATGCGACAGCCGATGTCTACGTGGTCAATACCTGCACCGTAACTGGGTCGGGCGATGCGGATTCGCGCAAGGCCGTGCGCCGCGCACGGCGAGCCAATCCGCGTGCCACCGTCGTAGCCACCGGCTGCTATGCCCAGCGCAGACCCGTCGAACTGAACGAGGCCGGCGCGGACCTGATCGTTGGCAATGGCCAAAAGGCCCACCTGCTCGATCGCCTCCAGGCCCATCTAAACGGCGAAGTACCGCTTGCCATAGCCTCCGATAGCCCCCCGCGCACCGAGGCTTTTCTGTCTATCGACGGCCTCGTCGACCAAGGGCGCACGCGCGGCATGTTGCAGGTTCAAGACGGCTGCGATGAACACTGCACCTATTGTATTATTCCCAGCGTGCGCGGCCAGAGCGTGAGTCGCCCCGTCGCGGCGATTGTCGAGCAGGCACAGCAGATGGTCGCGGCCGGCTATCGAGAGCTGGCCCTAACCGGCGTGCATACAGGCAGCTTTGGCTACGATGTCGGCAACCGCGATGGACTCGTCGAACTCATCCAGGCCTTGGATAGTGTAGACGGCCTGCAGCGGGTGCGGCTCAACTCCATCGAACCTGCCTATATTAGCGATGCCCTTATCGCCTATGCCGCCAAGTCGAGGACGTTTTGTCGCCATTTCCACATCCCCCTGCAAAGCGGCTCGGATGCCGTCCTCAAACGCATGGGGCGCCATTACGATGCGGCCTACTATCGATCGCGGGTCGAGCAGATTGCCAATGCGCTGCCCGACTGCGCCATTGGTGCCGATGTCATGGTCGGCTTTCCCGGAGAGGAAGCGGGCGACTTCCAGCAGACCTACGACCTATTAGCCGGCCTGCCCATGACCTACCTGCACGTCTTCCCCTTTTCTCTGCGCGAAGGCACGCCGGCCGAAAAGCTAGCCGCCCACTGTGATAGTGCGACCAAAAAAGAGCGCGCACAGCGGCTAATTGCGCTGGGTAAAGCCCAGCGCCTGGCCTTTCACCAGCGCGCGGTAGGCCGGGCGCTTTCCGCGCTCGTCGAAGACCGCACGGACCCCGCATCTGGATTACGTATTGGTTTGAGCGACAACTATATACGCGTCTTATTTAATGGAGAAGTTTCAGCAAATGAGATCGTCTCCGTGCGGGTCGAACAGGCGCGCGAAGACCTGGTCTTTGGAGAGCTGTCGTGAGCACCGAACTCAATATAATCGACGACGTTGGAACCCATGCTGCGGCCGCTCGCCACGGCCGCAATACCGACAGCCGCAGCGCCTACGTAGAGACCTATGGCTGTCAGATGAACGTCGCCGACAGCGAGTTGGTCGCGCGCATCCTCAACGAAGCCGGCTTTACCATCACAGACAGCGCCGAACGCGCCGACGTCATCCTCCTCAATACCTGTGCGGTGCGTGAACACGCCGAGGAGCGCGTCATTGGCCGCGTTTCGCAGCTGAACGGCTTGCGCGCCCAGCGGCCCAACCTCACGCTGGGGATTTTGGGATGCATGGCGCAGCACCTGAGCGAGACGCTGTCCGAGCGCGCGCCCTTTGTCGATCTGGTCATGGGACCCGACTCCTACCGCCGGCTGCCCGACCTCCTCGCGCAGAGCAGCGACGAGGCCCTGCTCGACGTGCGCCTAGACCGCTCGGAAAACTACATTGGCATCGCGCCCGTGCGCCGCGAGGGCACCAATGCATGGGTTACGATTATTCGCGGCTGCGACAAATTTTGCACCTTTTGCATTGTGCCCTTTGTGCGCGGCCGCGAGCGCAGCATCGCCGCCGACGAAATCGTGCAGCAAGTAAGCGCGGTGGCCGCCGAAGGCTTTCGCGAAGTAACCCTGCTGGGGCAAACGGTTAATTCTTACCGCGACAGCGCGTGCGATTTTGCCGATCTCCTGCGGCGCGTTGCTTGCGTCGACGGGATTGAACGCCTGCGCTTTACCTCGCCCTATCCAGTTGATTTTAGCGACCGCGTCATCGAGGCCATGGCCGAATTGGATGCCGTCTGTCCCTATCTCCATCTGCCCGTGCAAAGCGGTTCGGACGCACAGCTGACTGCCATGCGACGCGGCTATACGGTCGACCAATTTCGCACGCTCGTAGCTAAACTGCGCGCCGCTATCCCCGATTTGGCCTTGAGCACGGATGTGATCGCCGGTTTTTGCGGCGAAACCGAGGATGACTTCCGGCAAACGGTCGAGTTAATGGAGGAAATTCGCTTCGACTCAGCTTTCATGTTCAAGTATTCCGAGCGCGAAGGCACCTACGCTCACAAGAAAATGCCCGATGACGTCCCCGAAGAAGTAAAGGGCGAACGACTACAGCAAATCATTGCCCTACAAGAGCGCATTTCCGGTGAAATAAACAGCACCTGCGTAGGCCAGCGCTACCCCGTATTGGTCGAAGGCCCTTCGCGCCGCCCATCGCCCGATGGCACCCCGCGCTATTATGGGCGAACGCCGCAAAACAAAACGGCCGTGTTTTCTCAGCCCGTTCAGGCCAATAGCGTAGTCCAGATAGAAGTAGAGAGCAATACCTCGCATACGCTCTTTGGCCGGTGCGTTGACTAGGCCTACTGCGCCCATCCACCTCGGCAACTTTTCTCTACCTCATCAACAGTTCAAACCGTCCTTTATTAGTACAGTAAAAAGCCCCCCCCTTTGCGCATACATCATGAATGCCATGCACAGCCCAATTGCCCCCGTTATTCAATTGATTTTTGTAGCCGCTCTCTGTATCACGGCCGCCAGAGCTCAGGAACGCCCCTATGGCCTTGAACAACGCGTAGCCAATACTTCGCTGCTCATTGACCTAACACAGGGCCCACCGGCCGAGCGCCTCTCGCAAACGGGGCTATTTACCGATATGCAGCAGCAGACCGTAGCTGCGGGTATCATACCCTATGCCGTCAATTCGCCGCTCTGGTCCGATGGAACGCATAAAACGCGCTTTTTAGCCCTCCCCGGCACGGCGCAAATTGATTTTTCGCGGGATGGGCACTGGACCTTCCCACCCAATTCTGTGCTGGTCAAAAACTTCTACGTCGAATTTGTCAAAGGCGACCCTTTGAGCCGGCACATTATCGAAACGCGCCTCCTGATCAAAGAGGGTCAACAGGAACAGTGGCGGGGATTTAGCTATCGCTGGAACGAGGCGGGCACCGAGGCCTTTCGCCTCAGAGAAAGCGAGGAACTAACCCTATTTATTGTCGATGGCGATGCCCCGGAAGGCTACAGGGAGCAGCGCTACTTTTACCCGGGGCCACAGGACTGCACTTTTTGCCACCGCGAGGCAGCCGGACGCGTCTTGGGGCTGCGCACCGGCCAACTCAACGGCGAATTCGCCTACGGCTCGGTGACGGATAACCAGCTGCGCAGCCTGAATCACATCGGCCTGTTTACTCGCGACATCGGCGAGGAATACACCGACTTTCCCCGCTGGCCCAATCCGCTCGACGAAAGCGAACCCCTCGAAGCGCGCGCACGCGCCTATCTGGCGGCCAACTGCGCGCACTGCCACCGCCCCGACGGCGTTGATCGCGCCGATTTTGACGTGCGTTTTGGGGTGCCAACGTCGCAGTCGCGCACCGTAGGTATTTCTCCATCGCTGGGACGCCTCGACGCCGAACCCGAGCGCGCACGCATTATCCTGCCCGGCAACGCCGCGGCCTCCACCCTCTACCTGCGCACGCAAAACTTCAGCTCGTTTCGCATGCCGCCGCTGGCAACCAGCGTGCTCGACCATGCCGGAACCGACGTGCTGCGGCGCTGGATCGAAGGCATGGCGCTGCCAACGCACGTAGCCGCAGAAACGGGCGCGCCGAACCGCTTTACCCTTGGGCAAAACTACCCCAATCCCTTTAACGCTTCGACGCATATCGACTTTTCTCTGGCGGCCCCATCACACGTCGTTTTGGCCCTTTTCGACGCATCCGGGCAGCGGGTGCGCACGCTGGTCGATGGCCCTCGCCAGGCCGGTTCCCATACCGTTTCCTGGAACGGCCGAAACGCCGGGGGCATATCCCTAGCCAGCGGCGTGTATTTTTATCGACTGCAGACCGACCGCTCTACCCAGGTCCGCCGGCTAATATTGCTCAAATAATCGTTCCCTCCCCCTCACTCACTCCGACGGAAGGAAGCTCCATGCAACTGAATCTATTCCGCACGGCCGCAGCGCTGACCGCATTGGTCCTGCTGCCCGTATCTTCTCTAGCGCAACCGCGCGTCCTGCACGACAATATACAGGTGCATAAGCTGCTAACGGTTCCCGAACGCACTATGCGCATCGCCAAAGACCCGCGCAATAACGCCCTCTACGTGCTGAGCGCGCAGGGCGATATTTCGCGAATCCACATACCCCCACCCGGCCAGCAGCCCCCCCAGCGCATCGCCCGCGGCGTGCGCGCAGCCGACGGCACCTTCCGCTGGACCGCTTTTAATCTCGACGGAGAGATTCCCTCCGGCGTGCCTGTGGAGGCTATTCGCCAAGCCATTGCCAACGGTTCGCGCAGTGCCACCAACCCAATTGACGGCGTCCTCTACGTGCTCAATACGGACAACAATAGCTTGCTGACGCTGCCGCGCACGGTTATTGCCGGCCCGGCTGACCACGACATTCCCTTTGTCGGGGCGCTCTTTATCGACGACGGGGGTGCTTTTTATATCAGCCTCGACGTAGCGCGCGCCAACGCGCCTAGCATTGAGCGAGTCTACTCGAGTGCCGACCATGGGCTGAACGATACGCAAGGTCTTGCCATCGGTCCCGATGGTTCGCTCTACGTAGGCGGCAATCGCAGCCAGCGCAGCACGAATAGCATCGTTATTGCCAAAGGCCAGCTCGACCCGGCAAACGGCCGCCACAGCTGGCGCGAGTTGGCGCATACCGAACCCATTCCGCGTGGCGACGTCGGCGCCTTCAACCACTTTCATCCAGGCCTTGCCGTCGATCCGACCGGCCAGTTCGTCTTTGTCAACAGCGGTTCCCGCACTGAACACGGTGAGCTAGCCGATATGAACGGGCAGTTTCCCAACCTGAGAGAAGCGCCGCTAACGTCGGCTATTTTGCGCGTGCCAACCCAGGGCGAAAACATCGTGATTCCGGCCGATGGCGCGGCGCTGGCCGCCTCCGGCTTTTTGTTCTCCGATGGACACCGCAATGCCTTTGACCTGAGCTTCGGACCGGGAGGCGATCTGTTCTCTGTCGACAATGGACCCGATTGGGATATGTCGGACGAAATCAACTGGGTCCGACCCGGCCGTCACTACGGCTTCCCCTGGCGCATGGGTGACTACGACAACCCACAGCAGTTTGCCAATTACGATCCCAACAACGACCCCCTGCTACAAAACAACTCATGGGCCAAGCAAAACGGGCTCTTTTACAACGATCCGAGCTTTCCACCACCGCCTCCCGGCGTGCGCTTTGCCGATCCAATCATCAACATCGGGCCAGATGCCAACAGCTACCGCCGCCTCGACGGCCAAATTGTCGATGCCAGCACCGAGGGGACACCTGTCTTTACGCTAACGGCGCACAGTTCGCCGCTGGGGTTGGTCTTTGACAATGCAGGTGCTATGGCCCCCCCTTTTAAGCGCTCCGGCTTTGTCCTGCGCATCGGCGGCAGCATCGCCAGCCTCATCAACTCATTTGGCGATCCCGACCAGGACCTGCTGCACCTGCAAATGGAAAAAACCCCCAACGGGGAAAACTACCAGGCCCGCGTGACGCGCCTGGTCGGCGGCTTCGATAGTCCGATCGACGCGGAAATTATCGGCAACCGCATTTATGTAATCGAATGGGGTAACACCCGCGGCCTGTGGGAGGTGATTCTGCCGCCGGATGACCGGACCGCCGTTGAGGAAATTGAAGGGGATGCGCTACCCGAGTTTTCGGCGCTGGAGCAAAACTACCCCAACCCCTTTAACCCGAGCACGACCATTGAGTACAGCCTCGACGTACAGGGGCACGTCAAACTAGCCGTTTTCGACGTGCTTGGTCAGAAAGTCCGCTCGCTCGTCGACGCTGGGCAGCAGCCAGGCCGGTACCGCCTGCAGTGGGATGGACGCACGGACAGCGGCAGCATGGCAGCCAGCGGCGTGTATATTTACCAGCTTAACACGCCCTCGGGCCAGGTTGCACGCCGATTAACTCTGCTCAAATAGCAGACGCAGAAAGGGCGGTTTGTTTCGCCAAACCGCCCTTTCTGCGTCAAAGCAGAGATAAATCAAACAGGTCTCTGATAAACCTCACATCCGCTGTAGCAGGCGATTGGCCGCGGCATTATGTGGATCGACGACCAACAGCCTTTCCAACGCCTGACGCGCCTTAGACATATCGCCTATGCGCTGGTACGACAGCGCTTTGCTGAGATAGGCTTTACTGTAGCTTGGCTCCAATTCTATCGCGCGCTGAAAGGCGCGAAGGGATCCCTCGTGATCGCCTTCCTTTTGCAGGGCCAGGCCCAGGTTGTAGTGATGGACCGCGTTGGCTTCGTCGAGTGCCACCGCTTTTCCATACGCGTCGATAGCCTCTGAAAATACCTCCTGGCGCAGGTAGGCAGTTCCGAGGTTGTTGTAGGCAGGTGCATAGTCAAACTCGCCCACGGCCTGCAAAAAGCGATCTTGGGCCTGCTCAAACTCCCCGCGCTGCATTAGGATCAACCCCTGCGCATTGAGCGCTTCGACAAATAGGGGTTTGGCCTCTAGCGCGCGCTGATAGTATTCGTGCGCCTCTTCGAGCTGCCCGTGACGCGCATACACCACGCCCATATTTTTTAGCGCCTCATGGCTTTCCGGATCTAACTCAATGGCCCGACGATAGGCAGAGCTCGCCTTTTCCCAGTCTCCAATGCGCGAATACATAACGCCGCGGTCGTTGTGTGCACCAGGCAAATCGGGAAAGAGTTGGGCCAGCGCATCGCGCGCCTCTACTTCGTCGGCGTGCCAATAAATCTGCACGGTAGAGAGCAGCAATACGGGAACGGCAAAGTAGAGAAGCTGACGACCCGTTTCGCGAAAGTACCCGCTAAAGCGTTCCACTACGCTGCTAACTGCCGCGCGCGCGCCGATTCGATCCCAGCCCGCCTCACCGGCGATTTCCAAATTGGCCTGATTGCGCTTGTCCCGCATCTTCCAAATAAAACCATCGAAGTAATAGTGCAGGAGGGTCGAAGTAATAACCAACACTTCGACCGCTTTGATCCATGTGGCCCGATCGAGCCAGTGCAGACTGTAGTTAACCGTGCCGTAGATAAAGCAAATGGCAATATAGCCTACGATAATAGGCATGGACCGACTGGTAAAAAATGCACGCAGCAGGCGCGAAGTCTTTTCCTGACGGCTGACTAGGTTATTGTTGTAAACCCAGACAATGGCGAAGTATTGAATATCGTGAAAGGCGGCAAAGGCCGCATAGCCGATCGTCAAGTCTTTGATGTAAATCCAACCAAAGTAGATGAGGAAAATCGTCGTCGCCATCACGGCGACCTTTGGAAAGCTCACCTTTTGCCTAGTTGCCAACCGCCAGATTAGGTTGCCGACGTAGCAAGCGGCAATGACCAACGTCGCGTAGAGTAAAACCTGCTTTACCCACAGCGTTTGCCCCACGCTTAAAAAGGGCAAGCCTACGTTTTGGTTGTGATCGAGTATGCGATATAGGTATTCAGGGCTATAGACGACCACCGTAACAAAGGCAGCCATTGTCAGCAACCAGTCCCAGCGCGCGTTCCACTTGGCAAAAATCTTGTTTTTCCCGTCGTAGATGCGCATGATCCCATAGTGCTGCATAAACAGATGCCAAATTTCCCAAAGCAGCACCATGAGAAAGAGGCCGTGCAAGCTGTTGAACTGAGCCAGGGCCACGACAAAGAGCACGATAATCGGAGCGACGAGAAACTTCTCTTTGAACGTCGCGAAAAGTTCGGGATCGCCATAGGCTCGCATAAAACCAGGCAAGTGGTGGCCCATGGCAAAAAACGACATGATAAAAAACAGAATGGTCTGAGAGTCAAAGACCGTGCGCAAAGCCATCATCGGCACTAAGCACAGCAGCGGCGTGCCTACAAAGAACAGCAAGTCGGCGCTGGGTGAAATAATCCATTTCTGATCTCGGTGTACGGCTACTGCGCTAGTCATTTTTTGCCAACTCCTAATAGGCCACGGCTATCGTGCGCACCGCAGTGTCTTTTCCGGAGGCCGCGCCAATATCTACTTCACAAAGGTATATGCCAGGCGCAGCACGACCGCCGTCAAGCCTGCGTCCGTCCCACAGGAAACGCGGGCTGTTTGATGGTTCGAAGGCTTCGAGGGCGGCAACGAGGTTGCCGCCTAAGTCGCGAATCCTCACTACGGGTGCTGCCCGATCAACTTTAAGCAGGGTAAATTGAATTTCTATCTCGTCGTTTATCCCATCCCCATTGGGTGTAAATACTCCGGGCGAAATACGCAGATCATCGATTAGCGCATCGCTCGTAACGACATCGGGCAAATAGACAATATTGGACTGGCGTCCGGATTCTTCGACATTTTGCCAAAGGCCAGGCCGCTCGCTATCGCCAACATCAGCAGCAAATAGAGTGGCATTTTCTACGACGCGCGTAGTGAATTCAACCTCAAGCGAATCGCTAAACACCCGCTCGGGCAAGGTCAGCGTCAACAGCGTATCGGAGCTTATCACCTCGTTGGGCAATTGCTCGTCTCCCCCCACGCGCACGATGAGGCTCTCCCTGTCGATTTGGTCGGGCAAATGCATCCGCAAACGGTCAAACCCCGAGTCCAGATCATCACTCGTCGGCCAGAGCGTATAGGAAAAGCGCGTATCAACGTTGACTCCTGCCTGGCGCGGAAGCACCCTGCCCACCGCTCGTTGCACCAAGGCGTCCTCGTATTCTATGGAGAGACCGCTTAGCGCCGGAGCGACCCGGGGGTCTTCCGTAGACATGATTAATTCCAGTTGGATATATCGACGCGGCGTTTCCGATTTAAACGGTTCGCCGGAAAACTGATAGAAATTGCTCCATTCGCCCCAGTCCGAGCCGGTCACGACCGTAGTATCCACTTTGCCGCGTAGGACCTTGGGTGAATTCGTCCACTTGAGCTCGGTAGTCTCCGCCCCGGTGCGATCGTAATAGGTGTATACCTCGCTCAAATTATTGCCGGAACGCGAACGCAACCGCAGCTTGGTATCGGCCTTGAGATCGGCTTCCCACTGCAATGAGCGGATGGCCTTGGGCCGCTGATCCCCGGAAATTGAACCCAAGTCGATAAAGCCAGACCGCAGAACAACTTCGGCCGGATAGCCGGGAGAAAACAGCATGAACTCCATTGGTTTTGAGAACCAGCCGTTGTCTTCGTGGCCGTGCCAGAAGATGTAGCGCACCTTGCGCGAAGCAAATAGGTAGCGCAGATGCCGCACCTGGCGCTCGCTGGCAAGCGGCGCATCGATGGCGATTTCCTCGCGCAGAAGCTGGTCGTAATCGAGTTCGCCCCCGGTCGTGCGGCGACCATCCGACGTGAGGATATTAAAGCCTCGGCCGTGATGTAAGCCCTCAAATAAGAAGCTCGATAGCGCCTCGCCTCGGTCCTGAAAGTACATGAATATTTCGTCGAGCCAGAACTGGGCTCCCAAATCTACCTGCCACCACATCCCTCCTTCGCGCCATCCCCCCTTTGTTCCTCCGGAAGTTACTATGACGGCAAAGGTATCCATATTCCCGTCAAACATGTTCTGCGGTTCGCGAGCAAGCAGGCCAAAGTCGAACGATCCACCGCGTTCGAGCGTTCCCAAACTGATATTGTCCCCGGCGGAGATAACCTCTATCTCACTCAAAGCAACGCCGGGAGATTTCTCATCGACGACCAGGCGAACAAATCGCACGACGCGATAATCCTGTTCGGCACCTAGATCAAGGCCCAGTCCAGGATCGATAATCCGCGTCGTATCCAAGGCATCACCAACCATGGGGATAGTGATACGGGTTTCCGTGTTTGGCTTCGTGGTCTGGTATACCTTGCGATAGCGAAATACGTCGTCCTGGGCCTGTATCCGACTGCCCGTTGAAACAAAGACACTGAATTGCACTAGCGGACTCAGCCCATCGCCGTTTGGAAAGAGCAGGTTGATTTCGCGCGCCAACACCGGACGCCCTAGATCGATATCGACCGACCAGTCGACGAGTTGATCTTCGGCGGCTGGCTGCCAGTGCGTCTCTTCGCGGCCGTCGATGAGAAATTCAGCGGCCGCAGCGTTGCTTCCAGCGCGCCAGATCCCCCCCCGAACATCGCCACGCTTCTGTGTGGGATGCATGAAATTGGCAGCATTTACGGCAGCGTTGATCGATTTGTTGAATTTGACCAATTCGATCTGGCCACCAGCCAATACGCGAACGGTGCCCTTGGGCATATCCCACGACTGCCACTTAGCAGCTGAGTCAAGAGTATATACATCCCCCATAGCCGTAGAAGAGCCTAGCAGCAACAGAGCAATTGTCAGCGCACCGATACAATGCATTCGAAAGATCACCGTGGTATAAGCGATGCTGTTCCCAGCGTTATAGGGAGTATATATGTGTCTGAAATAGGAGACAACCCATTCTAATTAGACGGGCTTAATACACAACGGACAGCGTGCGCAGCACCGAACCCTCGCCCACGTCCGTCCCCGGCAAAATGCGGCATATATAGGCCCCGGGGGCGACGAGCCTTCCGCCGGCGTCGCGCCCGTCCCATACAAAGCGCTGTTCATTGCCTACAACAGCCGCTTGGAGGGTCACAAGTTGACGGCCGGCCAAATCGGCGATAACGACCTCGGGCTCGGCATCGCTCGCCTTGAGCAGGACAAAGCGAATTTCGACGCGGTCGTTTACTCCGTCTCCGTTCGGCGTAACAACCTGTGGAACTACACTTAAATTACTTATAAACTGCTGCGAGCGCATCAGCTCGGGCACGAACACAATGTTGGCACGCCGCTCGACGGCCTCTACGGACTGCCAGAGTCCGGGCCGATCGAGCCGTCCCAGCTCAACGCCGAAAACCGTGGCATTTTGCAGCACGCGGGCGACGAATTCTACTTCGACCGAATCGCTGGTCACCGTTTGCGGCAGATCGATGAACAGGAGCGAATCGCCCTCGCTCTGAACACTCATTGGAGCGACATCTACCCCGTCTATGCGCAGCGCAATTTGCGGCTGGTCAACCGCCGACGGCGTATAAAAGCGCAGTCGATCAAAACCACTATCGCGATCGTCCGAGCGCGGATACACGGAATACGTGAAACGGGTGTCTTCATTGATCGGCACTTCGCGCGGCTCCACTCGTCCCTGGGCCAATTGGACGAGGGCATCTTCAAAATCAATCGAAAGCGAATGCACCACGGGAGCTACCCGGAAGTCTTCCGTCGATATAATGAGCTCAAGCTGCACAAAGCGCCGCGGCGTGTCCGACTGGAATGGCTCGCCGGAAAACTGATAGAAATTGCTCCATTCGCCCCAGTCGCCCCCCGCAATAATCGTCGTATCGACCTTGCCCTTGAGGACGACGGGCAGCGAGGTCCACTTTGCCTCCGTTATTTCGTCGCCTTTGCGGTCGTAAAACGCATAGACTTCCTGCAGCTCGTTCCCCGAACGCGAGCGCAGCTGCAGGCGCGTATTGGGAGGTAAATCGGCCTCCCAATTGAGTGCTTTTATTGCCTTGGGACGGTCGTCGCCCACCAGGCGCCCTAAGTCAATAAACTCGGACTGAAGCTGCACTTGCGCAGGATATCCAGGCGAGAAAAGCATCAGCTCCATCGGATGGGAAAACCATCCTTGATCGGTTAGCGAATGCCAGAATAGATAGCGAATTTTTCGCGGGGCAAAGCGATAGCGATGGTGGCGCAGCGCACCCTCTATGCCATTGGAAGGGGCGGGCTCGTAAATCAGGGGGGTGTAGTCGATATCCCCGGTAATGGTCCGCCGGCCATCCGAGTAGAGCATTTGATATCCCCTACCGGCCTGCAGCCCTTCAAACAGGAAACTGGATAACCCTTCGCCGCGGTCCTGCCAGTAGATAAAGGCCTCATCCAACCAGAAAAGGGCCCCTAAATCCACTTCCCACCACACGCCGCTTTCGCGCCAACCGCCTTTGCTCTGAACGGTGAATATGTTCCCGTACGTGTCCATAATGCCATCAAACATATTCTGCGGCTCGCGCGCCAGGAGGCCGTTATCAAATGTCCCCCCGCGTTCCAAAACACCCAAACTCACATTGTCACCCGCAGCGATAACCTCCACTTCGGCCAGAGCCGCATCCGCCGTTTTCTCGTCTACTCGAATGCGAATAAAGCGCACGGCGCGAAAGTCATTTAGCTCTGCCAGATCGACGTCGAGGCCCATGTCCACCACGCGTGCGGTATCCTGTTTGCCGATCAATTCTATATCAATCAGCGTTTCCCGATTCGGCTTGGTCGTGGAGTAGGTCTGCGAATATCTAAACACGTCGTTGGTCGACTGAATCCGCGCCCCTGTGGCGGTAAACACACTAAATTGGCGCAGCGGCTGAGCCCCTTCCCGATCGGGGAAATGCAGGCGGATGCGCTCGGCCAACACGGGGCGTCCCAGATCAATCGTGACCACCCAATCGACTAAATCATCGGATTCGTTGGGAAACCAGACGGTCTCGATATCGCCGTCCATAATGCGCGATGCTGTGCCTGAGTTGGTTCCAACCTGCCATATGCCTCCACGCACTTCCCCACGCTGCTGCGTTGGCTGTGTAAAAAGAGGTGCGTCAACCGCTGCATTTATTGGCTTACGGTATTGTTTTAGCTCTAATTGACCGCTTTCCCCAACTACGACAATCCCCTCGGGTATGTTCCAATTCTGCCAAGATTCTGGCGAATTGAATACGATCGTTTCCGCTCTCAGCACACCGCTCCACAGCGAACCTATCACAATAGATGCAACGAGCCATCTGAGCATGGTTTACGCCCTCTGCCAGTCTTACTTCATATCGCGGTTAAGAAATATCCATGGGTAATGTACAACAATTGACGGGCGCTTTCAAACACTGTTACGCGCCGAAAACGCACCTCTTCGCAAGCAAAAAAGGAGGGGATCGCAGCGCACACGGCACGTGCCATCCCCTCTCCCTATCGCACCTTTCAGAACCCGTCAGTAGGCGACGGATACCGTGTGCAGCTGCGTGGCATCACCAGCGGCCGCATTGGCATCAATTCGGTAGAGATACACCCCCGGAGCCACGCGCTGACCCGTCTCATCGCGCCCGTCCCAAACAAAGCGACGCGCAGGACCCGTAGACACTCCGGCCAAACGGACCACCACCCGACCCGACATATCCAGCACCTGCACCTGGGGTTCCACTGCATCGGCCTTGAGCAGCACAAAGCTCAGCGACAGCGCATCGTTGACCCCATCCCCGTTGGGCGTAAACGCACGACCCGATATCTGCAAATCGTCAATCAAGCGATCCGTCGCCACCAGATCCGGCAGCAGCACCACGTTCGAGCGACGCGCCGCCGGTTCGACATCCTGCCACAAATCCGGCGATGCGCTCGAGCCCAAATCAAGCTCAATCACAGAGGCGTTGCGCACCAAGCGCGTCGTAAAGCCGACCGATACCGAATCGCCCAACACCGCATCCGACAGCGAGACCAGCAGCGAATCGCCCTCCACCTGCACCGAAAGCGGCTCGATGACCTGTTGACCAACGGTCACTGCCACATCCTCAACGGACAGCAGGTCCGGCACCACGAAGCGCAGGCGGTCAAAGCCGGCATTGCCGCTGCGCGCGTCCGGCCACAGCGTGTAGGTAAAACGCGTGTCCTCGTTGGGCTTGGCACTGCGCGGATGGATCGTACCGCGCGCCCCGTTGACCAGCGCATCGACATACTCCAGCGACACCGAGCGAACCAGCGGTGCCACTTCGTAGTCCTCCGTGGCCAGGATCAGCTCAAGCTGCACAAAGCGACGCGGGCTGTCCGACTGAAACGACTCGCCCGAAAACTTGTACTCGTTGCTCCACTCGCTCCAATCCTCGCCCACCACGATCGTCGTGTCGACCGGGCCGCGCAGCACCTTGGGCGAGCTATTCCATTTCTCTTCCGTAACGATCTCGCCGATCTTGTTGCGGAACGTATACTCTTCGCCCTGCTCGTTGCCCGAGCGCGTGCGCAGCTCGATGCGCGCTCCCGGCGGCAGATCGGCATCCCAGTGCACCGCCTTGATCACCTTGGGCTGGCCATCGCCAGCAAGCTGACCCAGGTTGATAAAGTCCGAGCGCAGCACCACTTCGGCCGGATACCCCGGCGAATACATGTGAAATTCCATCGGGTGAGCCCGCCAGCCCAGATCGTGCAGCGCCAGCCAGAAAATGTGCCGCACTTTGCGCGGATTAAACAGATAGCGGTAGTGTCGCTTAAACTGCTCGCGGACATTGGTCCACTCGGGCTCAAAGATCCACTCAGTATAGTCAATGTCGCCTGAAAGCGTGCGCGTGCCGTCCGAAGAGAAAAACGTGTAACCGGTGCCGGCATTATTCGTTCCTAAACTAAAGGTAGCCAGGCGCTCGCCGGCTTTCTGCCAGTACATAAACGCGTCGTCGACCCAGTAAGTCACCCCCAAATCCACCTGCCACCACAGACCGCCCTCAAAGGCCGTCCCGCGCGATTCGGTAAACTGCTGGTGCACTTCCACTACGCCGTAGGTGTTTAAATTGCCGTCCAGCCAGTAGAGGGGATCTGTCGCACGCGAGCCGTTGACATACGATCCACCGCGCGACTCCACGCCCAGGCTAATATTGTCGCCGACTGTGATCACCTCCAGCTCGGCCAGCGCGCCGTCCAACTGCTGCTCATCGGCGATAAAGCGCACAAACTGCACCATCTGCCACTCCGAGTTGACCGCCACGACTTCCGCATCGCCGACCAATCCCTGCACGTCGGCCTCCGTCCGCCCCATGGCCACCGCCAGCGCACGTCGCTCGTCCGTCAGCACCTCCAAAACGCGGGCCGTATCCTCTTCGGCCGGGCGAAAACCAAAGCGAACCAGCGCGTCTCGGTTCGGCTCCGTCGTCCGGTAGACCGGATTAAAGCGAAATACATCGTCTTTCGCCGACACATGGGCGCCGGTCGCGGTAAATACACTGAACTGGCGGAAGGGACGCGCCCCCTCTTCGTCGGGAAAGTGCAGGCGGATTTCCTTGACCAATACCGCCCGGCCCAGATCGATCTGAACGATCCACTGATCCACCGAATCGTCCCCGTCCGGCTGCCAATACGTCGTGCGATCGCCGTCTATCAGCAGCGGCGCATCGCGCTCGTTGCTCAGCGCAGACCAGATGCCACCGCTGACGTCACCCCGCTCGTTCGATGGGTGCGTAAACAGATGCGCATCCTGCGTGGCGTTGATATCCTTGCGAAATTTGACCAGACCCAAATGCCCCGCCGCATCGAATACCGTGATCCCCGGCTTCATCTCCCACGTGCTGCGCCAGGAACTCGGATCGCCAAACGTCAGCATATCACCGCCGGCAGGGGAACCCAATGCAATCATTCCAAACAGCCCGCAGGCAACAAACAGTTTCTCGTATGTCGGCATAGTCAAATTACACCCTCGTTTTCTAGCGAAACAAGCCGCCCAATTCACGGCACGAACCCACTGGGGGTATTCCAAGAAAATACAAATAGGATCCGCTAATTCAATAGCCCTTTTTCGGTTATATACGGCACAAAAAAGGGATGGCAACCCCTTGTCGGAGCCACCATCCCACTGTGCGAGCTACCATGCCGATGGGCGTCAGTAGGCGACGGATACCGTGTGCAGCTGCGTGGCATCACCAGCGGCCGCATTGGCATCAATTCGGTAGAGATACACCCCCGGAGCCACGCGCTGACCCGTCTCATCGCGCCCGTCCCAAACAAAGCGACGCGCAGGACCCGTAGACACTCCGGCCAAACGGACCACCACCCGACCCGACATATCCAGCACCTGCACCTGGGGTTCCACTGCATCGGCCTTGAGCAGCACAAAGCTCAGCGACAGCGCATCGTTGACCCCATCCCCGTTGGGCGTAAACGCACGACCCGATATCTGCAAATCGTCAATCAAGCGATCCGTCGCCACCAGATCCGGCAGCAGCACCACGTTCGAGCGACGCGCCGCCGGTTCGACATCCTGCCACAAATCCGGCGATGCGCTCGAGCCCAAATCAAGCTCAATCACAGAGGCGTTGCGCACCAAGCGCGTCGTAAAGCCGACCGATACCGAATCGCCCAACACCGCATCCGACAGCGAGACCAGCAGCGAATCGCCCTCCACCTGCACCGAAAGCGGCTCGATGACCTGTTGACCAACGGTCACTGCCACATCCTCAACGGACAGCAGGTCCGGCACCACGAAGCGCAGGCGGTCAAAGCCGGCATTGCCGCTGCGCGCGTCCGGCCACAGCGTGTAGGTAAAACGCGTGTCCTCGTTGGGCTTGGCACTGCGCGGATGGATCGTACCGCGCGCCCCGTTGACCAGCGCATCGACATACTCCAGCGACACCGAGCGAACCAGCGGTGCCACTTCGTAGTCCTCCGTGGCCAGGATCAGCTCAAGCTGCACAAAGCGACGCGGGCTGTCCGACTGAAACGACTCGCCCGAAAACTTGTACTCGTTGCTCCACTCGCTCCAATCCTCGCCCACCACGATCGTCGTGTCGACCGGGCCGCGCAGCACCTTGGGCGAGCTATTCCATTTCTCTTCCGTAACGATCTCGCCGATCTTGTTGCGGAACGTATACTCTTCGCCCTGCTCGTTGCCCGAGCGCGTGCGCAGCTCGATGCGCGCTCCCGGCGGCAGATCGGCATCCCAGTGCACCGCCTTGATCACCTTGGGCTGGCCATCGCCAGCAAGCTGACCCAGGTTGATAAAGTCCGAGCGCAGCACCACTTCGGCCGGATACCCCGGCGAATACATGTGAAATTCCATCGGGTGAGCCCGCCAGCCCAGATCGTGCAGCGCCAGCCAGAAAATGTGCCGCACTTTGCGCGGATTAAACAGATAGCGGTAGTGTCGCTTAAACTGCTCGCGGACATTGGTCCACTCGGGCTCAAAGATCCACTCAGTATAGTCAATGTCGCCTGAAAGCGTGCGCGTGCCGTCCGAAGAGAAAAACGTGTAACCGGTGCCGGCATTATTCGTTCCTAAACTAAAGGTAGCCAGGCGCTCGCCGGCTTTCTGCCAGTACATAAACGCGTCGTCGACCCAGTAAGTCACCCCCAAATCCACCTGCCACCACAGACCGCCCTCAAAGGCCGTCCCGCGCGATTCGGTAAACTGCTGGTGCACTTCCACTACGCCGTAGGTGTTTAAATTGCCGTCCAGCCAGTAGAGGGGATCTGTCGCACGCGAGCCGTTGACATACGATCCACCGCGCGACTCCACGCCCAGGCTAATATTGTCGCCGACTGTGATCACCTCCAGCTCGGCCAGCGCGCCGTCCAACTGCTGCTCATCGGCGATAAAGCGCACAAACTGCACCATCTGCCACTCCGAGTTGACCGCCACGACTTCCGCATCGCCGACCAATCCCTGCACGTCGGCCTCCGTCCGCCCCATGGCCACCGCCAGCGCACGTCGCTCGTCCGTCAGCACCTCCAAAACGCGGGCCGTATCCTCTTCGGCCGGGCGAAAACCAAAGCGAACCAGCGCGTCTCGGTTCGGCTCCGTCGTCCGGTAGACCGGATTAAAGCGAAATACATCGTCTTTCGCCGACACATGGGCGCCGGTCGCGGTAAATACACTGAACTGGCGGAAGGGACGCGCCCCCTCTTCGTCGGGAAAGTGCAGGCGGATTTCCTTGACCAATACCGCCCGGCCCAGATCGATCTGAACGATCCACTGATCCACCGAATCGTCCCCGTCCGGCTGCCAATACGTCGTGCGATCGCCGTCTATCAGCAGCGGCGCATCGCGCTCGTTGCTCAGCGCAGACCAGATGCCACCGCTGACGTCACCCCGCTCGTTCGATGGGTGCGTAAACAGATGCGCATCCTGCGTGGCGTTGATATCCTTGCGAAATTTGACCAGACCCAAATGCCCCGCCGCATCGAATACCGTGATCCCCGGCTTCATCTCCCACGTGCTGCGCCAAGAACTCGGATCGCCAAACGTCAGCATATCCCCGCCGGCGAGAGAGCTGAGGCCCAGCGTAGTCGCCAATCCGCATATTAGGAGCATCTTCTTGTCCATTGGCATCGTCAATTTCTCCTGCTTAGTAGACAACGCCGACGGGGCGCATCTGTAAGTCATTCTGCTTTTCTGCATCAATGCCGATGCCCAGCAGATACATGCCCGGTGGCAAAGACCGGCCGCTGTCGTCGCGACCGTCCCAATTCAATTCCTGCGGACCGGAACCTTGGATCCCCTTCTCAATCGAGGCGACGCGCCGACCATCCAGCGAAAAAATATGGATTTGGACGGGCACTCCCTGGGGCAGCCCGTAAAGCGAGTAGGAAATACTCAACTCATCGTTAATACCGTCGCCATTGGGCGTGACGACGCCGCTGGAAAACGCCAAGTTTTGCACGAGATCGGGCGCTTCGTCTGAAGAAGCCAATACGCGCAGGCCGTTTGTGCTAACTTCTTCGCTCGCGTCGCCCCCCTCTACCGGCTGCGGCAAATCGGCACTGCCCACGTTGTATACTTCGCCTGTGAACGTGCGCGCAAAGTCGAAGACTTCTGCGGCAAAATGCACCTGTATATTGGGGTTGCGCGTACGGGTAACGCGATCGGCCAACTCCACGACGATAGTCGATCCGTCGCGCTCTGCGCGTATCGGATCAACGGCAACACCATCAACCGTGAGCCCCTTAAACTCGGCTTTCTCACTGCCTGTATTAATGCGCAGAGCATCAAAACCGGGCTCACCAAGACCGAATTGTGCCTTAATCTCGTATAGGAAATCCGTTTGCTCACCCATATTGACTTCAGCAACGCCACGAATCGGATTCGGCTCATCCAGGCGCGCGACTTCGCCGATAACGCGCGTAGCCAAAATGGGTGAGGTTTCGATCCACAGTGAGTCGAGTCGAGCAAACTCGTCAAAGCGCTCGCTGTGCAAAATAACCTTGAGCTGTAAGTAGGATCCTCTATTCAGATTCAGCAGATTGCCCGACTCCGTCGTCGGAAAGGACCAGAAGGTCCAGTTTTCCGTATCAGACTCAATGCCGGCGCGAATACCGGGTTTGGGCCGCACCGAAAGCGTAACCGATCCGCCCAGACCATCTGAGTTCGTAATATTGCTAGTCTGGTTTTTGAGGACGTTTTGGTAGCGCTCCTGCGTCACGACTACCCGCGTGCCCATGTCGGTGTATTCGTAGTAGATATCAGGTACGGGGTCGATGCCCGTTCGCACTTCGACTTCGGCCCATACATTGGCATCGGGGGCTTCGACAGCAACGCTATCAACCATGCGCATCGGCGTGATGTGCCAATACAAGCGACCAAAGTTTACGACCCCGTCTAGCTCCAGGATATTCGTCTTGTAATTAGCCCGCTTGGGCATTCCCTCGCCATAGAGGGAAAACTCCCCGACCGTACCGTTGCGCGCCGTCCCTCCCGTTCCTTCGGAGTTGGCAAAGATATCGATGATCGATTCCAAGCGCTTGTAGCGCATATAGCGGACATACTGCTTGGGAAATTCTGCAAAAATAATGGGCCGCGCGTTTTCTCGCGCTTCCGTTATGATATCCCCAATTGGATTGGAAGTGTTGAGCACATCGTTGTTCGTGTCGGGAGCAATCGAGACCTGATACGCTGGGATGGCATCCTGATCCAAAGGAGTGCCGTCTGAACGGAAAAAACCGGCATCGGGCGTGCGCATGGCAAAGCCAAATAGGGGCACGGGCACGCCGAGATCGATTGTGTAATACTCACTGGCAATGCTATTGCTCGTAGTGGGGTTGTAGGTAAGGCCCGTGCCGTCGATTAGGTTGAGGGCATTGTCTACCGTCGCACTGGTCCCACAGCATCCCTTCCATGCTCGCGGCCGTTCGCCGTCGACAAAACCCAGTTCATCTGGATTCTTTTTGGGAGACCAATTATCGAGAAACACGAAGACCGTCGAATCTGACGTAACGAGCTTCGGCTGTATAGAAGTGCGGGCCGCTTCGAAGTCGATCATTACCTGGGCCGAATCGTTGCCAGCCCAAGGCAGCCCACTGCCTCCCATCTTCCACAGGGTCACTTCGGCATTGCCGATCGAAGCATGCGCAACGAGCACGGCAAAGGCCAACCAATGCTTGGCTATGGACCTCATGGTATCACTCCTTGTTTTTTTCTGCAAGGCGTTTTAACGAAACGCGAAATACCCGTTAAAAACAGTGTTTTTTACAACGTGCAGAAGTGAAAATCATCCGTCAAAAATAACGTTATCTCAAGCCGATTGCAATATGTACCGTCGTTTAGAGGTCGGCTATTCGCTGGGTATACTCGGCCAATGCATTCTCATCAATACCCCAATCTGCCGCATACTTTTTCCTCAAATCAGAGGACAGTCTTTCCACTCGTTCGTGCTGTTTTGCCTGCCGGGCGTAGAAGAGGGCTTTTTCTTTACTCGCCTCAAAGGTCTGCACGCGTTCCGGTATGCGCTCTAACACCATGAAGATGGAGAAGGCATTCTTTAGCACGCGCGGTTCCCGAAGCGTCGAGGGCATGGGCTCGATTAACTCAATGGGACCAAGGAGTTCATTTAAAGGCGCATCTACAGCCACGTCCATCAGTTCCTTGTAAATCATTTGCTCAAACGCGCGCATGGCAAAAAGTCCACCGTTTTCATCGGCGTAGCGCCGGATGCTATGGCGGGTAGCTAAATCGGCCATATCCGCTCCCTGGCGTACTTGCGCTAAAAGATCTTCGGCCTCCGCACGATCGGCGACCATGATTTCCTGAAAGACAATCTCTGCGGGTATTTTGTAGCGCTCTGGGTGAGCGTCGTAATGAGCACGCATCTCCTCTTCGCTTATTTCGACGGCCTTTTCCATCTCACTATTCCACCACTGCTCTAACAGCTTCCGCTCCCGTTCGCTGGCGACCTGACGCAGCACGCTGGGGTTCTTATCATACCCATTTGCGCGCGCGACCTCCGCTAGCAGCAGGTCGGGAGCAGCCTTTGAACGAATGCGCTCATCGACCTGGGCACTATCTACTTTTGACGAGCCCAAGCGCGTGTTAATCAACACGTACATCGCCTGTTCGAGCGTAATTTCACCCCCGTCATACATGTACAGCGGAGCGGCAAAGAGTTCAGGCGTCAAATTGGGACTGCCGGGCGCTTGATTCCAAGCATCCAAAAATAGGGCCAGGTTATCCGCATCAACTCTGAGGTTTAGCTTGTACTGCAGGCTGTCTATATGCACCTTCTTGAGCCGGTTAAACTTAGCCATCATCGTCGAGCGCTGTATAACGGTGCGGTATTTTTCATAGGGGACTAGCTTTTTGTCTACGACCTTGGCCAACTCCCACCCCTGCGCAGTGCGAAAGGGCTCGCTGACATGCCCCGCTTCCATCGAGAACACTTCCCTGTAGATTTGATCGGAAACGCGGTCAAATGCGTAGTAGGTATCAAATGCACCGCCATTGGCCGCCGTGCTGTCATCAAGAGAGTATGCTCGCGCCAAGTCTTCAAACGAGCGCTGCCCAGCGGCAATCAGGGCATAGAGCGAATCGGCAAGCGAGCGCGAAGCCACTAGAATGTGTGCCCCGCGCACGGCAAAGCGCGCCGGATGAGATTCGAAGCTCTCTCGCAGTTCCTCTTCGGTTATGGTTATATTCTGCCCCACGGTCTGGTGCAGATAGGTTTCAATCATCGTCTTGATTTCGAGAATTTGGAGCGACTCCCTCAGTGCAGGATCGTCTCCCAACCCTCTCTCTTCCGCCTCGCGAATAATCAACTTTTCATCGATCAAGCTGAGTAGATGATCGCGATGACGCTCGCTGCCTTCTGCTGTTGACCTATGCACGGGCTGAATTTCCGCTTCGTATGCGCGGAGCTGCCGTTCGTTAATGGGCACGTCGCCAACGACGGCCAGCGCATCGCCTGGGACCTCTTTACTGCCAACGACGGCCGACGTCTGTTGTGCTGGCTCTCCTCCCTGCTGACCGCAGCCTGCAAATTGCAGGGAGACGAGAGCGACTCCCAGTGCAAGCATCACATGATTTACCTTGGCAAGTTTGTATGTCATTTCGTTTCCCCTTTTAACTGGCGCGCTTTGCCCCTGTGTTGCTCGCTGAGCGCGACTTCACCCATCTGCTTGTATGCTTCGGCTAAACCTTGGTGGGCCGGAGCCCACGCATCGTCAATGGAGGTGGCCTTCTTGAGGGCGGCAATGGCCTCATCCGTGCGCTGCTGACCGAGATAAACCTGGGCCAACAGCGTCATGGCCGGCACGTGCTCGGCATCGGAACTGAGTATTTGCTCGTAGGCGGCTGCGGCCTGGTCCAAATGGCCCGTGCGAAAGTAGATATTACCCATATTGTTCAGCGCCTGTATATTGCCTGGATTCACCGTTACGGCGCGCACGTAGTGAGGCAGCGCCACGCCGGTAAACCCCAGCCGCCCGTATATATAGCCCAGGTTGTAATGGGCCTCGCCGTCATCCGGATCACTGCGAACGCGTTCCTGAAAATATTCGATCTGCTCTTCAAAGCTCTTCACCTTCTCATATGCTTCCAACGACTTTTGCCCGGCGCTTTCACGCCCTTGGCGTAGGTAAATCTGACCGAGCATGCGAAAAGATTCGGCGATGCCTGGTTCGATAAGTATGGTTCGGCGCAGGCGCTCAGCAGCAGCAGCCAGATCGTTTTGGCGCATATCTAGCCGCGCAATTTGCACGTGGGCCTGTGCATAGGTGGTGTCGACGAGCAGCGTCTTCTCAAAATGGGCGCGTGCCGCGGCATCGTCTCCGCTGTTGAGCATCGCCTCCCCCAGCGCATAGAGTGCACGGGCGTGCTGCGGATTGCCTGCGACAACCTGCTGTAAAAGCGATTTAGCCCGATCGTATTGCCCCAGATGAACGTTCACTAGGCCCAGGTTAAAGCGCGTGCTTTCGTCTTCGGGTGCCAGTTCCAGCGCGCGCGCATACTCGCGGGCCGAATCGGCCAGGCGCCCCTGTTTGCTGTATACGGCCGCCAGGTTGCGGCGGGCCGCCACATAGGTAGAGTCCAGGTCGAGGGCTGCGCGAAAGGCATTTTCTGCTTCATCAAACCGGTTAAACTTCAGATGGAAGATGCCCCATCCCACCTGCAGAGATGGATTTTGCGGCTCGAGCGCAACGGCCATGGCGTAGAGTTCCCCCGCCTTGTCGACATCGCCCAGCGCCAGGTGCGTGCGGCCCAGGCCAATGAGCACTTCGCCGGACTGTGGGTTCTGTCGGCGCGCCTCGTTAAAGGCCGCCAGTGCTTCTCGGTACTTGCTCTGGGCAAGCAGGGCGCGCGCGCGTAGGCGCGGGTCGCGCAGGGCGCTCTGAACGGCTTGCGGCTGGTTTAGCTGACCAATATCGCCCTCATCCAGCACCATAGTCGGCTCTCGCTGCTCGACATGGCCCTCGTCGCTGCACGCCGTAAATAGCGCGATGCTGCACAGTATCCAATACTTCACGGGAGGTCTTTCTCCTCAATTTTCACATACTGATTTGCCAAAATGTCGTCTAATGCGTGCCGCTTGCCCGAAGGCCAGCGCACGGCAACGCGCTCTGCGGCGCGGGCTTCTCCCAGGCCAAAGAGCAGGCGACCGTCGTGAGACGACAGATAGCTGCCGCCTGCCCGCCGCTCGCGCAATTGCCTCTTGTCCCCGACCCAAACTTCCACTACGGCCCCAACACCGTCGCGGTTGTCCCCGCTCCCCACGAGCTCGATGCCCAGCCAATTGCGCGCATTGCCCCCGTCGTTGCGCAGCAGCGCAGCTGGTCCGGCCGAGTTACTTACGGCGATGTCCACATCGCCATCGTTGTCGATATCGCCGAATGCGGCACCGCGACTCACCTGCGATAGGTCAAAACCGGGGCCGGCCTTCATATTCTCCACAAAGCGCCCCAGACCGTCGTTGTCCAATAGTTGGTTGCGCTGTGGGTAGGTGCTGGCATGATCTACTTGTTCCACATTGTCGTATACGTGCCCGTTTGCCACGAATAGATCGAGGTCACCGTCATTGTCGTAGTCGAGGAAACCCGTGCCAAACCCCAAATAGGCCATACTTGCCTTTTGCACGCCGCTGGCTACGGTAGCATCGATAAAAAAGCCACTGCCGGCATTGCGATAGAGCGTGTTGCTTTCCCACTGGAAGTTGGTCACAAAAAAGTCCTGCAATCCATCGGCATTGACGTCGCCCAAATCAACGCCCATACCCGCCTCGACACCGCCCTCGTCGTTTAGACTGGTACCGCTGGCAAGGCCGCGTTCAACAAAGTGCGAACCGTCGTTGCGATAGAGCATATTGGGGGTCATATCGTTGGCCAGGTAGAGATCGGGATCGCCATCGCCATCGTAGTCACCCAAGATCACTCCGAGCTCTTTGCCTTCCGTGCTAAGCAAGCCCCAATCGCCCGTGCCGTCGCGCCAGCCCCAATCGGCCTCGGCGCCCCCGTTTATGTAAAGGCGATCGACCTGACCGACAAATTTGCGCGGGTCGCAGTATAGACGCTCATCGCTATTGCCCACCCAGCAGCTGACCAAATCTTGGCCCAGCGGATATTCGACGTAGTTGCCGACAAAGAGATCCAAATCGCCGTCCAAATCGACATCGGCAAAGGCTGCGCTCGTTCCCCACCCGGGATCGTCGACCCCCTGCGATGCATCATCGAACAAACCGTTTCCAGCGTTCTTGTAGAGCACGTTCGCGCCAAAATTGGACACGTAGAGGTCGGGATACCCATCGGCGTTGTAATCACCGACAACGGCACCCATACCGTATCCGACGTCGGCAACGCCCGCCCGTGCAGCCACCTCAACGAAGCGATTGCTGCCCTCGTTGCGGTACAATGCGTTGGGCGCAAGGGGCGCCTGCGTCAGGCCCGGAATACGTCCGCTGTTTACCCAGTATGCGTCAAGCTGGCCGTCGACATCAAAGTCGATAAAGGCCACGCCCGAGCCATACGTTTCGGGAAGATAGCGCATGCCTTCGGCTCCGTTCTGATGGACAAAGTCGATGCCGGCCTCTCGCGCAATATCGACAAAGACCACCTCTCCATAAGCGCTGCTCCACAGCAGGCACACGCATGCTATAGTGCGCCGGATCATAGCCCATTGCCAGAGGCTGAATTGCCGGTGCCACTGCCGGGCTCAATGGAGAGAAATTGATTGGCCTGCACGTCGCGGAGCACGTCGAGCCGGCCGTCAGGCCAGCGCACCGTCAGCCGATCGACGCGCTGTGCCTGGCCCAACCCAAAGTGCAGCCGCATATCGTCTTGCGATATATACCCCGTTCCCGATCGCACCTCGCGCAGCTGGCTGCGACCGCCAACCTCGGCTACTACGCGCGCCCCAATCGCTTGAGAATTATCGCCGTCACCGAGCAAACGCACCATAAGCCAGTTGTGGTCGTTGCCGCCGTCGTTGCGAAGCACTGTAGGCGCATCGTCGATGTTTACAATAACGACGTCGAGATCCCCATCGTTGTCCAAGTCGCCCACGGCATGACCGCGACTCGATTTCTCAAGGGCAAAGCCCGGGCCCCGCCCGCGACTCACTTCGGTAAATGCACTCTCCCTATTTTCAAACAGCTGGTTGCGCTGCGCATAGGCCGTGCCAATATCGTGCTGGTCGACGGCCGGGTATACGTGCCCATTTGCCACAAATAAATCGTCGTCGCCGTCGTTATCGTAATCAAAAAAACCGGTTCCCCATCCCAAATAGGTAATGCTCTCTTTGCCCAGAGACGTCGTAAAACTCGCGTCGGTAAAAAAGCCGCGCCCGTTGTTTTGGTAGAGGGTATTGTTGTCGTGGGAAAAGTTGGTCACAAAGAGGTCGAGATCGCCGTCGCCGTCGTAGTCACCGCTGGCCAGCCCCATGCCGCCCTGTTCTCTGCCGTCCTCGCTGTAGGCCGACGCCGTTATCAGCGCGACATCGCTAAAGCGGCCGCCATCATTGCGATAGAGCGAATTGGGCGTCGAATCGTTGGCGATGTAAATATCGAGATCGCCGTCGTTGTCGTAATCGCCGGCCAGAGCGGCAAAACCGTAATAGTCGTGTTCCTCCAAGCCAAAATCGACGCTGGCATCGACAAACTTCCAGCCGCTTTGCCTGCCCTCATTGCGATAGAGCCGATCCGGCTCACCGGGCATGCCGCGCGGACCGTAAAACACGTTTATCCCACGCCAGTTGCAAAAGCTCATATCGGCGGGCACATACTCCGGATCAAAGTCTATGTAATTGGTCAGGTAGAAATCTAGATCGCCATCGCCGTCGTAATCGCCAAAGGTCGCCGCAGAGCTCCAGCCGGGGAAGTCGACGCCCAATTCGGCGGCGACATCGACAAAAGTCCCGTCTCCCATATTCTGGTAGAGCGCATTGGGGCCGTAATTGGACAGGTAGACATCGCTGTGGCCATCGGCGTTAAAATCGACGACGGTGACGCCCATTCCCCAGCCGATATGGGCGATGCCCGCCTCCGCGGCGACATCGACAAAGCGCCAGTCGCCTTCGTTGCGGAACAGCGCCGCGCGCGGTTCCTGTCCAGCAGGATAGCCCTGCAGGCGCGACCCGTTGACCATGTAAATGTCCAGGTCACCATCGCCATCAAAGTCGAAGAGGGCCGTGCCCCCCGTGTTGCACTCGACGATATGCTCTTTTTCTGGCGTCCCGGAGACCATTTTATGGACGATACCCGCTTCTACTGCTACATCGTAGAACTGTGGTCCAGAGCCCATATCCGGCCCCGAATCCGGCGTTTCTCCAGCGCAGCCGAGCATACCCATCAGCGCCGCACTGCCTAGTAGCGCGATCCATCCCATCACTGCACCCCCTTCCCAGCGCGTGCCAACGCACGCTGGCGCGCCGCTTTTCCCGCCTCGATTTGGCCCTGCTGTATGAGCGCGGTGCCCAGCCCATTGAGGGCTTCTGTCATATTATTATCGATTGACAATGCCCGTCGAAATGCCCCCTCGGCCTCAGCGTATTCCCCGCGCACCAGGTGGCTGTTCCCCCTGTTTTTATGCGCCAGTCCGTAGTCGGGCTTAAGCGCAACGGCCCGGATAAAGTGAGCCAACGCCTTCTCGTGCTGCCCCTGAAGCGAAAAGACCACGCCAAGGTTGTGCTGCGCTTCGGCATAGGTCGAATCAGATGCTACCGCTGCGCTAAACTGGACCAGGGCGCTATCCCACTCCTGCCGTTTTAGGTAAACCAGTCCCAGGTTAAAATGACCGGCAGCACGAGCAGCATCCGTCAGTGGCCGACTGCCCCGGTAGAGCAGGCGCCGGTAGTGGTCCTCATCCATGTCGGATCCGCTTAAACGTTGGAATAGTTCAATCATCTCCTGGCCATCGTCTTCGCGGCCCGTGCGCGCATAGAGCGTTCCCAGGCTATAGTAGGCTTCGGTATAGGACGGATCGGCTTCGACTGTCCGCTCCATGGCGGCGATAGCCTTGGAGTCGTCCTGTCTACGCAGGTAGATCAGCGCCAGGTAGTAGTGCGCATGAGCGCTTAGCGAGTCGAGCATTACCGACTGTTTGAGCGCCGTTTCCGCCCCTTCGTTTTCACCGCGCGAGCATAGGATAAAGCCCTTAACGAAATGCCCGTAGGCGTTGTCGGGAGCCAGCTCCAAACCGCGTTCGGCGGCCTGCAGCGCCTCGGAAAAACCATCCCCGCGTTCGTTGTGAAGCAGCGCTAGCGCCCAGTGCGCATCGGCCAGAGTCGGTGCCAGTTGCAGCGCTCGTTTAAACGAGGCAATGGCTTCCGTCTTCAGGTGCTCTTTAGCTTGGGATACGCCGAGATAAAAATGCGCGTCGGGATCTTCGGGGCGCCCTTCGACCACGCGCACAAACACTTCACGAGCGGCGCGCGTACGCCCCTGTTGGAGATAGAGCCAGCCCAGTTCATACTCAGATTGCACCGTCGCCGAAGAACGATCTTTCTCGTACTCCTCCAACGATGCCGTTGGCTTGATCGGCCTCAGTTCATAGGGTGCGTCTGCTAGGCAGCCCACCATCCAAAAAACCGCTAAGCCAACAAGCGCATACATATGGGAGCAAGGCGATGTATAGCGTTTCCTCATCCTATAGAAAATACTCGCTATTAGCGGACTGACAACAATAAACGCCCGGCCTCCCCAAGAGGAGACCGGACGTTTGGAGGTATAGCTATCTTGAGAAATTCAGCGGAAGGTCTACTGCTGCAAACCGGCGAAGACGCGAATGAAAATAATCGAGTTTGTCTCCGTCGCCTCTTCAAACGCACGCCGCTCCCAGCGAAATCCGGTATTCATGGTTAGCGAGTAGCCCAAATAAGCCGACTGATTTGACAATTGGAAGGCCAAAACAGTTCCGGTAAAATCGTCTACGTAGCCGGGAGGCAGGATCTCGGGACGCGCTTCCAAGTTCCGGAAGAGATTCCATTCGACGCCGTATTCCAAAAAGGTCGTCGGCAGGATAAAGTATTTGGAGGTCAGCATGTAAAACTGCGACCACTCCGTAATGTCCAGTTCCGTGCTAAACGTCGGATTGATTTTGCGGTAGATACTCTTCCAACGCGGCCAAAGCGAAAGGTTGTCGGTAATCGGCAGCGGATAGTCAACCTTGTTGATTACGCCGAGGAAGAGGCGATCGTTTTTCACGTCGGCCTCGTCGCCGCGCTGCTTGAAAAAATCGTATTTGACCTTGTTGTAGACGTTGAGATTCTTCAGACGCAGATAGTCAAAAGTCAAGTACCCGGTATAGACGAACGTGTCCTGAGTAATAAGGGGATCGACGACCTCGGTAAACCCATCCGGATCGACCCACTGAATCACATCGTCGGCAATATCGTCTTGGACGGAGCGCACGTACTGGAATACGCGTGCATCAATTCCGGGCCAATTCCATCGGCCGGTAGCAATCGCATAGTTCATAGCGGCCGTGCGCTTGCTGCTGATCTCGTCCATGCCCGACCGACCAACGGTCAGCTTGATGTGCTCGTTGAGAAATACACCGCCATAGACGTTGTAGCCGTCGCGGTCCTGTCGGTAGGGATAGTCGGCATAGACGTCGTTTTCAAAGCGATCGATAACGTTGTTGTTGTTCATGTCGACGCCAAAGAGAAATTCGGGCGGATCGACGTTGTAGCGCAGAAACGGTTCGGCAAAGTCCGGCAGACCGTTGGAGTTTTGGTTGAAGTCGGAAATAAAGTCCGAATTTTCATCGTAGCCTGGAAAGACCTGGGGGTCAGCCTGGCCACCGATACCGAAGGGCGATTCACCAAAGGCAAAGTCACCGTTTTGCCACAGCCGCTTCCAGTCGGGGAAACGGTCCTGATCGTCGTTGTCGTCGACCGCTTCAAAGGTGTAGCGCTCCGGCTGCTCGTAGTCGACAAAGCCGCGCGCATCTGTTATGAATGCATTGGTGCGATATTCGGGCTCCATGCGGTAGAGTTCGCCGTAGGCAAACCAGGGATAGGCGTCCTGCGAGGCCGTCACGTAATAGGCCATCCCCTCGTCTTCAGCCAGCTCGTGCTCCTGAAAGTTCTGGTTGGGAAAACGGCGGTAGTCGCGGCTCATCGCTACTTCAGAGCGCAGGTTAAAGCCTTTCACATCGTCGATATCGAAGCTGAGACCGATAATATCTTTGCCAGTGGGCAGGCCGTATTCAAAGCGAATAAAGCGCTGATTCGAGCCATCGCTGACGTTCCCATGCGCGCGCTCGACCAGCAGAAAGACCGGCTCGCCCTGGCTGTTTACCTGCAGGTTAGAGGTGATATCGATGCGGTAGTCGTTGGCGATGACCAGCTCAAATTCAATCTTCTGGATTTCCTGAAACGTCGTGATCTGGTCGTCGGGCTGCTGACGAAAGTCGCGCGAGATATTGTAGGTCAGTTCGAGCGTCTCGGCGCCATCGGCTTCAATCACACCCGCGCGCCGCACGCCGCCGCGCGGCGAGGGAACGATTTCAGGGTGATCGACGCCGTTAATAATGATGCGCTCGGCAAAGAGCTGCGCGCCGCCGTCGCCATCCTCGGGCGAGTCGTCGGACAAGCGCAGGACGATGGTCTCCACGTTGCCGCCGTTCTGCGCCTCTGTCAACACGCCCTTTAGCGAGTTATCGCCTAGTTTACGCCCCGTCGCAAAGTTGGAAACATTGAGGTAGGTCAAACCGAGGTTGGAAAAGTCACCCAACTGCACTTTGGAGTGAATTCCGAAAAGGTTGGTCATATCGCCGAGGATCTGCCCCGTCGAGTTCTCAAACTGGATGCGGGTGCCGGGCGATGCCAGGCGCGAAGCGACGATCGTCGTCTGGTATTTGTCGGAAGCGAAGTCCCACTGCACGCCGTTAAAAGCCGGCTTGGAAAACGTCAGCGGCGTCAGGGTTGAACGAATGGCTTCGCCGATGGTCATCGACGAGTAGAACTGTCCTTTCGACATTGAAGAAACGACCATATTGCTGAACCAAGAGGAGTACTTGGGCCCCTTGCGCACGATGCTGCCCGACGTCGTCGGACTGTCGATCGTCCAGTCGAAAATTTCAAAACCGCGCGTAATGTAGTTGCCGTACATGTCGTAGGTCCGAAAGCCTTCGAGCTCGGTCGACACGTAGCGCTCGTAATTCTCGCGGGCGTAGTTGCTGTATTCCTCACCGGTCCAGCGATAGAAATTGTAGAGGCTCTGCGGGTATTGCCACTTTCTCATCGCTGGCGTCATCGCCATATCGTAGACATCCACACCATGTGGCTCTCGCCCAGTGACGAAGCCGAGGCGCTGTGCGTATACGCTATCGCCCACTAGGACGACACCGATAACGGCAACGTAAAAAGCGCGTAACAAACACCTCACGATGGGACCCTCCCTCTTTATCGATCGTTTATCTTTTAAGACCATTTCATCAATACGCCACGGCAATGGTGCCCATGCGCACAAAGTCACCTATGCCGCTTTGAACCTCTAATACGACCAGGTAATTGCCCGGTGGAACGGCCTCCCCCGCTCCATTTTTCCCGTCCCACGCCTCCGTGTAAATCCCACCTACCTGTTCGCGATCCACCAACAGACGGATCAGTCTGCCCGCCAAATCGTAAATACCGACTCGAATCGGCTTGGGCTCTGATATCTGGATTACAGTATACTCGATGTCGACCGCGTCGTTTACGCCGTCGCCATTGGGTGTGAAGACGGGCGGATCAAACGCGACACCGCGCACAATTTCACCCACTGATTCCTGCGTTAGCGCCACCCGCAGCGAGTTGGTCGATACGTCAAAATTGGCATCGCCTTCAAGAACGGGCTGCCCGAGAATATCCGATTGAGTATCCCAAACGGTGCCAGTGAAAATGGTCGCAAATACGACGGCGGACCCGCGAAATAGCACCCGCAGCGGCACGTTGTTGTTAAAGTCTATGCGATTTTCCGTAAAGACCACTTCGAGGGCATCGTCCGTGGCAATTACTTGGTCCGGCTGGACCGTTTGCAGGGGGTTTCCCATCTGCAGCTCGACAAATTCGGCTGGCGTAGGCGTATCAATGCGCAGCGCATCAAAGCCATTTTCTGACGCATTGAGTATCGTTGCGCGAATGTCGTAGGCAAACAGCACCTCTTCCCCCCCATCAATGCTGGCCAAAACCACGGCATCGTCTTTGTCGATGACGCCAATATTAACCGGAGGATTTGGGTCATCAGCCAACGAGATCTCGCCGACTACAGCGGCCGCGGGCGGAATCGAATGCTCTATGACGAGGGAATCAATGCGCGCCGTCTGGGCGACCGACTCACTTTCCATCACGATTTGCAGCTGAAAATAGGGGCGCGGGCTGGGGAGCGGGATGCGCTGGCCCGATGACAGCGGCAGCGACCAGGCGCTCCAGTTTTCCGTATCCTCTTCGATGCTCCCCTTCTCGCCCGAAGGCAGCGAATTGTACTCCGATTCGCTTACTACTACCTGACTGACGGCCCTCGTGTTCTCATCTATAACGCGCTTGTAGTGGATGAGCGGGCTGTCGTCGAGACCCGTTTTCATGCGAATAGCAACCGAAGTGGCGCCGCCATCGGCCAGTTCAACCAATTCGCCGTCAAGCAATTCCAGCGTGCGCGTGGCCCACGAAATGGACCCGTAGTTGGATACGCTGCCGAGGTTAACGACGTTGCTCACATAGGTCGCGCGCGGAACAAATCCGTTGCCATAGAGTTCGAACTCTGCGAGTTCAAACGGATTGCGCGACCCTACGCGCAGCCGGATAAAGCGGATAAACTGCTGGGGGAACTTCATGGCAAATACGCTGTTGGGATTGACCGGGATGTCGCGCAGCAGCGAAAAGAGCGGCTGCTCGTTGACGTAGGAAACCCCATCGCTGACAAAGATCGTATGCTTGCGCACAAAATCCTCCGCAAAGGGACGCCCATTGGCCGTCGTCCCTTCTTGGCGGGGATAGAAGCGCAAGCTGTCGGCCGGCACGCGCGAACCGAGATCAAAAACGAAAGCGCGTCCGTCCTGGTCGACGCCAGCGCGCTTAAAGAGATCTTCGGTGGACGACAGCCCGTTGCCGTCGACAATGCGCAGTGCGTCGGCGCTCTGAAAGGCGGTATTGTCCCACAGCGCCGCATCGCCTTCGCTAACGACGTCGTTGGGTTTGCCATAGCTCCAATTGAGCGTTGTGATAATATTTTCGTCGGGAGTAAAACCGCGAATCTGGATCGAGCCGGGATTCGACTGGTCGTCAACCTGCGCCCGCACCTGCACGATATCGCCCCATCGAATGCCGCTAACGCCTCCCAACACCCACTGGTCGGCCCGGACTGACGCCGATCCTAGGACTGCGACCAACCCCACCAGAAGCGCTAAACGACCTGTTGCAACGGCCATTATTGGACCGCCTCGCGCGGCTGCAGCGCCATGTAGATTTCGCGATCAAACTTGTATTCGAGGTCGATTGTTTCGACCGGTTCGCCCTTATAGTCAAAGCGAATCGCCACATCCGATATCTGCACGGAAAACGCATCCACGTCGTTGTGCAGGGTGGGAAAGACGATATAGCCTGCGGTCTCCTGACCGCTAAAGACCATGTCCGGCGGGTATACCGTGCGCACCAACTGGTCGGTAATGGCCTCGTAGGCGCGGCGTTGGGTGCCGGCATAGGCGCGGAGATAGGGGCTGAAATAGTCTTCGAGCAGGCCTTGATCTAAGGCCTCGTACACGCGGTTGTTCGCCGATCTGATAACCAGCGCATCCGGGTCCAGGAACACCTTGGGATACTCGTAGTTCTTGACTTTCAGCAACACCACAGTGAAGCGCTGCGGCGTCCAGTCCTGCCCCCACGGTTTCCAATTACCATAGGTATAGGGATTCGTCGACTCCGCCCCGCGGTTAGATGCCGCGGCAAATTGGCGGTTGAGGAAGTCATCGCGAAGGACCTGCAGAGAAATTTCCAGGCGGTCCTTGGAATAGACGATGGTCCCATCGTCCAGCACCGCCATCCCCTCGTTTTGCGTCGATGCGGGTTCGGGGGCCGTTGCGAAGCGGCGCTGTCCAACCTGCGACACGCATCCCGTCAAGGCGGCAGCCCAAGCGGCGACCAAGACCACATTGCAAACGATTTTCCGCACGTTCATGGAAAAAAGCCTTCCTTTTAGTCCCAAGCCCCACCGGTGCGCTCGGAGCATCTAGAAATTTCTCAGTCAGAAAAACAACAGCGATAAACAGCTGCGATAGATAAAGAGAGATGAGGTCACCCCCATCTCTCTTTATCTACACAAATGGAGCCTATAGTGACATTGCTCTCAATACAGGCTTCAAGGTCTCAGACCTTAGTTGGCCATACGAGCCTTGAGACGACCCCAGCTATCGGCCTCGACAGCAGTACCACCGCCGCCCGAGCCGCCCGTGGCGCCTTCGGTCGGAACCGTGATAAAGTCGGAACCGTTGGAGTTGTCCTGGAACGCGCCGTTAACCGGCGTGGTGCCCGGCTGCTTCTCGCGACCGGCTTCCGGGTTCTCCGTCTCGTCGAACTGGAAGGTCAGACCAAAGATCTGATCCGGGGCGAAGTTGTGGCGCTGGCTACCAGCAGGACCCGTCTTGTCGTGGAACGTCCACGTGGCCTGCTTGACCTCGTAGGTGTAGGTGACCGTGCTACCAGCGGGCTGGGTCAGCGGACGAGCGTCCGGCGGATCCAGGGTCCAGCTGTAGAGGAACCAAGGCTCCTCGGTCGACCACAAGATGCTCTCCTGCGGCACGTTGAAGATCCAGGTGTCCTTCTGACCGGCAGCGGGCAGAATGCGAACGCCATACTGCTGACCAGAGGTCATCTCGGTCTCGTTAAAGTTCTCGCTCGAGTGGTCCGGGTCGACGATGATTTCCAGCGAGTCATCGTTCCAATACTCCTGCGGGTTCTCAACAAAGAGACCCAGGGAGTCATCCGTCACGCGGGCGAAGTAGTACAGCGAGTTATCCGGAGCAGAGCTCCAAGCGACGTACAGGACACAGTCCCAGTCGTCTTTGGCCGGCGGCCACTCGCTACCCAGGATCTCGAACATCGTGTCCGGGGTAATGGCAAAAGCCGGGTCGATCCAACCCCAGTCATCGTCGTTGCCGTCGATAACCATGGCATCGGGATTGGGAACCTGCGGCATGAAGTATGAAGCCTGGTGGGCAAAAGCCACCGAAGTCGTCAACATCGCGCCCATGGCGAGAGCAATACCGAGTTTCTTCATCGCAAAACCTCCAATAGCTCGGAAATGGTAGAAAGCCCGGACGAACTGTCCGGGAGGAATGAAAAGGAAATAGCAAACTGTAATTTGTTCCGAAGAGCGTTTAGGCCAGCTACCTCCTTTGGCTAACAAGTCGGGATAAATCCCATATTTAGGTCCGAAAAATACCATGTGCCATCGGGTTAGTCAAGGCAATTGTAAAAAAAATTGACAGGGTCTTTCCGCCTCGAATGGGCAATCCATATCATTCTTTTACAAGCATAGACGACGGGCCAATGTAGACATTGACAACCGACTCCCCCATCCCATTGATTAGGGGAGAGGCGTTATATCGCCATCACGAGCACCCGCCAAAGGAATGCGTTTGCCTAGCCCACTCCCTCCCAAAACTGGCGTTTCACCCCGAGCACTGTTAATGGGTGCGGCCTGCTCGCTCATTATCGCGGCTGGCGAGCCGTATGGCGTTTTGGTGCTGAGCGGCTCACCAATGGCAGCCGACTTCTCTGCCGGAGCAGCCCTGTTCCTGTTTTTCATTCTCGCCTTATGCATCAACCCGCTCGCTCAAGCGCTTACGGGCAGCGCACTCCACCGGGGTGAATTGGCGACTATATACATTATGATGATTGTCGCCGCTGCCATCCCTTCCTGGGGATTCACGATGAACCTGGTTCCCCTACTAGGAGGCTACTTCTACTATGCCACCCCGGAAAACGAGTGGGCCGCCATCATTCAGCCCCACATTCCCGCTTGGCTGGTTCCCGACGACCAACACGCTATCTGGAAGCTCTTCGAAGGGGCGCGACAGGGAGAAAGCATCCCTTGGCAACTGTGGTTTGGCCCCCTGGTGGCCTGGGGCCTATTTGCGGTAACCATCTATTTCGTGACGCTCTGCCTGCTGGTCGTCCTCCGCAAACAGTGGGTTGAGCGCGAACGCCTGCTCTTCCCGCTAGCAACGCTTCCGCTTGAGATGTGCCAAACAGAGGAAGGTAAGAGGCTCGCGCCTTTTTTTCGCAATCACTTTATGTGGATCGGCTTTGCCATTCCCGCAGTCATCAACTCTTTTAACGCACTGCACGCGTTTTACAGCTTTATCCCGCGCATCGACCTGACCAACAATATACTGATCATGCGCAATTCGGTTAACCTGCTCTGCACGCCGCGCTTTGAGGTGATTGGACTGTCCTATCTGCTCAGCCTCGACGTCTCGCTTGGCGTGTGGTTTTTTGCCTTTCTCGCCCTGCTACAGACGGGTATGCAGCGCATGTTGGGATGGAGCATTGGCCCAACGCAGCCCTTTTCCGATCCGGCGCCTCCCAGCGTCGCCCATATGGCCTTGGGAGCTCTCTTCTTTTTGGTTGGGTCGAGCTTTTGGCACAGCCGCTCGCATCTGAGAGACGTCGTGCGCAAGGCATTTAAGGGGGACGACGCGATTGACGATAGCGAGGAGTTGCTATCCTACCGCGCCGCCGTCTTTGGCATCTTGTTGGGCATTGCCCTCTGCTTAACTTGGCTTTGGGCGGCGGGCATGAATGCGCTATCGGCCATCGTCTTTCTGTTCACCGCGCTCATCATCTTTGTCGGCTTAGCCCGCATCGTATCCCAAACGGGATTGGCCTACGGACGCGCCACTGTAGCGGCTCCAATTTTCACGGTCAATGCGCTGGGCACGGGCGCCATCGGTCCGGCCGGATTGACCACCCTCGGCCTGAGTTTTGCCTGGGCGGCCGATATACGCACCTTTGTCATGGCGCAGGCAGCGACCGGGCTTAAGCTAGCCGAAGTGACGCGGCTCGAACACCGCCGCCTGTTTTGGGCCATCCTGCTGGCGATTGCCACCACCCTAGTTGGGTCAGCTTTCGCCGTGGTGCAAATCGCCTATGCCTATGGCGGCATTAACCTGACCGGCTGGCAGTTTATCGGCCTACCCGAATTTTCCGGCAATTGGGTTACCCGCAACATCAATAATGCGCAGCCGGTCGAACTGTGGCATCTTGGGTTCACCGGTTTGGGGGCCTTTATCATGTCTATTCTAACCTATGTAAAGGCGCGCTACGTGGGCTTTCCCATTCACCCAATCGGCATGACTCTCGGCCTTACGCACCCGGTCAACCACGTGTGGTTTTCGGTTTTCTTGGCTTGGCTGTTTAAAGCCGCCATTCTCAAGTACGGCGGCGCAGGGCTCTATACCCGTTTGCGGCCCCTATTCCTGGGCCTGGTCCTGGGCACCTTTGGCTCGGCTGGGTTTTGGCTAATCATCAGCGCGGTAACCGGCGTCAACGGCTTAGTATTCACCTTGGGTTAGAACGCGGCAAAGAGTGTGTGGACAAGGCCTTACCATTGATCGTCCGGCACCTCGCTCCATGCTCGCTCCTCGTCTTCCACGTCCAACACTTCGCTCGTGCCTTCGGCTCGCTGGCAGAGCGATGCGTAGCGGCAACGCCTGCATTCGCGCCGATTCTCCGTCATCGGAAATGCGTCTTCTCGGCGCGGCAGCCCTTCAATTTCTGCTATCGCTCGCTCTATCTTTGCACGGGCCTCCTCGTGCTGCTGCGCCGAATAGGAAATGGGCTCCAGTGCCGCTGGTGCGTTGGCATGCCAATACACCAGCACGATGTCCTCCGGCCTCACACCGCGTTCCCCGCTGAGCACCGCACTCGCTTCTAATGCCACATAGCGGTATACCCACGTCTGCCAGCTGTCGGCTAGGTCTCTGACCGCTGGAATGCGCTGCCCCGTTTTCCAATCGCCTATCCATATCCGCCTCTCTTCAGCGACAACGATGCGATCAAATTGGGCGAGTAGGCGATGGGACAGCAGCGGGACGGATAGCTGCACCTCCGAAAGGACTTGACCCGCGGGCTGTGAGGCCGGGGTCTGGCGCCAATTTCTCCACCAGCGGACCAGCAGTTCGTCTTCGTGTTCCTGCGCCCATGCATCTACGTCGACGCCAATGCCGTCCTGATGCATCCAGTGATGGAACAGCGCGCCGCGCTCGACGGCGCGCTCCCAGAGATCCATTTCCTGGCTCAGCGGTGCCGGCCATTGGATGCGACGCACATAGCGCAGCCAAAAGCGACGACGGCACTGGGCATAGGCCGACAGGCTGCTCTGACTGAAGCGAAAGGGCCCGTTTTCGCTCACCGCAATTCCCTTTCCCAAAACTGACTGAGCTTTTCGCAAACCACCGCCTGCCGCGTCGTGCGCATGCGCGTGGCCAGGGGAATTTCGCGGCTCCAGCTAATGGACAAGTAGCGGCGGGCCCGCGTGACGGCGACGTAGAGCAGGCGCAGCCGTTCGGCAATCACTTCGACGTGTGCCATATCCGTAGCCGAGAGGCGCCCAGCCTGCCATTCGCCAATGAGGCCGAGCAGTTCAGCGCGCGCTTCCTCGCCCGGGTCGCCGCCCAGAAACTCGTACTCTCCGCGAAAGTGGTCGTCCAGATCGTAGGGAAACCAATCGCCATCGGCACCGACGATATAGACCAAGTCCCACTCCAACCCCTTGGCCTTATGCAGGGTCGTTAGCGAAATGCGACCGGGGCGTGGAGCAAAGAGGTCATCCTCCTCCAACACCGCCGCTCGACCGCGCGCTGCCAGCCCCAACTCGCGAGCCAACTCGGGCAGACGCCACTCGGGATTGGCATCGGTGCGGGCGCGCAGGAACACGGCCAGCTTTTGCGCGCGCGCCATATCACCCGGTCCAAACAGGTCCTGCGCAATACTCATCACCAACTGGTCGACCGGCAGCGCAGCGGCGCGCAGCCAGCGGCGCATATAGCGGCAAAACACACCGATGGCGCGCAGGTCGAGCGGATCGATGTCCCCAACTGGAGGCAGCGCAGCGCGCGGCTCGGCGCCGTCTTGAGGAAAGAGCAACGCCTCCGGCCGGTAGCAGCTGCGCAGCAGCGTAGCCACCTGCTCTTCACTACCGGGGCCCCGCGCGTCGGGCCAATAGGTGCGCAGAGCGCGGTAGGCCCGCTCCATATGCCCTCGTTTGAGCGGCTCGGCTAAAAAGAACAGCACGTGTGAAAGCACGTCGCCCACCTGGCGTGCCGAGTGGGCGCTCTGCAAGACTTCGTCAAATTCGGCACCCGCTTCACGCAAGACGTCCGCCATTTCGTACCCCAGTCGGTTGGTGGGAACGAGAATGGCTAGGGTGAGATGGGGACTGCGCTGGCAAAAGGCACCGGCACGGCGCGCCACATCGCGCATCTCTTCGCCGCGATTGTTGTACTCGCGAAAGGCAATGTCGCTCTCGCCGTCGTCCGGATTCTGCTGTGGATCCTCTGCCCCCGTCGGAAGAATGTGCTGGGGACGGAAAGTCCGTTCGCGGACTTCTTCTAATGCGTGTTCGCTGCAGGCCCAGTCGACCAGATAGTTGGCCAGGCGAATAATTTTCGGCGCGCAGCGTCCCGAAATCGACATTTCCAGCGTCTCCACGTCTTCGCGCGCTAAAAAGCGACGTAAATAGCGCGGGTCGGCTGCGGTAAACGTGCTCATAATCGCCTGGTTTGGATCGCCAACGCGAATCCAGTTGCCGCGATTCTGCCCCAGTAGCGCGAGTAAATCCTCTTGCAGCGGCACGCTATCCTGCGCCTCATCTTCTAAAACTATGGGCCAGCGTCCCGCTAACCGTGCACGCAGGTCGGAGTGATTTTCTAGCAAATCGACGGCGCACCGCACTAAATCGGTGAAGTCGAGTCCGCCTATGGTTTCGACCTGCTGCTGATACAATTGGTAAATCTCCGCCCCAATCCGCAGAAAGAGGTTGAGTTCATCCCCGCCCCCTGACGCAATCCGCGTCAGCAGATCATCCGGCGACAGGCGGCGGTTCTTGGCCGCGTTGATTACCGTCCATCCCACCGTGCGCGCAATAGAGCGCCACTCGCGCTCCCACCGTTCGTCGTAATAGTCGCCCGGAGCAAGCCCGCTCCACGTGCGCTCGTTTCGCCCGTTCCAGATGCGCACCGCCTTGTCGAGCAGGTCTGAGCTTGCGCGGTCATCCAACACGCTGAATTCGCTGGCGACGCCGGCAAGCCCTGCATTGGCCTGCACGATGCCGTACGACAGGCTGTGCAGCGTCCGCACGTCGTAGCCGATCTGCATATGCCCCATTTCCTCCAGCGCCTGGCGAATGCGCGCACGCACGTTGTCGACGGCCGCCGTCTGGTAAGTGACGATTAGCACCTGCCCCGAAGCCGCCTGTCGCCCCTCGATAAGACGAGTGGCCAAAGCGACAATAGTCGCCGTCTTGCCGCTGCCCGGCACCGCCGAAACGCCCATTAGACCGCGTTCGTACTCGAGTATTTGCCGCTGGCCCTCGCGCGGCTCAAATGCATTCATCGCTCGTCCTGTAGCACCTGCTGCACGGCCATCAGCAGCGGGCTATCCTGCGCTTCGCCTCGCCCCTCGCGCTCGCTTGCACATAGGTAGATACCCTCGCGGCAGCGCAGGGCTAGGCCGCGCACGAGTCGATGTAGACTCCGATTGCGCAGCGAGCAGTCAACCGCGTCGGTCCAGCGCTCCTGGCGATCCCAACGACGGGTTAGCACGTGGTGATTGGTCAGCGGTTGGTGCAGCGCATCCCACCAAGTCAGTGCGCCGACGTCGAGCCAAAACTGGTAGCGCGCAACGTGACCGCTGAGTAAGTAGGTATACACCGGCGCGACAAAGGCGATAGAATCGGGGGCCGTATCCAGATCAGAGTCGGTTAGGTGTTGAGCCGCGACTACGCCCGAGGTCACCATTTCCGCATAGCGCACCCCCACTTCGGCGGCCCCTAATCCGAGTGCCGGTGCGACGCGGCGAAAGGCCGCTGCAGAAGCGATGAGTTTACTATAGACTGCAGCGCTTTCCGGTTCGATACGATGGTTAGCTAAAACCTCGCCGAAGAGTCGGCGAAGAAAGTGGTCAAAGGGCGCCACAGCCCCTGTTTGGTAGGCCTGTAACCAAGCCTGCAGAACGCCGTAGCGCGCCAGTGCGTCCGCGCCAATGCGTTCAGCCTGGACGTTCTCCACGTCTTGCAGCGGATGCAGCCCCCCCGCCGACTCGTCGTAAATGCACTGGGACAATAGAGCGGCCCGCAGCGGATCCATGGGTTGGAGAGCCAGCGCCAAGGCCTCGGCCACTTCAAACGACGAGAGCGAGACGGACCATTGGGGATGGGCCAGAGCCGCCAGCGTCAGACACGAACGCACGATCGGCTCCTCGCGCAGCGACTCATAGCGGCGCACAATGGCAAAAGGGACATCGGCGGCAGCAAACGCCTCGGCCAGGAGAAAGCGCAGCACGCCGTCGGCGTGGGGCACCACGATAGCTATATCACCCGGGGCGACACCGCTCGAAACAAGGTCGACCACGCGCTGGGCAACGGCCTCGATCATCTGCGTGCGATAGGGCGTGCGGATCAAGTCGACGACGGCCCCGCGGCTGCGCCCAGCGGAGAAGTCGGCAGTCCCCTGGCCAAGCTGCTCGCCAATGCGCCCGGCGAAGTGAACCAGATCGGACGGCGCACACTGCTCTTCGCGGGCGTGTATGCGCTCTCGGCACTGTGCGGCCAACTCGGCACAGCCGGCGGCATCGGCACCAAGGAAAAGGCGAAAACCGCCGCGCTCATCCCCACCCAAAAGAGCCGAATCGCAGCGGGGCAGCAAGCGCGCCATCAAATCGTGGGCGATCGGCACCATCTCCTCCACCGAATCGACGATCAGGTGGCGGTAGCGCTCGGTGAAATAGCGCCAGAACGCATCGCGCGCAACAAGGTGGGTGTTGAAGACGTCAAATACCAGCGAGGCGTCGAGCAGACCGTGCTGCAAGCAGTGACCTCGGAAAAGCTCGATACAGTGCTGAACCTGTTCGTAGTAGCGCAACCGAGCGCTCTCACCCACCCAAGCCTCGCGCAGGCGCGGACCCACTTCCGCCAGGGGAAAACCGCTGACGGCGGCCTTGTTGAGGTCGTCCAGTAACTGCGAGACGGCCCGCTGGGGGCGCATCGTCAACCCTTCAAAATAGCCCTGGGCCAACAGCGGCTGTATGAGGGTACCCAAGGCGTATTGCGCCGATTCGTAATTGAGAAAGACGGGGGGCTTCTCCGGTGCAGCAAAGCCTGCATCGGCGGCCACTAGCGGCCAAAAGAGGCGAATGAGGCGCACGGCCAGACCGTAATACGTCTGCAGTTCAACTTCGCTATTAGGGCCCCATTCGAGTTGCCCCATCTGTTCGCGAAACTGTCGGACCGTGACGCGGTCGGGGTGCAGCACCAGCAGCGAATAGCCCGAAACCCCCGACTCGAGTAAAAAGCGCAGGCGCTCTAGCTGTACCTGTCGTTGACCAGCCACCAGCGGTCCGCTGAGAAAACAGGTGTGATTCCCCGTTATAGGCCCGCGAATCGCCTGGGCAAATTGGGGCACCATACGCACCTCAAAAATAAAAAGGGACGGGTAACGAGCCCCATCCCAATCCAATTAAGATTATTTAAAAATAATTATTTATGCCCGTTTTTACTTTCCGTAAATACATTGAGGACTTCGGCTGCATCGCTGGCTTCAATCAGGCGTTTGCGCACGTCTTCGTGCTGCAATAGGCGCGAGAGCGAGGCCAGCAGCTCCATGTGCTGTTTTTGGTGCTTCTTCGGCGTGGCGAGCAATGCCACAATATGGACCGGATTGCCGTCGATGGAGTCAAAATCGATCCCATCGCGCGAGATGCCCACCGCCAAGAGCTGACGCGCAATGCCGTCGTCGTGCGCGTGGGGCACGGCCACGCCCTTCCCTATACCGGTGGAAGCCTGCCGCTCTCTGCGAATGATATCGGCAATGAAGCGCTTGCAGTCGGCCACGGCACTGTCGTTTTCAAACAGCGAGGCCAGCTCGCGAATAGCGTCGAGATTGCGCTGCGCGCGCAGTCCGACAATCACGTTTTCCGGCTTGAGTATGCGCTCCCATTTATCCATAATGCGGTTCCACCAACGCGCAAAAAGTAATCATCGCATGGTCAAAGTCAATACGCAGCATCCCCATAAGGTGCCCCTTTGGGCAGGCATGCCATGCACTAGTTTTGCCGCTGCACCTGCCGGATTCTCGCCATCAACTGATGGCCATAGGGCTGAAAAGGATCGATCGCAATGGCTTTTTCTGCGTGAAATTTTGCGCGCTGCACATCACCCAAACGCAGCGCCATGAGCCCCACGTTATACTGCACCGTGCGCGAGTCAAACGCCACATCGGCGGCTCGGCCATAGGCTGCCAATGCCCCAGCATAATCGGCCCTCTCGCGCGCCTGCTCCCCCAGCATGAACCAATAGTTACTCTGAATCTTGCGCACCCATGGATCTAAGTTCTCCGCTGCGAACTCGGCGTTGGCCATTTCTATGGAGCGCGCCAGCGCCGCGGCGCGACGCGCATCGCCCTCGGGTATAAGCTGGTATACCAGCCCCGAAGGCACAAAGGCATAGTTGGCCAGCGGAGACCTTCTGCGCACGAGGTAGAAGAGCGGATCGGGACCGCGTGCCAGAGCGGCTTCGCGCCGCTGCTGGAGAGCCTGCTGCTGACCCGCAGGGAGCCTGCGTTCGGCTGCGCTGAGCATATCCGTGCCGCGACCGACGCGGTTGTAGAGCGTGACATCAGAACGCACCTTTTCCACCCGCAGCAAATAGTCGAGAACAAAGGCGACGTCGTCCCCTTCTGTTACGAGTATCGAACCGGGGGGCAGATCCTCTAGGATATCGAGCCCGTAGCGTTCGGCAACGCGGTTTTCGCTGAGGTCGACCTGGCCATACTGCCAGAAAAACGCGCCGGCGGCAACCACCACGCCGATATAGCGCCCGCCCCAACGGGAAAAGCGACGCGCCATATCGTCGAGCCCCAAGCCGAGCCACAGCGCCAAGCACACATAGCTGACCAAGAAAAACACGCCAATGCCGTTGGGATCGCGGTGGTAGTTAAGCGCAATGATCAGATTGGCCAGCAGCCCGCTGCCCGTCATAACAAACAGGCTGCGGTCGCGACGCCACGCAGCAATCCCACCCCACACAACGATCGGCAGCACCAGAGCGTGCCATTCGCTCCCGACATGCTCAGCCCAGCGCTGCGCATTGAGTGCCATTCCCTCTACCGGCAGCGAAAAAAACGCGCTGCGGTAAGTCGCCCCCGTCAGATGGTCCCACAGCGCGTGCGCCGTGGCCAAGTCACCCCAGTGAAAGCCGGGCCCCAACCCGTTGCGCAGCGGCAGATATAGGACGAGGCTGTAGGCTGCCCCCGCTGTGGCCAATCCGGCCAACAGATAGCGCCCCCGAACAAAGAGCCCCGGCCACCGCCACGCCCAAAGGACGAGCAACCCCGGCACCAGTAGCGTCTGGTTTAGATGCGCCGTCAGACCCAACCCCATGCACCAGGCCGCCATCAGCAGCGCGCGCAGCGAATGCTGCTCGCTCGCTCGCAGCCCCCAACCCATGGCCAGAACCCACAGCATCATTGAAAGGCCGTAGACTTCGGCGATAATGGCCTGACTCCAATACGTGTGAGAAAAGGCCAGGCACAGCCCCGCACTCGCGGCGACCAGCGGCTGAACACCGCGCGTGCACAGGAGCCAAGCCAGCGCCGAAGAACCGGCCGCGGCAAAAAGAGCAGCGGCAGCGTTGATTTGCAGCGCCGGGCTTCCCAAGGGCATCAGTGAAGCTAGCAGGCGTGCCCCCAACGCAAAGAGTGGATAGCCCGTGGGATGGGGCGTGCCCAAATAATAGGCCGCACCAATTAGCTCTCCGCTGCCTTCGACGTATACGGTCGGACACAGCGTCGCGATATACGCCCCTAGGGACAGGATACCGCATGCGCCCATTACCGCGAATGGCATACTCATCCCCCCCATCCTACCAGCACACGCGAGCGCTCTACGGCCGCAGCCCACAGCGGCCACTGCACACACGCACCGTAGAGGAAGGCAACCAGCATGCCCTGAGCGCAGGCTACGGCTACCGGTCGAGCCACCCCCATCGGACGCAGCGTTTGGGATGCAGTATACACGTTCAATTGCTTTCTGATAGGCGAGAGAGCCAACAGCCAAAGAGCCCAACAGCCCACGCTAACCCAAAGCCCTATGCGAAAGCTGCTCGGTTGGAAGCGAAAGACGACCTGGCGTTCGCCAGGCTCGACGCGCACGGCGCGAAATACGTGATTGGCCCGAAGAATTGGGCGCTCGACACCGTCGACAAAGGCGCGCCAACCGGGATAGTGGGTATCGCTTAGCACCAACAGGCCGCCGCGATTATCGCCTAGGTCTATCACAACCTCCTCGTTGGCGTAGCGCGCGATCTCGGCGCGGCCCCCACCAACCGAATCACTGGCCCAATCGGGCTGCTCTTCCAGCAGCACGCGCGCGGTGCTCGCCCCCCCGCGCCGCAGTTGGCGCAGCCTCTCCTCATCGCCATCGACCACGGCGTAGTCCGTCGCGATATAGGCGCGCGGCGCACTGTCCAACACGCGATACACTCGCATCTCGCCATCGCTAATTTGCTGCAGTCCCCCTTCGTTCATCGCCCCGTAGCTGATCGCGTATTCGACTCCGGCCACGCGAGCCACCTGCGGGTAGGCGCGGGCAAAGTCCCAGTGGCGACTCAGGTGCAGCGGGCTCCACCCAGGCATCGCATTAGCCAAGCCGTACTGCCCTCCGCTGTAGGGCCGCAGGGTCTCGTTGTAGCGCCGATAGGACGATCGGTCTATCGCCCACCCCCCATGCCAGTCAAATGGAGCGTTCTGCTCGTTGACCAGGCTAATTACGCGGGCCGGCGCAACGCCCTGATGATCGGCGGCAACCACCTTAGCCGTCGGAGGAGTCTGTTCGTATACGGCAGGCTCAACAACGCCGTTAAAATCCCCGCCAAACGTATAGAGCTCGGCCAGCAGGATGCAGGGCACTAGCAGCACAGTCCAGCGCCGAACCCACCCGGACAACAGCGCATACCCGAAAGCGAGCACCAACGCCAGACGCAGCGCATCAAAGCGCAGCATCTCCACATAGCGAATGAGATCCGGCCCCCCGCGAGCCGCTAGCCACTCGCTATTGGCCAGTATCGCCTCCGCGTTGAGCAGTACCGCACTCGCCCCGCATACGGCAAGGAAGAGCACAAAACCGCGGCCGCGCAGCCGACTTCCTTCGGCCGTGAGCAGCGCGCTGCAACCCAGTCCGGCCAACGCACTCGTTCCAAAAGCGAAAAAGAGCAGGAAACGCGTGGGAATGCGGAAAAAGCTCAAGCCGGGGATGCGGTATAGGAGTTCGAAGAAACCCGTGTATTTCCCCAGGGCAAGGACCAATCCCAGTCCGGCCAACAGCGCCAGGAAGCCCACGGGTTCGCGGCGGTCGGCACGCAGGGCAACCCACGCCAGCACGAGCGTCAGCACGCCGACAAAGGGGCACAGCTGAATAAAGAATCCGGCCGAGCGCCCCCAATACGTTCCGTGCGCCGAATTGCCGTGCAGATTGGGCAATAGCAGTTCCAAAAGGCGTTCGGGCGGCAGCGACATATTGACAAATTGTTGCCAGGAAACGCCCTCGCTGCGCAGGGAAAACTGCGTCAATTCATACGTGGGCAGTAGCTGGACGGCTGCCAGCGCCATCCCCCCTAAGGGCACGGCACACAGCGCCGCGTAATAGGACCAAGACCTCTGCCCTACCAGTCCCATATAAAACCCGTAGGCCATGCCAACAAGCATGCTATATCCGGCAGCCTGCGGATGGCCAACCACTAGCTGCATCGCCACTACGGCACCTGCACCCAGCAGGTAGATCCCATGCCCGCGCTCGAAAAAGCGTCCCAGAAAAATCATCAGCACCGGGAGCCAAGCACAGGCGTCGATAAAGTTGGGCGACATGGCGCGCACGACCATGTAACCAGAAAGGGCGTAGGCCAGCCCGCCCGTCAGCGCAGCGATCGGCTGGGCACGCCAAAGGCGCAGCAGCATATACATACCCGCGGCCGCAAGCCACAAATGGAAGGCGATATTTACGCTGAGAGCCCAGTGGGTAGGCAGCGCACTAGTCAGCCAGTTAAACGGGTAAAGTGGACCAGCCTGCCCCTCGGCCAGTAGGGGGAACCCGCAGTTAATCGCCGGATCCCATAGGGGCAATTGCCCCTCGCGCAGATGGCGCGCGAAAAAGTCCCGGAACGGGTAGTTTTGCACCATGACGTCCTGGACAAAAAAGGCCCCACCTGCCAGAATCGCCCTCCAGAAAAACCCCACCACCGCAGCGGCCAGGAGCAGCAAATAGGCGCATTCCCGCCGCCAATTCACGGCGTATCTACCCCGTTGACGCGCGCGTTCTCGCACAGCACTTCGGCGGCCAGCGCATGGCCGCCGGCATTCCAATGACTATCGCGCAAATAGAGTTCGCTCCGCTGCGCGGCCGCTGCAAAGTGCGGATATAGATCGAGATAATCGATCCCGTAGCGGCGCGTGAGGTCGGCCAGATAGCGATTGGGCTTCTGCAGATCGTAGTCGGAACCCAATCCGTGCAGCACGCGCTTTTCCTGCCAATTTTGCTCTTCTATCTGCACAATCGACGGCGCGTACGTGACGAGGAACTCGGCCTCAGAGCGGCGCACAGCGCGGTCAAAATCGCGCAGCAGCATCCCGGTCAACTCCCACACGTGCTGCCACTGTCCCTCCGCGTCGATCCCGTATAGTCCGTCGTAAAATTGCGACTGCTTTGCAACGGGCATCTCTGTCCGCAGGGCCTTTTCAGCTAAGGCGTACACATGCCAATGCGAGCGCAGATAGTGCGCGACGCGCTGGCCGAGCGATCCCCCTTCGTAGCGCGTCGCATCCCAGTAGCGCGTCTTGCGCACCGGCACGCCTAGCAACTCGAGTCGGCCGTCGCGGGCGGGGCGAAAGTACGGCTTATAGCCCTGTTCGGCGCCAATGCCTCGCGGCGAAGCGTTGTTCCACAGATCGTTGCCATAGAAGAGCAGCACGACGAGATCGGGCTGGTAGGATTGTCCCAGTTTCTGAAATAGCAGGTACGCCTGATCCGTGCCGTAGCCCGCCACGCCAAAATTGAGCACTTCCGCCGCTTCGCCGCTATCGCTCAGACAGTCTTGGAGACGCGCGCTGAGCATTTCATCGCCCTCGACTCCCCAGCCTTCGGCAAAAGAGTCGCCGAACACCAGCACGCGCCGCACCCCCTCCCGCTTTGGTCGTTCATAGGCCGGCGAGCGCAGTCCGTCGCGGTTGATTTCAATACCCACGTCGAATTCTGGCGTGACGAGGCGGCCCTGGCCCCCGGGCACGTGCGACCAGCCCAATTCGGCGTCAAATTGCCAAATATTAGGCGGACGTCGGTGGATTTGCGGGTGCCATATGGACAGCGCGCCTTCGCAGAGCAGCAAGCCGCTGGCCAGCGCAACGACGGCCAACAACAAGGGCGCTCCCCTCATGCTCCACCCGTTCGGTTCGTGCACATAGATCGCTCCATAGTCCTGCAAAATACTGGTCCATTCTCCCGCTGTCAACGATGTGCATTTGCTCGCTAATTATATCCTATCTATATTCTTTTGCTGGAAGTTGCACAGATATAATGGAGCCCCTCACCGGGGCGTAGACACGGCTGAACACGTTCCACATGAATCGCATTCTCGTTACCGGTGGCGCCGGTTTTATCGGCTCCCATACCGTCGATCTACTCGTCGAAAAAGGCTACCAAGTTCGCATTATGGACGCACTGCAAGAGCGCGTTCATCCGCATGGCTGGCCCAGCTACATCCCCGACGGCGTCGAACGACTGCAGGGCGACGTGCGACAGCCCGCCGATTGGGATAGAGCGCTGGCGGACGTCGACGGCGTCATACACCTGGCCGCCTACCAGGACTATATGACGGACTTCTCCACCTTCCATCACGTCAATACCGTCGGCGCAACCCTGCTCTACGAACGCATTGTAGCAGACAAATTACCGGTGCAAAAAGTGGTCCTCGCCTCTTCGCAGGCCACCTATGGTGAGGGGAAATATCGCTGCGGCGAACACGGCATCCAGTATCCCGATTCACGCCCCGATGCCCAGCTGGCCCGAGGCGATTGGGAAGTCCACTGCCCGGTCTGCGAGCGCCCTATGGCGCATGAGCAAATAACCGAGGATCGCGTCCAGCCCCACACCACCTACGGCATTTCCAAATACGCCGCCGAGCTGACTTCGTTCAGCCTAGGGCGCAAATACGATATTCCAACCGTCAATATGCGCTATTCCATCGTGCAGGGACCGCGCAATTCCTTTTTCAATGCCTATTCGGGCATTTGTCGCATCTTCACGCTGCGCCTGCTCAACGACCAGCCCCCCGTCTGCTACGAAGACGGCCAGTCCCTGCGCGACTACGTCTTTGTCGGCGACGTGGCCCGCGCGAACGTGCTCTGCCTCGAAGACGAGCGCGCTAATTTTCGCGCCTTTAACGTCGGCGGACAGTGCGGAACAACCGTTCTCGACTACGCCCGCCTTGTCGCGCGCGTGACCGCTAGGGACATAGAGCCCCTTGTCAGCGGCGACTATCGCTTTGGCGATACCCGCCATACCGTATCGTCCTGGGCGGCGCTGGGTGCGCTCGGATGGCGCCCGGAAACGGCGCTGGAAGAAATCGTATCGCAGTATGTCGAGTGGGTTAAACAGCAGCCTAACCTGCGCGACTTCTACGCCGACAGCGAGCAAAAGATGCGCGCGGCCAACGTCATTCGCACGGCATCGACGTGAAGGCGATGATCCTCGCTGCGGGCCGTGGAACGCGCCTGCGCCCCCTTACCGACACCGTGCCCAAACCGATGATACCGTTCGCCGGCACGCCGCTGCTCGAGCATATCGTCAACCTGCTGGGCCAACACGGTTTCAACGAATTGTATATCAATCTGCATCACCTACCCGATGCGATCTGCGACTACTTCGGCGACGGATCCCAGTGGGACGTAGACATAACCTACTCCATCGAACGAGAACTGCTCGGCACGGCCGGTGCCGTGCGCGCACTTGCCCGCCACTTTGACGAACCCTTCCTCGTCTACTACGGCGATAATTTGACCAACTTCGACCTGAGTGAACTGCGCCAAGCCCACGACCGGGAGGGCGAATTGGCGAGCATTGGCCTGCTGTGGATGGACGATCCGACCACCCGCGGCATTATCGGTTTGGATGCGCACGGCCGCATCGACCGCTTTGTAGAAAAGCCGAGCGTGGAACAGGTTTTTGACGACTACCTAGTCAACGCTGGAACCTATATGCTCGACCCAGCCATCATCGACTATATTCCCAGCGGACAGCCGAGCGACTTTAGCCACGACATCTTCCCCGCACTGCGCCGAGCTGGCGTGCCCCTCTACGGGCACCGCATGCGCGGCCAGCTGCTTTCCACTGATACTTCCGACCGCTACCAACAAGCCTGTCAGAGCGTAGCATCGGGCGCCTTTTCCCTTCCCTGAGAGGTCCTATTTGATCACGACGAGAGCGCCTCTGCGCATCCCCTTAGGCGGCGGCGGAACCGACCTGCCTTCGTACTATATGGACCACGGCGGCTTTGTCCTGAGCGTCGGTATCGACAAATATGTCTACATACACCTCAACGCCCTTAAAGTAGAAGACTTTATTCGCGTCAAATATTCCGAAACGGAGCGCGTCGACCACCCGAGCGCCATCACCCACCCGCTGCTGCGCGAAGCGCTGCTGCACACCCATATCAACGGCGGCCTGGAGATCAGCGCCATGTCTGACATTCCGGGGCGCACCGGCATGGGATCGTCCGGCTCCTTCACCGTCGCACTGCTGGCTGCCCTCCACGCCTATAAGCGCGAGCAGGTGCCCATTCAGGAGCTCGCAGAAGAGGCGCATTACGTCGAGGCTGGCCGCGCCGCCCAGCCCGCCGGCAAACACGACCACTAACTAGGAGCTTTTGGCGGCATTACCTGCCTCGACATCGACCCCTCTGGCAAAGTCGAGGTATCCTCGCTCAAGCTATCCGAGCACGTCGAAGAAGAGCTGCCCAACAGTCTGGTCGTATTCTTCACCGGTATCCAACGCGAGAGCTTTGACATCCTCTCCCAGCAGAATAGAGACACGCGGGCCGGCGATAGTGCCGTCATCGACAGCTTGCATGAAACCAAGCGCATAGGGTACGAGGTGCGCGATGCGCTGGTCGAAGGCGACCTAGACCGATTTGGCCAGCTGCTGCACGCGCACTGGCTCAATAAGAAGAAGCGCTCGACGCACATGTCGAATTCGCAGATTGACCGCTGGTATGAAATCGGCATCGAGGCCGGTGCGCTGGGAGGAAAAATCCTCGGCGCGGGCGGCGGCGGGTTTCTCATGTTCTACTGTCCGGCTGAACACCGCTGGAACCTGCGCGAACGCATGGCCCAAGAGAATTTGCACGAGATGCACTTTCGCTTTGATATGGAAGGCGTTAAAGTGCTGATGAACGTCTGATGGGACCGCTGCTGATAGGGCAGGTGCACGTCTACCCGATTCAAGGCGGCTTTTTCCGGTTAGACGGCGGCACGATGTTTGGCGTGGTTCCCAAGACGATGTGGGAGAAACAGGCCCCCGCCGACGCACACAACCGCGTGCGCATAGCCTGCAACTGCCTGCTGATCCGCACTCCCGACGTCCTGGCCGTAATCGACAGCGGTTTTGGCACCCGCTTAGACGCGCGTGCCAGATCGCTTTACGGCGTCGAGGAACATCCCACCCTCCTCCAATCCCTCGCCGACGCCGGCGCGGCACCGGACGACGTAGATTTAGTCGTTCTCACACATCTGCACTTCGACCATCTGGCTGGCGCTCTCTACCGCGACGGCGCCGATCTTAAGCCGACGTTTCCGCGCGCAACCCACTGCGTACAGCGCGGCGAATGGCGCGATGCAATCGACGGCCGCAGCACAATGAAAAGCAGCTATCGGCCCGACGACCTACAGACGCTCGAAGAACAGGTGCCGCTCAACCTGCTATACGGTGATAGCGAACTAACACCGCACCTTTCCACCTTTCTGACCGGAGGGCATACGGAGTGGCACCAGGGCGTGGCCGTCAGCAGCGACCGCCCACCACGGGTGTATCCCGGCGGGTTAAAAAACACCCGCGCGCCCATGCGCCCCCAATTGAATATTTGCTCTTATATGTTTACCCA
>JAYPJE010000009.1:62884-98529 GCA_038128265.1 Gemmatimonadota bacterium
TGTATTCGGGTTATCGAAAAAAACCCCCCCACATTACCCCTTTTCGCCCGGGGGGGCTTCGGTTGTGCCACCGGGGGGTGGCGTACCCCCCCCCCCCCCCACGACTGGTCTATCCCGGCGATTTAATACCCACGCGCGCTCACTTGCGCACCTATTGGAATATGGCCTATGATATGTTCCCCCTGCAGACCATAGAGCGCAAAAACCAGCTGATTGCAGACGCCGTGCGCCACGACTGGGTTGTAGCCTGGGACCACGATCCCGGCACGCCCTGGAGCCGCTTGGAAAAGCGCGATGATCACATCGCCGCCGTCGCCCCCTAAAGGCCGTTTATGAATCGCATTCCAATGCACTCACTCGACATGCCCTCCTACGAGCCGCTCTCTGCCGTTTTGTGCTTCGATCAGTTTGAACGCGGGCTCAACGGCTGGACCGGACTCATCGGCAACTACGAGGATAACCTCGACGCCATGCTGCCAGCCTACAGCGACCTGCGTCCCCCCATGCTAAGCAATGCCAGCACCTGGGATACGGGCACCGGTGGCGCGCTGTCGGGCACCTATGCCATGAAGCTGGCAACGCGGCCACAACCATCCTCGCTGGCCGTCGCCATCAAGCGCCTGACGTTTCGCCGCGCGACGCGCATCCGCCTAGAGACCTACTTTGCGTTTAAACCGGAAGCGAGCGAACTGCGCCTTTCCGAAACGGACGTGCACTCGATTGGCGTTCTTTTTGATTTACAGGACGAACGCGAACGCGTCATGCCCCACTTGCAGTATCTCAACGCCGTTGAGGGAGAGCAAAGGGCACACTGGCAGTACAAGCGCCAGTCGCCCACCTTTCACGACATCGGCGGCACGGGTAAAACCGTTTCGCACTTTCACCTAGCTGAAGCGGGCTGGGAAGACGTGCCCGGCGGGGAGCAGCTGCTGTGCTATAATGAAATCGCCACCAAAAAAAACTGGCACTACCTGCGCGTCGGCATCGACCTCGCGACAATGTCTTTTTGCGAATTTCAGTGCAACGATCGCCACTTTGACACAGACGCCATAGCCCCTATGAAAATGCCGGCCATGGCCAATCTATGGTGCATGCTCAACGTCGTGTTCTTTGCGCGTGCTGGCAGCGCCAAGCGCGCCTTTCTCTATCTCGACTCCGTGCTGCTGTCTGCGGATATCCCCCCCGAGGAGGCATCCTGATGCGCGAAAGCCACCTGGCCGTCATCGAGCGCAACGTCGAGTGGAGCGGCCCCATTGCCACCGAACCCTACGAAGTCGCCTGGGCCAGCGAGGCTATTTTCTTTGTGCGTATTCTCGAAGCCCAGTGCACGCTGCCGATCGACCTGAACGTCCAGCTGTCGCCAGACGGTATGCACTGGTGCGACGAAGGCCGTTCGCTCCAAATAGACTGGACGGGCGAAATCTACTTTGTCCGCGTTGCGCACTTTGGCGGCTGGCTCCGACTGGCCGGCCAGATGATTCCCGGCCAGCGCGCGCGCGTCATCGCCTACTTACAGCTCAAGGAATAACCTTTGCGCATGGCCGCACAGCGGCGGGTGCGTTTACCCATGTGAGACCTATGGCACTCGAAGTCATCGAAATAACACCCAAGCACAAAGAGTTGCTCACGCGCCTCAGCGAACTCATACCCGACCTCGACCCGAATGGGCCGACGAGCATGCAGCGCATTTTTGGCCTCGGCCTTATAGCACTAACTATGCAGGTTACCAACCGCGCTCGACAGCAGCGCCAAGACGCCCTCGTAGAAGAGCTGGGCGCGCTCGCACGCGAAATGGTCGAAGCCGAAGGCTGGGACCCCACGCAGGAAGAATAGGAGCACCATGCACATACCCGCAGATTCGACGTCCCTATTTCGCCTCGATGACCAGGTCGCCTTTGTCACCGGCGGCAGTAAGGGGTTGGGCGAAGCCATGGCGCTGGCCCTTTCCGGCGCCGGCGCTCGCGTGGCAATTAGCAGCCGCCACCTAGAGGAAGCGCAGGATGTCGCTCAGCGCATCGGCGACCAAACTGGCGGTAGCGTTCTGGCCGTGCGCGCGGACGTCGGCCAGCGCCAGCAGGTCGACGATTCGGTGCAGGAGGTGTCCGACGCGCTGGGGCCCATCGACATATTGGTCAACAACGCCGGCATTAATATCCGCTCGCCAATCGTCGATTTGCGCGACGAAGATTGGGAGGCCGTCATCGCCACCAACTTGAGCGGTCCGATGTACTACTGTCGGGCCGTCGGGCGCCATATGCTCGAGCGCCGCTACGGGCGCGTCATCAATCTCGGATCGACCCTATCGCATATCTCGATTGTCGACCGCACGCCCTACGCCTCCAGCAAAGGAGGCATCGTCCAGCTTACGCGCACGCTGGCCTTGGAGTGGGCCGAATACGGCATTACGGTCAACGCCATTTGCCCCGGCCCCTTTGCCACACCGATCAACAAAGTGCTACTAGACGATCCGCTCAAGGCTGAGGAAATGCAGTCAAAAGTGCCGATGCGACGCTGGGGCGATCCGGCCGAACTGGCGACGACGGTCCTCTACTTTGCCTCGCGCGCCTCGAGCTTTACCACTGGCTCTGTGCTCTTGGTCGACGGCGGCTACACGAGCCAATAAAAAACGGACCGCGCCAGCGCGCCGTCCGCTCCCCAACCAATCTATTTGTCTACCTGCCCAACCGCTGCGGAGCGACCAGTCCCACAGCCGACGCCCAATCTCACCCCATGGAAACTTCCCATATTCCCTGCTTGTTTTTCTCGACGTAGCGCTTCTTGCCACCGCGCATCATCGGCACGAGCCGGTTGAGCTCTTTGTCGTGCTTGGCTAGCACGAACTGACCCTCCTTGTCGGGGTCGGGCATAATCTTATACGGCACCATGCGATCGCCACCACCCGTGTGGATAACGACTCGTCCAAAGAGCACGCCCATTTCGCGCTCTTCCGGCGTAAGGCGTGAATCAACCGAAGCCGATTCGGTCTTTTCTTTCTCGCCCTTTGCCTTGCGCGCAGCCTCCCGTTCGGCGGTGACCTTCTTTTCCGAAGCCGCTATAATTTCCTCGCTGCGTCCCTGGATTTCTGCCGTTTCTTCTTCCGTGATATCCGGGTAGATTTTCTCCAAACGCGAGCGCAAGAATATCTGCGCTTTCTCTCTGGCCTCGTCGACGTCCTCCGTAGATCGAAAAAACTCGTCGACAATGAGATTGATCCGCAGCATGCGCATCTGCTTGCGGAACGGCGTCGGCTTAAAGACCGATGTCACGAGACCAATCACGCTGAGCATAGCGGCAGCCAGGCGCACCCGCTCCTCGCGCTCGGGCGCATTGAGACGCACCATCACCTGCGCCTTACTCAGCTCGCGCAATTCGGCGATAAAGTTTTCCTCAACCAGCAGCTTTTCAACGCGATCTTGGCCGCGCCGCACGATATAGCTGTAGGGCGGCAAGCGCACCGCGATCATGCGCACTTCGGCATCGCGCCGATCCATCATTTCGAGGATTTGGTGCATCGTATCGTATTCGCCAATCAACTCGTCGAGCATTTCGCGCCAGACGATTTCGCCCCCCTCCAACGCGTTGACCGATTCCTTGTGGCGAATGAGAAAACTCAGCGCCGGATCGTAGCGCGGATCGATGCGCTGCAGCGCCTCAAATACCTGCGCGTAAATCGCTACGTAGTCGACTTCTTCACGAATCTTTTTCTCCAGCCGATCGCGCGCTTGACCGCTCAGAATGCTATTGCGAATCTTGCCGGCTTTTTCGCGGCCGATCTTGCCGCTGCGCACACCGACATCCACCTGGTGCAGCTTGCGCAGGCGCTCGGCGTCTTCGGCGCTGATGTGCCCTCGCTCAATATGGGCATCCAAATTTTTTATCAGCACCTGCATTTGCTGCGCACGCTGCGCCGCCAATCCCTTGCTCTGTTCGTCTTCGCGCTGGTTTATCTCCTGCTCGTTGGGCTCTGAAGCGGGCTCCGCAAGCAGGCGATCCAAGCCGCCATCTTCGCCTGCACTCGCTGCCTTCTTTTGGGCGCTGATTTGAGCGAGGCGAGCCGCTGCGCGCTTTTTCTGCGGATCTTCCTTGCCAACTAAGGTGTTGGACACAGCGCGCAGACAGTTTTTCTGATTGATTTCCTGAGGAGTCAAACCGACGTTGGCGAGCACAGCGCGCACCTGTTCTTGGCGCAGCAAACCGCGCAGTTCGCCCGACGCGTGTTCCTGAACCTGACTTATGTTCCAACCCCGTTTGCGTATCATCCCCAGCAGCGAACGGATAACCCAGTTCTCCACGCCGGGAACGGCAAAGGCCTGAGGGTTATCCGCCAGCATCTCCCGGGCCACCCGCTCTATATCGTCATGCGTGTCCTGGGATGGCGCACGGCCGACCAACGACTGATACCCCTCGACCATTGCCTTGTGAAAATGGGCAAGGGAAATGAGCGGATCACCCGCTGTTAAGCGGTCGGCGACGAACTGCGCAAGCTGGCTACGCAACTCGGGGGTAATCGAATTTGTATCGGGTTCCATAACTAATGCTGAACCACCGTCAAAACTCCCGGCATATCACGGATTGGGCCCCCATAGAGGGCGATGGTTTTTTCCACCCAACGCATAGGACAGACCGAGCAAGCATAATAAATGCTCTAGCCCAACTTCTTCTTTTAACATATTAAAGATAGTCTAAACATTAGGTTACGCAAAGTCGATTAGCAGCAAGGGCATATCCCGCCACGCCCGGCTACCCGCTGGTGGCGTATAATCGCCGGCTCCCTTCTTTCTATTTTCTCAAAAAGAGAATATGATTGCTATTTTACCAAATAGAGAAAGTTAGTTAAGTTACAATTTTACAGTATATTAACAATTTTACCATTGTTAGATATCACCTTTATTCCTATTTTGAGAAAATATTGGAATTGTCAATAGGTCACCAGAGCGCCGCAACGACCGATGAAACCCTTGTTAATCTTACACTTAGCCCATCGCTTCACCCGTTGGCACGGACCTTGCCAAGCAAGATTCATTCGCATCCACTCAACCTTCTTTGGAGGTAGTTAACATGGCTAAAATCAACATCCGTCCCCTAGCCGACCGCGTCCTCGTTAAGCGCCTGGACGAGGCCGAAGAGCAGAAAGTCGGCGGCATCATCATTCCCGATACGGCTAAGGAGAAGCCGCAGGAAGCCGAAGTCGTCGCCATCGGCCCCGGCCGTCTGGAAGACGGCAATCGCGTCGCCCCCGAAGTTAAAGAGGGCGATAAAGTCCTCATCGGCAAGTACTCGGGCACCGAGGTCAAGGTAGACGGCGAAGACTACTTGATCATGCGTGAAGACGACATCCTCGCCGTCGTTGGCTAATCGCTAAAAACAGATCAAGGAGATCCTAAACAATGGCAGCAAAACAGATTGCCTTTCGCGAAGACGCGCGCGAAAAGATTTTGTCCGGCGTGCGGCAGCTCAGCCGCGCCGTCAAAGTGACTCTGGGCCCGCGCGGCCGCAACGTCGTAATTTCCAAGAGCTGGGGCTCGCCCACGGTGACCAAAGACGGCGTTTCGGTCGCCAAGGAAATTGAATTACCCGACAAGTACGAGAACATGGGCGCGCAGATGGTTAAAGAAGTGGCGTCCAAGACCTCGGACGTGGCCGGCGACGGCACCACCACCGCCACGGTGCTGGCCGAAGCGATTTATTCGCAGGGCCTCAAGGCCGTTACCTCCGGCTTTTCGGCTATGGAGATCAAGCGCGGCATCGACAAGGCCGTAAGCGAAGTAGTCGACAGTCTCAAAGGCCTTAGCAAGAATGTCAAAGACCACAGCGAAGTAGCTCAGGTTGGCACCATATCCGCCAACGGCGACGACGCCATCGGCGAGCTGATTGCCGAAGCGATGGACAAGGTCGGCAAAGACGGCACGATCACCGTTGAAGAAGCCAAGAGCACCGACACCACGCTCGATGTAGTCGAGGGTATGCAGTTTGACCGCGGCTACCTCTCCCCTTACTTCGTCACCGACCAGGAGAGCATGGAAACCGTCCTCGAGGATGCCTATCTGCTGATCCACGAGAAGAAGATTTCCAACCTCAAGGACCTGCTGCCGCTGCTGGAGAAGGTTTCCAAAGCCGGCAAGCCGCTGCTGATCATCGCCGAAGACGTCGAAGGCGAAGCGCTGGCGACGCTGGTCGTCAACAAGATCCGCGGCACGCTGCAGATCGCCGCCGTTAAGGCGCCGGGCTACGGCGACCGCCGCAAGGCCATGCTGCAGGACCTCGCCGTCCTGACCGGTGGCACCGTCATCACCGAGGACCTCGGCATTTCGCTGGATAGCGTGCAGCTGAGCGACCTTGGCCAGACCAAGCGCGCCGTGATCGACAAGGACAATACGACGATCGTCGAAGGGGCCGGTAAAAACGCCGACATCAAGGGGCGCGTTGAGCAGATCCGCCGCCAGATCGAGGAGACCACCTCGGACTACGATCGCGAGAAACTGCAGGAGCGACTGGCCAAGTTGGCCGGTGGCGTCGCGGTGATTTCCGTTGGCGCGGCAACCGAGGCCGAGATGAAGGAAAAGAAGGCCCGCGTCGAAGATGCGCTGCACGCCACGCGCGCAGCCGTCGAGGAAGGCATTGTGCCGGGCGGCGGTGTCGCCCTGGTGCGCGGCATTGCCAAGATCGCCGATATGACGGGCGAGACCGACGGCGAGACCGCTGGTATCAAGATCGTGCGCCGCGCCCTAGAAGAGCCGCTGCGCCAGATCGCTGGCAACGCCGGCTTTGAAGGCGCCGTGGTCGTAGAGAGCGTCGCCTCGAAAAAGGGCTCCTACGGCTTCAACGCGCGCACCGAAGAATACGGCGACCTCGTAAAGATGGGCGTCATCGACCCGACCAAGGTCGTGCGCACGGCGCTCAGCAACGCCGCCAGCATCGCCGGTCTGCTACTGACGACCGACGCGCTGATCACCGAAGAAGACGAGGATGAGGACGAAGGCCACGGTCACGGCCATCACCATCACCACTAAGTCTTCAATGAGTACGCAACGAGGGCGGTCGGGGTAATCCCGGCCGCCCTCGTTTTTTTTGACAGTCCCCTCTTAGAGAACTTCCAGCAGCTGCACGCCGTAGCTGTCGCCGACCGCGACTAGCTTGCCGCGAGCAAAGAGCTTGCCGTTGACCAACACATTAACCGGGTCGGGGGCAGACTTATCGGTATGCAGCATGGACTGCTCGGCGAGTTCGGCCGCTTCCTCCACCGTTATTTCCGCACGCCCCCATTCGACTGTAATCCGCACCTCAACGTCCCCCAGCCCCGAGAGGGATTTCAGAGCGGCCGAATCGGCCGCTGCATCGCTCCGCACAATCGGCAAATCGCCCTGTTTTTTATCCATATGGCTCCCCTTGTCGGCGTATGTAGCAAAGCCTATTTTGTCGACAAATAAAAACTAATTGCAGGAGAACGGCATGGCAACGGTATACGAAAAACTCGGACTGCGCACCTTTATTAATGCCCGCGGAACCATTACCACGCTCGGCGGATCTATTATGCCACCCGCCGTCGTCGATGCCATGGCCGAGGCATCACGCCACTTCGTCCATCTAAACGAACTCCACGAAAAGGCCGGCGCGCGCATCGCTGAACTCACCGGCGCAGAAGGCGCATTTATTTCTGCGGGAGCCGCCAGCGGCCTGCTCCTGGCCGGCGCGGCCTGCCTGACCGGAGAAGACGTCGATTTAATTCAACAGCTACCCGATACGGGCGATCGCCCCAACGAATTTGTCATTAGCCTCGTCGACAGCCACTACTACGTGCACCAGGGCTTTGTCGTATGCGGAGGCGCACTGGTCAAAGTCGGCACGCGCCAGGCGGTCACCCCCCAAGACTACGCCGATGCACTCGGCGAGCGCACGGCAGCCGTGGTGTTTTTCTTGGGGAGCCAGCCCATCGAGCAGCTGCCTGAAATCATCGCCGTAGCCCACGCACAGCAGGTGCCCGTCATCGTCGACGCCGCCGCCCAATTACCCCCCCGTTCCAACTTGACAGATCTGACAGCCATGGGCGCGGACCTCGTCGTCTTCAGCGGCGGCAAAGGGCTCTTTGGTCCGCAGTCTTCTGGGTTAGTGCTGGGCCGCGCAGACCTCGTGCGCGCCTGCCATCTCAACAGCAATCCCCATTCGGCCGTCGGCCGCGGTATGAAAGTGGGCAAGGAAGAAATCGCCGGGCTGCTAACGGCCGTGGAGCTCTTCTTCGAAATGGACGAGGCAACCGTCGTACGAGAATGGGACCGGCGCTGCCAGTGCATCGCCGAAGCGGTCGCGGACGTGGTTGGCCTATCGTCGAGCTTCACGCAGGCCTACCAGAATAAGTTTCCGCCCGCATCTCCCCTGGTACACCTACACTTTGACGAAACGGCGGCAAAGACCGCCGGACAAGTGCGCATCGAGCTGGAGGAGGGCACGCCCTCAATCTTAGCCAGCGGCGGCGATGCCAGCATCACCTTAGGGCCGCAAACGCTGCAAGAGGGTGAAGCCGAGCTTATCGCCGAGCGCTTGCGCCATATACTCACCGCTTGACGCGATGGAATACGCCGATACATTCCCCCGAAAAGGAGGGCGCTATGACCGAGGATAAAACGACGCTAACGGCTGCTGAAGTCGACGCTGAGCTCGAAACGCTGGCCGGCTGGCGGCGCGATGACGTAGTGATTTCACGCGACTTTACCATGGCCAACTTCAAAGATATTACGGACTTTCTAAACCACCTAGTCAACACCATCACCGAACAGAACCACCACCCCGACTTTTCCCTCGACACGGGCACGCGAACCATCGCCGTCCACGTCACAACGCACAGCGAAGGTGCCGTCACGCGTGCAGACGTCCTTTTCGCGCGCACGCTCAATGAATGGCAGCCCGCATCCTAAACCCCGGCTCAGCCTGCAGTTATATGGTGACCCGCCGCCCCCTCTTGGCCGACTGAATCTCCTTTAGACACAGGGCGAGCGAATTGCGCGCGCTCTGACCGCCCAGCGTAGAGGACGGCTTACCCGCCTTTATTGCATCCACTACTTCCTGCAGCTCGCCGACAAAGCCGTCTTTGCTAGAGAGGCGCGGCTGGCGCACTTTACCGTCGGCCGTCAGCAGCTGCGGCGGCTGGCCCCACGACGAGTTAAACTTGAGCGCACCGTTGGCAAAGTAGATATCATAGCCGTGTTCAAAAGGACATCCCTGCTGCGATAGCCATCCCCCCTCCGCGCTTATGGCCATATTGCCTGCATATCCATAGTGCGTGTGGATGTATTCAACGGTATCGCCCTTGCCTATGTAGGCCTGCGAGACGACGGATTTCGGCATGCCAAACAAGTACTGAACAAAATCCGCATCGTGAATGTGCAGGTCGATAGCGGGGCCTCCGGTGCGCTTTAAATCGTTGGCATTCCACCAGGCGGGCCGCGCTATCGCGCGCTTAAAATGGGCGGCGAGCACCTTGCCATACTGCCCGCTCGCAACGAGATCTTTGGCCAGGCGAAACTCGGGAAAGTAGCGCAGCACATGTGCCACCATAAACTGCCGTCGGTGCTTTTTGGCGGCGGCAATCAGCCGGTCGGCATCGCGCAGCGACAGCGCAATGGGCTTCTCTAAAAAAACGTGCTTGCCCGCCTGCAGTGCGCGCAGGGCGGTGTCTACATGCATCGAAGTGGGCAGGCAGATATCGACGACATCAACCTGCGGATCGGCGAGCAGTCCATCTATGGTCTCATAGGTTTTCACCCGACTCAAGTCTTGGACGCCCCCACTCCCACCAAAGTTGCCCTGAATGGCGCTCCAATCTCCGCGCCGTTTTTTTTCGTCGCGCGTGACGATAGCCGATACCCGTCCCCCGCGCACCTGTTGCATTGCCTTAAAGTGGGTCACCCCCATAAATCCGATGCCGACAATACCAATATTAACCATGGCGTTCTCCCTTCGAGTATAAACCTACATTAGACGGCCATCCATGGGACGTCAAGCAGCTCAGCGCACCAGCGCGAGCGATCCGACTTTGCTCTGCCCTCCGGCCATTATGCGATAATAATACACCCCCGAAGCAAGCGGCGCGTTCGCTTCGTTGGTACCATCCCACAGCACGCCGCCGTCCCCGTCGCGCTCTTCCAACTGACGCAGCAGTTGACCCTGTGCATCGTATATCGCAACGGTGGCCTGCCGGGGCAGAAAGCCAAACACCAGCACACCGCGACGTGCGATATAGGGATTGGGAAAGGGACCGGCTCGCCGCAAATCAGCGGCGGCAAATAGAAAGCTGGATTCGCCGCGCACCGGTAGACCATCTTTGTCCAATAGCCCATCGACTGCAACTCTGTAAGCGCGCCCAAGCGGCCGTAGGGCCGCCGACTCGGAAAGGGTTAATAACACGCTAGCGCCATCGACGTACACTGATTCTATTGCAATGCCCTCACCCAACGAGAATAGACCGATGTCCTCTGTCTGCCGTATCGATTTGTCAAAATGCAGCACAACGCGATGCGCATCCAGCGCCTCAGCGCGCAGCAAGCGGGCACTGTTGGCCTGGGCAACGAGCTCGAATTGCACGGTTTGTTCTGCGAGCAGTCCCCCCCCTTCGGCCCGCAGCCCCCGAGCAACGAGTGCGAATGCACCGGAGTCGGGCAGGGCCGGTTCAAAGGCCAATACTGCGCGCAGCCCATCCCTGTCAAAAACAGCCGAGGAAGGGATGCCAATATCGGGTTCGACCCGGAAGCGAAATGGCTCGCTATCGGCCCGCCGCATCACCTGGCTAAACGCTACCGAGAGATGACGCGACGACAGGCGCTCCACGCGTTCTATATGCGGCCGAGGCCCGGATACAACGAGGTGCTCGTCGGAGGCCGCCCCCAGCGTGCCGTCGGCGGCTAGGGCACGCACCCAGTAGCGCAGCGGCTGCGGCCCATCGGTATCGAGCATGTCGACATACATCATCTCCTCGCTGTCCCCCACGGCAATACCGTCGCGATAGATCCGGTACCCCACCGCCCCCTCGACCCCCTGCCATTCGATCTGCACGCGGTCGTTAGCCAACGGAAAGGCGTCGATATAGGCCGGGGGATAGAGCTCGTCACTACGCCCCTCATACCGCGCAACAACAACCCCATCTTCGCCATTAAAGGCCAGTTCCAAACGACCGTCGCCATCGAGATCCCCAAAAAACGGGCGCTGCGTAGCCACTGCACGCTGGCGCCACACCGGCTCGTATGTGTCGGCCCTTGGACTAGAAAAAACGTAGACGTCCGGCACGGCAACCAGCGCCCATTCAATTTGTCCGTCGCCGTCGAGGTCACCCCAGTGAATGCCGCTGCCGGCAAACGAGGCGCCCAGGATGCGATCTTGCCACTCTAGTGCGTATTGATTGTTTCCTGTGGCACCATACACCTCAACCTGCCAACCGCGCGCATCAATATCAAATGGATCGTCGTAGAAACGCCCTACGACAAATTCCATCTGACCATCGCCATCCAAATCGGCCCCGCCGCCCACCGTCCGCGCGTCGCCGTCGCCGTCCAGTTCCCACGTTGGGCGATACGCGCCATCGGCCACGGCCTCAAATACGAAGAGATCACCGTCGCCATCGCCGCCAATAAGTTCCCCACGGCCGTCGCCGTCCAAGTCACCAACCACCTGCCGCTGTCCCAATTCATTGGTTCCGCCACTAGAGCGATTGAGCACGGCAACCTCGGCATAGTCGTTATCAGCCTGCGCTTCGTAGACCTGAAAGTAGGATCCCCTTGCCGAGCGCAGCAGGAACTCGTCGCGCCCATCTCCATCCAGATCAGCGACTTCTCCCCCCCACACATCGCGCTGTTCCCAGGCCACGTTGCGCGGGAACGCTCCTGCCGAAGGGGCCTCAAATAGGCGCACGCGCTGCGCATCGACGCCCAGCACATCCAGCAGCCCATCGCCGTCGCCGTCGCCTGCGTGCCAGGGAATATAGAGCTGCAGCGAAGTAAAAATACGCGACGGCACCGAGGCATCTACCTGATAGTAGTCAACCGCGTTATACTGCAAGCCGCCGCCGTAGCCCATTTGCACGAGTTCCATAAGCCCATCGCCGTTGGCATCAATCGCACTCGGTAGCACATAGCCGGCAGGCAGTTCAAACGCGGGGCGCAGAGGCCAGCGTACAATGCCCTCGTTGTGTATTTCAACGCCCTCAAGGCGCTCCCACACCTCTCCTTCACCGCCCCATTCGGCGCGCACGGAAATGTCATAGGTGCCCGCCGGCAAGTCGACGGGAAGCACCACGCGCTGACGTCGCCCGCCGGCTACCCGCTCCTCGTGCACGACGTCTCCCGCGCGCTCTAGGAGCAGCAGTCCCGCGCTTTCCTCTTCCGTCTCCCATTCGACAACCTGACGCCGCGCACCGGCAAGCAGCACGGATGCGGAGCGCAAATCAACAATGGGCTCCGCAGATCGCCGAACCCACACGCGCGCCCGGTCTTCCAGCCACCGTTGCCCCCAACGCCCCCGCAGGCGCAGCTGGTACGGCCCCCTCGGCAGGCGCTCCGTAGACCATTGTATCGAGCCGCGGTCCTCCGCATCCACAGCCCCTTCCGCGAGTGCACTCCAGGTCAGCGGATCGCGACCGGCACCCCATTCAAGCACCCAGTCGTCAACGCCTTCAAGGCGCCACTCGATAGGCACATCGCTACCAACAATGACTCCGTCCTGAACGGGATTGACCATGCGCACCTGCGGCGGTTCGACCACTTCGAGAGCGGCAAAGTGCGCCAACCCACTTCCGGAATAGCGATCCCACCCCGGCGCCAGCACGTCGACGGCCGATGCCCGCAGCGCCGCCCGCACCTGTTCGTGGGTCCACTGAGGCCGCCGCCCCAGCAGCAGCGCCGCTAAACCGGTCACGTGCGGAGCGGCCATGGATGTGCCGGAGCGCTGGCCATAGCCTCCTCCCGGCAGAAGGCTGGTGACGACATACCCAGGCGCCACGAGATCAATGCTTGGACCAACGTTGGAAAACGCCAGCACCTCGCCTCCGGGTGCCGACGCTCCCACTGCTATCGTTTCTGACAGCCGACCGGGAAAGAATACGGCGTCTTCGCCCTCGTTGCCCGCCGCCGCCACGAGGACGACGCCAGCGTCATGGGCATAGCGCACGGCATCGCGAATGAGGGGTCCTGGACGCGGATCGCCCCAGCTCATATTGATTACGTGCGCGCCGTTATCGACTGCGTACAGAATGGCCGCGGCAATATCGTCGTCTTCTAAATACCCGCCGCCCGGCAGATTAAACCCGGCACGCAATACCATGATCTGCGCATTAGATGCCACGCCCGCAATGCCGATGCCGTTATCGGCTACAGCCGCAATAATGCCGGCCACGTGCGTGCCGTGCCCGGACTCGTCGCGCGGATCGCTATCGCGCGTTAGGAAGTCGCCGATGCCCGGTAGGCCAGGGGCATCGCTGAAGTCCCAGCCTACGACATCGTCGATATAGCCATTGCCGTCGTCGTCGATGCCGGCAACGCCCGCCACTTCGGCGCTATTATGCCAGATGTTTTCCTGTATATCGGGATGTTCGTAGTCGACCCCGGAGTCGATAACTGCGACAAGTACGCGATCCCCTTCTGCATCGGAGCGCCAACCAATCTCATCGAGCGCCCACTGTTCCGAACGCAGCGAGTCGAGGCGGGCAGCGGCGTGGCGCCGCAGCAGGTTGGCCTGCGCCCGTTCCACACCGTGCCAGCGGGTTGCTCTTTGGGCCCAAGCTACGGGGTCGACCTGTGGATCAATGGACACTCGATACCAGCGCCGCAGAGGATCAACCGCCGCGCGCTTCGCACGATTTTGAACTGGGCTGGCAAAGAGTGCCTCTGGTTCTGTCCGCGCCCCTATAGACCTGAGAAAGGTAGCGGCATCACCTGCCGACTTGGCCCCCCCAGCACGCAGCTGCAGCAGCACTTCCCCAGGCACTACAGCGCCTTCCTGTGCCCCGAATGCCGCGGCACAACTCAGCCAGTAAATGAGCAAAAAAATCGGTTTTGTATGCATGGGAAAGAACTACAGCGATCGCCGGAAGAGCGGCAAGCCCCGCCGGAGCAATGGAACAGCACCCATACTGTTTCCCATCGCACCCCGGCAACGCGCAACCCTAGGTCGATGCACCTGACAGAGATGCGCTGAGTGGGATGAGGCCCTAGTGCAATCGGGCGGTTGATACACCACTATACCAACGCGCGCAGACGCTGTGCCACTTCTTTGCGCACGCGCTCGGCGGCGCGTTCTTTGACCGTTTCGTATCCGCGTATTTCGCCCGCCATATCGGCTATGTGCACACAGTCGCTATAATTTTCTTCGCATAAATGCGCCAGCGCCGTCTGTGCCACGTCCCGGTACCACCCAATGAGTTCGCGCTCGAAACGACGCCCGGGCGACCGGCCAAATGGATCAAACGGCCCGCCGCGCAGCACCTTACCCTTCTTCAGCACATTCAATACGCCGTGAAACCAGCCGCCCAAAGCAATTTTTTTGCGAAAGAGCCAGCGCAGCGAAGGCGGATGTAGGCGATAGGTTAGTTCGACCGGGCCGGCAAAGAGTCCCTTAAGCTTTTCGACGTTCCGCGGCGCCGTCGCCAGGCGCGCCACTTCATACTCGTCCTTATAGGCCATCAGGCGATAGAGCTGCTTGCTCACTGCTTGGGCAAATTCACCGCTCAAGCCGAGCTCCCGTTCTCGCTCCCACACCGACTCGACAAACTCGACGTACTCGGTGGCATAGGTAGCATGCTGGTAATCGCATAATTCGGCAATGCGCACAGCCAGTGCGCGCTTACCCGACGCCGGCCACGCGCCGTTTAGGGTCGCTTCCAGCAGCGCGCTTCCCCGTGCGTTGCCAGCCAGTGCACTGCGCGCTTCGGCGATGCGCTGCTCGTCGGATGTATTCGCCGAGCCCAGCTCTCTTTCCACGCGCGCGGGATCAGCTACGGCGAGACGGCCCCAGCGAAAAGCGCGGATATTGTTCTCTACCGCCTTGCCGTTGAGACGTATCGCCTGTTCGATCGAATCGGCCCCAACGGGTATGCACCCGGACTGATAGGCCGCCCCCAGCAGCAGCATATTGGCGTAGAGGATATCGGCAAAGAGCGCCTCGGCCAGCCAATAGGTATCCATATATACGCTTTCCCCTTTGCGCACATGGCGTTCGATCAATGCCGTAAGGCCATCCACTGCGGGAAAAACAACCTGTCGGGGGTTCCGGTTCATTTCCGCCGTTGGAACCTGGGCCGTGCTAACGACCGCGCGCGACACATCGGGCGCTACATTGCGCAAATTGCTCGCTTCGGCGGCGCGCAGCAAGTCGAAACCCAAATACAAATCGACCCGTCCGGGAAATAGGTGATTGAATGTGGGCTGGTCTCCTTGCGAAATGACTATGGGCGCCTCAACCGGCCCTCCTTTTTGCGCTAGCCCCGTGTTGTTCGACAAGTACACGCGCTTGCCCTCCAGCATAGCGGCATACGCCAACAGGTGCGAAAGCGTCACGACCCCCGTTCCTCCCCGACCAACTGCCAGAATTGAATAGCCCGACTGGGGCAGACAGGGAGGCGGTTCGGGTAGATCGTCTACGACCTCGGGTGAGCGCCGCCGCAGGCCCACGCCCCCTTTGTCGCGCACGACCACAAAGGCCGGACATTCGCCGTCAACGCAGAGTTCGTCCTGGGCGCAGTTGGCCTGACGCACCTGTGTTTTTGGCCCCCACTCGGTCTCGACGCTGTGCAGGGCGGCACAGCCCTCTGACTGTCCGTAGCAGTCCCCGCACCCCTCGCACACTTCGTCGTTAATCAGCACATACCGATCGGGCTTGATGCCCTGGCGCCGGTTGCGACGCCCGCGCTCGGTTGCACATTCTTTATCCAATAGAAGGACGGTTGTTCCGGCAGTCTTCTTAAACTGCTCCTGAGCCGATGCTTGATCGGCCAGCGGGTATATCTGCACGCGCTCGCTGCCCAGCGATGCAAATGCATCATCGCGTGCCGTGACGATACCGACGCGCGCCACGCCTAAGCCGAGCAATTCCTGCACGACGTCGGGAATGCCGCGCACGCCGCCGGGATTCTGGCCGCCCGTCAGCGCAACGACGCCGTTAAATAGCAGCAAAAAGGTGATATTCACATCGCCCTGAACGCAGCTTTGGATCGCACCGCGGCCGCTGTGAAAATAGGAACCGTCACCCAGGTATTGGAAGATGTGGCGGTTGCCGTTAAAGGGAGCCCAACCGCTGTATATCGACCCCCCCGCTCCCATCGTCGGAATGTAGAGCACGCCGTTATCGTAGGCCGGTATCGCGCGAATCGACGAACAGCCAATGGCCCCCCCAGGCTTCTCATCTAACGTGCGAAAGCTGTTGTAGGGACACCCTCCACAGGACATAGGCGTCACGGTGGGCGTGGCCGAATAGGTGCGCTCCTCGAGCGCGCGCAGTCGCTCCAACGGCGGGCCACTAACGCCCAGTCGCCCAGCCAGCAGGCGGGCTAACCCCTCTGGGCTCACTTCGCCAAACGAGGGTATAAACGGGGCGCCCTCCCCATCCCACTGCCCCAGCAGTTCTTCGACCGGAGTGCCCCATAGGGCGGCGCGGATGGCGTCTTCTACAAAGGGGCCCGGCTCCTCGACTAGGTAGATGGAGCGAAGCCCGCGCGCAAAGCGCCGCACGATGTGCGCATCGAGCGGATAGGGCGCGCGCAGGTGCAATATGGGCAGCCGAACGCCGAGATAGTCCAGCGCCTGGCGCACGTCGGCATAGCTCTTTCCCGTGGCAATGATACCGACCGCTCCCCCCGCGTCGGCGTCAACGATGCGATTGATGTCGTTTTGGCGAATGTATTCTTCAGCCAGCGGCAGGCGCTCTTCGACTAGCTGCTGCTGCATGGGCAGAGCGCGCGTGGCCATGACAATCTGATGAAAGGTCTTTTCATATGCGCGCTGCGGCAGCGCGATTTCCGGCCGCACATTCGACAGGTCTACCGTGCTCGCCGCATCGCACACCGGCGTGACCAGTTTGAGCGCCGTCACAACACCGGCGTGGCGCGACAGCGCGACGGCGTGCAGGCCCAGCTCGATGATTTCGCCAACGCTAGAGGGGTAGAATATGGGCACCATGCAGCTGCGCAATACGCCGTCGCTGGCGCCTGGTGAGACCGAACTCTTTGACTGGTGATCTTCGCCCGTGAGCAGCACCATCGAACCGCGCGCGCTGGTGCCGCTCAGATTGGCCAACCACACTTCGTCGGGCACCCACATCGTGCCGTGCGCTTTGCCGTACCAAAAGGCATCGACGTCGCCGCATTCGGCAAACTGCGTGCCCAGCATAGCCGAAGCCGCCGTTTTCTCGTTGATGCCGAATTGGTGCAGGGTGCGACCGCGCTCGTTGAGCACATCCATCTGTTCGACCAGCTTCAGGTCTAGACCGCCCAACGGGGAACCCTCATAGCCACTCACATAGGTTTGGTTGACCGCGCCGGCCTGGGCATCGCGCCGCTGTTTCTCTACGATCAGGCGCACGATGGCCTCCATACCCGTCAGAAAGACGGTCCCTTCCTCCTTTGCATACTTGTCGTCCAGTCTCAGTTCCACCTGCGCTCGACCCCCTGGCGTGCACTGTTTTTTGCTCGGCTGAGTATACGCAGGCCTCTCCTGGCGAGCAAGCCGATCAAACAGTATCCCAGCAGAGCACTAATTTGCCCCTCGCCGCCAAATCGCCCTATATTTCTATAACGCACTATTCGCTTTCCCTTCTACAGCAAAAACGCCAAAATCAGGTGAGAATATGGCCGAAACTATTGACGAACTTACGATTCACTACGAAGAAGATGGGCGTGTCCTGCGCAAAGAGATAGCCAAAGAACCGCTGAGCAAAGGCTCCTGGGCGACTATAATGTATCTGTACCAGGATCTAGACCGCAAGACGGAAGAGTACGGCCCGCAAAAGATTTCCATTCGCCGCTACCAAAAGCGCGAAGGCACGTTTATTCAGCGCAGTAAATTCGAGATTTCCAGCGCCAACCAGGCGCGGGCTATCTGCGCCAAAATTCGCGACTGGTTTCCCGAAGAAGACTGATCGACCGTCTCTAATCTATCCGCCTAGTGTCCGCTCGCCAGCGCATCCGCGCTCGCGAGGACCTTTCCAAAGATGCTGCCATGCAATCGCACCGCGCGGCGATCGTAGGCCTGACCGGTATTGGCGCAGCGCGCCCGGCTGAGCATCCGCTCATAGCCAGCCCGCGCTCCCATGCGGCAGCCTACCATCGCCATCCACACACCGAGCTTGTTGCCGTTTGCGATAAAAACCCCGCTGTGCTCGAGCAATTTAGGCAGACGTGGCAAGACGTCTGGCCGCAGCTGGGCTACTACGAGGACCATCGGGCCATGCTCGCCGAAGTGGCGCCCGATATGCTCAGCGTCGTTACATCAGACCACGCCCACGCCGACATCGTGGTCGATGGAGCCCAGGGCTCGCCGGCAGCCATTCTATGCGAAAAGCCCATCGCTACCACACTGGCCGACGCCGACCGCATGATCGCCGCCTGCGAGGAGAGCAATACCCTGCTGTCCATAGAGCATACCCGGCGCTGGAATCCGGCCTTTGTGCGCGCGCGCCAGTTGATTCGCTCCGGCGAGCTAGGCCCGCTGCGCACCATGGTCGCCGAGATGTTTAGCACGCGCGCCATGCTGATGCGCAACGGCATTCACCTCATAGACCTATTCACTTTCTTTGCCGATGGCGACGTGCAGTGGGTGTTCGGCGAACTCGAAGAAGGCTTTGAAGACTACGGCTCTTACCGGGGCGACGGCGGCCGCGACCCGAAATTGGAACCCTTTGCTTCGAGCTATATCCGCTTTCGCTCTGGCGTCCGGGCCTTTTTCAACTCCTACAAGACGACGATGCCAGGATGGCAAATGCAGCTTACCTGCGATGGGGGCCGCTTAGAGCTTTCCGATCGCAATGCGCGGCTCATACGCCCCGCTTCGCACTACGAGTGGAACGAGAGCGATCTCCACACGGGCGATTTTATGTACACCAACCAACTGGGGGCCGTGCACGAACTGGTCGAGGCACTGGCCGGGCGCGCCGAACTAGTCTGTCCGCCCCGTGAAGCGCGCAAAGCATTGGAAATAACGCTGGCTATTCTGCAGTCGCACGTGCGCGGCCACGTCCCCATTGCGCTGCCCCTGACCGATTAGAGCGCCCGCAGCGAGACTACCCACAGGCAACTCCTAAATACAGGCCGTCCATGACACAGATTGAACGCAACCCAACCCGCAGCGTGCGCATAGGCCAAACGCACATCGGCTCACAGCACCCCATCGCCGTGCAGAGCATGGCCGCTACGCGGACCCAAGACATCGCCGCGACCCTGCGCCAAGTCGAGCTTATTGGACAGGCCGGCGCCGACATAATCCGCATCGCCGTCGACAGCCGCAAAGACGTCGAGGCCCTGGCCGAAATTGCCCAACATACCGACGTGCCGCTCAGCGTCGATCTGCAGGAAAACTACCGGCTCGTCCAGCACGTAGCACCGCACGTGCAGAAAGTGCGCTACAACCCGGGACATCTATACCATCACGAAAGGGATAAGAGCATAGCCGACAAGGTCGCTTTTATCGCCGCAGAGGCCGAAAAAAACGACTGCGCGCTGCGCGTGGGCGTCAACTGCGGCTCCGTCGATCCGGACAAGGTGGGCTTGTTTCCAGACGACGACTCGATTTCACCCATGCTGGCTTCGGCCCTAGAACACTGCCAGCTGCTCGACGATTTGGGCTTTACGCGCTACTGCGTATCCCTCAAAGATTCAGACCCGCAAAACGTAATCGAAGCCAACAGGCGCTTTGCCGCCGAGCGCCCCGATGTACCGCTGCACTTGGGCGTTACGGAAGCGGGCATGCCGCCCGAGGGGATAATCAAGACCCGCATCGCCTTTGAACAGCTCATTACAGCGGGGATTGGCGATACGATTCGCGTTTCGCTGACGCTGCCCTTTGACGATAAGGGCGAGGAGATTCGCGTAGGCCGCCAAATTCTCGACGATATCTACTCCGGACGCTTTCGCTCCGTGCCCAAACTCCTCGACGCCGGCCTCAATATCATATCCTGCCCCTCGTGTTCGCGCGTGGAAAACGAAGCCTTTATCGAGCTCGCCCACAAAGTGCGCGAAGTGACGGAATACGCGAAAGAACACGCCATTACCATTGCCGTGATGGGGTGCCGGGTCAACGGTCCGGGCGAAACGGACGACGCCGACCTCGGCCTGTGGTGTGCCCCCAACTTCGTCAACCTCAAGCGCGGCCCCGAGCCCATTGGCCAATTTGGCTACGACGAGGTGCTGGACAAGCTGCGCCAGGAAGTCGACCGCATTATCGCGTCCTGAACCTCCGGGCCTGAGTGCCCTCCAGATCCGCCTTCCGAAAGGAATACCATGCACAACCCCATCAAAGAAGCGCTGGCCGCCGGCCAGCCCTCCATCGGCAGCTGGCTCAACCTCGGTTCGCCGCTGGCCGCCGAAGTCATGGCCGCCGCCGGCTTTAGCTGGCTGTGCGTAGACGCCGAGCACACCGCCTACGATATGGAGTCCATCGCCCACACCTTCCGCGCCATCGAGGCGCGCGGCGCCATCCCCCTGGTGCGCGCCTGGGACCACGATCCGGTCACGGCCGCACGCCTGCTCGACGCGGGCGCCTACGGTATTGTTTTCCCCCACGTTAGCACGCCTCAGCAGGCCGAAACACTGGCCCGCGCCATGCGCTTTCCCCCGCGCGGCATCCGCTCGGCCGGCACCGGGCGCTGTGCCACCCTAGCTCCCGACTATCGCCAGGTCTTTAACGACGTCGTCCTCTGTATCCCTCAGATTGAAGACATGGAGGGCATCGAAAACGCCGAGGCCATCGCCCGCGTCGAGGGCGTCGACATCGGCTTTCTCGGCCCGGGCGACCTAGCCATGTCGATGGGCGTCGAAGCCGGCCACCCCGATCACGAAGCGGCTCTGCTGCGCTTCTTGGAGGGATGCCAGCGCGCCGGCACGAGCTGCGGCATTCCCACTAAGGACGCGGCCAGCACGCGCCGGCGCCTCGAGCAGGGATTCCGCTTTATCGACATCAATAACGACCTGCGCTTTCTCGAGGCAGCGGCTGCACAAATCCTTTCCGATATAAACGCTTAAATTATTGCACTCTAATAATTTGCGACACATATATGAATAATTCCATACGCCAGGCATTGGCCGCCGGCCAGCCCTCCATCGGCAGCTGGCTCAACCTCGGTTCGCCGCTGGCCGCCGAAGTCATGGCCGCCGCCGGCTTTAGCTGGCTGTGCGTAGACGCCGAGCACACCGCCTACGATATGGAGTCCATCGCCCACACCTTCCGCGCCATCGAGGCGCGCGGCGCCATCCCCCTGGTGCGCGCCTGGGACCACGATCCGGTCACGGCCGCACGCCTGCTCGACGCGGGCGCCTACGGTATTGTTTTCCCCCACGTTAGCACGCCTCAGCAGGCCGAAACACTGGCCCGCGCCATGCGCTTTCCCCCGCGCGGCATCCGCTCGGCCGGCACCGGGCGCTGTGCCACCCTAGCTCCCGACTATCGCCAGGTCTTTAACGACGTCGTCCTCTGTATCCCTCAGATTGAAGACATGGAGGGCATCGAAAACGCCGAGGCCATCGCCCGCGTCGAGGGCGTCGACATCGGCTTTCTCGGACCCAACGATCTATCGCTGTCGATGGGCGTCGAGCCCGGGCATCCCGACCACGAAGCAGCCCTACAGTCCGTTCTGCAAGCCTTTGACGGCGCCGACAAACCCTGTGGCCTGTCCGTGCGCGGCGCGGCCAACGTCCGCCAGCGCCTCCAACAGGGGTTTCGCTTTGTCGACGCCGCCAGCGATCTGCGCAGCTTAGAGGGGTGGGCCACGGCCACGTTGCACGCCATCAACGCGCACGCATGGACTGCCTCGCAATGAACATTCTCAATTTCGGCTCGCTAAATATCGACCTGGTCTACAGCGTCCCACATATCGCCCAACCCGGGGAAACGATCTCGAGCACACAGCACTGCGTCTTTGCCGGGGGCAAGGGGGCGAATCAGTCGGCTGCCCTAGCGCGAGCCGGCGCCGCTGTATACCATGCCGGGCAGGTCGGGCAGGACGGCGCTTGGCTAGTGGAAAAATTGCAGGGATTGGGCGTCGATATGCAGTGGACCCAGGTGACGAGCGAGCCCACCGGACACGCCCTAATCCAAGTTGCCGAAAGCGGTGAAAATAGCATCGTCCTATTTCCCGGCGCCAACACAACGCTGCAACGGCCCCATATAGATCGCGCCATAGGCCATTTTAAAAAGGGCGATATACTTCTCTTACAGAACGAGATAAACGATATACCTTACATCATTGGGCAGGCAGCTCAGCGCGGCATGCGGATAGCCTTTAATCCCGCCCCCTTCCATGCCGATATTCTGACCTACGACCTCGAACAGGTCGAATGGCTTCTGCTCAACGAGACGGAAGCGGCCGGCCTGCTGTCAGCAACGCTCATGCCCGATGCGACGCTAGCCGCACTCGCTCAGCGCTATCCCCACGCGCACCTCGTCCTCACGCTGGGTGCGGGCGGCGTTCGTCTTTGTTCTCCCGAGGCAACCTATGCCGTACCGGCACGCACCGTACACGCGGTCGATACCACCGGAGCCGGCGACACCTTCATAGGCTATTTCCTCGCGGCCCTCACCGCCGGCCACGACGCGCTAACCGCGCTCCAGCACGGCGTGCACGCAGCGGCCCTGTGCGTGACTAAATCGGGTGCAATGGATTCTATACCAACCTTAGAAGAAGTCCGTAAAATACTGTAGGAGAAAGGAATCGAAATGTCTAATAAAATTCTTATCACCGCCCAGTTCCACAACGATGAGTTTGCCTCGAGCGAACGACAGCAGGGCATGGAGCAGCTCGCGCAATACGGCGAACTCGTCCCGGAGAAAGAGGTGCTCAACGCCGAAGATGCCGAAGGCGTCGTCGCCTCCGTAGCCAGTTCCTCTCTCTACACGGATGCGTTCTATGAGGCCGCCAGCGATCTCCGCATCATTGCGCGTTGGGGAGTGGGCTTCGATAAGGTCAATGTCCCCGCCGCCACGCGGCACGGCGTGCTCATCACGGTGACGCCCGTGCATATGGACACCGTGGCCGAATACACCATTGCCCAGTGGATGGCTACGCTCAAACGCGTCTACACGCTCAACCGGCTGTCGCATGGGGGCGATTTCTCCATTATACGCACCTACGAGGCACAGGGCTCTACGCTGGGACTCTACGGCTGCGGTCGCATCGGCCAGGAAGTCGCACAGCGCGCCCGTCCCCTGCTTGGCGATGGGGGGCGTCTGTTAATCTACGACTCGCGCCCCGACATCGGTGAGATTGCTGCGCGCTTTGGCGCCGAGGCCGTCGATTCCCCGCGCGCCCTATTTGAACAATGCGATACCGTTAGCCTGCATGTATCGGGCGACGAAACGATCGTCGATTACGATCTGCTGTCGGCTATGCAGCCGCACGCATCGCTCATCAATCCCTCGCGCGGCAACTTGGTCGACGACGGGGCCGTCAATCGCGCCATCGGCGAGGATAAGCTCTACTACTACGTGGTCGACGACCCGGTAAACGGCCCGCGCGCGATCCACAAGGACCACCCCCGCATCATCTGCACCAACCACAACGCCGGCATCTCCGTCGAATCGACGATTCGCCTCGACCAGAAGACCATCGAGCAGGTGACCGATACGCTGGAGCACCGCCGACCCGATTTTATCCTCAATGAGGAAGTGCTGGAACACCCCCGGGTCAAAGAGTGGCTAAATACATGAAAATAAGCCGTTTAGAAAGTATCCCACTCAGCAATAGAGGCATGCTGCTGCGCGTCGAAACCGACGAGGGGCTCGTCGGCCTGGGGTCGCCGATGAACTACGAGCACGGACGCACCGTCGCCCGCGCCATCGAGGACATGGGCGAATACCTCATCGGCCGCGATCCGCTGCAAATCGAAGACCACTGGCAGGCGCTCTTTCGCTCTTCCTATTCGCGCCAGATGCCCATCCTCCTCTCGGCGCTCAGCGGTATTGAAATGGCCTGCTGGGACCTACTGGGCAAGCACGTCGGACTCCCGGTTTGGAAGCTACTTGGCGGCTCCGTGCGCGATGCCATTCGCGTCTACGGCGGCGCGGGAGGCGCCACCCCCGAACAGGCTGCCGCCAGCGCCTGTCGCAGCGTAGAAGCCGGATTTACCGCCGTGAAGACTACGCCCTTTCCCGCGGCCGTGCGCCCCATCGAAACACCAGCCGGCATCGATCGCGTTGTGGCCCACATCGCCGCCATCCGCGAGGCCATTGGCGACTCGATCGATTTAGCCATCGACTTTCATCGCGCGACGAGTCCACCCTTTGCCAAAATGCTGCTGCGCGAGTTGGAACCGTTTCGACCGCTTTTTGTAGAAGAGCCTACCAAAGCCATGCCCGACAACATCGGCCCGCTGCGCGAACTCGCCCAGTCGACCTGTATCCCCATCGCAACCGGTGAGCGCTGCACCACGCGCTGGGGGTTCCGCGAGATTTGCGAAACCAAGGCCGCGGCCATCATCCAGCCGGATATTCGCCACTGCGGTGGCATCCGCGAGATGCGCCATATCGCCGCGCTGGCCGAGGTGCACGAAATACTCGTGGCGCCGCACAGCGCCGCCGATCCGCTCGGCATAGTCGCCGCCGTGCACGCGATGGCGCCGACGCCGAACTTCTTGCTCATGGAGTTTGGAGGGGGCGAAGGAGAAGACTTTTTCGTCGAACCACTGCGCATGATCGACGGCTTTGTGCAGCTGCCTCAAGGACCCGGTTTGGGCGTAGAAATTGACCCCGATGGCCTCGAGCGGATGCGGCAAAGCGGTGCGTGGCGACAGCGCACGATGCGCCGGCACCCCGAGGACGGCAATTTTTCCGATTTCTAGGCCGCTAGGGCCTGTTCAACAGCGTTCCTGAATTCGCTTACGGTGTAGGGCTTGTTTAGGCAGGCGACAAAGCCTAGGGCACGGAAGTTGGCCATATCTGGACTCTGCACATATCCAGTGGATAAAACGATCCGCGCCTGCGGATTGATCTGCTGGATTTTCCTGGCCATATCGATGCCCCCTTTTCCACCTGGTATGGTCATGTCGAGGATGGCCACGTCAAAAGGACTCCCTGCGCTCCAAGCGCTCTGATAGCGCAAGAGCAATTGTTCCTCGGACGTCGTAGCCGATATAGAGTAGCCCAGCTCCTCATGCGCGCGCATTACCGCCGCACACAGCTGCTCGTCGTCGTCGAGTAGCAGAACGCGGGCGCTCCGGGCGCTCACGCCCGCATAGTCGGCGGACGCGCGCTCTACGCCGGATGAACCCGTTCCTTTTGGCAGATAAAAGCGAAATTCCGCCCCCTCTCCCACATTCGAGTCAGCGGTCAACACGCCTCCATGCCTATTGACGATAGCATAACTCGAAGAAAGCCCTAAGCCGTTCCCATCGCCTTTGGTAGTAAAGTAGGGGTCGAAAATGTGATTGATGTCTTCTCTTTTAATACCCATACCCGTGTCGCACACCGAACACATAACATAAGAGCCCTTGTGCAACAACCTTTCTGTTTTCTCGTCGCTTTCGATATTGCGCATTACTACGGAGATCGTTCCTCCGTTGGGCATGGCCTGCTGTGCGTTTAATATCAGGTTATGGACAACCTGGGCAATCTGATTCGCATCGACGTCAACCGACCACAGATCGGTCTCCGCATCCACGGTGAGTTGTATATTGGAACCTCGTAGGGCAAAAACAGACGCCTCGCGCACGATTTCCGGCAGTGCGGCTCGCTTGCGCACCAATTCCCTTTTGCGCATAAAAACCATCAATTGGTCCGTCAAATCACGGGCTCGCAATAGTGCTTTTTCCATATCGTCAGCGATTGCCCCACGCTGGCCCTCATCCAATCCCATCTTTAGCAGCGAAGTATTAACTGAGATTGATGAAAGCATATTGTTAAAGTCGTGTGCAATACCGCCAGCCAGTTGACCGAGCGATTCAATGCGCTCTACGCGCAGTTGCTCCTCTTCCCGCGCCCGTTCCGCTGTGATGTCGCGCACGACAAACACGGCTCCATCAACAAGACCGTCCTCTGTGCGAATGGACGCACCGTCCAAGCGCCACCTCCGACGGCTCTCCTCTCCTCCCCCGTGCACGAGTTCGGTGGTTGCACGCTGTCCATCGGACAGTACGCCATCCACCAGCCCGACAAGCGAACGATGTCCGTCTTCGTCCACCTGTAGTACATCTAACAAGGGCAGACCAACACCGCCGTCATCAACTGCAGTTAGTCGGCCGAATCGATCATTGCTCGAGACAATGGTCCCCATCCGATCGGTTGCTACGACCCCATCGCCTATATTCTCCAGCGTAATTGCAAGCCGTTGCCTCTGTTCCGAGAGCGCAGCGTATAGCGCAGCATGCTCCAAGGCCAGTGCAAGCATATCAAATAGGGGTTGCAGCATGGTGATGCGATCGAGCACCCCTTCTTTTTCTCCTGTCGGACACCCTGTAGCCAGCACGGCTACGACTTCGCTGCCCTTTTTTATTGGGATAAAGAAGGAAGTCCGGCCCTGGCGTGCACTCGGTGAATCAATGCGCTTGTCATAGCGCGGATCCCACTCGTCGAGCACAGCCATTTCTCCACTACGCGCAACTTCTGCCGTTATATTTGCATCCCCTATGTCATAGGAAAGACCCAGCACTTTTGTCACGTTCTCAGCTACATACTCACCGTTTTTTAAGGTGCTCAGTACGCTGCGCACGACGTCGATACATCCTCTTCTCGCGTCGACAACGGCCACCATTAAACTGGAAAAAAAGCCCGCTGCAACGACTTCTCGCACCAAACTGTCTAGTATCTCATCGCGATCCAATGACGATAGGAGCGAATGCTCGACCTGCTGCAGTGCAGCTACCAGGCGATCCCGCTGCTGCAAGACCTGATGCCGCCTTTCCAATGCCCGGTGAATACGCGCGTGCTCTAGTGCAAGTGCCACCTGTTTGAACAGGGGCTGCATTAACTCGATCCGCCGGATCATTTCCTCCTGCCCCTCGGGTTGACTACCCGTTGACAGCACGGCCGCGACGCGCCCACCACAGCGCAGAGGGATGAAATATCCAATTTTTACTTTGCGCGATACTCCGGGCTCTTCAATAAATCCCTGCGTCACGACGCCGCCACTGAGTGCTGCACGAACCGTGAAGTCATCCGTATCTGCGAGGGCGATCCTAAGCCCGTCCAGTCGCTCTAAAAATGGATCTGCTTTATCTGACTCCTCGACGTAGATGGCCCCTTTACTAAGGTCGGGGTTGATTTTTCCACTGCGATCAACGGCCAAATAATTCCCTACAATTTCTGCGTAGCCATCTTCCCAGTTTACCAGCGCAATCGTCAGGCTCCGAAAGATACCGGCACGCAGCACCTCATCCGCTAGCACTTGGATCAATACGCGCCAGTCAAGCGACGCCATGAGCACGTCCTCTATTCGCCCGACGGCCTCTTTCAACCGTTTGTCCGACAGCGGATATTTTATATCCGTGCGCCCGCTCAGGCTATCATACATCCGTCATCTCTCCGTCTTCGAAGTCTTCCTCACAGCGAATCACTCTATATTCCAGCCATATGCGCTCAACCCAATTGCGCAATTCACCCACGTTGCCCGACCATTCGCCATCAGATGGAAGCAGGCGCATACACGCGTCGATATCGAGCGAGGGACCATGTGTGGAAAGGCTAGACAGAAACGATCTACATAGGGGTTCGATATCCTCGACTCGTTCGCGCAGGGGGGGTATAAAGAAGCTATTTGCTCCCAGGCGCTGCAGGAGTTCGGGTAACATAGCCCCCCCGTTATCCAATGGTGCAAGATGCGCCGTGCTCGTCGCCATGATGCGCACGTCCACGCGCCGTTGATTTCCCGCTCGCCCTATGCACCGATTGTCGATAAAGTCGAGCAATGCGCGCTGGAATTCCTCGCCTAAACATCCCACTTCTTCAAAGACAATTGATCCACCATCGGCCAATTCGCACCGACTGACCCTTTGGCTAGCCGGATTTCCAAAGATTTCGTCGGGCGCTCTACCCTCAACTGCAATCTGATAGCAGGAGACGGAAATCAATGGACGGGTATGGGGCTGCACCTGCTCGTGTATGTAGCGCGTCAAAGCCGTCTTACCGCTGCCTATTTCGCCACAGACCAGCGCGCTAAGAGCGCGATTTTCTCCAAGCGCGTGCGCTCGAGCGGCAATGGCCTGCATAGACGCGCTGGCATAGACAAACTCGCCGCCTGCGTCCCCTACCCCCTGTGAGGAACGCAGCGTTGCAACTTCTGCGCGCAGCGATATAACCTCCAGCACTCGGTCTATGATCGAGGCAATCTGTCCGATGTCAAAGGGCTTTTGTACAAATTCCCTCGCCCCCATCTTCATCGCCTCAACGGCACTATCAACCGTTCCGTAGCCGGACATGACGACAACCGGCAGTTCGGGGTATATTGTACGTATGCGCTCGAGTAGCTCCAGGCCATTGAAGTATTCGTCGCTCAGGAACAGATCGAGCAGGACCATATCGGGCTTAAACGATATGATTTCTTCTAAACCCCGCACACCGTCAGCCGCGACGACCGCTTGGTGTCCGAGCAACTCCAACCCGCGGCGGAGCGTTTCGCGCATTAGCGCTTCGTCTTCCACGATGAGAATATGGGCCATGGTCTCGTACTATACGTCTTTACGGTGTGGCAAACAAGTCGAGCTATTGATTGACGTACAGAGCGGCCATCCTTATCTAAGACGCAAACCCAAACGAGGCCAGCGTGTAAATGGATAACGACAGACTTCGCGAGGCCCTGCCCTTCCTACGACCGCGCACGGAAGATCCAACCCCCATTGTGTGGTTCCTATTCGCCCTGATGTGCGCTGCTATCGTCGGCGCCATCGTTCTCCACCTGCTGCGCCGATACCGTATGCGTAAAGCCCGCGAAGACGCACTAAGGGCAGTGGCAATAGCCAAGGGCGTTGGAAAGCGGGACACCGACCTGCTGTGCACGCTTGCGGCATCGCTCGATCGACCAACCCAACTAGCCGAATCCGCCTACATTTTTAACCGAACCGTCGGCACCTATGTCGATGAGCTTATCGAGCGCGACTGGGACCACCCGCATATCAAGCAAATTGCAAGAATGCGACACAAGCTCGGCTTTGACGTCACCGCTAGCGACAGGCCGCTGCGATCGACGCGCGAGTTGTCCGAAGGGATCACCCTCATGGTGTGGAATGCAGAAGAAGGCCAAGGGGCTTTCTACCCATGGCTTGTAGTCGAGCGCGACGAACGCGCCCTTTCTATCGTGCCGCTATTAAAGGACGACTTTCACCGCTACCCACAGCTAACCAAAGGCGGCGAACTGGCGCTGCGCTTTTGGCGCAGCCACGATACCGAATACCGGGTCGAGCTACCCATTTATTCGGTCGAAAGCGAAGAGCATATCGTAAGGCTGCACCACTCGGACAGCGTCGAACGCCTACAGCAGCGCGATTTCTACCGAATCAGCGTTCACTTTCCCATAGACCTATTAGTCGCGGGAGCGGCTGTCGAACAGGGCGAAGGCCAAGCTGACAGGAATCTGCCAGCCGCAGAAGGATTAGAGGAAGAGGAACGCACCTGGCACTCCGTCGAGGCTCATGTCCTCGACCTAAGCGCCGGTGGGTTAAGCGTTGAGATCCATACAAGCGAACCACTCGAGGGCGATGTCGTAGTGGATCCACAGTTCAAGGGGCCATTTCCACTGGCCGGGTTGGCCTGTGAAATTGTTCACCAGGAGCACGTCGGCCGCGCCCTGCGCCTTCAACTGCGCTTTTCCGATATGGTTGACGCCCAGCGCTCGGAACTGGTTCGCCTAGTGTACGACTACCAATTGCGCTCGGCCGATGGCGGCTCCGCTTCGTGAGGAACTGCCCCGGTCTTGTACGGACCCAATACCGTCGGCCTATCGGGTAGTGGATGTTAAATCGGCATGTACTCCAACTCGAAGACGCGCTCGATAAACCAGCCCACCCCAAAGAGTAAAATGACCGCCGAGACGCCCCACACAACCGTCTTTTTAAATGCCTGACTGTTTAACCAGAGAATGGCGGGAAATAGCACCGCTACGATGGCGACCTGGCCCAATTCAACGCCGATATTAAACGACAGCAGCGATACGACCAGTCCCTCCGTAGGCAGGCCCAGTTCCCGCAGCACGTTGGCAAAACCAAACCCGTGCACCAAGCCGAATAAAAAGGTGAGAATCCAACGGTGCTCAGAGCGCTGCAGCCAGAAATTTTCCAATGCCACATAGGCAATACTCAGGGCAATCCCCGCCTCAATCCACTTAGCCGGCAGCATGACGATCTCGAGCGCGGCCAAACACAGGGTTATGCTGTGCGCCAGCGTAAAAGCCGTAACGATCTTTACTAGGCTCCCCAAGCGTCCGCCCACGGCGATGAGAGCAAGCAGAAACATGATGTGGTCATAGCCCAAAAAGATGTGTTCTATGCCCAGCCAGACAAACGCCAAGGCCTGTTCCCAAAGCGACTTTTCGCGCTCGGCATAAAAGGACTGTTCAGCACTGTCGGCGGCAAACACCGCCTGTTCCAACGACTTGCCCGGCATTAAGACTTTAGCTATACACTTGTGCTCATCGCCAAACGCCTCAAAAAAGTCGACGTGGACATCGAGGCGATCGGGCACCGCCTTTAGGGGCGCGCCAAAATAGAGGACGGCAAACATATTGCCCTTATTATCGGGGTTGATGTCCGTGCCACCCGGGGTCAGCGCGAGAACCTGGTCGTTAACGCGCACATGAAAGTGTTTCGAAGCAAAGTCGACAATCTCCGGCAGACCCGCTTGCATTTCTTCGTAAAACAGCGTCCCGTCGCCGTTGGCATCTAACCCCAACTGTTCCATATCGAAATCGTCGATGCGCAGACGCAGCATGAGCGTGTCGGCTCGCACGACGAGATTGGCATAGCTCGTATTGAGCTTGTGTGCCCACGCGTCCTGGGCTAACAAACACACGACGAAAAACACGGAATAGATGCTTCTTGGGAAACAACGCTTAGGCATACACAATAACTCCCTCAAGGCTGTTGCTGCAAATAAGCGATATGGCGGGCCATACTGAGTCTATCTTTAGTCGTCAGGTGCGAAAAACCGGGCATACTCGTTCCGGCAATGCCCTTGCCGATGGTCTCAGCCATCTGCTCTATATCAGGCCCCTTTTTGTAGTGCGCCACATCGCGAAAGTCGCGCGGCGGCGGTTTGAGCGTAGCCGCAATGCGTCCGTCACCGCGCCCCTGATCGCCGTGGCATACGGCACAGCCGTTGCTCATATAGAGCTGGTGGCCTCGCCTATCATCAACCGCCATCGCTGTGGTCTGCTCGACCTGCTCCGCACGATCATTCTGTCCACACGCGCTAGCCAACGCCAGCCATAAAGCGCCCACGCCCGTGCGAATACGACCCATTACACTATTGCTCATCATGTAAAAGAATAAAAGTACAGACCGGCCAAAAGGGAAGAGTCCCTAGGCGCGAGCAAGGGAAATACTAAAGGTCGTCCCTTCTCCCACCTGACTGGAGACCTGCACCTTCTCGCCGTGGGCCTCAACGACGTGGCGCACGATGGCCAACCCCAACCCCGTTCCACCCATAGCGCGCGAGCGCCCCTTATCGACCCGGTAAAAACGCTCAAATATGCGCCCTAAGTCACCCGAGGGAATACCGATGCCGCTGTCGGATATATCGAGCCACAGCTTCCCTTGGGTATCGCGCAAAACCACCATAACGCGTCCGCCATCCGGCGTATATTTTACGGCATTGTCCAACAGGTTAATTATGGCTTGTTCCATGTGCTGTGGATCGCACAGCACCGTGATCCCAGCAGCAATATCACAGCTGAGAGCGATGTTTTTCTGCTCGGCCGCCGAGCTAACGGCTACACTACAGCTTTCGACCAACCGCCGCAGGTCGCAGCTTTTCTTTTCTATTTGAAATTGATCCGATTCCAGACGCGACAGATCGAGCAAATCGTCGAGTAGCATATTGAGGCGGTCGGCATGAGAGGAGATAATTCCGACAAAGCGCTCCGACGCCGCGCGATCGTCTAGCGCACCATCGGCCAGGGTTTCGGCATATCCCTTAATCGCCGTGAGCGGGGTGCGCAATTCATGCGAAACATTCGCAACAAAATCCCGGCGCATTCGTTCCAACTGGCGCAGTCGCGTAATGTTGTAAAACACGGTGACGACGCCGATACAGGCACCTTCCTCAAGGATTGGAGCTACGTGCACATCGAGGTGCCGCACCGAGCCATCCCCTCCCATTTCAACTTCTAACGCATCTCCGCGACTCTGCTCCAAACAGCGGTCAATGGCCTGCTGCACCGCGGCCTGGCGCACAAATTCTGCAGCGGGCCTGCCCTGTGCGTTTCCCTGTAGGTTAAGGAGGCGCCCCAAAGCACGGTTTACCAACAGCACGCGGCCATCGTGCCCAGTAACCAAAATGCCCTCCGTGATACTTTCGATAATGACTTCAAGGCGCGACTTTTCAGTGCTCAGATCGCCTAAGCGCCGATGGTATGTTGCCACCATGGGAGCGAGGGCTTCTCCCAATGCATGTTCGTTGGCCAGGGCATTCGTACGAACCTGGCCATTCGGCTCGAAAGACTCTGTCCCAAGAGCGCGTAGTCGCTCATGCACCCGGCTTAGCGCCAAGCGCACCGAACGACCTGACCACCAGGCGATGACTATACCAGAAAGGGCAATAAAGGCCAGCAGCACCGGATCGACGAGCAATTCGTTCAGCGGCCCCCTGCCCCACCGCGTATTGACGAGCCACAAGAGCGGAATAGTAAGCCCACCATGGACTGCGATAAGCCTCCACTGCATCCCTAGCGACCTTCGCGCCGCATGCGGTATCCAACACCGCGCACCGTCTCCACCCAATCGGCCGCCTCACCTAGCTTTTCTCGCAGGCGGCGCACGTGCGTATCGACCGTCCGTCTATAGCCACTGTGCTCGTAGCCCCACACCACGTTGAGCAACTCATCGCGCGACTGCACGCGCCCCTGGCGTTGGGCCAGCGTTAATAATAGGCGAAACTCGATGGCCGTCAGCTCGATGGCTACACTGCCCGCCTGCACCCGGTGCCCAACGGGATCAATCAGCAGCGGCCCTACCTGCAGCGATTCCTCACTGACCTTTTCATCTCCCTGTACGCGCCGCAGAATGGCGCGCACGCGCAGCACCAATTCGCGCGGAGAAAACGGTTTCGTTAGATAATCGTCGGCTCCCAATTCCAAGCCGACGATGCGATCGACTTCTTCCGTTCGCGCCGTCAACATGAGAATGGGAACGTGCTTTGTCTCGGGACGCTGTTTGAGCAATCGGCACACCTCCAACCCATCTATGCCTGGCAGCATGAGATCCAAAACGATTAGCGAAAGCACTTCTTCCGATGCCATATCTAAAGCGGCCTCACCCGTTTCTACGGCGACGATATTGAACCCGACTTGCGCTAGATTATAGCGCACTAGGTCTAGTATATCGGGTTCGTCTTCGACTATGAGAATTGTTTCACTTGACATGTTCAATGCCGTTCCAATTGGTGTGTGGTTATGTAGTACTCTGGTCCTCCCACCAATGCGCCTTTTGGTGACGGACGATTCGTCCACTGACTAAATAGGCAACGTTTTCGGCTATGTTTGACGCGTTATCTCCGATGCGCTCTAAGTGGCGCGCCACCAGGATCAGGTAAATGGCCCGATCGATCGTATCCGGGCGTCCCATGGCGCCGTGCATATACGTCAACAGCTCGCGAAAAATCTGGTCGCGCAGTTGATCGAGTTGTTCGTCGCGCCGGCCCACGCTCTTGGCCAGCGCAACGTCTTGTCGCACAAAGGCATCAAGCGCGTCTTTAACCATACCCTGAGCCAGTTCGGCCATGCGCGGGATATCGATAAGCGGCTTGAGCAAGGGCATCGTATTGAGGACCTGCGCCCGTTGAGCGATGTTCACCGCCTGGTCGTTGATGCGCTCCAAGTCGTCGTTGATCTTTAGCATGGTGGTCAACAGCCGCAGATCGCCGGCGACCGGCCCATGCCGGGCCATGAGCATTAGGCACACTTCTTCGATTTTAATTTCCCAATCGTCGATCCGCTTTCCACCCCTAATGACCTCCTCTACCCATGCATCATCGCGCTCAACGAGTGCTCGGATAGCCTGTGCAATGGATTCCTCTACCGCCCCTCCCATCTTGAGCAAATCCTGCCTCAAGTCATCAAGTTCCTGGTCGAATCTTCTCTCCATGCCATGCCTCTTTTCAAAGTGCAGCAATCCAGCTGCGCATAGGGCCTTTCTGCTGTAAAACGCTTAGCCGAAGCGACCGGTGACGTAATCCTCGGTTTGCTTGAGGCGAGGTTTGGTAAACATCTGCTCCGTCTGGTTGAATTCGACCAGACGACCCAAATAGAAAAAAGCCGTATAGTCAGAAATCCGCGCAGCCTGCTGTAGATTGTGCGTCACGATAACGATCGTATAGTCTTGCTTCAGCTCGCTAATCGTTTCCTCGATCCGCACGGTCGCAATGGGATCGAGGGCCGAACAGGGCTCATCCATCAGCACGACGTCCGGTTCGACAGCCAGCGTGCGCGCAATGCACAGGCGCTGCTGTTGGCCACCCGACAAACCAAGTGCATTGTCTTTGAGCCGATCCTTCACCTCGTCCCACAACGCTGCGGCGCGCAAACTCTTTTCGACCGCCTGATCGAGCACTGGGCGCCGATTCTCGCCGGCAATGCGCAGCCCATAGGCGACATTTTCGTAAATGGACTTGGGAAAGGGATTCGATTTTTGAAAAACCATACCAACGCGTCGTCTAAGATCGATCACGTCAAAATCCGTCGCATAAATTTCTTCGCCGCCGACCCGCACGTTCCCGTCAATACGCGCCGACTCAACTAAGTCATTCAGGCGGTTAAAGCTGCGCAACAGCGTCGACTTACCGCAGCCGGATGGACCAATAAAGGCCGTGACTTCCCGCTCGGGAATGGACAGGTCAATATCGTATAGCGCCTGCGCTTCTCCGTAGAACAAGTTGAGCTTTTCCACTTCGACAATGGGGTTGCTCACATCCACTGCGACCGCATTATCCACAGACAGTCCGACGTTATCACTCATATCCCTATTCCCCATCAAAAAGCTGAGCCGGCATAGCGCTTACGCAGCCGATTGCGCACGACAATGGCCGTCAGATTGAGCGCCAATACGATCAGCAGCAGCAGCAGTGCCGTAGTATACACCATGGGCCGCGCCGCCTCGACATTGGGTGATTGAAAGCCCACATCGTAAATGTGAAAGCCCAAATGCATAAACTTGCGCTCGAGGTGAAAGAACGGCCAGAAGGCATCTAGGGGAAGGTCGGGCGCCAGCTTTACCACTCCCGTTATCATCAGCGGGGCCACTTCTCCAGCGCCGCGCGCCGTAGCGAGTATGA
>JAYPJE010000010.1:0-28838 GCA_038128265.1 Gemmatimonadota bacterium
CTTTACCACTCCCGTTATCATCAGCGGAGCCACTTCTCCAGCACCGCGCGCCGTAGCGAGTATGATCCCCGTGAGAATGCCCGGCAGCGCACTCGGCAGCACAATGTTCCAAATCATCTGAAATTTTGTCGACCCCAGCCCCAGTGCCCCTTCGCGCAATTCGCGTGGCACGGCGGCCAGCGCTTCTTCCGTCGCCACAATGACCACCGGCACTGTAAGCAGCGCCAGCGTGAGCGATGCCCAGAGAATGCCCCCCGTGCCGTACGTCGGCGTAGGCAGCGACTCAGCGTAAAAGAGCCGGTCTATGCTACCGCCTACCCCGTAGACAAAGAATCCCAAACCAAACATGCCGAATACAATAGAGGGCACACCGGCCAAATTATTAACGGCAATGCGCACCAGGCGCACAAAGACTCCTTGCCGGGCATATTCGCGCAGGTAAAGGGCTGCCAGAATACCAAAGGGCACCGCGGCCAAGCTCATCAACATAACCATCATTACGGTGCCAAAGAGAGCCGGGAATATGCCCCCTTCCGTATTGGACTCGCGCGGCTGTCCGGCGATAAACTCCCATCCTTTATCGATATAGACGGAGATTTTACCGCCCAATCCCAACGCATTGGGTCGATAAGCGCGCACGATATCTGCGACGCGCACGCGCCGCACTTCTCCACCGGCTAATGTAAGCAGCACCTCGACGCGTTCGTTTTCGGCGCGCACGGCATTGAGCCGATTCGACACGGCTTCGTACTGGTTCCACAGCTCCGCATTGCGCGCTTCGAGTTCGGCCCTACGCCCCGCGTCGGCTCCTGCCCGTTCAAGTCGTTGCCCTTCGAGGCGCAGTGCTTCCATTTGGCGGTTGAGTTGACCGATTTCATCGTCTTCAATAGCATGGATCTCATCCCACCGCTGTGCCGACGCAGCGAGCAGGGGTTGCAGCGCATTCCACCCGCCTTCTGCACCGACGGCCAACACCGCATCGCCCTCTACGATGCGGTCAATAAAACCATAGGCATCGCCCCATTCGAGCCGCTCAAAAACTACGGCTTCGACTGGCATTACTTCGCCTTCTATATCCGCCTCGTCTAACCAGCGAAAGTCCAGCCCATACGCATCTCGGTTTCCCACTTTAAGCTGGAGTCGAAAGAGTCCCTCAACGTCTGGAATGGGCTGGCGATCGACCACCTTTCCCATGACAGATTGGCCACCGCGCAGCTCCATGCGCTGCAGTGGGCTGGGCCAAAAAACGCCCAAACCATTGTATAAAATAATGCCAACCAATCCGGTTATCATCATCAGGGAAAAGGCCAGCGCACTGCCCGTGAGCCATATAAACGGATCACCACCGCGCCAAAATTTTGCGTTCATAGTCTATTGTACCGATCGCGCAGACGCTGTCGCACAACTTCGGCGAGCGTATTAATGGCAAAGGTCGCAGAAAAAAGCAGCAGCCCACTTAAAAAAAGCACGCGGTATAGCGTGCCCTGATGCGGTGCTTCAGGCAATTCTACGGCGATATTGGCCGATATGGTGCGCATGCCGTTAAATAGGTCCCAATCCATGACCGGGGTATTGCCTGTAGCCATGAGGACGATCATCGTCTCGCCAATGGCTCGACCGAAACCAATCATGGAAGCAGAAAAAATGCCAGGGAGCGCCATGGGCAGCACGACGCGCACAGCCGTTTGCCAGCGGGTAGCCCCCAGCGCCAAAGAACCGGCGCGCAGATGACTCGGTATGCTCGATAGCGAATCTTCGCAGATAGTAAAAATGAGCGGTACTACGGCAAAACCCATGGCAAAACCAACGACCAAACAGTTGCGCTGATCGTATTCTAAACCCAGGTCGCGCTGCCACCAGTGCAAAAAGCCGTCGGCAAAAAAGCGCGTTTCGAAAGCAGGACCAGCGGCAAATGCCAGCCACGTACTGAGGAGAGAAACACCCACCAGAAGAAAAATTTCCCAGCGCGTGGCCGTGCGGCGTCGGAAACCCACTGGCAGCTGTTGCCAAGCCCAAGAGGCCAGCACCACGCTAACGGGGACCAGCGGAAAGAGCAGCAGCGTTCCAACCAGATGTTTCTCCAATAGCGGAGCGAGCCACAGCCCGGCGAGAAAGCCGAGAATCACGCTGGGCAAGGACGCCATGACTTCCACCGTTGGCTTTACGATGCCACGCACGCGTGGACTGGCAAACTCCGAAGTATATATGGCCGCTAAAACGGCCAACGGCAGGGCGAAAAGCATGGCATAAACCGTACCTTTAACCGTGCCAAATAAGAGGGGAATCAAGCTTATTTTCGCCTCAAACTCATCCGATCCGCCCGTCGACTGCCAGACGAACTCCTCGCGGGAATACCCCTCGTACCACACTTTGCCAAAGAGAATATCCAGCGAAATTTCGGGATGGGGATTTTTGATCTGATAGCGCACCAAGGAGCCGGCATCGTCGACGTACACCAATCCATCGGATTTGGGAGCAAAAGCGACGTCGCGCACCGCCACTTCGCTCTCTATAGCGAAGAATTTTTGCTCTGTTGTCATGTGGTGCAGCGCAATGTGTCCCTCGGCATCGACGCTGATAAACTGCTTGTCGCGCAGCGAGCTTTCGAGGTCGACAACCGCCGCGCCATGACCTGCCAGCGCGTGCAAACGACTAAATAGGCGTTCCCCCGCTGCGTTCTCTACCTGTGCCCAGGTATGCACACCGCCGTCGGCATCGCCGACGGCCACGGACACATCGCCTAAGATGTAGTTAAGCGCTGTGATCGGTGCGTTAGCGGCCTTGAACGCGCTCTGAAATTGGGGCACTTGGTCGACATCACCCAGCTTCCAAACGCCTATATAACCGCTATCCATACCGACGAGTAGGCGGCGTAGACGGCGATCCAACAGCAAAGTGGTAGCCATGCCCTCCACATCACCGCGCACCTCGTGAACGCGCTCTACCAATTCGCCGGCCCCCAGCAATCCCTGCTGCTGTTCGCGCATGGCAATCAGCACGCGCCCAGACTCATCTATGCCCGCGACAGCGGATCGGCCCTCACCTTCATTCTGCACTTCGATCGAGCGCAGCTGCTGGCCTTCAGTCGCCAACGCGACAACTTCGCCTACGCTAAACCGGGGTCTCACCTGACGCTCGCCCGTCGCGTAATCGAGCTGAAAGCGCACCGTACCCAGCAGCACGCGCCCGTCTTCTAACCCCCAAGCCACCCACCCATCGCGCAGGGAGCGGACGGCCAAATGCGCGCGCGTGTTGGATAAGATGTCGGGGCGCTGGCGCCCCATGATTTCCCCATCACTCAGGCGCATGAAATCGAGGCCTTCTGGACGGGCGATATAGGCCACTTCGCGATAGGGATCAACGCCAACGGCCAGCGCACCCTCGGCCATGTGGTCGGCCTGGCGCTCGGAGGTTGGAGAGACAAAAAGTGGGTAGGATTCGAAGAGGATAAACAGCAAAATGCCCATGACGGCAGCGATGATACCCACGCCGCCGATGGCAATGAGGTGACGGCCAACCCGATCTATAATCCGGGCTCGGACCGTCACCCCGCGTATGGTGCGTTTCTCTTGCACAGAGCCTTTTCTCAGTTCTCCAACTTGGCTAGCTCAGCCTCAACCACTTCGAAGGGCACGGGCATGTAACCGTCTTTTATGACGATTTCCTGTCCTTCCTTCGAGAAGATGTACTTGCAGAACTCGCGAACCATAGGATCGAGCTCTTTGCCAGGTGCTTTGTTGATATAAAGGTATAGAAAACGGCCCAGCGGATAGGAACCGTTGAGAACATTCTCCAACGATCCCTCTTTATACGGTGCGCCCTCTTTCTTTGCCAGCGGTACAATGCGCACGCCCGACGTGATGTAGCCTATACCACTGTAGCCGATGCCATAGCGATCGGCCGTGATGCCCTGCACGACAGAAGCCGATCCCGGCTGTTCTTTGACTTCGTCTTTATAGTCGCCCTTAAAAAGCGCGTTGTCTTTGAAGAATCCGTACGTCCCAGAGGCCGAGTTGCGACCGTACAAGCTGATGCGCGCCCCAGCCCATGGCCCCGTCAGCCCCAGTTGACCCCAGGAAGAAATGTCGCCGCTGTACTCTCCGCGCCGCGTCTTGGAGAAAATAGCATCGACCTGCGGCAAAGTCAGTCCCTCAATCGGGTTATCCTTGTTGACAAAGACGGCCAGTGCATCAAGCGAAGTGCGCATCGGGGTCGGCTTGTAACCAAACTGCTGCTCGAACTTATCCTCTTCCGTCGACTTCATCGGACGCGACATAGGTCCAAACTGGGCCGTTCCCTCGATAAGAGCCGGTGGCGCCGTGCTCGAACCCTTGCCTTCGATTTGAATCTTGACATTGGGGTAAAACTTGCGGAAGCCCTCCAACCACAGCGCCATTAGGTTGTTCATCGTGTCGGAGCCAATGCTGCTGGCATTGCCCGATATCCCGCTGACTTTAGCATAGGGCTTGATGCGCTCATCGACTGACATCTGCTGGGCATGGGCCAGTTGACCAAGGCCCAAGAAGCCGACCAGCGCGAAGATTGACGTCTTTTTCACGTTTATTTCCTCCGGTTAAGGTAGTTATGTAACATTTAAAAGGATGGGTGCGGAAGGTTACGAATGCGTTACACACCCATTAATCCTGTGTTACATCCGCCTTAAAACTTGAAGAAAAACGTCATGCGCCCCTGCACCGTGGGGTCGCCGCCATCGGGCATTACTACATACAGATTGGGCATCCAGTGCATATTGGTGCGCGGACTGTGATCGAGGCCGGCAATTACCAGCATATTGGTGGCATCGACGGCGTCGTTATTCACCGCATCAAGGCGGGCAAATGCCTTTAGCTGATCGGAAAAGGGCTGCGATCCAAAGATCGAAACACCCGATACGGTTACATCCGCCGCACCCGATCCGGCACTGTTTGTGCGGGAAAAGACTTCAATGCCTCCGTTAAACCCATCGCTGCGGTAGCCTGTAAATATCTTCAGCGTTCTTTCCGTCCGCTCTTGCGAACGCACGTTATAATCGGCATATCCCTCGACGACGAGTCCCTCGCCGGGTGCCATACTCACCGAGGCATAAACCTTCTTGCCGTTGTCGTCTTCTGACTTTTGCCCTGGACCGTTACCCAGCATAGTGAAATAGGACAGCCGGCCGGCCTTTCCCTTGAGTGCAACTCCTAGGTCGGCAGAAGAGCCAATCTTATTCAAATCCAACACGGTCTTCTCGATGGAGCGATACCCCCAGACGCTCTCGGCCAGCGCCCAGGTTGGCGTGCCCGACAATCCGAGATATAAATCCGCTCCTCCTAAGTACTTACCCCACTTTAAGTAGGCGTGCTTTACAAAGGGCACCATCTTCAAACCACTGCCGAAGCCCGCATCGTTGGCCTCAAGCCGTAAACGCGTGGATAGCCCGTCGTCGATTTTTTTGTCGTACGTAAGGTACATGCGGCGAAACTGCAGCGCATTAACCCCCTCTTTTTCTTCGTTATCTGCAGCAGCGATGTAGTAGTAGTCGCCGAACATATAACCGGACAGCGTACCGTTATCCGCTCCACTAGTACTACTAAGTGTCCCCATAAGCAGTGAGCAAACAATCCATATCGCTCGTCTCATTCTCATTAACTCCCCCAAGTGATGTGTAACCGCGCCAAAAGCACGCCCTGTTTGTGAACTCTATGTAACATAGACCCCATTTTAACAGGATCTCGCTACGCCGGTGTTACGCATATGTTACAGTTGTGTTACAAATCCGAGATGTCCAACTCGACTGGTCCCACCACTCCGGATGATCGCCAAAGCCGCATGCCACATAAATGTCGCATAGCCGGCACGTGATCGACACGAAGACCCGATACGTTCCATACCAGCACATACACTTGCTGGTCACATCACGGCACCAACGGACCGCATCATGTCTTAGGAGGATCGCTTCACACAATGAAATTCGTCGCCACTATTTTGATTGGAATCGCCCTGTTTATACCCAGCCGAATGGGTGCACAGGAAACAGGCACGCTATCGGGTATCGTCGTCGATGGCCAAAACGGTGATCCCCTCGTCGGTGCCACCCTCTTCTTGGAGGGAACTAACTATGGCACCCTATGCGATATCGATGGGTCCTTTCGCATCTTTGACATACCCCCAGGAACGTATGTCCTCGTAGCTTCGATGATTGGCTATGCCAAAACGTCGATCATTGGCGTTGAGGTGTCAGCAGAGGGAGGCCAGCCGATCGAGGTTGCGCTCAATCCAGAGGCGATCGAACTATCAGAAGAAACCGTTATCGAGGCCAAGGCGCTGAGAAACACCGGTGCCTCTCTGCTTAAGGAACGCCAAAAGTCGCCTGCCGTCAGCGATGCAATCAGCGCCGAGGAAATTTCCCGTGCCGGCAGCGGCGATGCCGCAGAAGCCATGAGCCATGTGACGGGGGCCTCGGTCGTCGGCGGCAAGTACGTGTATATCCGCGGTCTGGGCGACCGCTACTCATCGGTCCAACTCAACGGCTCGTCTCTTCCCAGTTCCGACCCCAATAAACGCGCCGTTCCCATGGACCTCTTTCCCACCAGTTTGCTCGACAACATTGTCACAACCAAAAGCTTTACCCCGGACAAACCCGGCGACTTCACCGGTGGGAGCATCAACATCGGCACGAAAGCGTTCCCCGACAATTTTACGCTGTCCGTATCGGCTTCAACTTCTTACAACACCCGCAGCTCCCTCAATGATCGATTCATCACCTACGACGGTGGCGCCCTAGACTGGCTCGGGGTAGACGATGGCACGCGCGAGCTGCCCGCCTCGCTCGAAGCCGGAACCGCCCATATACCGGATGTTGGAGCAGCCTATACGGACCCCGAATTGGCCCGCTTACTCGACCAATATTCCAAGTCGTTCTCGCCCGTTATGGCGCCCAGCACGCAAAAGTCGGGGCTCAACCAAAGCTATTCGGTCGCCTTGGGTAATGTGGCCGACCTGGGGGGCAAGCCCCTGGGCTTTTTAGGTTCATTGACCTACGGCAACGCCGTTTCTTTCTACGATGAGGGCACTTCGGCTCGGTGGCAGCTCACCAGCAGAAATGCCAACACACTCACCAACAACTACCGCCTGAGCGACGCCCGCGGCACCCGAGAAATCTCCTTGGGCAGCTTGGCTACGCTCTCCTATCGCCCTGCTCGAGCTCACGAAGTCTCCATTACCAATATGTTTAATCGTTCGAGCGAAGATATGGCGCGCTACTTGTCGGGAGCCTTCCCGCGCGACTTGGAAGAGCAGGCTGTCTACGAGACGCGGGTGCTGCAGTTTACCGAACGCCAGATGCATTCGCTCCAGCTAGCCGGCAAGCATCAATGGGCTTCTCTGGGCGATCTGCGGGCGGAATGGACCGGCTCGCATTCCACGTCGCAGCAGGACGAACCCGATCTACGCTTTTTTACTAACAACTCCATAACGCGCGACAATCGCCCTCTGCGCGATGAAACCGGCCAACTGCTGCGCGATGAAAACGGCACGGTGCTCCGCGGACCGGTGACATCATACTCCATTTCTCCATCAATCTATCCGCTGCCCACGCGCTATTATCGACGTCTACACGAGTCAAATAGAGAAGGCCAACTCAACCTGACGATGCCCTTCAACCAGTGGCAGGGAATACGAGGTTCAATTAAAAGCGGCCTGTTGGCCTTAAGTAAACAGCGCGTATTTCGCGAGAACCGCTATGAGTTTGCCCAAGACGACATCCGTTACAATGGAGATCCCTCCACGTTCTTCAACGCAGATAACCTAGGCATCCTTTCCAATGAGGATGAGCTCTACCGCTTTGGCAGCTACGTGCAGGATGCATCCCAGCTATCGAGCAACTTCGACGGCGATCAAAGCATATACGCAGCCTATGCCATGCTTGAGCTACCGATTAATACGCGCTTGCGCTTTATCGGCGGTGCGCGCTTAGAGCGCACGCGCATGAGCGTAGTCAGCCAGGATAGCACCAAGGCGGCAGGGCACCTCGACACAGACGACCTGCTCCCGTCATTCAATGCGGTCTATAGCTTTAGCGATCGTATGAATCTGCGCGCATCCTACGGCCGGACCCTGGCAAGACCTACCTTCCGCGAGCTAGCGCCGTTCTCCTCCTTTAATTTTGTCGGCGACTACATTTTCATTGGTAACCCCGAGTTAAAACGCACGCTCGTCGATAATTTCGACCTTCGCTGGGAGCATTTCGGCAAACCCGGTGAGATCGTTGCCGTCAGCCTATTTTCAAAGAAATTTCAATACCCGATAGAGCGCGTCATCCTCACGGTCAACGGAGAACTCCAGTTCCAGAATGTCAATCGCGCCCGCGTCAACGGCGTCGAGTTTGAAGTCCGCCGCGATTTGGGTTTCATCCACTCTGCCTTTGAATTTATACATGCGGGCGGCAATGCTTCCCTCGTGCAGTCTCAGGTGACCATTGGCAGCAACGAGCTCACGCTGCGCCGCGCCTTGGATCCTTCCGCAGAGGATACCCGGTCCTTACAGGGCCAATCACCCTATCTGCTCAATCTCGACCTGAGCTACGATAATTATCAGACGGGTACGACGGCTGGGGTATACTACAACCTATTTGGGCGCAGATTGGAAGAGGTAAGCTTGGGTGGCACACCCGATGTATACGAGAAGGCACGCAGCACGCTAGACCTCACGCTCGCTAAGAAATGGGGTGTTTACAAAGTTAAGCTCAGCGCCAAGAACGTCCTTGATAATGCGGTTGAAAAAGCCTACCGCTACGCCGGGACGGACTATACCGCTTCGCAGTATTATAAAGGCCGTACGCTGTCCTTCTCCCTTACCTATGGCGTCGGAAGGTAACTTTATCTGACGGCTACTATTTCATAGGGGTCGCCCGATTCGGCGGCCCCTATTTTTGTACTGTGTATCCGCATTAACCGCCCTTCGTAACACGCTTTTCACATTCACGCCATCAGTACGCCATACCTCCCGAGTACTGTTCTAATAAACAAGAAAAGGACCTGCCTTTGCCAAGCAAAAGCAGCCCCATTCAGCCTGAGCAGGCAGTCTTATGCACAGCTGCTCTGCCCTAACTCACGAGGAGGAACCCATTGTGCGTACGCTCTTAATTATAAGTATCTCAGCCCTTTTGCCGTGGGCTGCAGTGGCAGCCACCGTCGACGTCACCGATGCCGACATCGCTCCCAATGCCAACGTCGTCTGGACCGCGGATAACGAATACATTCTCAACGGTCTCGTATTCGTCGACCCGGGCGCGACGCTTACGATTGAGCCTGGCACCGTCATCAAGGGGAAACCGGGACAGGGCGAAAACTCTTCGGCCCTTGTCGTTGCACGCGGCGGTAAAATATTTGCCAACGGCACAGCGGGGCAGCCGATTATTTTCACCGCTGAATCCGATGATGTGAACGATCTCAACGACCTGCCGCTGGATGCGCGCGGCCTGTGGGGCGGCGTTATTATCCTCGGTAGTGCCGGGCTAAACTCCGAGCCGGGCGAAACGCCCATTGAGGGTATTCCCACAACCGAGCCCCGCGGCCTGTACGGTGGCAGTGACGATGCCGATAACTCGGGCATCTTTCGCTACGTGTCCATCCGCCACGGCGGCACCGACATCGGCGCCGGCAACGAGATTAACGGACTGACTATGGGCGGCGTTGGCTCGGGCACCGTCATTGAATACGTCGAGGTATACAACAACAAGGACGACGGTTTCGAGTGGTTTGGCGGGACTGTAAACACCAAGTATCTGGTTTCGGCCTTCAACGGCGACGATGCCTTCGACTACGACGAGGGGTTTCGCGGCAAGGGCCAGTTCTGGTTTGTCATTCAAGATGCCGAGACGGGCAACCGCGCTGGCGAACACGACGGCGGTACGACACCCGAAGACGGCACCCCCTATGCGACCCCCGCCATCTACAATGCCACCTACATCGGCTCGGGTGAGTTTTCCACCAACGGCGACAACGATACCGTGCTGGAAATCCGCGATAACGCCGGCGGTCACTACGTCAATAGCATTTTTACCGACTTTGCCAACGAGGGCATTGACGTCGAGGACTTGGATTCGGGCGAAGACAGCCGCAGCCGTCTCGAAGCGGGTGATCTCAGGTTGGCTAACAATATCTGGTGGGGCTTTGGCGCCGGCAACGACTTGGCGGCCATCGCACCCGACGACTTTGTAGCCGAGCACCTGGCAGCCAACGAAAATCGCATTGTCGACCCGATGCTCAACGGCATCTCGCGCGAGCGCGACGGCGGGCTCGACCCCCGCCCGCAGGCTAGCGGCCCGGCCTTTGGCGGTTTTGCCTCCACCCCCGATGACGGATTCTACACCGCCGTCGACTACGTCGGCGCCTTTGGCAGCCGCCTGTGGACCCAGGGATGGACTTTTCTTTCACAGGCCGGCATCATGGCCATCGACACATCGGCTGCCACGGTTGTAGCCGAAGAGTCCGCCACTGGATCTATTCCCTCGGCCTTTGCCCTGGATCAAAACCATCCCAACCCCTTTAACCCGAGCACGACCATTAGTTATTCGGTCGCAACCTCTGGTTATGTCTCTCTGAAGCTATACGATGCAGTGGGACAGCAGGTAGCCAATCTAGTCGACGGCAGTCGCCGCGCCGGCACCTACCAGGTGCGCCTCGACGCCTCCGACCTTTCCACCGGCATCTACTTCTACCAGCTGCGGGCTGGAGGACAAATAATCAATCGCAAAATGACGCTGATGAAGTAAGCAATTTTTCTGGACACAACAGAGAGGGGGCAGGCCGTTCACATGCGGCCTGCCCCCTTTCCCTTGTAGCTTTGTTCAATTAAATAACGGTACCTGGCTCGATCACCGCGTCTTTGGGCACGACGACGATCCCGTCGCGAATGTAGAAACTCTCGCCTTCCCCCTCGCGCACCCCCTCGGCGTTTTGAATCAGCACGCGTTCCCCAATGCGCGCATTCTTGTCGATGATCGCCCGGTTAATCGTCGAATTGGCCCCAATGCCGACATTGGGCGTTCCCCGGGCTCCGTTGCGTTCGATATCTATGGGCCGTTCGTAGAAGTCGGCACCCATAATCACCGAGTTAAAGACCTTAGCTCCCGGACCGATAATGCTACGAATCCCGATAATCGAGCGCTGAATCTGCGCGTCGGTTATGTAAGAGCCCTCCGCGATAATCCCGTTCTCTATGCGACAGCTCTCGAGGCGCGCCCCGGCCAAGAACCGCGCGTGCGTATAGACCGGCGCATCGGGCTGGTAGAAATCAAAGGCCGGTCGCGAGTCCGTCAGGGCTAGGTTGGCTTCGTAAAAGGAACGTATCGTTCCGATGTCTTCCCAATACCCAGAAAACGTATGAGCAAAAACGTTGACCTTCTTAATCGCTTCGGGAATAATGTGCTTGCCAAAATCGTCGCGATCGTCCCCCATCAGCAGGCTGATAAGCACCTGCGGTTCAAAGATGTAGATGCCCATGGAGGCCATGTAGACCTCGTCCGGATTGGCACTGGGCGACTCGGGCAGCCGCAGCGCTTCCAGCTGCTCTTCCGTCTGCGGCTTCTCGACAAAGTCAACGATGCGCCCTTCGCCATCGACCTTGAGTATGCCCAGGCCCGGTGCTTCCTCTCGGGTGACCGGCTTTACCGCAATGGATACATCGGATCCGCGCTCTCGATGCTCGGCAACAAAGCGGGCGTAGTCCATGCGGTAGAGATGATCACCGGAAAGAATGAGCACCTGCTCGGCGCTGCGCGAGAGAATGCGCCGCAGCTGCCGGCGCACGGCATCGGCCGTTCCCTGATACCAATCGGTGCTTTCCTGCGTCTGCTCTGCGGCCAGAATTTCTACGTAGCCATCGGAGAATTGATCAAAGCGGTAGGTCCAGCTGATGTGGCGGTGCAGCGATGCGGAGTTGAACTGCGTCAGGACAAACATCCGATTGATGCCAGAGTGAATGCAATTACTTATGGGAATATCAATGAGCCTATACTTACCCCCGATCGGCACGGCGGGCTTGGATCGGTACTCCGTAAGGGGAAACAGACGAGACCCTTGTCCCCCGCCGAGAATAAGCCCTACTACATCCTTCATATTAGCCTGCGCCAGCATAGGTTACCCCCCCAGTGAAGCGCGCTGAAATCTGCAAAAACACCGCAACAGAATATGCATAAAATCTCGACAAAGCCAAGTTTTAGTAACGGATTTTGCGCAGAGCTGAACGCAGGGCCGCATCGCTCTGATAGGCATCCTCGCGCAGGTGCAGCAACCCATCCATATCGACCCAGGCCGTCCAATAGAGGACAAAAACCGGTAGCGGTTTGGCCAGGGCAATCCGGCGATTCTCTCCCCTTTCAACAAGGTCTTCTAGAGCGGCCTCGCTCCAACCGTCCAACACCATTGCCGACAGCAATAGGCTATCCTCTACGCGAATACACCCATGGCTAAATTCGCGTTTCGCACGCTCGAATAATTGCTGGTTGGGCGTGTCGTGCACGTAGATGGAATATGGATTTGCGAAGACCAATTTTACCTTGCCTAGCGGATTCGACCCGCCTGGTTTCTGAGTGAAGCGATAGTCGAAATCCGCGGCACTCAGCTGAGACCAGCGTACCTGCTGCGGGTTCACCGAACGCGCCTGCACGCCCTCTCCTCTGCTCAGGAGTATTCCACTGCGCTCTAGGTAGGCTGGATCTTGCTGAAGTATCGGCAGGATTTCGGCTACGGCAATGCTGCGCGGCACGTACCAATAGGGGTTTACCACAACCTCCGTCATACGCGCGCTGAAGATGGGCGTGCGCCAAAATTCGCTGCCGACGATGGCACGTGCCGTGTGCACGCGCTGTCCGCCAGAAACCATATCTACCGCGTAGTCGTCGAGCCGAACGAGCAAATAGCGCGCATCCACATCGTGTGGGAGCCAGCGCCAGCGCTCCATATTGATTTCAATTTGGGCGATTTGCTCGGCGATCGGACGATTGAGTGCGGCCAGCGTATCCTCGTCAAGCAGACCGTTTGGGTCCAGATGACGCCGCTTTTGAAAGCGGTACAGCGCATCGCGCTGCGACGAGCCTGAAGACCAGTCACCGCTCATTTCTAGCCGCGCGCGCAAGCCCTCTCCCTGCGGCCCCACGCTGGGCCATCCACCGCTGGCTGCAATGGTTCGATAACGCCGCAGGGCATGCTGCAGGTTTCCATACCCCCTCTGCGGCGGGCGCAATTGGTCCAGCGCCGGACCCACCCGTTGGAGGTCGAGCGCCGTTTGCAGCAAATCAGCGATACCCCCCTGAACGTAGGGTGCCTCCCAAAAATCGTGCACAGTGCGCGGGTCGACCCGACCGCGCAGTAGGTGGCTGCCATAGAGTAAGAACGCATTGCTCAACAACAGGTCGAGTTCGACCAAGTCGCGCAGCGTCCTCTGCGCTGCATCTCCTTTGCGCCACGATAACAGTCGCTGGCCTATGGCGCTGGCCTGATAGACCGCCGGGCTGAGGCCGTCTTCATCTGCCCGTTCGACTATCCTATGCAGCACATCCGCCTGAGCACCTGGTCCGCTAGGCCCGCTCCAAGCCAGGCGGTCGCCTCGCTGCATGTAAAAGGTGGAGAGTCCCGGCGCTGCCGGCATCAACCGACCGTCCATAAGCACCTCTCCTCCCCGAATCTGTGCCCGCAGCACCTCTGCCGACTGCGCACTCCAATCAACCAGAGATGGAACACCGCGCCCGCAGCCAAATACCAGACTGAGCGCCCATAATAACCCGATGTATCCCTTCGGCAAACCGACCCCCAATAGGCAAGCATAGCGCTGGCTATGACACCGCACACGGCCAGCGAAATAGCGCCGTAAAGCGTTGTTATACGTGGCCGAAAAACGCTGCGAAATCGATGACTGCAGAGCGAACGGTCAGAAGAATTCAACCGGACTGCGCTGGAGGGGACGGACTCGTTGACACCCGATGGGGTCGCCGTCGACGGACGCAATCCCAGGGTGCGGCAACCGCATCGCGCAGCACGCAGCGACGCACCGTTATCCCTCCTCGACCCCATCTGCCACACGCCGCCGCCGCCGCACACACCCCCGATCATCTATCCCTCCCAATATAACACTTGCCGCCTCAACCTGGAGGCTGTACCTTCGCCCCCTTTATCTCACCCCCTCCCCTATTGAGGAACACTTTCCGTGCTGTGGCTTATACCCGTCGTTCTACTGAGTTTTGGCTTTGGCCAGCTCTTTAAATGGTCGCAGCGCCAGGGACACAGTGCGCCGGTGGTCATCGCCACCAATTACCTCGTTCTCGCCTCCATTCTATTCACCTATTTCTGGTCCAGCGACCAATGGCAGCCCAGTGCACAAGCGCTGCAAATAGGAGCGGTCACGGGCGTATTCTTTATCGCATCTATGCTCACGATGACCCACGCGCTGACGCGCATCGAAGCTGGACCAACCCTAACCTCATTCCGCCTGGCCATCATCGTTCCGATTTTTGCCGGGGCGCTGCTGTGGGGCGAAACCGTTAGCGAGAGTCAGCTAGTCGGCATCGCCTTGGCCCTGGCAAGCCTCGTCCTGCTGAGTTGGCGATCGGGCGGAAAGGCCCGGTCGGGCGGTGCGCAGCTCATCGTTCTTATCTTTGTGCTACAGGGACTCAGCATGTGCTGTTTGCACTGGGTACATCACGCGGACCTCGATCCAGAGCGTCTGCACGTGCTGATGGTTACAGCGGCAACCGCTGGCGCTTTGGGCCTTGCCTATATTGCTCTGCGCCGCCTGCCCATACGCCGAGAGGCTCTGTTGACCGGTGCAGGCATCGGCGTATTCAACCTCGCTGCGCTCTCCGTATCGCTGACGGGACTGGCGCACATACAGGGAACCATCTTCTTTCCCATCAACGGCTGCGGCGTCGTCCTGCTCGACAATCTCTTTGCACACTATGTGTGGAAGGAGCCGCTCGGACGCAGCGGCCTGTTCGGTGCCGCGCTGGGTGCTGCATCTATGCTCTTGATCGTCTAACTTGAAGAGGTATGTGAATGACCGAAAGATTGCCCGATAAAGTGGCACTCGTCACTGGCGCGGGCCGGGGCATTGGCCGGGCTATTGTACAGGTGCTGTCCGCCCAAGGAGCACGCATCGCCGCAGCCGATGTCGATTTGGATTCCCTGCAGCATCTCCCCTCCACGCTGCCTACCGAATGCATCACCCTCGGCATGGATATCACTTCGCGCAGTGCCGTGCAGTCAGGCGTAGAAAGGACCATCGAGCACTTTGGACAGCTCGATGTACTGGTTAACAACGCCGGCTATCTCGTCTTTACTACCTACGAAGACTGCACGGAAGATGTGTGGGACCGCATTGTCGACGTCAATATGAAAGGGACATTCCTGTGTTGCCAGGCCGTCTTGCCGCATATGAAAGCACGCGGCCAGGGCGCCATCATCAATATGAGTTCGCTGGCCGCCAAGACCGGCGGCGTAGCGGCGGGCCCACCCTACGCAGCCTCCAAAGCCGGCATCAGTGCATTGACCATCGGCTTAGCCCGCACCGTCGCAGCACACGGAATTCGCGTCAATGCCATTGCCCCCGGCGTCATTGAGACGGCGATGACCGACTCGGCGCAGCATACCCCGCTTAAGGCCCAGATTCCCATTGGACACGTTGGACAACCTGAGGATGTGGCGCACTGCGCACTCTTCCTAGCCTCAGAAGAGGCGCGCCACATAACGGGCGAAATTATCGATGTCAACGGCGGGCTTTATATGGACTAAGGCGCACCAACACTGGCGTGGTGGGCTGACCGAGGCGGCCAAGATCTACCATATAGCCGAGGCGGCAGACATCAAGTGCAGCCCGCACGGCAGACTCAACTCGGCCTATGGACAGCACTTTTGCTACGCCTTTCCCGAATGCGCTCTCTGCGAGTCCCACATAAGCACTCCGGTCGGCGTGCCGCTGGGAGAGATGGTCGCCATACCCGGCACGGCAGTGCCTAAAGACGGCTTCTTAGTGCCTTCGGATGCAGCCGGGTTTGGCTTGGAAATACCAGAGAAACGTGGATTGTAGAATGGAATCACGCCGCGGCGATCGGCGGTGATAGCGCAGTCCTGTAGGGAGCGCGGAGAATGCGCTAATAGCGACCGGCGGCTAAATCGCGCAGCAAGTCGGCGTAGGCCGCCTCACCCTCTTCTTCCCAAACGCGCAGCAGCTGTGAGCCGACGATGCCGATCTCAACGGTTCCCTGCAGGCGCTGTAGGTCGGCCCCGCTGCCCAGCCCAAAGCCGAGTGCCAGCGGCACGTCGGTGGCCTGCCGACAGCGTTCGACAAAGGCGAAGAGCTCCCGGTCTATTTCCGTTCTGCTGCCGGTAACGCCGCGCCGCGCTACGACGTAGACAAAACCAGCGGCATGCTGAGCGATTGCGGAAAGGCGCGCATCGGTGTTGGTCGGCGTCATCAGCTGAATAGGGTGCAGCTGGCGCTGGCGGCTCAGGTCAAAGAGCTCCTCGCCCTCTTCAACCGGTAGATCGGGCAGGATATAGCCGACCGCCCCCCGCTCTGCTAGCGTTTCGCAATAGGCGGTATGACCCAGCCGAAACGCCGTATTGTAATAGCCCATCATCAAATGCGGGAAGGCAAATGTTTGGGTAGAGCGCTGCATCAGGTCAAAATACTGCGACAGCGAAATGCCCTTTTCAAGCGCACTCTGGTTGGCGCGCGCAAAGGTCGGCCCATCGGCAACGGGCTCGCTGAAGGGCATTTGCAGCTCGACCAAATCGACGCCAACCTCACCCATAATTTCGAGCATTCGCCAGTTTTCTTCCAACGAAGGGTACCCGGCGATCAGGTGGGTCATCAACAGAACCTTGCGATCCTCGAGACGCTCCTGAATATAGGCTTGCAAATTCACAGCTTTTCGACCTTCTGACGGAGAAACGCCTTCCATTTGGCGTCGTCGAGCGCATCGGCAATGGTAAAAATATCCTTGTCGCCGCGCCCCGATAGGTTAATTAGCACAATTTCTTCCGGGCCCATAGACGCGGCGGCGCGCAGCCCGCCGGCCAGCCCGTGGCAGCTTTCCAGCGCGCCAATAATGCCCTCCGTGCGCATCAGCATTTTGAGTGCATCGATCACTTCCACATCGGTCGCCGACTCGGCCTGCATCCGCCCAGACTCGTGCCAGTGGGCCAAGATCGGACTGACGCCGATGTAGTCTAAGCCGGCCGAAACGGAATGGGTGTGCTGCATCTGCCCTTCGTCGTTTTGGAAAAAGTAGGTCTTATAGCCCTGCGCGACCCCAGGCACGCCGACCCCGCCAGCCAGCCGCGCAGCGTGCTGACCGCTGCTCAGCCCCAGCCCTCCGGCCTCCACCCCAACCAATTCGACATCGGTATCGTCGAGAAAACCGAGAAAGAGACCGGTCGCATTCGACCCCCCACCGACACAGGCATAGACCTTGTCGGGCAACCGGCCCGGACAGGCCATCATTTGCTCGCGACATTCGAGGCCAATAATGCGCTGAAAATAGGCGACAATTTGCGGAAAGGGATGGGGGCCGCAGGCCGTGCCCAGCGCGTAGTGGGTGTCTTCCATGGAGTAAGCCCAATCGCGCAGACACTCGTTGATGGCATCTTTGAGAGTAGCCGAGCCGTCCTCAACGGCCACCACTTCGGCTCCCAGCTGCTCCATCCAGAATACGTTGGGCCGCTGGCGCTCGACGTCTATGGCCCCCATGTAGATCGTACAATCGAGACCGAAGCGCGCCGCCATCGTCGCGGTCGCCACCCCGTGCTGACCGGCCCCGGTCTCGGCAATGACGCGCCTTTTTCCCATGCGCTTGACCAGCAGGCCCTGCCCCATGACGTTGTTGGCCTTGTGCGCACCCGTCTGGTTGAGATCTTCGCGCTTGATATAGATCTGCGCACCGCCAATTTCGCGGCTGAGATTTTCCAGAAAGGTTATCGGCGTGGGGCGACACGAGTAGGACTGCATGACCTGCACGAACTCGTTCCAGAACGAATTATCCGCGCGTGCAGCGTCAAATACTTCGATTAGTTCGTCGAGCGTGGAGCGAAGGATTTCGGGCACAAAGGCGCCGCCAAAGGCCCCGTAATACCCAGGTCGCGGCGGATTAAATACGGCTTCGGTCAGCGCACCCATCAATCGACTAATTTGGCGCGACGAAGGGCATCGGTCAGTGCGTTACCCGTGGGCTCCTCGCTCTGCTCTTTTTTCATGCGCTCTTGGAAATCGCGCAGGTTAGCCGCCGACTCCATGGATTCAACCTGGCGAATCGACAGGCGCAGGCGATGCCGACGCGCATCGGCTTCGAGCACCACGACGCGCACTTCTTCGCCCATCGACAGCACATCGCGCGGATGCCCAATGCGGCGATCGGCCACTTCGGAAACGTGCACCATCCCGCGCACGCCCTCGGCCAGCTCGACAAAGGCGCCGTAGTCTTCTAAACTGTCCACTTTGCCAGTGGCGACGGTGCCGGAGGGAAAGTTCTTGCGGATATCATCCCAGGGATCTTTCTCCAGCGCCTTGATCGACAGCGAAATGCGCTCTTTACGGCGATTGCCCAGCCCCTTGGTACCCAGCACTACAACTTCGATCTGCTGCCCCTCTATGAGCGCGTCGCTCGGCTTATCGACGCGCTGATGGCTGATCTCTGAGACGTGAACCAGCCCCTCAACACCCGCCCCGAGGTCGACAAAGGCACCAAAATCCTGCAGCCGCGTTACCGTGCCCTGCAGGCGAGCGCCCTTATCGAGCTTACCGCGAACGGCTTCGGCTTCCTTGTTCTGCTCGGCCTCCAGCAGCGCGCGCCGCGAAACGACGATATCGCGTCCCTGGTGGCGAAATTCGATGATCTTGAAGCTATACGTTTTGCCCCGATATTCTTCGGCGCTCTCGACAAAGGTCGTGTCGACCTGAGAAATGGGGCAAAAGCCGCGCACGCCGCCCTGGAAAATGACGCCCATACCCCACTTATTGACCGCATCGACCTGCCCCTCTACCGGCATGCCAGCTTTATAGGCCTGGTAGAGCGCATCGGCGTTGCCGTCGGTGCGACTTACGCTGCGCGACAGCACCACCTCATCGCCAACGCTGGCGGCGTACGCCTCGACTGGATCGCCCACCTTGAAGAGGAGCTGGCCGTCTCCATCCATCAGATCGCTCGTGCGGATCAGCGCCTCTCCGCGACCACCGTAGTCGACAAAGGCATTGTCGCCGTCAATCTTGGCCAGGACGCCTTTTACCGCATCGCCCACTTTCAATTCGCCTTTGGCCTCGCTCTCGCTCTCGGCTAATAGCTTTGCAAACTCGCCGCTTGCCTCGGATTCACCTTCGGTAGCACCCGCCTCTGCGGCGGGCTCGGCCGAGCCATCAGCGGCTTCTGCATCCGCCGGCTCGGCGGCGGGTTGGGCGGCAGCCTCACTGGTTTCAGCTGCTGACTCAACAACCGCTTCGGTTTCCGGATTCTCCTCCTCAACGGCAGGCTCAGCCTCCCCGGCGGCTGGATCAACTCCAACCTGCGGCTCAACTGCTGCTTTGTTAGCCTCCTCCTGAACTTCCTCGCCTTGGGCTTGAGGATCGTCTGCCATTACACACTCCTTTGCACTCCGCGCAATCGAATGATTCAAAGCGCGCTTCTCGTGTAGATAGTTTTCTGTTTTTAGGGTAAGAGTAGCACCTTACCCGTGGTCTTGCGCCCCTGAATAGCGCGGTGCGCATCGGCCGCTTCGGCCAGGGGAAAGCGATGGCCAATGCGCAAATCGAGTTTGCCCGCAGCCATCCAGTTGAATACGTCGCCGGCGCGGGCCAGTAGCGCTTCGCGCGTCTGCGTGTAGTGAGCCGAGGTCGGGCGCGTGAGAAAGAGCGAGCCCTTGGTATTCAAAATGCCCGGATCGAACGGCGGTACGGGGCCGCTCGACTGGCCAAAAAGCACCATATAGCCGAGGGGGCGCAGCACATCCAAGCCGCGGTCGAAGGTCGTCTTGCCGACGGAGTCGTAGACTACGTCGACGCCCGCGCCATCGGTGAGACGCATGACCTCATCGGCAAAGTCTACTTCGGTGTAGCGGATGACTTCATCGGCACCGGCGCCGCGAGCCAGCGACTCCTTATCGGCCGTGGACACGGTGGTCAGCACCCGTGCCCCGCACATCTTAGCCATTTGGATAAGCAGCAGACCGACGCCGCCTGCACCTGCGTGAATAAGCGCCGTGTCCGTTTCCTTGAGCGGGTAGGACCCGTAGGCCAAGTAGTGCGCCGTAATCCCCTGGATCATCGCGGCAGCACCAACTTCGCTTGTGACGCCCGTCGGCAGCGGCACCACGCGCTCGGCCGGCACTGCGGCCACTTCGGCATAGGAGCCCATTGGACCGGCATAGGCAACGCGGTCGCCTAGGGCAACTTCGCTCACGCCGTCGCCCAGCCCAATAATTTCTCCTGCGCCCTCGACCCCCGGGATACAGGGCAGCGCAACTGGGTAGAGTCCTTCCCTGTGATACGTATCGATGTAATTTAGCCCGACGGCTTCCAGGCGGATCAGCACCTGACCGGGACCAGCCTGTGGATCGTCAACCTCTTCCCAGCCGAGCACTTCGGGCCCGCCGTTGGCATGAAAGCGTATCGCCTTCATAACACCTCCGTAAATTTCCAGAAAAACTTTTAATCATTAAAACTTAGGCATTGTAACGAACAAAGACAAATGGCACATAGAAAAAGGGGCCGGCACCCGTCCCGACCCCTTTTCCATACCCGCTTCAGGTTGCTATTCGGCTTCGTAAACTGGTTCCCCGCGGTGCAGACGCAGGGCAATGCGCAGCGTTTGTAGGAGTTGGCGCTGAGTCGGTGCATGCGCAGCTAAATAGCGTGCGGCGGCTACGGCAACAAGGCGTTTTTGCTCGTCGCTGCGCTCCTCGTCAAACTGGCGCAGCGCAGCCTCCAGCATCTGAAAACTGTGAAATTCACCATCTTCGCGCAGCAGCGATTCGGCCAGCGTTGCAAACAGATCGCGGGGAGCTCCACCGCCAGCCAGAAAGGCATACACGCGCCGACCGGCTTCGTCGACCTGCTGCTGGTTGTTGAGGAGTGCCAAATACTCGCGGTGGAAATCATCCGCGTGGACAGCGCCATCGGCTTTGGGAAGACGCGCGGGAGGAATATTGAGAAAGCGGTCCAAATAGACGCGCACCGCGCCGTGAAATACGCCGCGCACCGCTTCGCCAGCCGGAGCTCTCTTTAACAGCTGGTGCAGCGCGTTGCTATACGTAAAGGTGTGCAGCACACCAATCCAATCGGCGAATTCATTTTGCACGTGAAAGCGCGCGACGCGCAGCGCCGCTGCGTAGGCGACGACCTGGGCCAGCTGCACGGGTTGAGCCCCTTCGCGCAGCGCCTGCCGTAGCGCCTCAATACTCGCGTATGGATCATCCGCTAGCAGCAACTCGTGCAGCGAATCCGTTGGTTCCCAAGCCTTGTCCTGTCCCGCGGCCAGCAGGTCGGGGATCTCGTCGAACACGCCGTTTAGTAGATCGACCAAATCGAGTGGGTTGCGCCAAGCATTCTGCTCTTCGCTGCGCTGAGCCTGGCAGAGTTGACGCACTAGCGAGGGCAGCACCCGATCGGCTTGATCCCACCCTATGCGGTCCAGCATTTCAAATGCCTTGTTTATAAAGTCTACGGTGTGCCCACCGTCCAGGTAGAAGTGGTCCGTAGCCGCCACCAGCATCATATCGGCCAATTCAGCGGGGGCAGCGCCACTCGCTATAGCCGTTAGCAAACAGCGCTCTGCTCCGTCGACGCTGCGCACATCGACCAAATCGCGAAACCACGCTTTTAGACTGGCCAATTCAACGGCCCCGTCTCCCAGTGGCTGCAGGTCAAATTTGGGCGGCTGGCCGGCGCTGTCGTTTGCTACGTGAATCAGCCCCTGATAGAGCGGGGCAATGCGTTGGTCCGGATCGAGGTGATCGCACACATTGGCCATGGCGGTGAGGATGGTCAGCCCGGGGCCCCATCCCGTGCGCCGATGTCGAACGCCAAATAATCCTCCCTGACGGACAATATCGTCGTGGTGCACTCCGGCGTTAACTAGGTTGACCACGGCCTTGGCGACGACGAGGCGAATATTCTGCTGCATGCCTTCCAGCAGGCGCTTACGACCAACCTCTGCAGGATCAGCCGCCGCTTTCTGTGCCTGTATATACACCTGACCATCGCGCACTTCGACGGGGTACGAAGCAACGTCATCGGCGAATAGGTCAAACGTGCACCCACTGCTGGCATCGAAGCGCGCGTGGTGCCAGTGGCAGGTCAACACGCCGTTGCTGACCGTGCCGCGGTGCAGGGGAAAACCCATGTGTGGGCAGCGGTTGTCGACGGCAAAGAGCTTGCCCTCTTCAAAGAATACGGCGATGGGCACGGGGCCCTCGGCTACCAGACAGCCTTTGTCCTGTAGCTCGCTCAGCGAGCAGGCATGCAGTTCGCCCTGTCTATCGCTCATAATGCCCTCCTTTAGCTGGTAGCGCTAATGTAGCCATCGCCGCAGCCCATACCAACTGCATCCCAACGAGCAGTTGCGCTCCGCCTAGCGACCTATCACGGCGCATTAGCTCTGACCATAGCGTTTAACCCAACTCGGCCTCTGCCCTACCCTCTTGGCCAAATGGCTATCTATCCGTTTTTTATTTCTTCAGACTGCGCCGCATTTACAAGGAGTGCACCGGCATGAAAGTAGCAAAATTCGGCGGAACCTCGCTGGCATCAGCCGATCAAATAAAAAAAATTTGTGCCATTATCACCGCTGACCCACAGCGCAAACTGGTCGTTGTTTCGGCACCTGGAAAGCGCGACTCGGGCGATACCAAGGTCACGGACTTACTCATCGAGGCAGCCCGCGCCCGCCTTACAGGCCAAGACGGCGAGGTGGAAATACAGCGCGTAATCGACCGCTATCGCGATATTGCAAACGACCTAGGCTTACCGCCGGCCTCGCTGCGGCCCATAGAGGACGACCTGCGCGACCGACTCGGCATGGACGTGGGCAACGAAGGGCTTTATATGGATTCGATGAAGGCGGGTGGCGAAGACAATAGTGCGCGGCTAGTCGCCGAATATCTTCGCAGCACGGGCGTCGAAGCCCACTATATCAACCCCGGCGAAGGCGGCATGATTCTATCCGACGAACCCGGTAATGCCCGCGTATTGAAGCAGTCCTACGGCAAACTACGCGCACTGCGCGACCGGCCGGGCACCACCGTTTTCCCCGGCTTTTTCGGCTATTCCGAAAGTGGCCGCGTCGTCACATTTCCACGCGGCGGCTCCGATATCACCGGGGCCATTCTCGCCGCGGCCGTCGACGCCGATATGTATGAGAACTTTACCGACGTCGACTCGGTATTTGTTGCCAACCCCACCCTAGTCGACCGCCCCGTAGCCGTGGAGGAAATAACCTACCGCGAAATGCGCGAACTGGCGTACGCCGGCTTCTCCGTTTTCCACGACGAGGCGCTCGAACCGGTTTTCCACGCCGGCATCCCCGTCGTCGTAAAAAACACCAACAACCCCCAGGCACCCGGCACGCGCATTGTGCCCTCGCGACCCATCGGTCAGTTTCCCGTCGTCGGCATCGCCGCAACGGACGGGTTTTGCAGCGTGTATATCAGCAAGTATTTGATGAACCGCGAAGTGGGCTTTGGCCGGCGGATGCTACAGATATTCGAGGACGAGGGCATTTCATACGAACACACGCCGTCCGGCATTGACAATATGTCGGTGATCGTGCGCGAATCTACGTTTAACCGCGCGGCCGAAGAACGCGTCCTGCGGCGCCTGCGCACCGAATTGGTCGCCGACGAAGTCAGCGTTGCGCGCGGTCTGGCCTTGGTGATGATCGTCGGCGAAGGCATGAACCACACCATCGGCCTAGCCGCGCGGGCCTGCACGGCATTTGCCACAGCCGAGGTCAATCTCGAAATGATCAATCAGGGATCGAGCGAGGTGAGCATGATGTTTGGCATTAAGGCAGACGACATACCGCAGGCTGTGCGCGCGCTATACGACCAATTTTTTGGCGCAGCTCCATAGGGAGCAGATCTTTAAACTAGCGCCCTCACACGGCGATTTCTTCAAGCGCCTGCCATAGGCGCTCCACGTCGCGGCTGCCGTTGTACAGGTGGCCAGAGACGCGCACGCGTCCGTATTCCCCCCAAACCAAAACCCCGCGCGCGGCCAATTGGTGCATAACGGCGCGGGCATCGTGCGCGGCAAAGCAGGTATTGCCCGACTGCCTGCTGCGCTCGCGAGAAGATAGGACGCGCAGGCCGCGCAGAGTCAATCCGTCGGCTATCTCACCCGCCAAATCGAGCACGTGCCCTTCGATCGCTTCGATACCCAGGGCAAGCAGTTCGTCTAACGCCCGGTTTAAAAAAAGCACCGAAACCATACCGGGGTTTCCCGGCTCCAGGCGCGCGGGCATCGGCTGCTCTTCCACTTCGGGCTGGCGCTCGGCCCCCTGTTGCGGCCACACCGCTAGATTGTGCCAACCGTAGCTCGACGACTGCAGACGATCTTCTGCCCGCTCGCTCAAATAGCACGGCGCTGCGCCGTGCGTGCCCAGCAGCCACTTGTAGGCCGACGATACACATAGGTCACACAAATCAGCGCGCACATCGACCGCGCCAGCGGCGTGCGTAGCGTCGACGGCCAGCAGCGCGTCAGTATGGCGCAGCCCCTCGGCCAACCGTTCTACGCGCAGGTTCTGCCCCGAGTAAAAGCTGACCTGACTAACGGCAAGCACGCGCGTGCGCACGTCGACCGCGGCCAGCAAATCGTCCTCTTCGACAACAAAGTTGCGATGGGGCACCATTCGCACCTCTATACCGCGCGCGCGCAGGTCGCGCCAAGCGTAGGCCACCGAGGGAAATTCAAGATCGGTTGTGACGACGTTATCGCCCGATTGCCAATCCAACCCACGCGCAAGCCATGCCATTCCCTCGGCTGCCGAGGGCATAAACGCCACGCGATCAGACGGCACGTGCCACAGCGCAGCCATCTTTTCTCTGCACCCCTCGCCGTAGGCATATATTTGCTGGCGCCCTGCATAGCCTCCGCTCTTGAGGCGTGCAAATTCCGCATAGACCTGCTCCTGCCCCACCAGCCAGGGCGCCTCGCCGCCGGTGCATAAATGGGCCACATCCTCCAGGCCGACAAAGCGATCAGCAGGAAGTAGGGGTCTAATTGCCATGGTGCGCCTCAGGCCGAATGGCCCGTTCGACAATGCGCTTGAAGTTGAGCCCGAGGACCTTTTCCTTGCTCTGCAGCGGCAAGTCCGCCCACAGAACCCAGCCCAGCTGCTGGCGCGGATCGCGCATGGGCGCATCGGTGCCAAAGAGCACGTGCTCGTCGTCGGTGGCCTCTACCAGGAACTCGACGACGCGATTGGTCACCGGCGTTAGCGTGAGCTCGGCATAGACGTTGGGGTGTTCGACAATGCAGGCAGCCACTTCTTCGGCAAAGGCGTATGAACCGCCGGCATGGGCGATAATCCAGCTCATATTCGGAAAGCGCGCGGCCAGTCGACCGACCCCGGCCACACCACCCGTGTGCGGCGCCACGTGCATCAGCGCATAGAGTTGATGGGCATCGCCAAAAGCCCACCACGGCATAAAGCCCTCGTCTTCGTAGGAGAGATTCATATGCACGTAGGGTTTGAGGCCGACAAAGCCCTGCTGGCAATAGCGCCTATCAATTTCTGCGTCTATTGCAGCCCGATCCATGTGGGTTGGATCAATGACGGCAACGCCGAGGATTTCATCGCCATAGCGCTGCATGGCGCGCCAAACTACGTCGTTGCCATCCTCGGCATCCGTGCAGACGGGACCGTGCCAGCTCATCATGGCGATGCGGTCGATGCCACACCAGTGATTTACCTCCAGCATGCCGGCTGCGTCGCCGTCATACATTACATAATTGGCGCCGGCCCCTTGCCCGCCCTCGTGCAGCACGTGGGCATGCGCATCAAAAACAAACTTCGACTGCGGACGGCCAGCGCGCGCATCCGCTACGCATACATCGTCGGGACGCAGCGTTGGCGCGGCCACCTGCGGTCCCTGCCCCTTTAGCAGACGGCACAGGTTGCCCCCGGCAATGCGCTCCTTGCTCAGCGCCGGTATCTGCGCATAGTCGACAAAGGCCCGCGCCGCACCCGGCGATTTCTCCGTGCCCCCCGTGCCAAAGAGCAGGCGCTCATCGCCAAACTCCTGCACGTAGCGCTCGAGGCCACGATTGATCTGATAAGCTGAGAATTCAATGTGTACATTCTCGTGCAGCTGCAGCAGGCGGTGCACATAGCGCTGCTGAGACCAGGTGTGATCAGTCAGCAGCACGGGCAGGCGCGGATAGCGTTCGAGCAGCGCGTGGAAAAAGGCGAGTGGGTCGGTGCCTCCCCATCCAATCGACAGCAGCGTAAGCACCTGCGCTTCCTGTAAGACATCCAGAGTTTCTCCCGCGCTCGCTTCACCCAGTGAGTAATTCCCTGCCACGAGGCGCACTGCGCGGACGTCAGCCGCCTCCATTGCACCGAGCAAGTGGTCGCCCGTTGCGTAGGCGTCCGGCGAGCCGATCGGCAAGATGCACCACAGCGGAAAGAGCATATCGGGTGCTTTGGCAATCTCCTCGGCGAGCCGACCGTTGCCGTAGCGCGGATCGTAGGAATGGGCCAGCCCGTGACTGACGAGCGCACCCGACAGCTCGGCCAACCGCATGTCCTCCAGCCACTGCTCCGTAGACCAGCGCGTGCGCTTGTGTTTCATGGGGCGCTGGCCTATGCAAGCATGCGCATCAAAGTAGAGCATGGTCATCCTCCCGTTAGGACGTTCTAATCTACGCCGCCCAGCAGTGCGCGTCTACGTCGAATACCCCCCTCTGCAATGCGGTCCTATACGCTGTGTGCCAGCAACGCACGTCACTCCTCGTCATTGCGCATCTGCCCCAGCGCAGCCAATCCATAGCACAGCGCTCCGCATAGAAAAATCCACCCCGTCGGCAGCTGCCACTGCGGCATCATCCACCCGACGAGCGGCCCCAGACAGGCACCCAAGTCGACGGCCGTTACATAGGATGCTACAGCGCGCGAACCGCGCACGCCGGCATCGGCAACTAAAGCCACGTTGGATCCGGTTGCACAGACAAAAAATATCAGCACGCAGATCACGCGCAGCCCCAACATGCCGTCAAGAGAGGCCACGGCCAGGGCCAGCGCGCCGATGGCTAAGAAAGCCATTGCTCCCAGGCGCCGACCCCAGCGGTCGCTCACCCCTCCTAACAGCGGGGCGAAGAGGTCGGCAATCCAGCGCATCGACATCAGCGCGCCCGTCAGCGTAGCCACGCCAATCGCCAGACCGGCCACCGTAATTCCACTTCCGAGCGCCTCTCCCATGACCAAACCCAGTGTCGACATAATGGCGCCCTGCCCCACAAACCCTACGGCAAACCCGCCCAAGACAATGCGAAAGGTAGCCGGCCGCATCGGCCGGTTTGCCCCGGCCTGATCGCCTTGCTCAACGCCTGCACTGCGCGCCAGCGCGCCCAGCGGCAGCGCCAAACACGAGAACCCCGACAGCAGCCACAGCACCCCCGTAAACCCCAGCAGATCGTGGCCCAGGGCACCCAAAAAATTGCCACAGACCGATCCCAGGCGCGACAGGCCGCTGTAAAGGCCCATTGCGCGGCCCACATGGCCTTCTTCGCTGCTTTCCGAAACGGTCATCAGGCCAATCTGGCGGATAAAGGTCCAGCACAGGCCCCACAGCACGCGAGCTACCAGCAGGAAAGCAAACGACGACAGTATGGCATACGACGCCGTCAGGATTGCGCCGCCCAATAGCGAGGAGAGAAAGAGCACGCGCGGAGCATAGCGGCGCGACATGCGCTCGCTCCAGTGGTTGATAAAGACGCGTACAAAGCGGTTGGCCGATAGCAATACACCTACGTGCCACGGCAACAGCCCCAGCTCCAAATAGTAGGTGGGCAACACGGCATAGAGCGTCTGATCTCCCAGAAGCGAAAAGGCCGTTGCCCCGCCAACTAGCACGACTTTTGAGTTTCTTTTCACGACGCTCCCTCAACCAGCGCTTCGGCTTCTACCCGCGCCGCCTTGAGCAATTCTTCGTCGCGCAGGATATCGGCGACCTTGAACTCCGGCAAGCCGGCCTGACGCGTGCCAAAAAACTCACCCGGGCCGCGAATCTGCAGGTCCTTTTCGGCGATAATAAATCCGTCCTGCGTCGATACCATCGCATCCAGGCGCTCTCCGGCGTCGGAACCTTCCGATGTTTCCTGATGGTAGCCAACCAGAATGCAAAACGACTGGGCTGCCCCACGGCCAACCCGGCCGCGCAACTGGTGCAGCTGTGCCAACCCAAAGCGCTCGGCGTGCTCGATAATCATCACGGTGGCATTGGGCACGTCGACGCCCACTTCAATTACGGTCGTACTTACTAGTGCCTGCAGCTGGTTGGCCTTAAATGCTTCCATAACAGCGGTTTTCTCCTCTGCCTCCATCCGACCGTGCAATAGCCCCACCTCGAACTCACCCAGCGAGCCCCCGGCCAATTCCGCGTGCGCTTCAACCGCAGATTTGAGATCCATTTTTTCCGATTCCTCCACCAGCGGATACACTACGTAGACCTGGCGCCCCTGCCGCATCTGGTCGGCGGCAAATTCAAAGATGGCCTCGCGGCGATCGGCACCGCGCCGCGCCGTTCGGATGGGCTGACGGCCCGGCGGCAGTTCGTCAATAAGCGAAACGTCCAAATCGCCATAGAGCGTCA
>JAYPJE010000010.1:28848-52464 GCA_038128265.1 Gemmatimonadota bacterium
CGGCGTGGCCGTCATGACCAGTAAGTCGGGCTTTTCTCCCTTCTTATACAGGGCTCCGCGCTGAACGACGCCGAAGCGGTGCTGCTCATCGACAACGGCTAGTCCCAACCGCGCAAACTCGACGTCCGACTGAATAAGCGCATGCGTTCCCACTGCGATCTGCGCCGCGCCGCTGGCCAGTGCCTCCTGCACCTGACGCCGCGCCTTTACCCGCTGTTTACCCTTTACCAAAACAGCCTGCAGCCCCAGCGGTTCGACTAGGCTGCGCACGGTTAAGAAGTGCTGCTCTGCGAGAATTTCCGTTGGTGCCATCAGGGCCGCCTGATAGCCATTTTCGACCGCTGTCAGCATGGCGCACAGCCCTACCAGCGTTTTGCCCGAACCCACGTCCCCCTGCACCAGCCGGTTCATTGGATGCGGCTCGTGCATATCAGCCGCTATTTCGTCCACTACGCGCTCTTGGGCGGCCGTAAGGGCAAACGGCAGCGAATCCAGCAGCTGGGGCACGCGCTCCTGACTTGGGCGAAAGGCAATCCCAGAGGGTTCGGCGAGACGGCGCGCACGCAGGCGCGCGAGGCGCAGCTGCAGGTGAAAAAACTCACCAAAGGCCAGGCGCGCACGCGCGCGTTCTACCTCGCTCATATCGCTGGGAAAATGAAGGCCCTTGAGCGCATCCGCCAGCGGCATGAGCCCCTGGCGAGTGCGCACAGCCGCTGGTAGGTCGTCCGCGAGTTGCCCGGCAAATTCCTCGAGCGCACCGCGCATCAAACGGCGAAATGCGCGGCTGCGCAATCCGCGTTCCTTCATATCGGCACTGGAGGTATAGAGCGGAATAATACCGCCGGTGTGCAGCAGTTCGCCTTCGCCAGCCGAAGCGACGAATTCGTACTCGGGGTGGACAATCTGCCGCCGACCCTGGAATAGATCGACCTTGCCACTGAGGGCCAGCTCATCCCCTTCGTCGAAGTTGTGCTGCATATAGCGCCCACCCGAAAACCACGTGCAGGTGATGTCGTCCGTCTCGTCCTCGACGACCAACACAAAGCGCGGCCGTCGGCCGGGGATAAATTGCATGCTGCGCACCTGACCGATCAGCGTTATTTCCTCGCCAATCGGCGACCGGCCAATCGGCACGATACGCGTGCGGTCGACGTAGCGCCGCGGCCTGTACCAAAGGAGATCGCCCAGCGTAAAAATGCCCGCTTCGTTGAGAACAGCTGCTCTCTTAGCGCCGATCCCCCGCACCTTATCTATCGTTAAATCAACAACTTCGGCCATTTATTATCACGTGCTATAAAGTACTGTTAAAGAGATTTCTGCCCCCGCCGATCTCTAAAGGGGAATACGCGTCTGTTTACCCGCTTCGAGGATCCAAGGCCATGCCCACTTATTTCAAGCGAGACACCCCATCCTTGCCCATAGAAATCGGCGATCGCCTGCGCTTGCGCTATGACCAACCGCACCGCGGTTACGTGGAACAGACCGGGCTCCTGCAGGACGTGCGCAACGGCGCGCTGTGCATTGATGTGGATCCCACCTGCCGGCCGCTGCGCGGCTCGATCGTACAGGTAAGCAGCCTATGCGCCAACGCGGACGAGGTGGCATTTTCCAGCGAAATCCTCGGTCGCCATCGCCGGCAGGGCCAGTTGCCCGTCCTCCTCGTCAAAGTGCCAACGGCGGATACAGACCAGCGCCGCACTGCCCATCGCATAGAGGCAGCACTCAAGGCAGAAGCTCACTGGGAAGATGACGAGCTCACACAAAGACGGCAAACGGGCGTGTTGACGAATTTAAGCGGTGGAGGGGCGTGTCTGTTCACGCGCGCGCGGCCCGAGGTCGAACGCCTGCACATCGACATCTGTGCTCCCGATGCCTTTATCGAAGGGTGGGCCGCGCGGAGCGCCGAGCGCATGCATCGCGCCCCCCGTGCCGGCGCTGTGTGCACGGACCCCCTGCAGGCGGTGCGCCAGGCCCTGTCCAAGGAATTTGAAAACATCGAGTGCCGCATTGTCGAAAGCAGCGTATACAAGCGCGACAAACGCGGTCCCATACACGCGCTGGCCCTGTCTTATGTCGCTCCTCGCGAGAGCTGTTTTCGCCTAGTTCGCTTTCTGGAACGGCAGGCGCTCCAGCGCGGCCTGGAAGCACCGCAGCCGCGGGTAGCCGCCTAGCGGATTGACACGCAGCCAAAGGGACGATTATCTTTCGCCCACCCCACAGCTCTTTTCCCTTGCCCATTTGGAGCGACGCGTGTCTTCTCGCCTGTCGTTTTCACAGTATTTGGTGGGACATGCCGCGCCGGTCAGGCCGCCGTTTTTTTACGCCTATATAGGCATGTGGCTGCACTTGCTGCTAGCCGGTGGCGTGGGCCTGCTGCTGGTAGCATCCGATGCGCTATCTCTGCTATCGTCGCTGGTGATGGCCTCGCTGGCGCTGGGCCTGATCATCTACGCCCTTCTCGCACGCCAATATGCCCTCTGCATCAATGCCTTTTCATACGCTGCCTATATGGCGTCTGCTTTCTCATCGAGCGCGTACGGCGTCCTGCTCGCCGTGGCTCTTAGTGCATCCCTCGTTTCCACTCACGTTCTCTTTGCACGCGAATACAGGCTATATCACCGCGAAGCCTTAGCGGAGGACATCCCACCCGTTCCAACCTGGGCGACGGCAGGCACCGCAGCACTCGTTCTCGCGCTCTTTGCCTTCGCCCTGGCTCTGCTGCCTAACGGATTTTAATCGTCGCCAACCCGCACAGAGCCAGAATACCCGCTACGATCCAAAAGCGAATGACGATCTTGGTGTCGGCCAGGCCCCGCTGCTGGAAATGGTGGTGAATGGGCGCGCGCGCAAAAAAGCGCCGCCCCAGCCACTTGACGCCAATCTTGTCTTGTATAATGACCGAAAGGGCCTCGGCGACAAAGATCCCACCGACGATCAAAAAGAGAAACTCCTGTTTGACCAACACGGCTACCGTGCCCAGCAGACCGCCCAGCGCCATCGAACCCGTATCGCCCATAATTACATTGGCCGGATACGAATTAAACCACAGAAAGCCGAGGCACGCGCCAAAGACGATTGAGCAAATAATGGCAACCTCCCCCACGCCAGGCATAAAGGGAAAGATGAGAAACTCGGCAAAGCGCGCGTGGCTGGAGATATAGGCAAATACGCCAAAGACCGCCACGACAAAAGCCGTGGGGACGACCGCCAGGCCATCGACCCCGTCGGCTATATTTACCGCGTTGGATATCGCCGTTATGGTAAATGCGATAAAGGGGATGTAAAACCAGGTCAAGTCAATCAGCGGATACTTGAGAAAGGGCACGTACAGCTGCGTGGCCACTTCGGGCGGTAGCGGCGTTAGACCGGCCGTGGCGTATATAGCGCCAAAGACCAGACAATAGCCTCCCTGCAGAGCCAATTTCGCCGTTTCCGACAGGCCGTGATCGCTGCTGCGGTGGCGCACTTTCAAGTAGTCGTCTACCCAACCGAGCCCGGCAAAGAACAGCAATCCTCCCAGGCACAGCAGCACAAATCCAGTGTGCAATTTACACCACAGGACGACACTGATCAGGATGACGGCGACCAGCAGTGGCCCCCCATAGGTCTTAGAGGGATTGCCGGCAGAAGAGTAGTTGAGATAGTTGCGGGGCCGATCGCGGTGACCGAGAAGGTAAAAATAGCGAATTACGCGCCCGCCAAAGAGGATCGTCAGGAGCAACGCCGTAATGGCACCGCAGATGGCGCGAAAGCTGATGGAGTCGACTAGGCGCAGAAAAGACAGCGCCGTGAATGCCTCCTGAAGATAAATGCCTACGTAGTAGATCATAGAACGCGCACGTCGCGGCTACCGCCTTCGCGGCTGGCTCCCACCTGCTGCGACAGCGCGCGCAGCGACTCGTTGAGTGCAAAGGTCGGCGTAAAGTGGGGCGATGATGCGATGATCCCATCCAGGTCGCGCGCGACCTCGTCGGCGCTAAATACGCCGCGTTCTACGCCGCGTGCCAATGCGCCGACTACGCCCTGGCGAAACTGTCCGTTGGGATGCAAATAGAAGCCGCGCAGTCGGGGCAGCAGGCCGCTGCCCGTTCCAATCTCGCCCAGCGCGTTGAGCGCTGCCACTACCACATCGGGCGAACGATCGTCGAGCGCCTGCATGAGCGCCGACTCTGCAGCAGCATCGACCGCCCCCGCTTCGCCCAACATCCGCGCAGAGGCCGCACGCACTTCAAAGTAGGGATCCTCTACCAGCGCCACTGCCAGCGCCGCCCGCGTCGAGACATCGTCTGCACCCAAGCCTCCAATGCCCCACTCGACTACGTTGCGCCGCAAAATACCGCCGTGCTGATAGTCTCCTCCACACAGGCGCCGCAGGCGAGAAACCGGTCGACGGTCCAACAAAATCTTCAACAGCAGCGGGCGCTGTGCCTCGTAGGCCAGCAGGCCAACCAATTTGATGCCAACGTTGCACCGCCCCAGTGGCACCTCATACCAAGCACGGGATACGAGCAGGCGATCCGCCTGGTAGCGCAGGTACGCTAGCTCGGCCGGCGCCATCGCCCCTATCCCCCCCCCTTCGCGCAGCTGTGCCTGCACCCAACGCAGCAGCGCATTGGCGTCGGCCGGTGGACCACTGCGGCGCAGCGGAAACTCCAAATTCAGCGGCGCGCCGCGGCGTTCGGTAGCCAACTGCCCAATCTCGTCCATTATCAGCGCCAGGCTGTCGCGCTGCGGCAGCTTTGCTGCGGCCTGTGCCATGGCATTCAGGCGCCCTGTATCGCTGAGAAGGTCCTGCAGGCAGCGCCCCAACTCCTCGCCGTCGACCGCACTTTCCAGCCCGAGATCGCCCCAGCGCGCGCGCTGGTAGATAACCTGGGCGGCGCCCAGCCGTTCCATTTCTCGCGCATTGGCCGCCTGATGATCTTCCGCTGCCGTAGCCAGCGGCACAATGAGTGCGGGTTTGCCCGCCACGCACAGCTCTGTCAGCGTGCCAGCCCCTCCTCTGCACACTACCAGATCAGCCGCGGCATAGGCCCGGTGGATGTCATCCATATACTCCAGTGGGCGATACCACGTTGCATCGTTGGCCAAACCCAAATGGGCCACTGCTTCTCGCGTGTCGGCGACGGCATCGTAGTCTGGACCGCGGTAGCGCCCTGTGATGTGCAGCACGCAGAGATTGTCCATACGGGCCAGCCTCGGCAGCGCCGCAACCAAGGCTTCGTTGACGACGCGCGCACCGCCGGAACCGCCAAATACCAATACCACCTGGACGTCCGGATCCAAGCCCAACGCCGCGCGCGATGCATCGCGGTCGAGTTCGAGAAATTCGCGGCGCACCGGGTACCCGACTACGGCGACTCGTTTCATATCAAACCAGCGGCCGGCCTGTTCAAAGGCAATGCCAACGCGGTGGGCAAGGCGGCCGACAACCTGGTTGAGCATGCCCGGATGGGCATTGGGTTCGTAGAGGAATACGCGCGCGCGCGACAGCCCGATTTTCTGCAGCAAACCGTGCGCAAAGAGAATGGGAGCGCTGACGTACCCGCCGGTGCCAACGATGACCTGTGGACGAAAACGCAGCAAGATAATTATGCTCTGGACGATCCCCCAGGCGAGGACGAGGGCGAAAGCTACCAGAGCGCGCACAGAGCGCGAGCGAGGATAGGCGCGCGCGCGCACAAAGCGAATTGGAAAGTCACGAGCGGGCACCGCCCACGCCTCCAACTTATCGCGCCGCCCCACGTAGAGAAAGCGCGCGTCGCTCTGGCGTCGCCGGATTTCTTCGGCAATGGCCAACGCCGGATAGACGTGCCCTCCCGTTCCCCCTCCTGTAAGCAGATATCTCATCGCCCAAACGCCGCTTTAGCAGAGTTTCCGCGCTATCTATTGGCCTACAAGGGGGTGATAGACGCGAAATTCTCGGGTGAAAAAAGGGCTATTTACACCCCATCAAAAATAACGTAAACAAATATATATACAAAAGTTATGGGTGTCTATTGCAATTTATCTTTGCTTGACATAGGCGACGGCATATCCATAATTTTCACCCAATGCACCCCAGAGAAACGAGCCCCCAATGACGCCAGCACACGCCGCCCTCGAACCCGATCACATCGCCGCATTTCACCGCGAGGGCTTCTTAGTGGTAGAAGACCTTCTCAGCGCAGAAGAAGTGGATAGATTTATCGAATACGAAGCGCGCGGAGTCGGTGATGGTCCCCGTGGTCTGCAGCGGCACAAAGTCGACGAACAGTGGGCACACATCGCCCATCATCCGCGCATTGGCAGCATCGTCCGCCAGCTGGGCGGTCCCCACCCACAGATCGTCCAAACCATGTATATGAACAAGGCTCCTTCCGGGGGCACCGGCGTAGCCCTACATCAGGATACCCATTATATACGAAACGAGCCCAATACGCTGATGGCCTGCTGGATCGCTCTCAGCGATACGGACGGCGATAACGGCGGCCTGTGCGTGGTTCCCCAGAGCAACCACAACGGGCTCTATGAATTTGAGCGCGTGCGCGATACGGACCAACACACTTCATGGGAACAGGTCTATCCGATGAGCGATCGGCAGGGAAAAGCGTGGGAAGAGACGATGCACTCCTTTGATATCAAGGGCCTGCGCGACGAAGAGATCGCGCGTCTTAGCGTCCCCTGTGGAGCGGGCGTATTCTTCACCGGGATGACCGTGCACGGCTCCTATGCCAACGATTCGACCGACCGGCCGCGGCGCGCCTTTGCAACGCATTTCGTGCAGGAGGGCACCTGGATTTTCCGCCGCGATCTACAGGAGATGGTCGCCCTTCACTGAGCCTTCCCACGGAACGCAAAAACCGCCGCAGGAACACCGCGCTGGACGGCGTATTCTACCTATAGAACTGCATCTAGCGGCCGTCGGCCGCTCCCACAGAAGGTAAGTTCTCTAGCCTGGCCAAGCATTCCAACACGGCGCGACCGTTGTGGTAGGGGCTTTTCCAGGCGCTTGCTTTGTTCCCCGCGGCACGACCGTCAATGCCAATCTCGGCGTGCCAATCGCCCCCCCGCCAATCGACCTGATGCGCCTCGATCCAGTCATAGGTTTTAATGAAAGCATCCCAATAGGCCCCATCTCCCGTAAGCTGGTAGAGCGAAAGTAACCCGACCAACCCTTCGGCCTGTACCCACCAAACCTTGTCCCGATCATCGGCAGAAATGCCGAGGTCTCCCGCCTCGTAGAAGCCCCCGCGCGCGTGATCAAAGCCATAGCGCAGGGCATTGTCTACCAACAGCCGGTACAGGTCGACCAGGGGCCCGTTGGGCACGCCTGCTGCGCGACATGCAGTAGCCAACAGCCACGTATTCTCGACGTCGTGGCCGTAGGATACGCGCGCGCGCGGCGCATCGAGCAAGGGCTTCCAGCGGCGCGTATACTGGTCGGTGCAAGCACCCACTCCTTTGCGCACAACGGCATTACTCTGTATGAGGATGAGTTCGAGCAGCCGCTCACGTGCCAATTCATCGGCGCTCAGCTCCCAATACGTAGTCAGCGCCTCCATTAGGTGTAGATGCGTATTCATTAGCTTTACGTCGGACGCTACACCCATGTAATGATCGCTCTCCGGACCGGGTGCCCAGTCGCGGCGAAACCATTCCGCGTAGCCTCCGTAGGCGGCATCGTGGGCCTTTTCCTCTATCAGATAGAACAGCGAATCAGCCATGTGCAGAGCTTCGCCGCGGCCGCTGGCCTGGGCATACTCGACGAGCGCATAGAGTGCGAAGGCCTGCCCGTATAGGTGTTTGTTCGAGCGCGTAGCGACCTTGCCGTTGGCACTGACCGCCCAAAAGAAACCACCAAATGCATCGTCCCATAGCGCGTCGCGCAAAAAGGCATAGCCGTGATCGGCCGCCTGCAGATGCTCTTGGCTGCCGTACCCGGCGTTATACAGGCGCGAGAAGAACCACAGCGTGCGCGCCTGCACAACCAGCGCCTTATCGGTGGGGCCCTGCCATGCGCCGCTGGCGTCGTGGTTAAGTCGATAGCCTCCCCCCTCCTCGTCTATCACCTGAGGATACCAGAACGGCAGGATATTTTCGCGCAGCATGCGCTCAAACCCGCTGCGCACGCGCTCTACTTCAGCAGCGGTCGGCTGGGCAGCCGCCGGTACAGCAACCACTATCCATGCGAACAACCAAATAAGTATTGCCATCGCTTGCACCAATTTCTCATTTCTTTTCTGCCAATCTAAAGTGGGAAACTCAGCGGTCAAGCATTGACACAATTCTTCTCCGATCGTTTACTCATCCACTAGTGGTGATCCCCCAAACGTCGCCGACGGGAGGCCCAATGCGCATTGCCATCGCAGGACTGCACTACGGACATATTGCCGGCATGCTATCCTCTGCCCGCAGCGCCCCCAACGCCGAGTGGGTCGGCGTCGTCGAGGCCGATGACGCGCTGTGCCAGCGCCATTTGAACGGCTTGGACATACCTCGCTACGACAGCGTAGAGCAGTTGCTGGCCACTGCCCGCCCCGAGCTAATCATCGAGGGGTTGCGACACGACGAAAAGGTCGCACTCGTCGAACAATGCGCCGCTGCCGGCGTGCACCTGCTGCTCGATAAACCCCTGTGCCGCACGTTCGAAGAGTGGGAGCGCATGCGCACGGCGCTGGCCGGCACAGACGTCGAACTTTCCATGTGGTTTACTTCGCGCGCCTACCCACCTTTTGTCGCCTTGCGCGAGATCGTTGCCGCCGGCGAACTCGGCGAACTGGTCAGCCTCATCTCGACCCATCCGCACAAGCTGCGCCGCGCGACCGCTACGCCCTGGTACTTTGACCCCGACGTATACGCCGGTACGTTTCACGATCTGGCCTGCCATGGGGTCGACCAAATACGCTGGCTGACGGGCAGCGAGTGTTCCGGCGTGCACGCCCTGTGGACCTGCAAGCGCTTTACCGACGCCCCCCAACTGATCGACCATGCCCAAGCTTCGTTTCGCCTCGAAAACGGCTCGTTGGCCACGCTGACCGCCGATTGGCTGACGCCCCAAGCGAGTCCGTCGTTTGGCGACACGCGCTTTATCCTCATGGGCACGCGCGGCTCGGCCCACCTGCGCGCCTATGCCGACGACCACCTCTACGTCGTATCGGAGGCAAAGGGCGCCCACACACCAACGCTACCCGAAGGCCGCGGCCAGCGCGTTGTTGAGGACTTGATCACTGCAATAGAGCGCGGCCAAAAGCCCCCCATCGACAAACGCGATGTGCTCTCCGTAGCCCTGGCCTGCCTGCGCGCCCAAGAGTCGGCAGGCAAAGACGGGCAGTGGACAGAGATCGAGCCATTTGCACTTGACTAACCACGTACAGTGGGCGCTTGTGGAACGCGAGCGACCTTGAAGGGAAACACTAAACGCATATACGCCTGGGCGCTATACGACTGGGCAAACTCGGCCTTTGCCACCACCGTTATGGCTGGTTTCTTTCCCGCCTTCTTCAAGCAGTATTGGGGCAGCGGCATAGACGATAGTTCGAGCACTCTATACTTGGGTTTGGCCAACTCGCTCAGCAGCATCGTCGTCGTCCTCGTCGCACCCCTTCTTGGGGCCATGGCCGATCGCAGCAACCAGCGCCGGCGCTTCCTAGCGATATTTGCCTTTACCGGCGCGCTTATGACCGGTTGTCTACACCTAGTGGAGCACGGCAACTGGCAATCGGCCGCGCTCGTCTACGTGGCGGCAACGGTCGGCTTCTCCCTAGCCAACACCTTCTATGACTCCCTGCTGGGATTTGTTGCTCCGAGCGAAAAAGTCGACGCGATTTCTGCACTTGGCTACGGCGTGGGGTATTTTGGTGGCGGCCTGCTCTTTGCTGCCAACCTGTATGTGGTCATACACCCACAGGCCGTCGGCTTACCCGATGCGGCTGCGGCCGTGCGCTGGTCTTTCCTCAGCGTAGCGCTGTGGTGGATTCTATTTACCTTGCCCATTTTGCTCTTTGTTAAAGAAGGCGCGCCCGCACAACGGGAGCGCCCCAGGGGGTGGTCCTCCTTGGTCGGCGGCTATCGCCAGCTGCACGAAACGCTCTCGCATATCCGTCAGTTGCCGCACCTGCTCACCTTTCTACTGGCCTACTGGCTTTACATCGATGGGGTTGATACGGTCGTGCGCATGGCCGTCGATTATGGACTGTCGCTCGGTTTTGGCCGCGACAGCCTGCTCACCGCCCTGCTCATCACGCAGTTTGTCGGTTTCCCCTCGGCCATCGCCTTTGCCCTTATAAGCAACCGCATTGGCACGCGCAGCAGTCTCTTTATAGGAATTGCCTTCTACATCGGCGCAACCGTCTGGGCCTACTTTATCGAAGCCGTATGGGAGTTTTACGGCATAGCCGTCGTTGTCGGCCTCGTGCAGGGGGGCGTGCAGGCGCTGAGTCGCTCGCTCTACCAGCGCCTCATCCCTCCCGGTAAGACGGCCGAGTTTTTTGGTTTCTACAATATGCTCGGGAAATTTGCCGCTGTGTTGGGTCCCATTCTCATGGGATGGACGAGCGTTCTGTTGGGCTCGCCGCGCGCTTCAATCCTCTCCATCCTCGTGCTCTTTGTCGGCGGCGCCTTGCTACTGGCCAAAGTCAACATAGAGCAGGGCCAGCGGCAAGCGCAGACCTTTATGCACTAATCAAGGGGCGCAAAAACGCAGCGCCGTCAGCGCATAGACGCGGGCTACGCGGACCAATTCAGCTACGGCTACGCGTTCCTCGGTGGTATGTGCACCCAATCCGGCGGGACCGTGCGTGAGAGCCGTTATGCCCCCCCGCGCAACAAAGTGGTTGCCGTCGTCGACAAAGGGCTTGGCCCCGACGGGCAGTGCCCGCCCGACAACGCGGCTATGGGCACTCTGAAAAGCCTCTACAAGCGGGTCTTCTTCACGAATGCGAAACGCGTCTCCCGTCACCTCCCATTCGGACACGGATAGGCGCGTCCCGCTGCGTTCGGCGAGTTTTGCAAGAATCCCATCAAACTCGGTGCGCACCGCATCGACGGCCCCCGGACGCACCCAGCGACGGGTTCCTTCTATGCGGCAGCGGACCGGTGATTGGTTGAAAATCTGGCCGCTTTCAACCCGTCCAACAAAGGCCGATTCGCGCCCCACGTGTTCGACCTGCATGTCGGCGAGGCGCTCGTCGAGCGCGCGCATCTGCAGCACGAATTGGGCTCCTGTGCCAATGACATCGGGCAGGCCCGGCGGGCGCAGCACCTCGTGCACGGGCTCGCCATCGCGCTCTATATCAACGGCAAATATGGCCTGTCCGCGCCCGCCTAGCGGGAGGAGGTGAGCCAGGTATTCGGGCAGCAGCACGCCGTCGCCTATGCAGCCCTCATCGATCATAGCTAACAGCTGTCGCCGGTCGCCCCAGGGCCCCTCATGGTGATCGTGCGCCGTCAGCAAGACGCCCCCTTCCTGCAGCGCATCGCTGTCGCGCAGCGCGCGCAGGGCCTCTACGGCAGCGGCTATACCGCCCTTCATATCGGAAGCGCCCGAGCCGCAGAGATACCCATCGACCACGCTTGGGCCGACAAAGGGTAGGTGCACCGTGTCGAGATGGCCGTCAAACTGCAGCAGGCGCCCTCCTTCGCTTGCGCGATGGCGCACAACCACGGCCGGTGCCGTTGGCCAGTTGGCCACAGGGCGCTCCACGACAAAGCCATCGGCATCGAGCAGTTCGGCCAGCCGATGGGCCGCCGCACCGGCCTCCAAGGTCGGGCTGGGCACTTCGACCAGCGCCGTGGCCGTAGCCAACAGGCGCTCTTCGTCGATGTGCGCCAGCGCCTCTTCCTCGCGATTTCTTCCCATGGCAGATTCCCTCGTTTGAGTTGCCTATGCTATGCTCACTTCGCCATCGCGCAGGCCCAGCGGCAGCGCTGCAGGACGCTGGCAGGTGCTCTTTACCTTCAGGCTCCTGCCGGCATCGGCTGCGTCGTGAAAGGCGTGCATAAGATCGAGCACGTGGTAGGTCAACGCGCCGCTAGCTCGGTGCAATCGGCCCGTGCGCAGCGCGTTGGCCATATCGGCTACGCCCAAGCTACGCGCATTTTCATTGTAGCCGTGCGTCAGCGGGACCTCTTTCCACTCGTCGCGCCCCCGCTTGTACTTGACGGTGCCGCCAAAGCCGTTGGGATCGGGCACGCTCAGCGAACCCTCCGTGCCGTAGACCTCTATGCGCGGTAGCTCGGCACCCCATACGTCGAAGCTCGTGGTGATCTGACCAACGGCTCCGCTGGCAAATTCCATAATGCCGACGATGTGCGTCGCCGTTTCGACGGGGATGACCTTGCCGAACTTCTTCTCGCTCGTAATCGTGCGTTCGGGAAAGGTGATGCGCGTGCAGCCGCTCACCTTGGCCACCGGCCCCATCATATTGACCAGCGCCGTCAGATAGTACGGGCCCATGTCGAACATCGGCCCTCCCCCGCGCTCGTAGTAAAATTCCGGATCGGGATGCCAACTCTCGTGACCGTGGCCCATCATAAAGGCATTGGCTGCGATCGGCTGGCCAATCCACCCATCATCGATCAGCTTGCGGCAGGTCTGATGCCCACCGCCGAGAAACGTATCGGGCGCCCCGCCGACCAGCAGCCCCTTCTTCTCGGCCAGATCCAGCATGGCCTGTGCCTCTTCGCGCTCTACGGCCAGCGGCTTTTCGTTGTACACGCTTTTGCCGGCCTGCAGCGCCTGCAGCGCGACGCTGCCGTGCGCCTTGGGCACCGTCAAGTTGATAACGATTTCAATCGACTTGTCAGCCAGAAGCTGTTTAACCGTGCAGGCACGCGGTATGTCAAACTCTTCCGCTCGCTCTTTGGCGCGCTTGCGATCCAGGTCGGCGCAGGCAGCTATTTCAATATCGCGAAAGGTCTTGCCGATGCGCATATAGGCTGCACTTATAGCCCCACAGCCAATAATTCCAACTTTTACAGGTCCCTTTTTCTTCGCCATTGCATCCTCTTTTTACGTATTTGTTTACCCGCAAACCTATGCCTCATTGGCCTCGGCTCGCTAGTATATGGATTGCACCCAGTACGAGCAATCTCAGCGCAGCACCTGCAGGCGCACCGAGTCGACCAGCGCCGAGCCAAAGTAGCCAATGCCGTCGCCCTCAACGGTAAAGTCCGCCTCATGAAAATTGCCGTCGGCTTCCTGCACCTGGTCGTGTGTTTGGATAAAGCGGGCATAGTTTTCGTCTGCCGCATAGACATACGCATCATAATCCCCGTAAAACCACAGGTCGAACCACGAGACTTCAATTGTCGAAATGCCCCCTTCGCTCGGCGTATTTTGAATCCAATCCCAGCGAAATCGAAATTCGTCGAGACGATCCTCCACGTCCTGCCGACTCTGCTGGGTAAACGGGTTTTCGTAGACAAAGTTGGCACTGGTAGCTACGCGTGGACGCAGCGTGAGCAGATAGAAGCGACTGCTCGGCGATCGCTCGATTGAAAGTGTAAAGTTGATCGGATCGCCGCCCTCGTCCAGCGGGCGATACGGCATGGCGGGTCGGTTGACCTCGTCAATGCGAAAACCGGCCTCGGGCACCGTAGTCACCGCGCGCGCGCGCAGAGGGGTACCATCCACGCTGGCGCTCACCTCCAGCGCATAGGTTCCACCAGGCACGATCTGCAGATCGCTACCGGGGTAGTAAAACAGGCGGTCTTCGACCCGATCGGCTTCCCGCAGTGCCAGCGCATAGGACCGACCACTCGCCCCGTCGGTCAAGTGGACCTGCACATCGGCGGGAATCAGGCCGTCGCCGCGTATGCGCTCGTCAACGCGGACATTGCGCGTAATGCGAATGCCTTCTACGCCCACTCCAGGCCGCAGCAACCCCTCGATTACGAGGCGCGGCTCGTAGCTAGTATTCGACACGGAAAAATCGCCCCCACCGCAACCGAACAGGCCGAACCAAAGCAGCAAACCCAGATAGGAGTACATGGTTCAGAACTCGATGCGCAGCCCGCACGTGGGCAGGATGGGAAACATCCCGACCTCGTCAACTTCGGGCTGACTGTTGGCAAAGTCGTAGTCGATAAACCAGGTATTGCGTCGATTGCCAACGTTGAAAATCTGCAGGTAGGGCATCATCTGCCATGAACCATAATTGCGCTGCCATTCCAGACTCACATCCAGCCGCACATAGGCTGGCAGGCGCACGCCGTTTATCCGCGTCGGCGCGTAAAATACGCTGACTTGCGGATCGCTCGGCGCCATGGAAGCAACGTACGCCGAACCAGGTTCCGTGATCGGCTGTCCCGTCGAATAGACCATATTGGCACCGAAAAACCAGCGCCTCTGCCCGCTTCGCAGCGCCTTGGATAGGTCGATGCGGGCAACGGCGTTGAGCGTAGAAGTGCGATCGTGGCGCGGACTAAAAGAACGTCCGCCGTTGACCTCTGCAAAGACGTGGCGCGTGCGCGCTAGCGAATAGCCAACCCATCCACTTAGAGGGCCGGCATCCTTGCGCAGGAGTATCTCAAATCCGCTGGAATAGCCGTCCCCCACATTGAACAACCCCCGGGTGCTGGATATAGTAGGTCTATCCCGCTCGTCGAACTCCGACGCCTCTACAGCACCTAAATACGCGCGGTTGAATTGGTAGATATCGCTATAGCGCTTGTGGAATGCTTCCACTTCGAGCTGCCCCACTCGATGCCATTCGCGCTGGTAGCCAACGATGTAGTGCACGGCGCGAGACGCCCCCTGATGCGCGTTGGCTGCCGTCCATATATCGGCGGCGATAAAGCGCGGCACCCGGTGCACGTATTGGTGATAGACCCCGGTAGCTACTTTTACCATGGATGACTCTGTCAGGCGGTACTTCAGCGCTATGCGCGGTTCGATATGATGCAGTTCTACAGCGCCTCTATAGCGGCTGTAGCGAACTCCTCCCAGCACATCCCCCAGGCCCCCGCGGGGGTTCCAGCGAATTGCCCCATAGAGCGCAGCCTGCTCGGGATGGTCGCGCACGTCGATTTTTCCAGATAGAAAATCCTGGGCATAGCGCGACTGCAGCCGCTTCCATTCGTAGCCGGCTTCAGCGCGCATCGACGAACTCCGATCATACTGGACGTGGCCCTTTAGCGTGACGTCGTTTACCCCATTGCGCTCCTCTATCGAACCTTCAGAAAAGGCAAAGTCCGAGGCAAAGCGCGATGTCGTCAGCCCGAATTGACCGAAGAAGCGCGGTGTAAATACGCGCACGTAGCGCGCACTCGCCGTCTGGTTTTGCCAGGCGACGCCAAAGCCGCTTTTGTTTTTGGATGCTCCGCCATAGGTGATATCGAGCACATCGCGGCCGCCGAAAAATCCCAGTGTCAGCCTGTCGACATCACTCAGGTCGACCGTGGCCTTAATATGGCCGTCGTAGAAGTAGTAGTCGGGAATATCATCCGAGCGGCGGCCTATGGTCTGGTCAAAATAGGTTCGACGGAGCGAACCCGACAGCGAACCGCGCGTTCCAAGCGGGGTCTGCAAGGTGGATTTGACGGAGAGCAAACTGATCGCTACAACGCCCTGAAAGCGCTCTCGGCTGCCGTCGACATTCGCTACGTCGAGCACCGATGACAGACGCCCTCCCCGCTCTGGGCCGAAGCCTCCTTTTGAAAGTTCGACCTGCTTTATGGCATCTGTGTTAAACGTCGAGAACAGACCAAACGCGTGTTCGGGACTGTAGACTTCAGCCCCGTCGATAAGGTAGAGGTTTTGGTCGGGCGTGCCCCCGCGCACGTAGAGCGCCGAGGAAAAATCGGATAGGGGTACGATACCGGGCAGCGTGGCGAGCGAACGCAGCAGGTCCGCCTCGGCAAAGGGGGGAACCTGTTCGATATCCCGCGGCGCTAGATGGACCGTTGAAACAGTGCGGGCGAAGAGCCTGTCGGCCATGCGCAGCGAATCGCCCCGCACCAGCACCTCCTCGGCCTGCAGCGCTTTAGCGTCGAGAAATAGATCGATTCGAACGTGTCCACCGGCCCCCACTATGACGGACTGCACAACGTCTTCAAAGCCAATAAACGAGGCGACGAGGGGCCAGCGACCAGCCGGCACGTCGGGAATGACAAAATACCCGCTCTCGTTGCTGATCGACCCCAGCCCCAGGCCGCGCACCGATACGCTGGCACGGATCAGCGCCTCGCCATCGGCGCGGCTGTAGACAAACCCGCTAATCGTCCCACTACCTTCTTCGGCACCCAGCGCGCGACAGCAGGCCAACAGCAGCGCGAAAATCCACACCCGCCCGCTAGGCGACGTCGCCTGCCCGCGGGTAGCCAAACGGCGCACCGCTACACGGCAGCGACCCTCAGGCGCTGAGCGCCAGCGCATTCTCGCCGAAAATAACGGGGAAACGGTGACCGTTGCTGGCCACGGTCACCGCGTCCATATAGCACACGCTAAATGCGCGCCGAGCCTGGTCCGTGCGGTTTACGTCCGAGCTGTGCAGGAGCCAGTTGTGCAAAAGGACGACTTCGCCGGCGGCCAGTTCCAGCGGTACTGGATCGCTTTTTTCGAGCAGCCGCTGCGTTTGCTCCTCCGTGAGAAAACCCGAACCGTGTTCCGGGTTGACGAGCGCCGAGTGCGAACCGGGCACAACGTGCACGCAGCCGTTGGCCACCGTTGCCGCATCAAGTGCCGTCCACACCGTGACTAGGGGATCGCGGTCCAGATTTGTCCAGCGATCTTGGTGCCACACCAGATTGGTACCTTCGCCGGCGGGTTTGTTCATAAACATGGCGCGAAAGCAAGCGATATCCGCTGCTTCACCATATGCGCGGGCGCATATGTGGCGAAAGAGTGGGTGCTGCATATACTTCAGAAAGGCGTCGTCGTATTCGAGGTCCTGTATTTTGCGATAGGCCAGCGTTGGCCCTTTAAATCCCCTCGACTGCGGCCCCGGCCCCGACCCCGGCCCATCCGCGCAGTCCAGCTGCATCATCATGCGGTCGTAGTCGACGTCGGCCCGGCCCATCATGATATCGTCCATCCGCGTTTGTAGGGTCTCCAATTCATCCGGACTAGCCACCTGCCCCAGCGATAAAAACCCATCGCGCTGGAACTGCTGCCACGCCTCGTCCGTTAGTCTTTCCGCGGTAGTATTCATGGCCTATCCCCCTTGCCCTTGCGGCGGTGTAATCTTGTTCCCATAGTATAAAAAAAACAGCGATTCCCGTTCAAACGGCTGGCCATTGATGATTCAAACCGTTTTTTTCACCCATTTACCCCCAGAACAGGCGCGGTGCATTACGGCCTGCGCTCCCCCGCATTTCCACATTGAAACGCACCCGACCAACCTACCGGATACCGAGAAAATAGCCCTGCTGCGCGATGCCCATTTTCTCATTCTGTTCCCGGGCCACCTTGCCGACGATGTGCTGATATCAGCCACCCACCTGCGCCTGATCCAATGGGTTAGCGCCGGATTCGACCAAGGAAACTTACCTCTCTGCAAAGAACTCGGCATTCCCGTCGCCAATAACGGAGGCACCAATGCCATCGACGTCGCCGAACACACGCTGGCCTTGGTGCTCGGGCTGTACCGCCGCCTCGTTCAACTCGATGGCAACGTGCGCGCCGGTCGCTGGAACGCCGTCTCGCTGGGTTCGGATACGCAGACGGTTCACGGCAAGACGCTGGGCATCGTCGGCCTCGGCCACATCGGCCGGCGAGTGGCTCAGCTCTTTGCAGCGCTGGGCGCGCACATAGTATACAGCGACCCGGTTGGGGCCGACGACGAGACCGAGCGTGCGCTGGGCATTCGCCGCTTACCGCTCGACCAACTGCTGTCCTGTGCCGATATCGTCTCCCTGCACGTGCCGCTATCCTCCCATACTCGGCACCTGATTGGAGCGGCGGAACTCGCACGTATGAAGCAGAGTGCGCTGCTTATCAATACCTGCCGCGGTCCCGTAGTCGATCAGCAAGCCCTCTCCCATGCCCTGCGCGAGGGGCATATTGCCGGAGCCGGCATTGATGTGTTTGAAACGGAACCCATTGCCGCTGACGACCCGCTGCTAGCCCATACCCATGCCCTCTATACGCCACATGCGGCCGGCGTCACCCGCGACACCTGGGCACGCCGCGGCGCCTTTGTATTCGACAACCTGCAGCGCGTCTGGGACGGCCTAGCGCCCCAGGCGCAGCTTTAACCGCCTGCTGAAGACACCGTGCAGAGTTGGAATCACACCATACCTATGCTGCGCGACGGACGAGCGAAGGCTCTTCTAGGCGAAGTCGCGCGGCTGCGCCAGACGCGCGTCGTCTATCCCCCGACCGAACGCGTCTTCCGCGCGCTCGAGCTCACTCCATTCGCCGACGTTCGCACGGTGATCCTGGGACAGGACCCCTATCACGGAGAGGGACAGGCACACGGGCTGGCCTTTTCGGTGCCAGAGGGCACCAAGACTCCGCCTTCTCTGCGCAATATCTTTAAGGAAGTGGCCAGTGACATCTACGGGGATGATGCCCCCACTTTCTCAACGGACCTGGAGCGCTGGGCGCGCCAGGGGGTGCTGCTGCTCAATTCGTCTCTAACCGTAGAAGCGGGCCGAGCTGGATCGCACCAAAAACTGGGCTGGCACGCGCTAACGGATCAGATCGTCGAGACGCTGAGCCAGCAGCGGCACCACCTAGTCTTTATGCTGTGGGGTGCCCATGCCCAATCCAAGCGCGCACTCATCGATTCCGAACACCACCTTGTACTGGAGTCGGCACACCCATCACCGCTGTCTGCCTACCGCGGTTTTTTTGGCTGCCGTCACTTTTCCAAGGCCAACGCCTACCTAAATGCACATGGGAAACCGCCCATCGCATGGTGACGTGGCTATACTCGGATAGACAAGCCCCGGCCAGCGCTAGGCCTCTAACTCGGCGATAAGCGCACCGATCCAGTCGGGGCGCCCACAGGAAAATTCACCCACGCCCATGGCTGCCAGTTCGCGAAAGCGCGCACGCGTTTCCTCAAAGCTCAAATCGTCGCGAAATCCACAGCGCACATCCAGTCCGCGCGCACGCGCATCGGCTATGAATTCTGGGCGAGCGGCTACCGGCCAGACGATGAGCAGACCGGCACCTAAGCGCTCGACGACTTCGGCGGCTTCAAAGGGTTTAGGCTCGACGAGAAAGTAGGCAATTTCAATATGTGGATTGAGCGCCCGAGATTCGACCAGCGCCTCTTCGTGAAAGCTCGACAGAGTGCATTGTGCGACTACGTCAGCCGCCTCAATCTGACGCACGGCCTGTTCGGCCAAATCCCCCTCTTTAAACTCGACCAATAGGCGCGCCCGGTCGCGCATGCAGTCGATGGCCTCGGCAAAGGTCGGAATGGGCTGGTCACCGCTGCGCAGTCGCTTCACCTCGGCCAGCGTCATATCGGCCACTGCACCGCTGCCATCGGTCGTGCGATCTACCGTCGCATCGTGTATAACGACCAGCTCGCCGTCGCGGGTGCGGCGTATATCGAACTCGATTCGGTAGGCCCCCTGTGCAATGGCTGCTTCAAACGCAGCTAGGGTATTTTCAGGGGCATAGGCCATCGCACCCCGATGGGCGCCGATGCGCAGTGATGCCATGTTTCGTCTCCCTGTTAGCGCAGTATGAGCATTTTCTTGCTCGTCGTACCCGCCCGCGTTTGCAAGCGATAGATATACAGCCCCGTAGCCAGCATTTCACCGCGCTCGCTGCGACCGTCCCAGTGCATCAGGTGATCGCCCGCTTCCATCCATCCCGATGCCAGCGTCGCCACGCGCTGACCGGTCAAATTATAGACGCTCAGCAGCGCGTCTCCAGCAACGGGAAGTGCAAAACGAATAGCCGTCTCTCCGTTAAACGGGTTGGGCGCATTTTGCGTTAAACCATGGTGCGCCGGCGTCCAATCCGCGGACTCTTCGACCACGGCGGTATAGGCATCGGCCTGCCGATCGGCCACCAGGCGCACGTCATCAACGTAAAACGTGCCGCGCAAGTTGCCCAATATGCGCAGCGAGGTAATTGGCCCTTGCAGGCGATAGAAGCGCTCTAGGGGAATCTCTACGCGCTGCCATTCGGCTCGCGCCATATCTACCTCGGCCCCTTCTCCGTCGAAGAGCAATACCTGCGATGGAGCATCGCCGTTTAGCATGACGTTGAAGGCTGGTCGCGTGCCTACGGTAGCACTGCCCGGATGGAAGGCAAAGTGCAAGGAGCGGTAGCCGGCTGCTTCAACCGGTTGGATCGGCAGAAACTCGACGGTGAATGCGCTGGCGCGTATTCCCTGGGACAGCGCACCCACCGCGGCCTGTTCGCTGGCATCATACACTTCGGCATTGGATACAAATCCCGGCGTCCAATTGTCGCCGAAGCCCTCGTCAAAGACGATCTGATCTTCGCGCGGCAATACCACTATCTCATGGCGCATTTCGGACTGCAGCAGACCAGCGGTGCTCTGCTGCTCTATATGCAATACGATTTCACGCCTACCATTGGCCAGCGCTACCGGCAGCACTGCGCGCAGCCGGTAGAGGCCACTGCCCAACGACTCCAGCGGCTGGGCTCTATCGCCGCCCAACGCACTGAGATCGGCCACCACCTGAGGGACAGCCCCGTCGGGATGTGTGCTGTGAACGCGTAAGTCCCCTTCCCATGCGACGGCCGCTCCGCTCACCAGCGTATCGGGCAGCACACGGACCCACTCGCCGCGCACGTGAGGCGCGGGAAAGCGCGCGCTGACAAGTTGGATATCGTCCAAGAAGAAACGACCGCGCAGATTGCCAAAAAAGGTAATAGACTCGAGCGGATCTTCCAGCGGATGGAAGGTCCACAGCGGTATCTCTACTGTCTGCCAAGCAGGCGATTTGAGGTCGATACCGGCACCGGACACGGCACCTGCTCCGATCAGATTTTCGATTTTACGCGCGTCGCGATTGAGCTGCACGGCGAAAGCCGGACGCAGCCCCACCGTCGCCTCCCCCGGGTGAAAAGCAAAGCGCAGCGCGCGGTAGCCGGCCAGGTCAACCGGCTCGACTGGGGCGAGTTCAAGGGTAAACGATTGCGCATCAACCGCCAGTGCTCGCGCGCCCTCCAACACCTCTTCTCCCTGCCAGTCAACTTCTGCATTAAGCAAGAGTCGCTGTGTCCACTCTTCGCCCAGCGCATCGTTGGCTACGGGCGCATTCATTGGGGGAATGAGCACCACCCTTCGGCTCAGATGCTCCTCGACATCCCCCTGTTTCAAGACGACGCGCAGGTTTCGCCTCCCCGGTTGGGCACCCGCCCGAAAGGCAGCCTCGAGTTCATACGTTCCATCACCTACCGCCCGCATCGGCTGTCGAATATCCCCTCCCAACGCACCTAAGTCAGCCCATGCCTCGATGGGCCCTGCTTCGTCCGCTTTGACCGCCAAACGGGCGCGCAGACGGGCCGGCTCGCCGGCGACCAATGTATCAGCCCATCCCTCTTGCCATAGCCCCTGCAGCCCTCCCGGCTCAAAGTAGGGTATATGCATGCGGATATAGCGACGGTGATCGCTCGAAATAATGGCATCTTCAACGGCCTGACGACCGTAGCGCGTATAGCGACCAATATCGGCATCGTCCGTATTGGTAAAGCCTCCATTGAACACTTCGCTCCACTTGCTGGCTGGATCCATCGCGTAGTAATAGCGCGCGTCGTATCCCACCAAAACAATTAGGTGGCCGACAGTGGAAAACCCGCCGTGCACAATGACCGGCTTTCCCGCATCGAGGGCCGCGTGCAGTTGGACGAGCGTGCCGTCCTCTGTCGCCCCATCGCGGACGCGCAGACCGCGCAGAGCCGCTTCCTCGTCAAAAACCTCGCGCAGCCCCCCCGTCGATTGGGCGACGGAGGTACCCCATTTAGCCGATATGAGGTCGGGGGTGATATCGGAAGCTCCGTAAAACTTGAGCACCATGGCGACGCAGGTGTTTTGACAAGACCCCGAGGGATTGATGCGGTTGCTGAACTGGTGGAAGTACGGCATCCCCTCGATATAGCCGGCACCAGACCTGCTGGCTATAAGCACGACAAGGACGATTGCGAAAACACCATACACCTGACGCATCACCGTTGACATCAAAGTCCTCTCCTCTCTAAGCCAGGTAAAACCGCACCGATCTAATTGGGCGATGCAGCGCGCTGCCAGTCCCCTTGATACTGTTCTATAAAACGCCCCAAAAAGGCCTGCGTTTCCCCATCGAGACCGTCCAAATACCCCTCTGTGAGAAACCACGGCTGGTCGGAAAAGTAGTCGAAGCGCGGAGCGCTGGCCTTGGTATAGGTCAACATCAGCGTGCGACGCAGCTTGTCGACGTGATAGCGCCCCCGATGCAAGCCGCAGGGATTAAAGGCGACGGCATCACCGGCTTCCAGCGCCACGCGCAGCGCACCCGGCATGGCATTGGAGCGATTGTTGTGGCCCTCGTCGGCCCGGCGAATAGCATACTCTGCCGGCGTATCCCAGCGCAGATGGGAACCGGGCACGACCTCGACGTCATCAGACGGCACTAGGGCAACCTGTAGCTGAATGCTTGTGCCCCCCTGACCGGCATCGGCAATCATGCGCTGTTCGTCCTCTTCCCGCGGGCAGTGAAACTGCGAGTCGCGGTGCCAATTGCCATCCACGCTCCGCGCCAGCGGATTCATAAAGAGACTGGTGCAGCGAAAGAGCACTTCCTCACCGAGAATGGCGCGTCCGACCGACAATACCTGCGGATCGGCGATGGCGCGCAGCATTTCGCGCAGTTCATCAGACGTATGGGAAAAATAACCGGGGTGGTTCAGATGCCGCATAACGGTTGCATTGTCATCTCCTCCCGGCTTGCCGTTCTCGGCGCTGCGGATACGCCACTGGTCGAGTATCGATTCGGCAATGGCGCATAACCGCGCGCTGCGCTCGGCGTCAAACAGACCGCGCACCACGACGTATCCCTGCTCTTGCCACTGGGCCTTCAACGCTTCGCTCATACAGTTACCTCACGTCCAGTTGCGCGGGTCGGGCACCGCCACCCAAGTACCGCCCTGGGCGATGGACGCCTGGCTGACCAAACCCGGCAGGGTCATATCCATTGCCATATCAATGTCGATCGGCGCCGGACGATCCTGGCGAATGGAATCGACGAAATCCTGCACCTCCCACCAATCCCCGCCGCCGTGCCCAGCGCGCACGGCCTCTTCTGGCGGGTTTTTCCAGTATTCTGGAAGAAACTCCTCGAGTTCGCTCAGCGCTTCCCAGCGGTGCTCTCCCGAGCGAGCGCGCAGCCAAACCCGCGCCTCGCCGCGAAAGCCATCGCCCGACTCGTAGCAGCCATCGGTTCCCTGCAGGGCATAGTGGGTCATGTGGTGCGGCCGTTCCGACAGCATATCCACGCGAATGTGAACCAACCCGCCACCGCTCATACGGCACATCATCGTGACGGAGTCTTCCATTTCGTAGTGATCGCCGCGCGGGTCTCGGTAGTGGTGCCCCGTTCCCATCGCACACACCGACGTCACTCGCTGGCCTGCAAACCACTGCAGCACTGGCCCCAAACTGTGGGTCGGATACGTCGAACCATTGACACCCGTCTGCCAACGGCGCCGCCACGGCGTTTGCT
>JAYPJE010000010.1:52474-94690 GCA_038128265.1 Gemmatimonadota bacterium
TCAACCAGCGCACGCACCAGCACATTGCCCTTCATATACGTGTAGTTTTCTGCCATCATATACTGGCCGCGCGAGCGGCGCGCTGCCCGCACCAAATCGCGGCACTCCTCGACGGAAATACCTGCCGTTACTTCGCAGAGCACGTGTATGTCGCGCTCGAGCGCGGCGATTGCCTGCGGTGCGTGAAACTGCATGGGCGTGCCAATAACGACGGCATCTACTCCGCCTGCATCCAACATGGCCTCCATATTGTCATACACGCCCTCTACCTCCAACTCAGCAGCGCTCTTTCGGGCTTCTTCAAGTCGAATATCGCATAGGGCCACAAGCTGCGTGTCCGGATGTGCCGTCAAAGCGCGCACATAGGAGTTTCCTCGCCCCACAGCTCCGACAATGCCAAAGCGAATAGTATCCATGCTACCTCGTCTTCTGTTGGGGAAAATGGCCCCACCCGTAGTCCGGTATCAAACTCATACTTATTCCTTTTTTATAATTATTATAAGTCGTTATACAACAGCTATTTGCGCACTCTTGCCCACCCGCGCACAACTCGATATGTTTGGCTGGTGGTTTCCATACCACCCAAGTAAACCGCCCGAAGAAAGAAAGTGAACTGCCATGAAATTAGACGTCGTACAGCTCACCCGCCAACTCGTGTCATTCCCCTCGGAAAGCCAGACGAGCAACGTCGAAGTGACTGAATACATTGCCGACGTGCTAGCCCAACTAAACTTCGAGATCGAGCGGCTACCCTACGTCGATAAAAACGGGGTCGATAAAATTTCTATTGTGGCACGCTTGGGCAAAGGCAGCGGCGGTCTATCCCTCATGAGCCACGACGACGTGGTGCCAGCCCTGCCAGAACAGTATAAACCCAAGCGCGTCGGAGACAAACTCTACGGCCGCGGCTCGTGCGATATGAAGGGCCCGCTGGCCGCCACCCTGTGTGCCGCGGCTCGCTTTCGAAAAGCCGACCTTAAAAAGCCCCTCTTTATTGTCGTGACGGCCGACGAAGAAGTGCAGGCCGTTGGCGCCAAGATGGTAACAAAGCAATCAAAACTCTTCGCCCAGGCCAGTAGCGGCTACGGCATTATCTGCGAACCAACGCGCCTGAACGTCGTCTACGCGCACAAGGGGTCGATGTCCCTGGTCATCACTTCCAAGGGACGCGCGGCACACACCAGCACGCTTAAAGGCACCAACGCGAACATAAAGATGATTCCCTTTTTACAGGAAATGCGCGCTATCTACGACCTAGTGCTTAGCGACAAACGCTTTCGCAACGAAGAATTCAATCCACCGCACTCTGAGTGGAGCATCGGCATCAACGATAACAACATCGCTACCAATATCTCACCCGTTAGCTCAACCTGTACCATCAACTACCGCCCCATGCCGGGCGTGGACGTCCAGTCACTCATACATCGCACGCGCGCCAGCGCGCGGAAGCACGGCCTTAAATGCGAAATTCGACATCTGGGTGAACCTGTGTACACCGATCCGAACTCGCCTCTTGTAAAAACCGCGCTGAAAATTGCCGGCAAGCGCCGCGCACTGACCGTTCCCTACGGGACTGACGGCATGGCTTTCGGCAAGAAGATGAAACAGATGGTCGTCCTCGGCCCCGGCAATATTGCCCAGGCACATACCGTAGATGAATGGGTTGAAATCGACCAGCTCAAAAAGGGCGTTGCGCTCTACGAGCGCTTTATCGATCACGTCTGCCTGCAGGGCAACAGCTGATTACGAGTGCATTCGAGTCATTCGCTGCGCATTGGCGTCGCCGTCGACGGCAACGCCGTTCCCGCCTGGATTGCCGCACTGCTGCACCGCGTCGAAACGAGCGGCGTTGCACGCATAGAGTGCCTGACGGTCCACCCGCCCACCGCGCACCGCGTCCCCCTAAGCACCGCGCTTTACCAGCACTTAGACCGCACGCTCTTTGGTGTAAAAGACGATGCCCAGCAGCCCATCGAACTGGCTTCCGCCCTACCGCGCCTGACGTCCCTGCCTAGCCAGGCTCCCGTCGACGTGTGGCTCCACCTGAGCGTGCAGCCGCTTCCGCCAGGCGATGCACCGCTGGGCACCTGGTACTTCCTACCGGACCTACTGGACGGCTCGGTCGGCCTGAGTGCCGTCGGCACTCACCAACTCCTTGCCAGCGCGGCGCTCTTTGCTCGCTACGGAAACACGGATTATTGCATCTACCGTGCCAGCACCGGCACCCACGCATTCTCCGCGCGACGCAGCGGCCAGCGCCTCTGCTGGCTGGCTCACGCCTTTGTCGCGCGGCGCCTGCAGGCGCTGCACGAATGCGGTCCGGACGTCTTTTACGCCCGTCATGGCACACCTGCTACAGCGCCTCTCACAACCCGACCAACCGCTTTTCCGCTGACGCGCTTCGCCGCACGCACGTTCCACCGTGGACTATCGGAACTGCTGCAACGCACCCAGTGGCACGTATACTATGGCCCCACGACGGCCGGCAACCTGCCCGCTAGCTTTGATGACTTTGCGCCCTGCGCATCGGCTCCAAACACCTACTGGGCCGATCCCTTCCCCTTTCGCCACGAGGGATCCCTTTACGTATTCGTGGAAGAGTACGATCAGCAGCTCGGCAAAGGACATATCGCAGTACAACCTTTTGACCAGCGCGGTCCATGCGGCAACGCCGTGCGCGTATTAGAAGCCAACCATCACTTGTCCTACCCCTTCGTATTCGCCCACGAGGGCGAAATATACCTGATGCCAGAGAGCAGCGATCGCGGCACCATCGATATCTATCGCTGCCTTCGCTTTCCCGACCAATGGACGCACTCCTGCACGCTTTTTGAAGGACTCTACGCCGTCGACTCCACGCTTTTTTATCGCGAAGGGCATTGGTGGCTCTTCACCTGCTTAGCGCCCCATCCCCAATCACCGGCGCGCAGCGAGCTCTTTCTCTACTATGCCGACTCTCCGCTAGCAGCCCGCTGGACACCCCATCCCCTCAACCCGGTTGTGTCCGATGTGCGCTGGGCGCGTCCAGCTGGGCGCATCGCAGAGGTCGCAGGACGCCTGCTGCGCCCAGCTCAAGACTGCTCGCGGCGATACGGCTATGGACTGCGTTTGATGGAAATTGTCGAGTGGGATACCCAGCGCTACGCCGAGCGCGAATACAAGCAGTACTTGCCGCAGGGCAAGCGCCTGGGCATGCATACCTTCAACCGGGATATGGACTGGACTTTTGTCGATATAAAGTCGCGTGCAAGACGCTGGCTCGGTTAGGACTGTCCCGGGCGCTCATAGCCCCATTGGTCCAGCCACTCACCCGCCTCTGAATGGATTGCCTCTATATCTTCGGCCGAAAGGTGCGCCAGACTCTGTTCGTTCATATTGCGAATGGACGATTCCACCCCGTGCACAGTCCATCGCTGTGCCAAGAGCCCATCTTCGAGTGGATCGATGCCAATAAAATCCGTTATGCGTCGAATCTGCTCGCCCGGCTCGGCGGCAAAATCCTCGTAGCGCAGGCTCAAAAAACGCTCGACCTTGACGCGATCTTCCTCGACGATTCGCGCCGATTCGGCCCACTGACGCGCGCAGAGGCCAATCGGATATTTGTCCCTATACACGGGATTGCCGCGTTTGCCTGGGTCTGTCTTGCGGCGTATCCCCTCGGCCACCGCATAGCCGTTGCGGACGATGTAGATAAAGTACGCCGGCGCGAAATGCGCTTCGAGAAAGGGCAACTGCACCGCGTTGGCAATCGATTTTTCCAACAGGTTGGGGCTAGGCGGGTACAGCATGGACCACTGGCGCTTGATGCGTCGCGCACGGCTGGCGTCGCGCGGGTCGAGCCGCACCTGACTCAAGCACTCACACCACATCCGCTGCCAGCCCGCGTCCTCGGGGCGCGGCAGAGCATCGCTAAATTTGACGCCTTCGCCGGCCAGCACGCCGATGGCGGGATGTTCCCCAAGCAGGTCTTTGAGTAGAGTCGTGCCCGAATTGTAGCACCCAACGATAAAAATCCACCGCTCCGGCTGCAGGTCGTGTCCCCACAGCGCACCGCAGGCCTGGCCTAGGCGAGAGCGCATGCACTGCTGCTTGAGCCGCTTTTTCCACCCGGAGCGCTCAGCCACGGTGCATTACCTGCTCAAGGGCCTCTACTCCGCGCTGCACCAACGCCTCCATGCCGTACTCTCGCTCGATTTTTTCGCGCGCCGCGGTGCCCATCTCCCGCGCTCTCTGCGGATCTTTTAGCAGGTAGCGCAGTTTGGCACTCATATCTTCCACGTCGTCTGCACGAGCCAACAGCCCGCTCGATCCATCGTCAATACACTCGGGCACGCCACCTTCGGCCGCAGCCAAACAGGGCAGGGCAAATGCGCCTGCTTCGAGATATACATTGCCCATACCCTCGCGCACGCTCGGCAATAAGAACACCTCAGCCGCGCTGTAAAAGTCGAAAAGACCATGTGATAACGGCGGCAGTGGCCCGACAAAAACGGCGCGATCGCCCCAGCCCAATTCGCTCGCCAAGCGCTCCAATTCGGCTCGTTCGGGTCCATTGCCCACTATCGCATGCACCATATCGGGAAATTCTTTCAGCAAGCGTCCACTCGCGCGCAGTGCGCGGTCGACGCGCTTTTGCGTGACCAGGCGCGCTACGCTGAGGACGATGCGCTTCCCTCTCAACGCGGGATAGCGCGCAAAAAAGGTCTCCTCATCGAATTGGTAGTGCTGTAGAAGTCCGGCGTCAAATGCCGGCGGGTGCACGAAGATCGCCCGTTCGTCTACCCCCTGTGCGACGGCGCTCGCGCGCACAAAGCGGCTCACAGCGGCAATAGCAGCCGCGTGGCGGTAGGCGCGACGCTGTGGAATGCGCTCGAACTGAGCCCCGACCCCGCGCCCACTCAAGCGCACCGTCACATCCGAACCGCGCATCGATGCAATAAGGGGAATGCGCTCCCAGCAGTTGAGCAATCCCGCAACGCGCGTTGCCATGCCGTTCGTTGCCCACACGCAGTCTGGCCTAAAGCGGTCTATGGCACGCTGCAAATGCGCGCGGACCTGCATATAGCGCAGCGGAATAAAAGAGGACGCGTTCAGCCGTTCAACAGATACCTCGGCGCGCGCATCAAAAGCCGCAGCGCCATCGGCTTCGGGTGCTAAAACGAGCACATCGAAGCCGCGCTGGGTCAGGCCACGCGAAAGGGCATACGCATAAGATCCCGTGCCCACTGCCTGTGGAGGAAAGCTCATGGCCAAGATGAGGATGCGTTTTGCCATAAACCGAAAAAACAAAAATGGGCGGCGCGAGTCGCCTCCCGCCGCCCACTATTCCGTCTGCACCTACAGTCTAATGACCACCGCGCACCAGACCGCGCTCAATCATGACTTCGGCGATCTGCACCGCATTGAGTGCCGCTCCCTTGCGAAGCTGATCGCCGCTGACCCAGAGATCGAGACCGGTGTGATCGGGACGAGATATATCCTGGCGAATGCGACCTACCAACACGTCGTCTGCACCCGAGGCTTCAATGGGCATCGGAAAGTGACTTTCGGCGGGGTTATCGACGATGCGCACACCCGGCGCTCCAGAGAGAATTTCGCGAGCCTTTTGGGCGGTAAAGGACTCGAAAAACTCGAGATTGATTGCCTCGGAATGGGCGCGCATTACCGGGACGCGAATCGTCGTCGCCGTGACTTGGATATCGTCGTCGTGAAACATCTTTTTCGTCTCGCGGATCATCTTGGTCTCTTCCTCGCAGTAGCCGTCCGAACCGACGTCCGAATTGTGCGAAAAGAGATTAAAGGCGATCTGATGCGGAAACTCGCGCGGTTCAATCTGCTCCCCTGCAAGGAGTTGCCGCGTCTGCTCTTCTAGCTCTTGCATAGCTGGAGCACCCGCTCCACTGACGGCCTGATAGGTGGAGACGACGATCCGCTTGACCTTTCCCTGCTGATAAAGGGGCCAGACGACCACGTCCATTATGATGGTGGAGCAATTCGGATTGGCGATGATGCCCTTATGCCATTCAAGATCGTCCGGGTTGATTTCCGGCACGACCAGCGGCACTTCTGGGTCCATGCGATAGGCCGACGTATTGTCGACGACGACCGCACCAGCGGCCACGGCATGCGGATTGTATTGCTTACTCAGCGACCCTCCAGCCGAAGCCAGCACGATATCAATGCCCTCAAAAGAATCCTCGCGCAGCTCCTGCACGGTAAGTTCCTCGCCCCGAAATGCAAACGTGCGCCCGGCGGAGCGCGCCGAAGCCAACAGCCGCAGTTCCCCCACCGGAAAGTTGCGTTCGGCGAGGATTTCCATCATGACTTGGCCGACGGCGCCCGTTGCGCCCATAATTGCCACGCTAAACTGATCTGACATATCCTTTTCTCTCTACTCTCTAATTAAACGGGCGCGTGCCCCGCAGATATTCCAAGAGCCAATGTCCGTGTGCAACCTGTAGACTGCCGCTTTCCGCCGCGCGTTCACCGTAGCCCTGTAGCGCATCGGCAGCAATGCCTTCGCCCCAGAGCACAAACGGCACCGGCTCGCGGCTGTGCGTGCGCAGGGCGATCGGCGTGCGGTGGTCCGGCGCCATTAAAATTCGGCACGGCCCCATCTCTTTCAAGCCGGCCAGTATAGGACCCACTACGCGCGCATCAAAATCCTCAATGGCCTGCACTTTGGCCTGGGCGTCGCCGTTATGACCGGCTTCGTCGGGCGCCTCGACGTGCACATACACAAAATTGTCCCGGGCGAGCACATCCAGTGCATACTGTGCCTTGCCCTCGTAATTGGTATCGAGATAACCCGTAATACCCGGCACCTCTACCACCTCGAGCCCGGCGCTATGACCAATACCGCGCACGAGATCAACGGCGGAAATAACACCGCCGCAAAAACCAAACTTGGACTCGAGGGATTCGAGCCGCAGCGCCCGGCCCGAACCCCAGAGCCAGATGGCGTTAGCCGTGGTCTCGCCCCGCTCGGCGCGAGCCAAATTCACCGGGTGCTCGGCCAAGATAGGCTCCGCCCGCTCCATTAGCAGTCGAATCGATTCTTCGCCCGGGCCGCTGGGCAAGTGCGCGGCAATAGACTGTCCCATAATATCGTGTGGCGGGTAAGAAACGAGTTCTTCTGGACCATGATCGAATACCAGCAGGTGGCGGTACCCCACGCCCGGATAGAAGCGCAGATCGCTGCGACCTAAACCGGCCGCGATCGCCTGGACGAGCTCGCGCGCCTCTTCCGTCGAAATATGGCCGGCACTGTAGTCGACCAGCGTATCGCCGTCGCGGTGGATGGTATTGAGGCGGAAGGCGATGCCGTCAGCACCCAAGTCGACGCCCATACTGGCCGCCTCCAGCGGCGAACGCCCCGTGTAGTGGACTCGGGTATCGTAGCCAAAAATTTCGAGGTTGCCGATATCGCTGCCGGGGTGGCGCTGGGCGGGGATCATCTGCACCAGCCCACCGGCGCCTTCGCGCGCTAGGCGGTCCATATGCGGCGTATGGGCTGCCTCTAAAGGCGTCTTACCCCCTAGTGTATCGATGGGATAGTCCGCGGCCCCGTCTGGGACCAACACTAGGTACTTCACTTACAGATCCTCCATGCGGATCAGGCGCACAGCCCCTTCCACCGCTTCAACCGCTCCAATCGCCGCAATGGCTCGGCCCATCGACTCTTCGCGCGCCTCGTGGGTAACGATAACCAGCGGCACCGAGCCGCCGTCGAAGTCGCGCTCTTTTTGCAGGACCGAAGCAATGCTAATATTTTCGCCGGCCAGAATGCGCGCGATATGCTCCAATACGCCGGGCTGATCGCGAACCTGCATGCGCAGGAAGTAGCGCATTTGTATGCTCTCGACGGAGGCCACCGGCAGGGCTTCGTCACCCAGCACCATATCGCCAATGGCCGGGGCTGCACCGGCCGCTTTGCGCTCGACCAATTCAACCATATCCGCAACCACGGCGCTGGCCGTCGGCATTTGCCCCGCCCCCTTGCCGTAGAAGACCTGGTTACCAACGGCCGAGCCAACAACTTCGATTGCGTTAAACTCGTCGTTGATGTTGGCCAGCAGCGAATCGGCCGGCACCATGGCCGGGTGTACGCGCATTTCCACTCCCTGCGTGCTGCGCTTGGCAATGGCCAGCAGTTTGATCACATAGCCCAATTCGCGCGCGTACTCGATATCGCTGGTCTCAATATCTTCTATTCCCTCGCAAAACACGTCGCTGCCCGTCGCCGTGCAGCAAAAGGCAATTCGACTCAGAATCGCCAGCTTCTGTGCGGCGTCGCGCCCGCTGACATCCATCGTTGGGTCGGGTTCGGCATAGCCTATGTCCTGTGCGTCGGCCAGTATGTCGGCGTAGCTACCCTCACCGCGCGTCATGCGCGTGAGAATGTAGTTGGTCGTGCCGTTTAATATGCCGTAGAGCGACTCGACGCGGTTGGCCACCAAACCGCTGCGCAGCGAACGCACGATGGGAATGCCGCCAGCGACGCTGGCCTCAAAGAGCAGGTCCGCTCCCTTCTCGAGGGCCAGCGCATAGAGCTCTTCGCCGCGCTCGGCCAGCAGCGCCTTGTTGGCGGTCACCACGTCTTTGCCGCGCTCCAGTGCCCCCCGCACCCATTCATAGGCCGGCGCGGCACCGGTCAGTTCGACGACGAGCTGCACATTCGGATCATCGAGCACTTCCAACGCATCGTCCGTCAACTTGGCCGAATCAATCTGCACGGAGCGCGCCTTGTCGAGGTCGCGTACGGCAACGCGCTCAATCGAAAAGCATACGTGTTTGCGCCGCCGCATGGAGGTGGGCGCGTCTTCCAATAAGCGCACTACGCCACTGCCCACCGTTCCCAAACCAATGATGCCAACGCCAATCGCGCTGCTCGCCATGTGCCCCTGCTCCTTTGAGCTGCTGTTTATTCGTGTAAGAGACTGTTTTTATCGGCTTTAAAGTACGCGACTAGCCCTTTTTCGGCAAGCATAAGACCGGCTATACTTGCCGGAAAAACACCCGCTCATTAGTATGGGTAGACCAACTTTGCGCGGAGAATTTGATATGGATCTACAGACGTTTAAAACATCGGTTGAGGACGAAGCGCCTCCGAGTGGAATCGACGGCGGACTGCAGGCCCTGTGGCAAGACGCCAAGGGCAACTGGGAGGCTGCACACGCGTTGGCGCAGGACACCCCCGACCCCGAGGGGGCCTGGGTCCACGCCTACCTGCACCGCGTCGAGGGCGACGAATCCAACGCCGGCTACTGGTACGGGCGCGCCGGCAAAGCGCACAGCCAGGCACCGCTTCAGGAAGAGTGGGACGAAATAGCCTCCGCCCTGTTAGCGGCACCCAAGAGTTAGCCTTCGCCCAACGCCCGCATCTGCGCTTCGAGCCTGGCGCGCTCTGCAGCATCCACGTCGAGTTCCAACGCGGCGCGCAGCGCATTCTGCGCGCGCGTTCGATCACCTTGGTCGGCATAGGCCCGGGCGAGGCCGACGTGTGCATCGATGCGGCCGGGGGCCAGTCGCACGGCCCTAACAAGCAGCGCGACGGCCTGTTTGCTGCGACCGCCTTGCAGATAGAGCGCACTCAGATTGCACAGTGTCTCAACGTCGTCGGCATCGCGCTCCAGCGCTTCGCGGTAGAGGCGCTCGGCCTGCCCAAACTGGCCCATGGCCTGGTAGCGCTGCGCCAGCAGGGAGCGATGGGCAGCGCTTGCCGGCGCATTATCCACCGCTCGACGATACCACTGCAGCGCTTGTTCACCTTTCCCGGCCCCCTCATAGGCGCGCCCGAGCAGCGCACAGAACGCGCCGTTTTGAGTATCGAGTTCGACGGCCCGCTGCAGGGCAGCCACCGCATCGGCATAGCGCGCATGCTGTAGATAGACCCGGCCAATATTTGCGTAGGAACGGGCCGCCTGCGGATCCAGACGCGCGGCACGACGGAATGCCTGTAGTCCCTCTTCCACGCGCTCCATGCCCACCAATGCCGCGCCCAGGTCGTTGTATAGCGCAGCGCTCTGCTCCGTCTGCAGCGCCTCCTGCACGCAGTCATATGCGCGCTGCCAGCGGCCGCGGCGCAGCGCTTCACCCGCCAGCAGGGCCCAGGCCTGTGCCGGGCTCATGCCCAGCCGACGATAGACGGCACGAGCCGCTTCGTCGCGCCCCAGTCCGGCGTAGCTAGCAGCCAGCAATCGGGCGAATTCACCGTCCTGTGGCCAAGTCAACAGCCCCTCTTCGAGCACGGCGATAGCGTCGTTAAAGCGTTCGCCGGTGCGCAGTGCCTCGGCCAAACCGCGATAGCCTGCGCGCAGGTGCGAATCGCGTTCAAGCGCGCTGCGGAAATAGCGCGCTGCCGAATCGGGACGCCCCGCCTGCAGGTGGGCCTGCCCCATATTGTAGAAGAGCGAGGCATACTCACCAATGGCAGCAGCACGTTTGTAGCGATCTAGCGCCTGGTCTGACTGCCCCAATTCCTGGTAGAGATTCCCAAGATTGTTCTGCGCTGCAAAGAGTCCACTATCCAAACCGACTGCCCGCAGCAAATGCGCTTCGGCCAGTTCGTAGCGCTCTTGGTGCATATAGGCCGTACCCAAATTGTAGTGGGCCCGCGCCAAATCGGGCTGCAGTTCGAGCGCCTGCCGGCTGGCGGCGATGGACTCATCGACCCGCCCACTCTGAAGCAGGGCCTGGGCCCAATTGACATAGGGTCTAGGCATCTGCGGACCTTTTTCAACGGCATCGGCCCACAGAATTTCCGCGCTACGCCAAGCGCCGTTGCGCTGGTGGCAAAGCGAGGCCATGGCCACTAGCGCGCACAATGCCACGACCCTGCTCAGCCGCAGCCGTCCTAATATATCGGCTAGGAACAGCGCCCCGCCGACCATGGGAAAGTAGAGGCGATGCTCGTTGACCAATACGTTGAGCGGCACAATGGAAGGGGGCAGCAGCGCGATAAAAAACCACCCTGCACCCAGCAAGGCGACTCCACGCCCGCCGCGCAAGGCGATAAAAGCCAGCGAGACCAAGGCGGCTAGTCCGACGAGCACCGTTCCCTCTGCAAAGGAAGGCGACACGCGAAACTGCGGCTCAACGCTCAGCGCATACGGCGAAAAGGCCTTGTATACATAAAAGACCAGCGCCTTGCTCTGCGTCGCCCACTGCGCCCAGTGGGAACGCACGGGCTGCAGCATGGCCTTGCCGACGATGGCCTGCGTGCCCCACAAATAGAGTCCACTCAGCGCTGCGCTTATGTAGAGTGCGGCGTGCCCGCGTCGCTTCGACACCAGCAGCAGCAGAGCGGGCAAGGCAATGGCGCTGGATTTAGCCAGCAACGCAGCGGCGTAGGATGCACCGACCAATGCGGCCGCACGACCTCGCACATACAGCAGAAATGCGAGTGCTACAAAGCACGTGGCCAACTGCGAAGAGCGGCTGCTGATGTAGTTGACCGGTTCGCTCAGCACAGGGTGTACGGCAAAGAGCAAGCCAGCCCCCAGCGCCGGCCCAGCGCGCATGCCCAGCGCCAGCGCTATCTGCCATACCAGCAGCGCATTGACCAGGTGCAACCCCATATTGACCAGATGGTACCCCAGCGGCTCGTAGCCGCCCAACGCGTAGTTGACCGCATAGCTCAGCACGACAAGAGGTCGGTACATCCGCGCTTCGGCTAGGCCGGAAAAGGTTGCGGAGTCGCTGAAAAAGCGCGGCGCATTGGCCAGCGAACGCAGGTGGGGATTTTCTAGAATCGAATGTTCGTCGTCGTAGTGAAAGCCGTTGCCGGGCACGTTCGCATAGGCCAGCAGTACGGCCAGGGCCAGCAGCCCAACCGACGGCACAAGCGACGAGCCCCCCCTCATTGTCCTCTCTTCCCACCGACAAGAGCCGCATAGAGTTCGCGCAGCGATTGGCGCTGCGCGCGGTTGCAGCAGAGCACACCGACCAGCAAGAGCGCAAAAACAGCACCGCCTAGGAGCAGCTGGCTCCATGCGCTAACCGCGCTCCACTGGACAACCCAGCGCGCCGTCGCGGCCGCCAGCACGCCGGCCAGCGCCACGTGAAACAGCTCCGACCACGGCAGCAGCTCTGACCAGGACCAGCGCAGGTGAACGGCAATAGCGCCCACAAGAAAAAACACCTGTAGATAGGTTGCCATCACCGTGGCCAGCGCCGGCCCTAAAAAGGCCCACGCCCCCCAGTAGCCCTGCAGCCAGAGCACTAGCCCAACGCTCAGCGCGCCGTTGATGACCAAATCGCCCAGACTTCCCCACAGAGCCCAAGACGCTTTGCCCATGCCAACGAGGAGCGGATTATAGATGGCACAGCGCAGGGGCAGCGACAGGAGAAACACGCGAAAAACCCAGGTCGAAGATTCGTATCCAGCCGGTAGATACCAACCGATAAACAGGTCGGCAAAAGCAAAGAGGAAGCAAAACAGCGGCAAGGCCACCAAGGCCAAACGCGATACGGCTTGGCGCCAAAGGCGCGCAATGGCTTGCATCTGTCCGCTTTGGTAGAGCTGGCTGACTTCGGGCACCAGAACAGAAACGACAGCGGCCAATAGCAGGCTGATGGGCACTTCGACAGCACCAAAGTGGTACTCTGCAAAGATATCGTGGGTAAAAAAGTAGAGAATGACCATGCGGTCGACGGCGCGCGACAGCGCTCCGACCGCATCGTTGAGAGCAATCGGACGGCTGTAGGCCAGCAGTGCGGACCACCCCTCGCCCGGCGCCCAGCGCCCGGTGCCCAATGCACGATAGACCAGCACATAGCCGGCCACTAAGCGCAGCAATCCCACCAGTGAAACCAGGCCTAAAACCTGCTCTGGCAACAGACCTATATACAGGCCCAACGCCGCGGCGCCGACTAGGCCCAGGGCCGTTCCCAAGCTCAACAAGGCCTGCCAGTGGGCTCGCTCGGCGGCCACCAGCAGCGCGTCGCACACCCCTCCGGCCACCAGCGCCACCGCGTAGGGAATAAATACCGCCAGCGGCTCTTCTATACCCGCCGGCAGACCGTCATCGCCGTGCAGCACCGACAGCAGCGACAGGCCCAGCGCATGGAGCATGCCCCCTAAAACCAGCGCTGATAGCAAAGCCAAGCCGACGCCCTGCAGCGCCAGTCCACGCACGTCCTCTCGTCGGGGAAAGAAATAGAGCACGGCGGTGGGCAAACCCAGCGAAAAAATGGGCACGAGCGCATTGCTCAGCACCCACATGGCAGCAAAGACCTCGCACTGGGCCTTGTCCCAGGTGCGCGCCGCCAGCGCATACATGGCATACATGGCCAGGGCGTTGGCCGCTCTGCCGAGGGCGACGACACCCACCTTGCGGGTCAGCCGCCCCATGCTACGATCGTTTACAGGCCAGCATCGCCATAAAAGAGGGCTTGGGCAATAGGCGGTTGAGCAGGACATCAACCGCGCGCCAACCAGCATAGGGCCAGCGCGCGCTCAAGAGGGGAAACCCCGCTAACTCAGACAGCTTGTTGGCCAGTAGACGCACATCGACAACGTCAAAGCCCGCCCCCTGACACAGCGCCGTCACCGCCTCGCGGTCAAAGCTGTGCAGATGGGCATTGGCCGGCGTCAGCTGGTTGCAGTGTATGCACAGATGCTCGACGATGTTTTCGCGATAGGGCACGCTCATGAGCATCCGCCCCCCCGGCCGCAGCACGCGGGCCGCTTCGCCGAGGGCGGCCGGCACGTCCTCGAGATGTTCAACCACCTCTGATAATACCAGCGCGTCAAAATGCCCGTTGGCAAAAGGCAGGTGATACAGATCTCCCACGTGATATGCAACGCCGTGCGGAAAGCGCGCGCGCGCGCCGTGCACCCCTTTTAGACCGATGTCCATAGCGGTGACGGCTGCACCGGCACGGCGAAACTGATCGGCCAACCAACCCGACCCACAGCCGATATCCAGCAGGCGCTGCCCTGCTTCCAAGCCGGCTAGGCGCACCAACAGCTGCAAGCGCCGCCGCTCGGATGCATGCCAGTGGGGATTGAGCGCCTGTGGATCGACAATGGCTTCAGCGTCGACCGCATAGTGCGACTTGTAGTCGCGCAGTCTCCCCCTTGCATTCTTATGCTGCTCTGACATATACCGTATACAATTGTGTAAAAAAAAACCTGCTCGCTACGCGGCGAACAGGAAGTTGAAGCGGGTGAAAACGGATGGCTCAGGCACCGGCACCTTCTTCCACGGCCGTCGACTCCATCAGCTGCACGCGATCCTGCGTGTCAATATCGGTGACCGGGCGCTTCAGACTGTCTTCGAGAACGCGCACCACATCACCCAAGTTGGTGCGCAACTGCTCCTTGTCTTCAACCTTTAATCGCAGCGCCTCCACTTCCTCTTCGGTCTGGGCGACTTTGAGGCGCAGGTCGTCAATCTCGGGTTGTATAGAATCGAACTTAGCCCGCAAACCACGCAGACGCACCGAAGTGAGAAACTTCGTAGCTACCACGCAGAGCAAGGCCAACATCGTCCAGATCATAGCCACACACCCAGTTGAAAAAAACTTGACTTGGACTCAATATAAAGCATATCGCTCTATAAAGTCAATTACTTACAAGGCATTTGGCTTTCGTCTTTTCAGCCTTCCCATGCGCCCTCAACGAGGGCGACGGAGCGAATAAGTACTTCCCACTATCGGCCCATTGGAGAAAAAAAGTCGCAAGGCCTCAAAAGCACAGAGGCCATCGCCTCACTTTTTAAATATAAAAAAAATAACTATTTAGGATTGGCCTAACCATCGCGACGCTCACTGGCACGCCCCTTGCTAATTCAGTAGCAACTCTGAGTGTTACCCGCTAGGCATTCCTTCGCGGACAAAGCCCCAAAGGCCGAGTCCGTGGAGGAATGCCGTTTTTTTATTCAATCACGTCAAAATCATGCATATCTTCACCGGCCCGAGCCGAGAGAATATCCAGCGCGGCGCAGGCACCGTCGCCGGCGGAAATGACGGCCTGAATTTTCTTGAGGCGCGAACTCCATCCCACTACGTAGAGGCCTTCGACGGTCGTGCGCCCGTTGCGATCGGATACCATCCCCTCATCGCCCTTGTCCACGCCCATGCTTTCGGCCAGCGGATTGCTCGGTCCTGTGGCCAGGATCAAGTACGTCCCTTCGCGCTTCGATCCATCCGCCCCGTGCACGCTGAAACCACCGTCCGTCTTTTCCACGCTCTCCACTTCGACCTCGAGTAGTTCGCCCCCAAAGTCCTTCACCTGCTGACGACCGATCTGCTGGAATTCGCTACCCGTTATCTCCGGAATGCCCAAATAGTTAAAGACCTTCGCCTTGTGCATCAAGGTCTTGTCTAGGCCAAACACAGTGACGCTCATCTCATTTTTAGCCAGGAAAAGCGCCGCACTCAAACCCGCGGGTCCATCGCCCACAATTAACACATCTGCCATAGGGTTACTCCCGAGTTAGTGTCGTTGCCAAACGACGTGGTTCACATCCTCTATTTCTTCGCCATTTCCGGTCGCCACGGTTCTGTAGCGGGTCCGGTTGGCCGCTCGATCATAGCCCGATGCGGCAATCGCTCGTACGAGCGGTAGGCCACATCGAGATGGGGGGTTTCGATCCGCACGTGTCCCCGATGGCGCGAGTCGAGCAGCGCATCGAGCGCCCCGCTAACTAACAGCGTGCGCTCAACAGGATACGTAGGTTGGCCAGTGATAAACAACTCCTGTGCATTTAACCCCAAAAAGGTGAAGTGCGGATGCGGGTCGCCGTGCAAGTAGAATTCACACGACTGCACCTGCCCCTCGACGCGAGCGGCGTATCCCCATCCCCGTAGCCAGCCGCTAAACCCGTTGGCCATCAGCGTGGCCGCTCGGAATCCATCGGCGTATTCGAGCAGGAACACGGCGGCGCGATCGCTCTTTTCGCGCAGAGCGCCCTCGCCTTTGGGCTCGATGTGTGCCAGGGCGGCTTCGGCCAGCTCACCCGACCATAGCCCATCGTCGCAGGCCTGCCAGACCGCGTCGCCTTCTAGGCACTGCACGGCGACGATGCCCGTCTCGCCACCGGCGCGTCGCTCGACCATGCACTGCAGCGTTTCCAAGCCGTGAAAGCCGTACGAATCGAGCCCCCCGTAGGCGATGGAAAGCGCCTCTTCTACGGGGGTGTCGAGCGCGTGTTCAAGCCAGGGCCGGCGGTAGCACAGCGGCAGCGAGGAGCCGGCCATAAAGGGGACGTTGAGCGCGCGTGCGCGATCGTACATCCAGCGAGCCTGCTCCCAGCTCCACGACAGGTGCTTGTCAGAGAAAACCGGCACCGAACGGCCCGACGCAGCAAAAACGCCACAAATTTGCTCGAAGAAATAGCGGCGCGGATAGAGGTGCTGCTCCTTTTCATTCCAAGCGTAATCACCGTGCTCACCGATGACCAAGACGCCATCAACAGCCAGTTCCTTACCCCCCAGGCACAGCGCTGCAACAATACTGCCATAGCGCGGGATATCGTACTCTTCGGCGAGCGCAAGCCCCACGTCTCGCTCGTGAACCTGATCCATATAGAACGAGACGATGTCCACCTGCGGCTCTTCCAGGCGGTCATCGGTGGGAAACCCTTTGAGAAACTTGGTTACGATTACGTCCGCATGCGAAAAGGGGTAATAGGTCGTAATGATCGCCGCTATTTTTTTGCGTTCGCCCATGCGTGCTCTCCGTGTTGACCGGTGGTAATGGCACAATCTACGACCAGATGGTCGCGCCATCAAACGACTTGACCGGATGCGGCCCGTTGATATTAATTACACTATGTCTATTGCACAAAGCCCGGCCGTATCCGACGACGCCCTCATCGCCAAATGGAAGGATCAGCCGGCTCCCCTGCTCGGATTGCTGCACGCCTTCCACGACCGAGACGGCTACCTCAGCGATGACGCGCTGCGCACCGTTGCGCGCGCGCTGCGCACGCCCCTAGCCGACCTCTACGCCACGGTCACATTTTACCATCACTTCTCGCGACAGCCTCCCGGCCAGTCGGCTCCGCGCGTTTGCACGGGCCCCATCTGCTGTCAGCGCGGAGCGCGCGACCTGCTCGCACAGTTGGACGGCGCCAGCGAAATGCCCTGTGCCGGCCGCTGCGACCAGCCCATTCCCGTTCTTATAGGCCACCAGCTACACACGGCGGCACCCGATGCCGCACTCGCCTTACAGCCATCAGCCCTGCCCGCCGTCAATCCGGGCGGCTACGAAGAATGCCTCTTCGCTCACATTCGCGAGACAGGGCGCAACACCATAGCAGGCTACCGCAGCACGGGCGGCTATGTCGCCCTGAATAAGGCTCTGCAAGATAGCCCCCAGGCACTCGTCCAGCTCGTCGGCGATAGCCAACTGGCCGGTCGCGGCGGAGCCGGCTTTCCCACTGCGCAAAAGTGGCGCGCGGTCGCACAAGCACCAGGAAGTACAAAAGCGATCGTATGCAACGCCGATGAAGGCGAACCCGGCTGTTTTAAAGATCGCGTGCTGCTCGACTACGATCCGCACGCCGTTATCGAAGGTATGATCCTGGCCGCCTATGCCACGGGGGCCGAACTCGGCTTTATCTACCTGCGCTACGAATACCCGGAGACGGCACAGCGCCTGGAAACGGCGCTAAACGAAGCGCGCGCCGAAGGGATGCTCGGACGCCATATCGGCGGGGCCGAATTTCACTTTGACATCCACCTGCGCCGCGGTGCAGGTGCCTATATATGCGGCGAAGAAGGCTCCCTGCTCAACAGCTTGGAGGGGAAACATCCCTACCCACGCAACCGCCCACCCTTTCCGGTTACGCATGGTTTTAACGACCAGCCCACTGCGGTAAATAACGTCGAGACGCTCGCCGCCATCGCGCCCATCGTCGCGCATGGCGCCGCCTGGTATCAGTCGCTGGGACTGGGCGACTGCGCCGGCACCAAGCTCATCAGCCTCTCGGGCGACGTGCAGAATCCGGGCAATTACGAAGTGCCGCTCGGGCTGCCGCTGCAAACGCTGCTGCACGACTGGGCCGGCGGACCGCACGAGGGGCGTAGCATACAAGCCGTAACCATGGCCGGGCTCTCGGGTGGCTTCCTAGCCGGCGACGGCCTGCACGCCACGCTGGACGACCCCTCCATCCGCGCACACGGATCCTTTCTCGGTGCCGGGGGCATTATGGTCTTTGACGACAGCCGCGACATGGTCGAGGTCGCCCATCAGGCCATGCACTTCTTTGCCGAGGAATCGTGCGGCAAGTGCTTTCCCTGCCGCATTGGCACACAGCGCCTCACCGAGCGCCTAGGCTCGTCCGCTGGGCCGTCCGATCTGGCCGCGTGGCGCCAGGAGGTTGAGGACATCGGCGCAACCATGATGGCTACGAGCGCCTGCGGCCTCGGCGCAGCAGCTCCGCATATTACCCGCTCTTTGCTAACGCATTTTCCAGAACAGATTAAGCGCCACTTGGCGCAACAATAGGCTTTGTTATGAACGACACGGCAACCATTACTTTGGACGGCATCCAAGTCGCCTTCCGTCCGGGTGAAACCCTCTACGAGATTGCGCAGCGCGCACAGAGCACAATCCCTACGCTGTGCTACGATCCACGCCTCGAACCCTTTGGCTCGTGCAGGCTGTGCGTGGTCCAAGTAGAAGGCGTGCGCAATCCCGTCGCCTCCTGCACGACAAAGGCAACGGCTGGCATGGTCGTACACACGGCAACCGAAACGCTGGAAAAGCATCGCAAAACGCTGTTGGAACTCGTCGTATCGGAAAACCGCGAAGTCGACGTAGATCCACTGCGCGGCTACGCGTCGCAGGAGTTGACGGGCTGGGTCGACCGCTACGAGGCGCGAACCGGACGCTTTGCCGGAGCCCAATCGGGCACTTCGCACGCAGCGGACGACAACCCCTTTATCCTGCGCGACTACGACCTATGCATTTCGTGCAACCGCTGCGTGCGCGTCTGCGCCGAGCGCGAGGGAGACTATGCCATAGCGGCCAGCGGACGCGGCTTCCAAAAGCAGATTACCGCTGAGTTTGATGCCATTCTCAAGGAGTCGTCCTGCACGTTCTGCGGCCAGTGCGTGCAGACCTGCCCCACCGGTGCCCTAGCCGACAAAAAAGCCCTGCGCGCCGAGCAGAGCGAGGGCGAGATTGCCAAGACGCGTTCGGTATGTCCCTACTGCGGCGTGGGCTGCGCAGTCGACCTGCTGACCAAGGGCGACCAGCTCGTCGGCATCCAGCCGGCCATGGACGGCCCGGCCAACGAAGGGGCGCTTTGCGTTAAGGGGCAGTTTGCCTTCGACTTTGTCCAACACCGCGATCGCTTGAAAACGCCGCTGGTGCGCGGCGAAGACGGCCAGCTGCACGAGACCGACTGGGATACCGCCCTTGACCGAGCCGCCGATGGCTTTCGCACCGTCTTGGACAAGCACGGCCGTCACGCCATTTACGGCGTGGCCTCCGGCCGCACGCCGTCAGAAGCCGACTACTGCATGCAAAAGTTTATTCGCCGCGGCTATGGCACGCACTACATAGACAATTGCAGCCGTGCCTGACACGCTCCTACGGTGGCCGGTCTGGCCGCTACCATAGGACGCGGTGCCATGTCGAACCCCCTCGCCGACATGGAAAAGCCCGATGTGATCTTCTGCATCGGCACCAATATGACGGAGTGTCACCCGGTCGCCGCCACGCGCTTAAAGCGCGCCATCGCGCGCGGAGCACGGCTTATCGTGGCCGATCCTCGGCGCATTGACCTGGCCGACATGGCCGATCTATACCTGCCGCTGCGCGTCGGTTCGGACGTCGCCTTACTCTTGGGGATGGCGCACGTTATCGAGCGCGAAGGGCTCGTCGACCGCAGCTTCGCAGATGCGCGCACAGAAGGCGCCGATGAATTCCTGGCGCACGTGCGCCAATTTACGCCCGAGTGGGCCGAGGGCATTACCGGCGTGCCGGCAGCCGACATCGAAATGGCGGCGCGTTGGTATGCTGCTGCTGATCGAGGTGCCATCTACTACACATTAGGCATCACCGAGCATATCTGCGGCGTCGACAACGTGCAGAGCCTGTGCAATCTGGCGCTGATGACCGGACATATCGGCCGCGAAGGCACCGGCATCAACCCCATGCGCGGCCAGAACAACATCCAAGGCGCCGGCGACGCGGGCGCCGTTCCCTCCAACTATCCGGGCTTTCAGGCCGTCGACCGGCCGGAAAACAAGGCCAAGTTCGAACAGCTATACGGCCGCGAAATGGACGCAGAAAAGGGCATTACCAAGGTGCGCGCGCTGGACCTAGCCGGCGAGGAAATATTTGCCATGCTCATCGACGGCGAAAACACGCTGGTATCCGACCCCGATCGCACCCACTGCGAGCACGCCCTGCGCAGCCTCGAGCACCTTGTAGTTATCGACATCTTTCTGACCGAGACCGCCGAGCTGGCCGATGTGGTTCTACCGGCCACATCTTGGGCCGAAACGGACGGCGTCTGCACCAATACCGAACGCCGCGTGCAGCGCCTGCGCCAGGCCGTTTCCCCACCTGGCCAAGCCCAGCCCGACTGGTGGATTATTTCGCAAATCGCCCAGCGCCTCGGTTTTGACGGCTTTGAATTCTCCTCGGCTCAGGATGTCTTTAACGAGTTGTGCAGCCTGTCGCCCATCTATGCCGGACTCGACTGGGATCGCATTGAAGAAGGCCAATACCACTGGCCGGTGCCGCACGAGGGCCATCCCGGCACGCCCATTCTACACGAAGGAGAATTCGCCAATGGCCGCGGTCTGTTCAAGACCATCCACTACCGCGATCCGGCCGAGACCATTAGCGACGACTTTCCCATTTGGCTTACGACGGGGCGCCGCCTGCAGTCGTACCACACGCGGACGCAGACTGGACGCGCCCAGGGCATTGAGTATCTGCTGGGCGAGGAAAGCTTAGAGGTTCACCCCGACGATGTGGCGGCCTGGGGCCTTCGCGATGGCTCGATGTGTCGCATGAGCAGCGCGCGCGGCAGCGTCGACATTCGCGTGCGCTCGTCGGCTCGTTCCCCCCGCGGCACGGTCTTTGCCAGTTTCAGCTTTAACGACGTGCCCATCAATGTTCTGACGGGTTCGGGCTACGATCCCATCACGGAAACGGCCGAGTTAAAGGTCTGTCCCGTTCGCGTAGAGGTCCTCTAACCCCGTCTGCCCCCAACGAAAGCCGAGTTGAATTGGATGCCGTATTGGAAGGGGATGTCGTAACCTACGAAGCCTTTGGAGCGCTTGGCGACGGCGTAGCAGACGACCTGCCCTCTATATGTCAGGCGCACGCGTTCGCCAATGAGCATGGCCTGCCGGTGCGCGCACGCGCAGATGCAGCCTACCATTTGGGGCGGCAGGCACTAACCGCCATCATCGCCACCCACACGGACTGGCATACCGCGCGCTTTACTATTGATGACACCGAAGTAGACGACCACAAAGCGCCCCTCTTTGAGGTGCGTTCACTCCTGCCTACCGAGCCAATACAAATCGCCCGGTTAATGCGCGACCAGCAGCAACTCGACGCACGCCCCACTCGCGACTGCCACGTATTGGTAGAGAATGCCAACAAACGCATATACATTCGCCGCGGCCTCAACCAAAACGACGGCGTGCCCCTTCGCGACTGCTTTGTGCTGCGCCGAGATGGTCGGATCGACTCCCCTATCGACTGGAATTACGAAACCATTACGCGCCTGGAAGCGCGCCCCATCGACGATGAGCGTCTCTCCTTGCGCGGCGGCGTCTTTACCACCATCGCCAATCGCATGCGACAGGAGGAGGGGTACAACTATTGGGCGCGTAATATCGTCGTGGCCCGCTCCAACACCGAAATCGACGGCCTGACCCACTACGTGGTCGGCGAGACGGCCTTCGGACACCCCTACTCCGGCTTTATTAGCGTTCAGCAATGCGCCGACGTCACGCTGCGCAACTGCTTTGCCAGCGGACACAAGACCTACTCGACCATCGGCGCAGCCGGCAAACCCGTCAACATGGGATCCTACGACTACAACGCCAACAACGTCGTCGATTTTCGCATGATCCAATGCCGTATGAACCACATCTTAGACCGCACGCGCTGGGGCGTTATCGGTTCGAATTTTTGCAAAAACATCCTGCTCGAGGACTGCGTGCTATCGCGCATGGATACCCATATGGGCGTCTCCGGGCGCTACGACATTCGCCGCTGTACGCTTGGCCATATGGGTCTCAACGCCATTGGTCGCGGTCAGCTAACCATTGAGGACTCGACGCTCTATGGGCACTCGTTCGTCACCTTCCGCCGCGACTACGGCAGCACGTGGGAGGGCGATCTCCACATTCGCAACTGCCGCTGGATTCCCGCCTGTGGCGATCGGGTATGGCCCCACCTTATCAACGTCGGCAACGACGGTATGCACGACTTTGGCTATCCGTGTTCCATGCCACACTCCGTAACGATCGACGGCCTACGCGTCGACGATGCCAACCATCCAGAGGATTATACAGGCCTCTACTTGTTCACCGATCCCGACGGAGCGCGCGACGACGATGTGCTCCGATCCGATCAACGGCCCCACCCATATACGCCCTGCCGACATCTTTCAGTGCGCGGTCTTGAAACAACTAGCGGCCTAGATCCGCAGCTATCGCCCAACCTGGGATGGGCAGAGGGCCTAGGCCCGTGGGCACAGGCCGAATAGAGCATCTGGACCCCGCCCATAAAGAGAGCACCATGAATAGCAGAGACTATGTATACGAGCTTTTTGGCTGCACCGGACGCAAAGCCATAGTAACGGGCGCCTCGAGTGGGCTGGGTGCCGAAATGGCGCGCATTCTGGCGCGCGCCGGAGCCGATGTGCTCTTCGTTGCGCGGCGCAGCGAAAAGCTGCAGAGCCTCGCCGCTGAGATGGCCGAAGCCGAAGGATCAATGCACATCTGCGCTGCAGACCTCAGCTCGAACGACGGTATTGAGCGCGTGGGCATTGAGGCCGAACGCACGCTGGGCGGCTGCGACATCCTCGTTGCCAACGCCGGCAGCGGCACCCGCGCTCCACTGCACCGCATGGAAGAGACCGAGTTTAATGATATCCTGCATCTCAATACAACCGCCCAGTGGCAGCTCTCCAAACGGCTCTTTGAGCTACTCAAGGCGTCCGCTAGCGGGCGCGTTATCAATATTGCCTCTGTATACGGGGTCGGCGCCTCGGTGATACACGGCCTCGGCGCCTATACCACCAGCAAACACGCGCTCGTCGGGCTAACCAAATCGCAGGCCGCCGAGTGGGGGCGCTACGGCATAACGGCCAACGCCATTGCGCCGGGCTACTTTCCCACCGAACTGACGGAGACGGCTCTTGCAGACGAAGCAATGAGTGCGCGCCTGCGCGGCTTTACGCCGCACGATCGCTTTGGCGATCCAGCCGAGCTAGCGCCGGCCCTGCTCTTTCTGGCTTCGCGCGCTAGCGCCTACGTGACGGGTGCCATCGTGCCGGTCGACGGCGGCTGGACGGCCTGGTAGCCATTCAAGCTCAGCCCGCACACCCTCCATCCCAACAAAAAAACCGGGCGAGCCAAGCAGGCCCACCCGGTTTCCTCATTCTCTCCGCGCAGTCTATTTCTTTGCCCTGCGCAACGCCTTTTTAAACTCGTTTTCAATTTCGCCGCGCGCCACGATGGCATCTTTCCACACGTCGGGAAAGCACTCGAGGGCGTAGCCCGAGCCCTTGGGACCCAACTCGACAACGGCCCACAGTTCCTTTGCGCCGCGCTGTGCCTTGATCCACGCCTCCAGTGCATGGCGCAGAAAGTGGTCGCGCCAGGCGACAAAGTCGCCATCCAATGTGCCGCGCCCGTTGGTAATAGGCGTTTGGCAGTGGCTGCCAGTAAAGGTGCGGAAGTGAATAAGCTCACTCATCGCCAGCAGGTCGGGTCGGAACTCGGCAATGCGCGGCCAGAACGTATTGGGGCGCAGCTGCTTTATAATAGCTGGGTGCGAGTGATCGAAATTCATGCGCAGCTTGTCGCCGTAGCGCTTCTCGTACTGGGTGGCCAGTGCCAGCGCCTTTTCTGGCGTTTCCGTCACCGTATCGCGGTGCCATTCAATGGCCGGCTTTACCTTGTGTTTATCACCCGCTTCAATTACCGCTCGGGCCACGGTAACGGCCTTGGATATTTCCGTATCGTGGTCGCAGAGCTGCACGTTGATATGAACCGCACCGGCCTCTCTAAATAGCCCCATCTTTTCGTCGGCTTCTCGAACGGTGCCAACATCGACGCCGCCCACTAGCTGCAAACCGTGCTTGGCACAGGCCTCGGCTATCTCGGGCTGCGGTCCAGCGCTGAATCCCTCAAAGCCAGCATCCTTAGCCGCCTTGACCTTGCGATCCATCGACCACTGCTTCTGCTCCGAGGGATAATTTGTCATGGTCCACGCAGCCGCACACAGGCGAAGCTGCGGTTTCTTACTAGCCTTGCTCTTGGCCATATCTCCTCCCTTGAGACGCGCTATCGTGCATTGGGTCTGTATCTCACCCTATTATAGGCACATCGGCGCAAATACGCTCGTGTCCCGCGTAGATATTAAAACTTGAGCCGCGCACAAAACCCACCAGCGTCATGCCTCCAGCCACCGCCAAATCAACGGCTAAGCTCGAGGGTGCCGACACGGCGGCAACAAAAGGGATACCCGCAATAAGCGCTTTTTGCACAATTTCAAAGCTCGTTCGGCCGCTTACCATCAGCGCGCTGTTTGCCGGCACGCGCTCGCCGCGCAGCGCATAGGCACCTACCACTTTGTCGACGGCGTTGTGGCGCCCCACGTCTTCGCATACGGTCAGCAGTTCGCCGTCGGGCGTAAAGAGCGCTGCCGCGTGCAGCGACCCAGTCTGGGCGAAAACGGCCTGCGCTTGGCGCATTTGGTCTGGCCAGGCACACAGCGCTTTTGCGCCAACCACAAAATCCCCGGCAACCGGCTCGGCGCGCGCGGCAACGGCATCAATGCTGGCCTTACCGCATACGCCGCAGCTCGAAGATGCATAGAAGTTGCGTTTGAGCTGGCCTTCGTCAAAGGCGTATCCGACAGCCAGCTTTACGTCAACAACGTTTTTTTCGTTGGGTGGCTCGGCACTTGGACAGTAGGAAATTGCGCCGATTGCCGACGGTTCGGCCAGCATGCCTTCGGTCAGTAAAAAACCGGCCGCCAGCGCGTAGTCGTCTCCAGGCGTGCGCATAATTACCGCGATGGGCACCGTGCCTATGCGCACCTCCAACGGCTCTTCAACGCTGATGGCGTCGCGCTCTTCGGACGCCGAACCATCGCGCCAGCGTGCGATTTGGCGCTCGACCTGACGCCGATTCTGCACTCGCCCAAATAGGTCCACTACATGGGTCCTACGCGCTGCGAACCGCGGTCCATCGCCAGCATTGATGCATCGAAGCTGCGCCGCATAAGCTCTAGCTTGACCGGCTGGGCCTCGGGCTCATCCCACATATTCTCGAATTCCTCCGGATCCTCTTCCAGATCGTAGAGTTCGCCCAGGGCGTGGCCGTGATAAACCACGAGCTTGTAGCGCTCATCGCGATACATCGTCGCAAACGAACCGTCGGGTTCGTCGAGTGCGTCGTAATACTCACAGCGCACAAAATCCCGATGATGGTCGAGGCCAATCTCGCCCTTCAGCATCGGCAGCAGCGAGCGGCCCTGCATGTGCTCTGATGGCTGCAGACCAGCCAACTGCAGCAGCGTCGGCGTCTTGTCGAGCAGTTCGACCAGTGCATCGCTGCGCACGCCCTGCTGAAAATGACCCGGCCACGAAAAGATCAGCGGTACCCGCACGAGCCCTTCGTAAAAGCGACAGCCTTTTTGGATAAGCCCGTGGTCACCGAGCATCTCGCCGTGGTCGGAGGTGAAAATAACTACGGTGTTTTCGCGCTGGCCCGTTTCTTCGAGCACGGCCATCATGCGCCCAACCGCGTCGTCAATCAGCTTAATCATCGCGCAGTAGGCCGCCTGCAGGACCTGAGCATCGGCCGCGCGGCCCCTATCTGGGCTGAGCGGATCGCGGATGTCCAACGCGTGCGGCTGGCGCACCTGCGACTGAAAATCAATCGACGCTAGAGCCTGCTGCTGTGTCAGATCGCTGTCGCGAAAGAGCGGACCGGGCATAGCAGACGGGTCAAAGAGATCGCGGTAGCGCTGCGGCGGATTAAAGGGCGGATGGGGGTCGTAGATATTGACGCAGGCCAGCCAGGGCCCCTGCCGCTCCTCCCGCATAAAGTCAATGGTCTTTTCCGCACACCACGTCGTCTGATGCAGTTCGGCTGGAACGCCTTGCGGGTCACCGGTTAACTCGCCCAGCACATATCCTTGCTCGCGTACCCAATCGGCATATCCGTGTCCAACGGGCCAGTCGTCGCGCGGCGCATGGCTGTACTCCCAGTAGCGATAGCCGTCATCGACGCGCGGCTCAATGCGCTGGTATGCGCTGGCCAAATGCAATTTGCCGATCAAACCACAGTCGTAACCGGCGTCGGCCAGCAGCTTGCTCACAAGCGGCGGTTGGCTGGGAAAGGCGTCGTTGCCATTGCCGGTCACATGGATCGTGCTCGGGTACATGCCCGTCAAAAACGAGCCACGGCTCGGCGTGCAAATGGGCGACTGACAGTAGGCATGGGTAAAGGCCACCCCCTCTGCCACGAGCTGGTCGACGTGCGGCGTATCGACGTGCGCGTAGCCGAGCGCACCAATCGTATCGTAGCGCTGCTGGTCGGTGCAAATCCACAGAATATTGGGTCGTAGATCGTTCATCGCGGCAGGTATTGCTCCACCTCAGGGGCACGCCAATCCAACTGCTGGGCCGTGGTCTCATGTGGGGTAAAAGACTGCGCAACTTCCCTAATAGGCACTCCCAACACCTCGATGCGCTCCAGGTCGCCGACGCCCAATTGCAGGACATCGGCGTAGTGCAGCAGGCCCAACTGCATCGGCTCAAAACCCATCGCCTTGCTCATGACCGCGTCGACGGCAAAGACGTCAGCCGAAGCAGCCGCCGCCCCCAACGCGACCACGTCCGTGCCTCCCGGACCATTGCCCTGTAGCCCAACGGTTCCGTCGACAATGCCAATATCGGCCTTGATAAACTGCGATAGACGCATCAGGTTGACGTTGAGCACCTGGGCCTCGTCGGGCAAAATGCGCTCAGGGTGCGAAGGAAAGCCGTGCATCCAGATGCGATCTTCTTTTTGCAAGGTGCCCATAATCATATTTTTCTGCGCCAGCGTCACCACGCAAACGTCGTGCGTCTTGGCCACCGCAACGGAAATGGTGCAGGGACAGTCGAGCACCGTCTTGGGCATGCGCACGGTGCGTTCCTCGCGGGTAGCCGTGTAGATGGTGGTCTCCTCCCATTCGGCCTCCCCGTTGAGGTCGACCAAGCGGATCGGCACATCGTACTCCTCCTGCAGGGCATGGTAACCAAAGTTTTTAAAGGCCTCCCCCGAATAGTTTTCGTTGCCTCCTTCGGCAATGACAATCTCGTCGGGCGGACGCGGCGCGGAGAGCAAAAAGTCAATCGCTCCGCGCATTGCATCGGCGTGGGTCGAAGCAAGCTGGTTTTCGCTGGATAGAAAGTTGGGCTTTAGCAGCACTTGCTCGCGTATCTTAGCCTCGACGTCGCTACGCACCCAGTCCAGTGCGCGGTAGACGTTGGCGCGGCGATCGTCGCCTTTTGCCAGACCGACGCGGCTTCTCGTATTGGCCATGTTAAAACTCCTCTTATGAGATGTTCCAATGTAGCGATTGGCCGGAGGGTAATCAAACGCTCCGCCGGATCTCTCCCCCCTCTCTCAAGCGCATTTTGCGCTCCCATTTCAGTCCATACCGGGCTTGCCGGTTTGCCCAGGGTTGCCTATTAAATAGAATGCGCAAACGAGCAATCGGCCGCTTTTTCCACTAGCAGGGGAACACTATGGACATCGTTAGCCTATCCACATTGGACTACGCCCTGATGGGAATCTACATGCTCTTCCTCATCGGCATGGGGCTATACTATCGGCGCTTTGCGCAGGAAAGCTTGGACAATTACTTCCTCGGCGGCCGCAAAATGAAAGGCTGGATGAACGGCACCAGCTATGCCGTCACCTGCATGAATGCCGACGTGGCCCCCGCCTACTGCGGCATGACGGTTATTACCGGCACCTTCATATGCTGGTGGTACCTGAGTCGCTTTGGGCTGGCCCTGCTCATCGGCGGATTGCTCTTTGCCGCCTGCTGGCGCCGCCTGAAGATTTTCACCTCACCCGAGTTTTACGAACGGCGCTTTAGCGGTCCTGCTGCTTCGACCATGCGCGCTTGGGTATCGCTACGCAGCGCCTTTATCGCCGTTGTAGCCTGGACCGGCGCCGGCCTGCTCGGACTCACCAAAGTATCGGAGGTGCTGCTGGGCTGGTCCCGGGTGGAGACGTTCCTAGTCGCCATCCCCATCATCTTGCTCTACGTCGTGCTCTCGGGCTATATGGGCGTCGTCATGTCCGATATCGTGCAAACGGCTATTATGATCGGATCTTCCCTGGTATTGATGATCCTCGTCTGGAGTGACTTTGGCGGACCGACCGGACTCTACCAAGCCCTGGTGACGCAGTTTGGCGAGGGCGTGGTCAGCTGGCATCCGCCCATGAGCCATGAGATGCTAGGTGTGATCGCCATCATCGCCTGGACGGTGGGCACGGCCGTCGGCTACGGCGGCGACCTAGCGCCGATGGCCGGCGCCATGGAGGGACAGCGCCTGCTGTCTTGTCGCGACAGCCGCGAAGCAACCCGCATGTATGTCTGGACCGAGATAGTACTCTTCCTGATGCTGGCGATGCTGACGCTGCCCGCGCTGGGCGCTATGGTCAAATGGCCGGGACTGCACGATGGCAGCATGGACAAGGAGCTGGCCTACGGCCTGCTGTTGGGCCACTACCTGCCCTCCGGCCTGCTCGGTTTATCGCTGGTGGCCCTATTTGCATCCATTATGTCGACCGTCGACTCCAATATGAACTTCGGCGCACAGGTCTTTATCAACGATATCTACCGGCGCTTTATCCAGCGCGGTGCCGAAACCGGACACTACATGAACGTCGGGCGCGCGGTAATGGTCGTTATCATGGGGCTTTCGTTGGCAGTAGCGCTCAAGGCGACCAACGTCATTGATATTGCCGTGTTTATGCTGGGTCTTTCCTCGGCAGAGCTGACCGCCAACTGGGGCCAGTGGTGGTGGTGGCGCTTTAATGGCCCGGCACGACTGGCCGCATCGTTCGGAGGTCCGCTGATTTTCCTGCTGAATAAATTTGTGATCTTTGCCCTGTGGATCGACGCCGGACAGGACGCGGCCTACATCATCGTGCTCAGCTCGATTGCCATGACCTGTCTGCTGTGGATTACCGTTGCTCTATGGACCGAGCCGGAGCCCGAAGAAAAGCTGCTGAGCTTCTATAACGAGGCGCGTCCCATGGGCTGGTGGGGCCCCATCGCGCAAAAGGCCGGGGCCCCATCCGGCGGCGGCGCGCCCATTGCCCGCGGTCTGGGCACCGCGCTGCTGGGCGCCGTTGCCATTGGCGGCGGCATCATCGGCCTTTCGGGCCTGTATGTAGGACGCTGGGAAGTAGCGCTGGTGGGAGGCGGAATGGCCCTTATTCTGGGTCTGGTCTTCCAACGCATCTACACCGCCATCGCCCAACGGGGTTAGCGGGCACGGCACAGCGCGCGACGGGCTGCCAACGCATGCGACTCCGCTTTGAAGAAGGCACGCTGGTGCTGCGCGACTACTGCGATCAGGAGGTGCCAAGCCCCTTTGTCTGGGACGCGCGCGTCGATCTCTACCGAGCTCAGGCACATTTTTACCGCGATGCCATCGCGTTTTTTCGCGCGCGCGATATCGCCGTAGACAACGCAGCCCCCCGCTATCGGACCCTAGACCTCTCTCTCGGACAAACCCCTGCGCTCCATCCCCACCAGCGCGAAAGCCTGGACGCCTGGGAACAGCATCAACGCCGCGGCATCGTCGTATTGCCCACCGGCGCGGGCAAATCGCTCGTAGCCCTGCACGTGCTCCAGTCCGTTCAACGCAGTGCGCTAGTCGTCGTGCCAACTATTGATCTAATGAACCAGTGGTACGACCTCCTAACCCAGAGCTTCTCCTGCCCGATCGGTCTCCTCGGTGGCGGCTACCACGAGCTGGCCGACCTCACCGTCAGCACCTACGATAGCGCCTATATGCACATGGAACGCTACGGTAACCGCTTCGGCCTGCTCGTCTACGACGAAGTGCACCACCTGCCCGGCGAAATGTACAGCCACAGTGCCGAAATGAGCATTGCGCCCTATCGCCTGGGGCTGACGGCCACTCCCGAGCGATCCGATGGGCGGCACGTCCTGCTCGACGCCCTCGTCGGCCCCATTGCCTACGAAAAGGGCATCCGCCCGCTGTCGGGCGAATACCTATCCGAGTACCGCATCGAGCGGCGCCAAGTAGACATGGTAGCCGAAGAGCGCGTCGCGTACGAAGCAGCCCGACAAACCTACCGCGAATTTCTCGAGGAAAAGAACATCCGCATGGGCACGAAGAATGGCTGGCGACGCTTTGTCCAGCTGTCTTCGACCTCGAGCGCAGGACGCCGCGCTATGCTGGCCTACCGCACCCATCGCCAACTGGCTCTCGGCACGACGGCCAAGCTGCGCGTGCTGGAGGATATACTCAAATCCCATCCGCGCGATCGCGTGCTGGTCTTTGCCAACGACAACCAGACCGTTTACCAGATCGCGCGCCAGTTTCTCGTGCCGGCTATCACCCACCAGACGCGCACTAAAGAGCGCAAACACATATTGGAGAAATTCAATCGCGGCGACTACCTAGCGCTGGTGACCTCCAAAGTGCTCAACGAGGGGGTCAATATGCCCGAAGCCAACGTCGCCGTCGTGCTGTCGGGCTCGGCCACGATCCGCGAGCACGTGCAGCGACTCGGCCGCATCCTACGCCGTCGCCAGGGCAAGCGAGCCATTCTCTATGAAGTCATATCTTCCAATACCGTAGAAGAGCGCATGAGCGAGCGCCGCGGCCGTCACGAAGCCTATAATGCGCAGAGCGAAGAAGAACGCGCCTCCTGAATTCTGAGCTCAATCATCCCATGCTGACATCCGACCTACTGCTCACCCGCGCGCGCGGCCCCTATATCACGCCGTGCTACATCGACGTCGGCGACGAAAAGTTTATCGAGTTGGCCGACGGGCTCATCGGCCTCTTCCAAGCGCACGAAGGGCAGACCCGCGGCCGGCTCAGCGCCGCACTCGACGCACACCAGGGGGATCGCACGGACTATCGCATACAGCGGGGCCTCAACAAGCTGCTGCTCGACGACCACTGCGAGTTCCACATCGATGGCCCCATCCCCGCCGACCAACTGCGCGACGAAGTGTTTTCCTTTGCGCGCGAAAACCACCCCATCGTGTGCGAACCAGGTCCCATTTATCCCACCACAGCCGCACATGTGCTGGAGCACGTGGCGCTCAAATACCAGGTCTCCCGCGAAGAAATCGAGCGCGGGCTCTACGCAGACCTACCGGAGAACCACCTGCTATCCACCTTCACCGCGCCCGATGCCAACCAGCTGCTCAACCGATACAACGTCGCCCTAGCCCAAGCGATGCTTTACCGCTGTGAAGTGCTCTATCTGAGCGTATTTAAAAACCTGCCGCACCGCTACAAACAGCTCTTTAAGTTCATTAAGTTTTATCGCCTTATTCACGCGATTGAAGGCGACGTCGATGCGGGCTATGAAATTACCCTCGACGGACCTGTTAGCCTCTTTCGCCACTCGCAAAAATACGGCCTGCAAATGGCCGTTTTCCTGCCCGCTCTGCTGCTGTGCACGCGCTGGTCCATGCGCGCTGACATCCTGCGCAAAGACGGCCGGAGACAGCAGTTTATCCTCGATGACAAGAGCCCGCTCGTCTCGCACTACCGCGATCAGACGCTTTACGACTCGCTGCTCGAGGAAACCTTTGCCGCACGCTTTGCCAAGACCAAGACGCCATGGCGCATGGAGCGCGAGAGCGAGATCATCAACCTCAAAGAGACCGTGATGATACCCGATTTTACTTTTCAACACCCCGACGGCCGCACCGGCCTGCTCGAAATCGTCGGCTATTGGCGCCCCGAGTATCTGCGCCGCAAACTGGAAAAGCTGCGCCGGGCCGGGCGCCGCGATCTCATCATCGCCATATCCAGCCGGCTCAACGTCAGCCAAGACGACCTACGAGACGTGCCCGGCGAGGCATTCTTCTTTGCAGAACGCATTCAGCCGCGCGACGTGTTGGCCTGCTTGGAACGCATCCCTGCGCGATCCTCCTAGCGGCCGAGCAGATCCCTGTGATTACCCGGTTTTCAGATGCGTTGACGAAAACAGACCTCTTCTCCCTGCGCGGACTCTTTCTCTCGCTATCGCTTGCACTGAGCGCCCCATGCCAGGCCGAAATCCTGACCTTGACGCCGAGCAAGGACAATACGCTCTATGAGAGCAGCGATGGCTCGTTGAGTAACGGCATCGGCTTCTATCTCTTTGTCGGCGCCACGGCCGACAACGGCAACCGGCGCGCCCTGCTGCACTTTGATCTGTCGGCCATTCCACGCGGATCGATCCTGCGCAGCGCCGAATTGACCCTCTACATGGACAAGAGCAACGCCGGTGCTACGACCATTGGCACCCATGTAGTGTTGGCCGACTGGGGCGAGGGAACGTCGGCCGGTGCACGCGGTGAGGGCCTGGGAGGAAGCGCTTCCAGCGGCGATGCAACCTGGATGCACACATTTTATCCCAATACGAGCTGGTCTCAACCAGGCGGCGATTTCACCCCAGCGCCTAGCGCCATACAGGACGTCGATGGCATCGGCTCCTATAGCTGGACAGGCGATCCACTTCGGGCCGACGTACAGCACTGGATCGACCATCCGGAACAACATTTCGGCTGGATTCTTTTAGGCACCGAAGGGCCGACGGCGACAGCCAAGCGCTTTATCAGCGGAGACTCGATCGATTCGCTGCGCCATCCCACCCTGCACATCGACTACGGACCCCCTCCCTCCCCCACCCTGCGCGGTGATTTCAACGACGATGGGACGGTAGACTTCGATGATTTCTTCGCCTTTACCGACCACTTTGGCCTTACATTCGACGATCCTAATTGGGATTCCATCTATGATCTAGACGGCGATTCCGATACTGATTTCGACGATTTCTTCGTCTTTGCCGATCTTTATGGGACCCGTAGGTGATGTACCATAACCACCTATCCAACAGCTAGTTAGTGTTTTTTTATTTCCACGCCGTTTGTATATATCAGTAAATCTTGATATACTTATACTGAGTTTAAAGCCAAACGCGTTTGACGCCGCTTCTATCCGCAGCACACCGAGAGATTTGCGCTATGTCCCTTTTCCTTGAACACCTGCAACGGGCCCCCCTGCTGGCCGATGGCGCGATGGGTTCGCTGCTCTTTGAGCGCACGGGTCGCCTATCCGAACAAAACCACCAGTATGAAACGTTCAACAGCGATCATCCCGATATCGTGCGCCAGGTCCATTTGGAATACCTGCAGGCCGGCGCGCGCATCCTCACGACCAACACCTTTGCGGCGAACCCGACCCAATTAGCCGCGCACGGTCAGGCAGAGCGCGTGGGTGAAATCAATAGACGAGGCGTGGCTTTGGCACGCGAGGCCGTTGAACTTTTCACCAGCCAAAGGGGCGGGGGCGAACCGTTTTTTGTGCTTGGCTCCATCGGGCCAACGCAAGATATGCGCGAAACGCCTGGGGAAGCCCGCAGCATCTATCGACCACAGATCGAGGCGCTCACCGCCGCCGGTGCCGATGCGCTCTTGCTGGAAACCTTCTCTTCGCTGCTGCACGTCAGCGCCGTCCTTGAGATCATACGGGAGCTGCCTCAACCCATTCCAGTGGTCGTGCATATGGCGCTACACCAGCGCCCCGACGGCACCTGGGACCTCGACCCCCTGCTCTTTGCCAGAACCGCTGCCGATCTCGGCGCCGACGTCATCGGCGTCAACTGCTGTGCGCCTTGGGAAGCGCGCGCCTTCTTAGAAAGCGTGTCTACGCTCGAGTCCGTTCAAGCACAGCGCATTGGTCTATCGCTTATGCCCAATGGGGGTGATTTTCAGCGCATCGGCCACCGCTACCTGACGGGCGTCAACCCCGAATCTATGGGTCGCTTTGCGCGCGAGGCCGCCCAGCGCGGCGTGCGCCTACTCGGTGGTTGCTGCGATGTGCACCCCCCCCATATCAACGAGATGCACAACTATCTGCGCAGCCTCGGCAGGGCGCGGGTGCAAACACAGGTAGAATGGGACGGCGCACTCGAACCGACCCCGCGCCATACTAAGCGGGACAACGGACCCTTTTCGCGCAAGATTTTTAGCGGCGAATTCGCCGTCAGTGTCGAAATGCTGCCTTCGCGCGGCACCGGCGGCATTGGCACACGCCTATCTTTTATTGAGGAACTGGCCGCCACGGGTCTAGTTGATGCACTCGACTTAACCGACGGATCGCGCGGCATCCCGCTCATGCCTCCGGGCGATTTTATTCATCTGATTCGTCGCCGACTCAACTGGGGTCCGAGCGACCCCCTCGAACTCATACCGCACTTCACCCTGCGCGACCTCAATACAATGGGACTGCAGAGCCGGCTGATCGGCTACTGGGCTAATGCGATCCACAACGTCCTACTCATCACGGGCGACCCGCCTAAAATGTCGCCGACCTACCCCCGCTCCAGCGCCGTCTTTGACATGGACTCAGCTGCGCTGATTCGCTATGTGCAGCATCATCTTAACGCTGGAATCGATTTTGGGGGCCATCCGCTAGGCACGCATAAGAACCCGCGCACGCGCTTCACCGTTGGCACCGGATTTGAGCCCGAAGCGCTCGATAGGGACCGCGAAGTTGAAAAGCTACAGCGCAAGCTAGAGGCTGGAGTCGATTACGTTATGACCCAACCCGTCTTTGACCACGCTGCCCTCGGCGCCCTTTCGCCCTTTCGCGACCGAGCGGCCATGCTGGTTGGCGTCCTCGTACTAACTAGCCTTGACCACGCGCGGCGCATGGCATCTGTGCCCGGCGTAGTGGTGCCCAACGCAGTCTTTGCGCAGTTGGAACGCTATGAGCAGGCGGAAGATCAGGCTGCGGCCGGAGCGGAACTGGCCGCCGAGCAGGTGCAGTGGATACGAAAGGAGGGGTGGGACGGCCTCTATTTAATGTCCCCGGCTTCACACAGCCGGATTATCGATGTGCTGCGGAGCGGTCTGGCATAACGCAGCACCTATCGACGCGGACTAATCGACGTGCGGTAGCGCTGCTCCACCCAGGTTAGTGCCTCCTCCCGGCTGTGCAGCGCCCCCTCCAGCTGGGCATCTTCCAACCGCTCTAACACACGGCCTACCATCGGGCCAGGTTCCATGCCCAGCGCCAGCAGATCGCGCCCGCTGAGTAAGGGCGACGGACGCAGATCTTCCTCGCCCAGGTCGTCCAACTGCCCCAGACAGTACTCGTACAGATCCATTTTGCGGTGACAGCCCATGCAGTCGGCGCGGTGTAATTCCAGCAGTTGGGCAAACGCATCCTGACGTAAAAAGCGCCGACGCTTGCTCTCGCGCATATCGGGCACGTTGCGAATCCGCATGTGCTGTACAACCAGGTCGCAAATGCGCGTGCTGCGCGCATTAGACATGCGCAGACGACGACAGATGTGCTCGGCCATACGCGCCCCCACCACATCGTGGCGATTAAAGCGGATGCGATCGCGGACTTCAAACGTCGGTTTTTTACCAATGTCGTGCAGCAACGCGGCCCAGGCTAGCTCGGCCGGCGGCTCGCGCAGCTGATCCATAACGAGCAGCACGTGGTTCCACACGTCGCCCTCCGGATGGAATTCCGGCGGTTGCTGCACGCCGCGCAGGTCGGCCACTTCGGGCAGCACGACTCGGAGGAGCCCGCTGTCCATGAGCAGTTCCAGTCCGCGCACTACGCCGCGCTCCGTCAGCATACGCGTCAGCTCGTCCTCAATCCGCTCAGGGCTGACGGCATCGATTCGAGGGGCATGGGCACAGAGCGCCGCGTAGGTCGATTCTTCAATGGCAAAGCCGAGGCGCGCGGCAAAGCGCACACAGCGCAGCAGGCGCAGGTAGTCTTCGGCAAAGCGCTCGACGGGATCGCCGATGGCGCGCAGGAGACCGCGCTCGATATCGGCGCGCCCACCGACGTAGTCGATTATTTCGCGGTTGGCTGGGTCAAAAAAGAGGCCGTTGATGGTGAAATCGCGTCGCAAGGCATCGGCGCGCGCATCGGCCGCTTCCACGCTGGTTGGATGCCGCCCGTTGACGTAGGGCCCGTCGCGGCGAAAGCGCGCCACTTCGTAATGGCCCTCTTCGAGCACGACGACGCAGATGCCGAAGTGCGCCCCCACCGGCAGCGTGCGCGCAAAGAGCGAAGCCACCTGATCCGGATCGGCATCGGTGGCAATATCCCAATCCTTGGCCGTGCGCCCCATGAGCAGGTCGCGCACACAGCCGCCAGCCAGCAGCGCCCGGTGCCCGGCCGCGCGCAGCGTCTCCACCACGCGCAGGGCACCGCGGTCAAGCTCCATCAGCGCACCTTGAAGTCTTCCACCGCGCTAACGGAGTTTTCTACGCCCTCTTCGCGCGTGCTAGCAATCACCTTCCAGTAGTAGATCTGACCCGTTTCCAGTTTCGCCTGCTGGCCACCTGAAAGAGAGCGTCCCTTGAAAACAGCCGTCGTATCGGCCGTCAGGTCCATTTCTGAGATCTCGCCGCTGGTGGGAGAGGTCGTGACAATCACGCGGTAGGAAAGGGCGTTGGGTACTGGATGCCAAGCAAAAGCGGCCTGCGGAGAGGCCAGCTCGCCGTCAATCGGCGCGGCTAGCCGCACGACCGGCAGCGCCACGTCGCTGGCCGCCACCGAACCGGCGCTTTCCTTACCGCCGCGGTCGTAGGCCGTCACCTGGTAGTAATAGACCATCCCGACTTCGATCGCCCGGTCGATATAGCGCGCAGCCTCCACCTCGGCGTGCAGCGCTTCGGCCGTCGGCGCAAAGACTTCCTCCGTAGAGCGGTACACGCGATAGCCCAACAAATCGGCCTCGCTATTGGCATCCCAGTCGAGGGCAATTTCCAATTGATCAAAAATTTCGATGTTGTGGGCTATGGCGCGCAGTGAAGTAGGAGCCAGCGGGGCCAGATTGTTAAACGGCTGACCGGATACGGCATTGGAGCGCGCGCCCTCTCGACCAAAATTGTCTACCGCTGCTACATAGTAGGTGTATTCGACTTCGTATTGGAGTCCGCGGTCGCCGAACTGCGTGCGAAACGTCGAATCGACTGCGGCTACGGGTTCGCCCGCCGCACTGCGGTAGACCACGTAGATGACATCGCCCTCATCGGCAATGGCTCCCCAGCTCAGTTGGATCTCTCCATCGCCGATCTGGGTGACGCGCAGCACGGGTGCTTCCGGCTGCGAACCCTCGTCCGGGCCGGCCGCCGATTTCTCGCTCCCGCTGCAACTCGACAGCGCGGCGACGAGCAGCCCGCCCACAATACAACGCAGTATGTTCATCTGTTTCCCCTTTGCCTCACCAGCAAAGGTACCACGGTCGGGGGTTTTTGGGCAAGCGGCTTGCCCCCGCACGGGGCGGATTCAGATTCCAACGCACCGACTCGTGCACCCAGCACAGATCAGGTGTGCCGTGTAGCCTCCCACTCGCCGCGCCAGTATTCACCGAGGTCGACTTCGCCGCGCAGCACGTCCCCCTCCAGCACGCCGCGAAAACCGTACGTTGCGCCCACGGCCTGATAGTGCATAGGCACGCGTAGAAAGAGTTCGCTTCCCTCGACTCGGCCGCTCACCTCGCGCTCGCCATACTGCGACCGGTAACGCCCGTGTACTTGATCGCCGTCTTGCTCTATCTGCATCGAGTGGGTAGCCTCACCACGCACAAAGCGGATATGCACAACCCACGTCCCATTTACGCTGGCCATCGCCTGCCTCCTATAGCGCTGAGAGTATTTCGTGGAGACGACCCGCCACAACGTCGGCATCGCCTTCTTCCATCATATAAGGCATAACGGAAAAGCCCCGTTCACTGCTAAATACCTCAATGCGCGGCGATCCATCCGAAAGCAGCGCAGCTACCTCGTTTCCGGTAGCCCCCAGCGTCTTCGGGTCCCATTCAATGGCCAACACCGGTGCAACATTTGAGCGGCCGGGTTGGCGCAGTGCAGTCTGCACCGAAGGATACGCTTCTACAACATCGGCCACCTGCTGCAGGCGCGCTTCCCAGGCTTTCCATTCGGCCTGATGATCGCGCTCCACCCACTGTTCAACGGCGGCCAACATCCCCATAATCTCCTCTTTGCCTACTTTCATCGGCCGCCCGAGCGCGTGGTGTGGCGCCCCGTTGATAAAGGCAGCCTGCAAAAGCTCCTTGCTGCCCAGCACAAGGCCCGCAGCTTGGGGGCCGCGCAGGCATTTCCCCCCGCTGTAGCCCACGGCATCTACCCCCTGCTGCAGATACCAATTGGGCACGTCCGGTCGCTCAGCTGCCGCGTCGACAAAGGTCGGCACGCCGTGTTCCCTGCCAATCGCAGCCATCTCACCCACCGAAATCTGACCGCGCTCGGCCGCATCGCCAAAGACCAGCAGCATGGCCGTCCGCTCGCTTAACGCCGCTTGTAAATCTGCGCGCGTTGCGACTTCAATCAGGCGAACACCGACCATGCGCACGGCGTGATCGTAGGTGTGGCGATGGCTCGACTGAACAATGACCTCGTTTTTCATTCCCGTCGTATCCGGCAGCCGCGCCATTTTTTCTGGATCGGTACCAGCGACACAGGCCGCAGTAATTTGGCACAGGGCGGCCGCACAGCCGTTGGTAACCAACCCCCACTCACACTGCATTAGCTCGGCGATCCGCGCCCCAACGGCCTCCATCAACTCTTCGATATGCACATAGCGCTGTGAGGCCTCAAACATGGCCTGGCGCACCTGCGGTAACATCACCGAGCCGCTGATAATCGTGTAGGTCCCCTTGCAGTTTATCAGCGGTCGCACGCCAATGCCTTCATAGGTCGGAACGTTTAGTTCACTCATATCCCTCTCCCGAGAAAGTATATCCTATTTTGCCTACCAATCGACCCTGTGCGCACAGAATCCGCGCCCGTCTCAACCCTCGGATGCGTATGCGTTGCCTCTCAATGCCCTTAAATACTGATCGCCTCGCCAAATGCCTCGCCTGCCGCCTCCATAATTGCTTCGGAAAAGGTCGGGTGGGCATGCATGGAGTAAAGCAGCTCTTCGTACGTCGCCTCGAGCTTGAGCGCCAGGGAGAGTTCGCCAATCAGCTCCGTGGCCTCAGCGCCGACAATCACCCCCCCCAGCAGTTCGCCGTAGCGGCTGCCAAAAACCAGTTTGACAAAGCCCTCCGTCTCACCCGCTGCACGCGCCTTGCCGCTGGCAGCAAACGGGAAACGACCAACGTTGATCTCGAGACCCTGCGCCCGCGCTTCGGCTTCGCTCAGGCCAATGCTGGCTACCTGCGGCTGACAGTATATGCAGTTAGGCACCTGCCCGCGATCGACCTCTGGTCGCTGACGACCGGCCATAAACTCGACTGCAGCAATGCCCTCAGCAGACGCTACGTGTGCCAGCTGCGGCGGACCGGCCACGTCGCCAATGGCCCAGACACCCTCTACCGACGTGCGCTGGCGACCATCGACTTCGATAGCGCCATTCCGCATGCGCACGCCGAGCGCCTCAAGCCCGAGGCCCGCGCTCTGCGCACCAACGCCTACGGCCATAAGCACGCGTTCCACCACAAGGGTCTCCTCTTTCTCTCCCACCGCGTAGTGCACCTTCACCCCCTTCGCACTGCGTTTCACATCGGCTATGTGTGCCCCCGTCGCAATGCGAATGCCCTGCTTTTCCAAGCTGTCGTGCAGGGCCGCAGCCGCTTCCTCGTCTTCGCGCGGCAGAATATGCGGCAGCGACTCTAGCAGCGTGACTCGACTGCCAAACGCATTGAAAAAGTAGGCGAATTCTACGCCAATCGCGCCGGCACCGACAATCGCAATTTCGGAGGGGATGGCCTTTAGCACCATCGCCTGGCGGCTGGAGAGTATGCGCTCCCCGTCGATGTCGACGCCCGGCAGCGATCGGGGCTGACTGCCAGTGGCGATGAGGATCTGTTCAGCCTCGAGCGTGCCGATAACATCTTCACCAGAATCGCGGACTTCGACCTGACGCAGCGGCGTAATGCGCCCACTGCCCTCGACCACTTCAACGCCATTTTTCTTCATCAGGTATTGAACGCCACGCGCGAGCTCATCGGCCGTGGCGCGCGAGCGCGCGACGATCTTTGACCAGTCGAATTGCGCCTCGCCCAGTGCAAGGCCAAACTCATCGGCCCGCCCCATCAACCGCCACACTTCCGCTTGGCGCAGCAACGCCTTGGTCGGAATGCAGCCCCAGTTAAGGCACACGCCGCCCAGCCGTTCCCGTTCGACCAGCGCCACTTGCATACCCAATTGCCGTGCGCGGATAGCCGCCGTATAGCCCCCTGGTCCCCCGCCGATCACGACGAGATCATACTGTTTTTCTTTGTCGTCCATAGACTTTTCACTCGATTGACACTAGTGGAGAAGGTGATAATTTAGCAAGATTCATCTCCCTGGCAATTTTTCACCGACACATCAACGAGGACGCGCGTGACGGAGACGAAGATTTACACAGATGGAGCCTGTTCGGGTAACCCAGGCCCCGGAGGTTGGGCCACCCGCATACGCTACGCAAATGGCACAATATGCGAATTAGGCGGGTTTGCCCCCGAGACGACCAATAATCGGATGGAATTACAGGCCGCTATCGAGGCGCTAAAAAACATCGACAGCAGCGATCGCATTACCATCGTAACGGACAGCGAATACGTGCTCAAGGGCATTACCGAGTGGATACACGGCTGGAAGCGCCGAGGATGGCGCACGGCCGCCAAAAAGCCCGTCCTCAATCAGGATCTGTGGCAGCAGTTGGATGCGCTCAACAGCGCCGCTGTGCGCTGGGAATACACGCGCGGACACGCCGGCGACCCCGACAACGAGCGCTGCGACGAGATCGCCCAGGCCTTTTCGCGCGGAGAGGAACCTGCGCTGCGGGTCGATAGCTGAAACCCAGCCCGCTCAGCCGATCCAGCCGCGCAGCGCGTACACGCACCAGCCGATGTATTCTTTTATCGCCACGCTCGACAGCTCGAGTCCATACGCCGACGGCAGCAGTCCCCACAGGCTAAACGGCCGGTCGACGCAGTGCACGTCGGTAGGGGCCGGTACAAACGAAATATCGAATGCGGCAAACGCCGCTGCTGCCCGCGGCATATGCGATGCCGATGTGACCAGCAGTGCACTATTCCACCCCTTTTCGCGCATGGTCTGAGCCGCATACTGCGCGTTTTCGCGCGTGTTGCGCGAGCGCTCTTCTAACACGAGCGCTTTTTCTGGAATACCCGCCTCTAGTGCGAGCGCGCGGTACTGCTGCGCCTCGCTCTGCTCGACGCCGGTCAACTCGACGATATTGCCCCCGCTGAGCAATAGGTGCGCAGCCTTACCCGCCCGCAATAGACGCATGCCGTGCAGCAGACGATCAAAGCTGTCGGCCACCTCTATGTGCACGCGCGGCTTCAGCGCAGGCACCGTCGCCCCACCCAACACAATGATCACATCGGCGGGTGGACTTTCTTCTGCCCGCATAGCCGGATAGCGCGTCTCCAAGTGGCCAAGGAGCGCATCGCCGGTGCACGACGCACTGAAAAAGAGCAGCAGGGAAAAACCGGTCCAGAGCAGCCGCATACTCCAACGGGGATATACAAAGCGCGCTGCAATAGCCAATAACCACAGCAGGGCTGCGATGCCCATCGGCGAAACCAGCGGTGTTAGCAGCTTTGCAATAAGGGGAAACATCGGTCGGAAATATTACCTCAATTGCCTATAGAAGATAGATAGCTGCGCACGCCTTCGCTGCGCCTATCGTCGGCCGCCAGTTTGAGAAAACGATTAAAGTGGCCCTGCGCTTAAACGGTCTCCACAGCCTGCACGCTCAGTTATCCCCATAC